>NZ_JBIWIO010000009.1:0-229343 GCF_044764665.1 Streptomyces sp. NPDC093795
ACCGCCGCGGCGAACGGCACGATCTTCGCCTCCGCGAGCGCACGGACCGACTCCCGGAGCATGTCGTGCTCCTCGGACGGCCGGTACAGGTCGAAATCAGTCGAACCCGCCACAGTCATTCACTCCCACGCTTGCTAACTACCGTTAAGTAACCCAAAGGGTAGGGCGTGCCCCGGCCGCGGACCAGTACACGACTATGCTCGGGCAGGCATTCCGCCCGACGTCACTGGAGACCCGCATGGCCCTCAAGATCACCGTGATCGGCACCGGCTACCTCGGCGCCACCCACGCCGCGGCCATGGCGGAACTGGGCTTCGAGGTACTCGGCCTGGACGTCGTCCCCGAGAAGATCGAGCTGCTGTCCTCCGGCCGGGTCCCGATGTACGAGCCGGGCCTCGAGGAGCTTCTCGCGAAGCACGTCGCCGGCATCGAGGGGTCGAGCGGGCGGCTGCGGTTCACCACCTCCTGGGAGGAGGTCGGCGCCTTCGGTGACGTGCACTTCGTCTGTGTGAACACCCCGCAGAAGCACGGCGAGTACGCCTGCGACATGAGTTACGTGGACGCCGCCTTCGCCTCCCTCGCCGGGGTCGTACGCGAAGGGGCCCTGGTCGTCGGCAAGTCGACCGTGCCCGTCGGCTCGGCCGAGCGGCTCGCGGGTGTGCTGCCTGAGGGCGTCGAACTCGCCTGGAACCCGGAGTTCCTCCGGGAGGGCTTCGCCGTGCAGGACACCCTGCGCCCGGACCGGATCGTCGTCGGCGTGCAGGGCGAACGGGCGGAGAAGCTGCTGCGCGAGGTGTACGCCGGGCCGGTCGGCGACGGCTCGCCCTTCGTGGTGACCGACTTCCCGACCGCCGAGCTGGTGAAGACGTCCGCCAACTCCTTCCTCGCCACCAAGATCTCCTTCATCAACGCGATGGCCGAGGTCTGCGAGGCCGCGGGCGGCGACGTCGTCAGGCTGGCCGAGGCCCTCGGCCACGACGACCGGATCGGCCCCAAGTTCCTGCGGGCCGGCATCGGCTTCGGCGGCGGCTGCCTCCCCAAGGACATCCGGGCCTTCATGGCCCGCGCCGGGGAGCTGGGCGCCGACCAGGCGCTGACCTTCCTGCGCGAGATCGACTCCATCAACATGCGGCGCCGCGGCCAGATGGTCGAGATGGCGCGCGAGGCCCTGGGCGGCAGCACGTTCCTGGGCCGCCGGGTCGCCGTCCTCGGCGCCACCTTCAAGCCGGACTCGGACGACGTCCGCGACTCGCCCGCGCTGAACGTGGCCGGTCAGATACACCTCCAGGGCGGCCAGGTCACCGTCTACGACCCGAAGGGCATGGAGAACGCGCGCCGTCTCTTCCCGACCCTCGGGTACGCCGACACGGCCGCGGAGGCGGTGCGCGGGGCGGACGTGGTGCTGCACCTGACGGAGTGGCGCGAGTTCCGTGAGCTCGACCCGGCGGAGCTCGCCCGCGAGGTCGCCTCGCCGGTGCTCCTCGACGGCCGCAACGCGCTGGACGCGGAGCGCTGGCGGGCGGCCGGCTGGACGTACCGCGCGATGGGCCGCCCGCGCGCCTGAGCACTCCGGCGTACGCCGGAGTGCACCGTCGTGGACCGGGTACACCGGCGTACGGCGAGGCTCTCCGTACGTACCGTCAGGACACGGCACGTACCGTCAGGACACGACCGGCCTGATGCGGTTCGTCCGGGACAGGAACTCCGTCTGCCGCAGCGCCCTGGTGGCGTTGCCGTGGGCGAGCCCGACCAGGTCCTGGGCCGTCCAGCCCCGCCGCAGGAGCTCCGCGAAGAGCGGTACGTAGCCGACGGCGGGGGCCGTGGTGCGGGAGACGCCCACGCAGTGCGGGGCGGCCGCCGTACGCACCCGGTCCAGGACGTCGGCGACCGCGGCCGGGTCGTCCGTCACCGTGACCATGCAGACGGCGCCGTTCGCGCCGAGGAGGCCCAGGACGTCGTCGGGGAGGCCCTCGGGGGCCGCCCGGGTCAGCAGGGCCGGAGCCCGGGTGACCTCAAGGGTGCGGCGGACCGTGTCGAGGTCGGCTCCGGAGAGGTCCACGGCCAGGCCGATGCGGTTCATCTCCCGTACCGCCTCGCGGGCGAAGTCGTCGAAGCGGGTGAGGTTGACGGCCCGTACGCCCAGGGTCTGGTACGCCCGCAGGGTGGCGGCGGAGCCGCCCAGCGCCGTCCAGCTGACCGGACCGAGGAGGGCCGCGACGCGGCCGCAGTTACGGGCGTGGGCCATCTCGGAGGTGCCGTGCGCGAGGCGCAGTTCCTCCGGGCAGGCGGCGACGAGCCCGCGGACGGCGTCGATGCGCCGCAGGGTCTCGATGACACCCTCGTCGGCCTCGACGTGCAGGGACCAGAACTGGGCTCCGGTCTCCCCGGCACGCACCGGCGGGAGGTCCTCCGGGTCGAGCGACTCGGGCAGCTCGGCGTGTCCCTCGACGACGGGCTGGGCCGCCAGGACCGCGCGGGCGCGTGCCGTCTCGTCGAGCGGCTGGGGCGGCTCGAGGGGGTCGAGCTCGCCGGCGGCAGCGACGGTGGAGAGGTCGGGTGGGCCGTCTAGCAGTTCCGCCATGGGGTTACTCCGAACTCGGCGACGCAGTACCGCCCCGCCGAGCGCGGCGGGGCGGCACCGTCCACCGTGCCACCGGCCCCGGGCGGGAGCGCGGCGGGCTGAGCCGGCCGGGTGACGTGCCGGTTACGGTACGTCGACCGCCCCGCTGGTGTCCTCCGCGTCGATGGTCGCGTTCGACGGGGCCGTACGGCTCTTCAGGTCGCGGGAGACCGCTTCCGCGTCGCGGAGGGCGCGGACCGCGTTCGACCAGGTCAGCTTGGCCAGGTCGGGGTGGGACCAGCCGCGGTGGAGGAGCTCCGCGATCAGGTTCGGGTAGCCGGCGACGTCGTCGAGGCCGGCCGGGGTGAAGGCCGTCCCGTCGTAGTCGCCGCCGATGCCGATGTGGTCGACGCCCGCTGCCTCCCGCATGTGGTCGAGGTGGTCGGCGACCGTGGCCGCGGTGGCGACCGGGCGCGGGTGCTCCGCCTCGAAGGCGCGGTGCAGCTTCATCGCCTCCGGGGTGGTGTCGAGGTGGTCGAAGCCGTGCGCGCGCAGGTTGTCGTCGGCGCGTGCGGTCCACTCGACGGCCGCGGGCAGGATGAACTTGGGCACGAAGGTGGCCATCGCGACGCCGCCGTTGGCGGGCAGCCGCTCCAGGACGTCGTCCGGGATGTTCCTCGGGTGGTCGCAGACCGCGAGGGCCGAGGAGTGCGAGAAGATCACCGGCGCCGCCGTGGCGTCGAGGGCGTCCCGCATGGTGGTGGCGGCGACGTGCGAGAGGTCGACGAGCATGCCCGAGCGGTTCATCTCGCGGACGACCCGTCGGCCGAAGGCGGAGAGCCCGCCGACACCCGGTTCGTCGGTCGCCGAGTCCGCCCAGTCGTTGTTGTCGTTGTGAGTGAGCGTCATGTACCGCACGCCCAGGGTGTGCAGGGCGCGCAGGGTGGCGAGGGAGTTGTTGATCGAGTGGCCGCCCTCGGCACCCTTGAGGGAGGCGATACGGCCCTGCCGCCGGGCCGCCTCCATGTCGTCCGCCGTCAGGGCGGGGGCCAGCTCGTCCGCGTACCGCTCCAGGAGCTGGTCGACGATGTCGATCTGCTCCAGGGTCGCGCTGACCGCGTCGTCCCCGGCGAGCCCGCAGGGCACGTACACCGACCAGAACTGGGCGCCGACGCCACCGGCCCGCAGCCGGGCGAGGTCGGTGTGGAGGGCGCCGGTCAGGTCCGCGGCGATGTCCATGCGGTCCAGGTCGTACCGCGCGTGCTTGCGGAGCGCCCACGGCAGGTCGTTGTGACCGTCGGCGACGGGCGCGGAAGCGAGCAGCTCCCGCGCCTCCGCCAGGCGGTCGGTGGCGCTCAATTCCCGAAGCCGAAGGAGTCGGCGCCCTCGACCTTGGCCCGCAGCCGCTTGCCCTTCTCGGTCGCCTGGTCGTTCAGCTCCTGAAGGAAGTCGTTCATCCGGGTGAGGAGCTCCGGGTCGTGCGCGGCGAGCATCCGGGCCGCGAGCAGGCCCGCGTTACGGGCGCCCGCCACGGAGACCGTGGCGACGGGGACACCGGCCGGCATCTGCACGATGGAGAGCAGCGAGTCCATGCCGTCGAGGTACTTCAGCGGCACCGGCACGCCGATCACGGGCAGCGGGGTGACGGAGGCGAGCATGCCGGGCAGGTGGGCCGCGCCGCCCGCGCCCGCGATGATCGCCTTCAGGCCGCGGCCCGCGGCCTGCTCGCCGTACGCGATCATCTCGCGCGGCATCCGGTGGGCGGAGAGGACGTTCACCTCGTAGGGGATCTCGAACTCTTCGAGGGCCTGCGCGGCGGCCTCCATGACGGACCAGTCGGAGTCGGATCCCATGGCGATGCCGATGACGGGGGAGGTGCTGATGCTGCTCACTCGGTGATCGTTCCTCGCAGGTAGCCGGCGGCGTGACGCGCGCGCTCCAGCACGTCGTCCAGGTCGTCGCCGTAGGTGTTGACGTGCCCCACCTTGCGGCCGGGCTTCACGTCCTTGCCATACATGTGGATCTTGAGCTGCGGGTCCCTGGCCATGCAGTGCAGGTACGCGGTGTACATGTCCGGGTAGTCGCCGCCCAGGACATTGCACATCACGGTCCACCTCGCGCGCGGGCGCGGATCGCCGAGGGGCAGGTCGAGGACCGCCCGTACGTGGTTGGCGAACTGCGAGGTGATCGCCCCGTCCTGCGTCCAGTGGCCGGAGTTGTGCGGGCGCATCGCCAGTTCGTTGACGAGGATGCGGCCGTCCGTGGTCTGGAACAGCTCGACGGCCAGATGGCCTACGACCCCGAGCTCCTTGGCGATCCGCAACGCCAGCTCCTGCGCCTGGCCCGCGAGCTCGTCGTCGAGGTCCGGCGCGGGCGCGATCACGGTGTCGCAGACGCCGTCGACCTGACGGGACTCCACCACCGGGTAGGCGACGGCCTGGCCGTGCGGGGAACGGACGATGTTCGCGGCGAGCTCGCGCGTGAAGTCGACCTTCTCCTCGGCGAGGACCGGGACCCCCGCGAGGAACGGGTCGCGGGCGTCCTCCGGCGTACGGACGAACCAGACGCCCTTGCCGTCGTAGCCGCCGCGCACGGTCTTGAGGATGATCGGGAAGCCCCCGACCTCGGCGGCGAAGGCCACCGCGTCCTCGGGGTCCGCCACGATGCGGTGCCGCGGGCTCGGCGCGCCGATCTCGTCGAGTCTGGCGCGCATCACCCCCTTGTCCTGGGCGTGCACCAGCGCGTCGGGCCCCGGGCGGACGGGAATGCCGTCCGCCTCAAGGGCCCGCAGGTGCTCCGTGGGGACGTGCTCGTGATCGAAGGTGATCACGTCACATCCGCGCGCGAAGTCACGCAGCGTAGCCAGGTCGCGATAGTCGCCGATGACGACCTCGCTCACCACCTGGGCCGCCGAGTCCTGCGGGGTGTCACTGAGGAGCTTGAACTTGATGCCGAGGGGGATGCCCGCCTCGTGGGTCATTCGGGCGAGCTGACCGCCACCGACCATGCCGACTACCGGGAACGTCACCCTCTTAGGGTATCCGCACCATCGGGGAACACTCGTCCGGCTGTGGTTTGGCACAAGAAAACCAAGGCCCGGGGCCGGGTTCCCGGGGGTTTACGAGGTACACGGGCGGGTGACAGGGCGGCTGGTTACAGTGGTTGGGTTGACGTCATCCGGACGTCACCCGGACGGACGGGACAGAGCCATCACCATGAGTGAACCTGGCGCGCTGCGCACGCGACTCGACCTGCTCGTCCGCGAGGTCGCGAAGTTCGGGGTGGTCGGCGGTCTCGGCGTCCTGGTCAACCTCGGCGTCTTCAACCTGGTCCGCGGCACCACCGACATCCCGATGGTGCGGGCCAGCCTGATCGCGACCGTCGTCGCCATCGTCTTCAACTACGTGGGGTTCCGCTACTTCACGTACCGCGACCGGGACAAGTCCGGGCGGACGAAGGAGATGTCGCTGTTCCTGCTGTTCAGCGTGATCGGCATGGTCATCGAGAACGGCGTGCTCTACGCGGCGACGTACGGCTTCGGCTGGGACGGCCCGCTGGCCAGCAACTTCTTCAAGTTCTTCGGCATCGGGATCGCCACGCTGTTCCGCTTCTGGTCGTACCGCACGTGGGTGTTCCGCGCGCTGCCCGCGAAGGAGGCGGTGCAGACCGCCGAATCCTTCCTGGAGCAGGCCCCGCGGCAGGCGACCCGGCGGCAGCCGGACCGCGTCTGACCGCCTCTGACCCGGCTTTTCAGCGCACCGGGCGGTCCCGCGGCTCGTCCGAGACGCTCTTGACCTCGCGGCTCAGGAAGAGCGCGAAGACCGGCGGCTGCTGCTGAAGCAGTTCCAGCCGGCCGCCGTCCGCCTCGGCCAGGTCGCGGGCGACCGCGAGGCCGATGCCCGTGGAGCTGCGGCCGCTGACGGCCCGCTCGAAGATCCGCGCGCCGAGGTCGGCCGGGACGCCCGGGCCCTCGTCGGTGACCTCGATCACCGACTGGTTGCCGATGACCCGGGTCCGCAGGGCGACCGTGCCGCCGCCGTGCATGAGCGAGTTCTCGATCAGGGCCGCGAGGACCTGGGCCACCGCGCCCGGGGTACCGACGGCCCGCATCCCCTGCTTGCCCGAGTGGACGATGGCCCGTCCTGCGCTGCGGTAGGCCGGCCGCCACTCCTCGATCTGCTGTTTGACGACCTCGTCCAGGTCGAAGGCGATGGCGGAGCCGGACCGCGGGTCCCTGGAGTTCGTCAGGAGCCGCTGGACGACGTCGGTGAGCCGCTCGACCTGGGTGAGCGCGATCGTCGCCTCCTCCTTGACCGTGTGCAGGTCGTCGGCGAGCGCCACCTCCTCCAGACGCATGGAGAGCGCCGTCAGGGGCGTACGGAGCTGGTGGGAGGCGTCGGCGGCGAGCCGGCGCTCGGCGGTGAGCATCCGGGCGATGCGCTCGGCGGAGGCGTCGAGGACGTCCGCGACCCGGTCGAGCTCGGCCACCCCGTACCGCTTGTGCCGGGGGCGCGGGTCGCCGGAGCCGAGGCGTTCGGCGGTCTCCGCGAGGTCCGTGAGCGGGGAGGTCAGCTTGTTCGCCTGCCGTACGGCGAGGAGGACGGCGGCGACGACGGCGAGCAGGGCCACGGCGCCGATGATCAGGAGGGTGCGGCCGACCTCGGCGGTGACGGTGGAGCGGGACTCCTCGACGATCACGGTCTCGCCGCGCTCGCCCTCGGCGAGGCCCTGGATGACGTCACCGGTGGGGCGGGTGCCGATCTCGATCGTCGGGCGGCCGGGGATGTGGATCTCGGCGTACCGCTTGGCGCCGCTCTGCTCGGCGAGGATGTCGGGGTTGACCGGCTCGCCGCCGATGAGCCGGCTGTCGACGATGGAGGCGAGCCGCACCGCCTCGGTGTCCACCCGCTCCTGGGCGGTGCTGGTGATGGTGCGGGTCTCGACGATGACGAGGGAGACCCCGAACACCGAGATGACGACGAGTACCACGGCGAGCGTGGAGTTGATCAGTCGGCGGCGCATGGTGTGAGGGTGGCTCAGCTCTTCTCGAAGCGGAAGCCGACACCGCGCACGGTGGCGATGAAGCGGGGGTTCGCCGCGTCGTCACCGAGCTTCTTGCGCAGCCAGGAGATGTGCATGTCGAGGGTCTTGGTGGAGGACCACCAGGTGGTGTCCCAGACCTCGCGCATGAGCTGGTCGCGGGTGACGACCCGGCCGGCGTCCCGGACCAGGACCCGGAGCAGGTCGAACTCCTTCGCCGTGAGCTGGAGCTCCTCCTCGCCCATCCAGGCGCGGTGCGACTCGACGTCGATGCGTACGCCGTGGGTCGAGGGGGCGACGGCGGGCTCGCTGGAGCCGCGCCGGAGCAGGGCCCGGACCCGGGCGAGGAGTTCGGCGAGACGGAAGGGCTTGGTGACGTAGTCGTCGGCGCCCGCGTCGAGCCCGACGACGGTGTCGACCTCGTCGGCCCGTGCGGTGAGCACCAGGATCGGGACCGCGTGCCCGTCGGCGCGCAGCCGTCTCGCGACCTCGAGACCGTCCATGCCGGGCAGGCCCAGGTCGAGTACGACCAGGTCCACTCCGCCCTGGAGTCCGGCGTCGAGGGCGGTCGGACCGTCCTCGCGGACCTCGACCTCGTACCCCTCTCTCCGCAGGGCGCGGGCCAGCGGTTCCGAGATGGATGCGTCGTCCTCGGCGAGCAGTACACGGGTCATGGGGTGATGGTAGTCCGCGGGGGTACCGGCCCGGGGCACGATGCTCCAGGTCCGGGCGACCCTTGGAGATCTTGTGACCATCCTGCACATGACCTTGGAATGGCCTGGTGTGGTTGCATTATTGCCTGTGATCCATCTCTCAAGTCCTTCCATATCCGGCCCTGTCGTGTCGTATGGTGGCGAGACGTCTGTAGCGGTAATCGGGGACCTTTGGCCAGCTTCGCGGGCCTAGGTCCTCTTTCTGCGTGAGGTCGGCCCCGCCGAACCTCGGAGACGGTGAATGACCTGTGGGCCGGGTCCCGGGAAGCGACAGCGCATCTCCCGGGGCGTGGATCCCGGCGGAGTTCTACGACTCCACCGGTGCCGGCCTCCCCCACCGGGCGCACCACGCTCACAAGGCGTGCGTCCCGACAGAGCAAGGATCGACATGGCGTCCAGCCTGACGAAGGACTCGGCCGAACCCCTCGGTTACGAGAAGACCCTCCTCGGCCACCCCCGCGGCCTGGCCACTCTCTTCATGACCGAGATGTGGGAGCGCTTCTCCTACTACGGCATGAGGGCCCTTCTCGTCCTGTACCTGGTCTCCGGCGGCGTGGACGCCGCCACGGGCAGCCAGGGCGGCGGCCTCGCGATGACCGCGGCGACGGCGACGGCGATCTACTCCGTCTACGTCTCGATGGTCTATCTCATGGCCATGCCCGGCGGTTGGTTCGGCGACCGCGTCTGGGGCGCCCGCAAGACGGTCACGATCGCGGCCTCCGTGATCATGCTCGGCCACGTCTCGCTGGCCATGCCGGGCCAGGCGATGTTCTTCGTCGGCCTCGCGCTCGTCGCGGTCGGCTCCGGTCTCCTCAAGGCCAACATCTCGACGATGGTCGGCCACCTCTACAAGAGCGCGGACGACCCGCGCCGTGACGGTGGCTTCACGATCTTCTACATCGGCATCAACCTGGGCGCGTTCCTCGCCCCCCTGGTGATCGGCACCGTCGGCGAGAAGGTCAACTGGCACCTGGGCTTCGCCCTCGCCGCCGTCGGCATGGGCCTGGGCCTCGCCGTCTTCCTGGCCTTCGGCAAGACGCTGAACCCGAAGAGCAGCGAGGTCCCGAACCCGCTGTCCGCCGCGGAGCGCAAGGCCGTCATCACCAAGGCGGCCGTCGTCACCGTCGTGCTCGCCGCGTTCTACGGCGCCGTCGTCGCCCTGGGCATGTACACCCTGAACTGGGCGATGGTCCCGATCACCCTCGCCGGGCTGATCATCCCGGTCGCCGTCCTGGCCCGCATCAAGCGCGACAAGGACCTGACCACCGGTGAGAAGTCCCGGGTCACCGGCTACATCTGGTTCTTCGTCGCCGCGGCCATCTTCTGGATGATCTACGACCAGGGCGGCTCGACGCTGTCCCTGTTCGCCGACGACAAGACCGCGGACACCATCTTCGGCCTGGGCTTCCCCGCCACCTGGTACCAGTCGCTCAACCCGCTGTACGTCATGGCGCTGGCCCCCGTCTTCGCCTGGCTGTGGCTGTGGCTGGCCCGCAAGAACCAGGAGCCGAACACCATCGTGAAGTTCGCGATGGGCCTCGTCCTGGTCGGCGCGTCCTTCTTCGTCTTCATCGTCCCGATGAACATGGCGGGCGGCGGCGACAAGGTCTCCCCGATGTGGCTCGTCTCGATCTACATGATCCAGACCATCGGTGAGCTGTGCCTCTCCCCGGTCGGCCTCTCCGTCACCACGAAGATGGCGCCGCAGAAGTACGCCTCCCAGATGATGGGCGTCTGGTTCCTCGCCGTCACCGCCGGCGACTGCACCACGGGTCTGCTCTCCATCGCGGGCGTGGACCTGAACGGCACCGGGATCATCGGACTGCAGGCGGCGCTCGCCGTCGCGGCCGGATTCGCGATCTACATGTACCGCAAGAAGGTCCAGGGCCTCATGGGTAGCGTCCACTGACGTCACCCGGCCGCCCCGGAGGGCCCGTCGCACCGCACCGGTGCGACGGGCCCTCCGTCGTTCCGTCACCTCCTGAGGCGCGCCCACGGGGTGAACGTGAACACCGCGCCGCCCAGCAGGATCACCGTGCCCGCGACCAGGGCGAGGGCGCGCAGGGCGCCGTCGTCCTCGGCGCCGGTCTCGGCGAGGTTGCCGCCGTCGGAGCCGCCGGACGGGGTGCCGGAGCCGCCGCCCGAGGGGTTCGAACCGCCGCCGTTCGTGCCGCCCGCCTGCTTGCTCGTGTCCAGTTCGAGGGAGGCCTGGACGGCTCCCTTCACCTGGCAGGGGATCTCCATCTGCGAGTCGCCGAGGGTGACCTTGATGGTCAGCGTGCCGGGGCTGAGGGTCGCCTTGCCCGTCGCGCCGGGCTTGTACGTGCCCTTCATGTCCGGCAGGTTCACCGGATCGCCCATCTTCAGGGCGGCGGGGTTGGGCGGTCCCGTCACGTTCACGGTGCCGCTGTCCGCTCCGCCGACCTTGATGCCCATGGAGGCCTTGAGGGCTCCGGCGGGGAGGGGGGCGGGGCTGTCCATGACGCCCTTGGCCGTCTTGACGGTGAGGTCGTAGGAGCCGCCGTTCTTCTTGGCGTCGATCGTCACCTTGGACGTGATGGCGGCGGGGCCGGGGGCCTGGCAGCTGAAGCCGACGGCGACCTCCTTGCCGGGGAACGCCGTCTGCCCGCCGCCGGAACCGCCCGAGCCGGAGCCGCCGGTGGAGTTGGAGGATCCTCCGGTGGTGGTGCCGCCGCTGGTGGTCGTGCCTCCGGTGGTGGTGCCGCCGCTCGTCGTCGTGCCGCTGCTGCTCGTCGTACCGCCGCTCGTCGTCGTGCCGCCTCCCCCGGCCGTCACCTTGATCGTCGCGCCGACCGGCACCGTCTCCTTCGGCGCGCACTTCGTGTCCGTCGACAGCGGCTTGGACACGTTGATCGTGTAGTTGCCGGGAGTGAGGGTGATCTCGCCGGCCTTCTCCAGCCTCAGCTTCCCCTTCATGTCGGGCAGCACCATGGGGCTGTTCTTGGGGATCGGCGGGTTCTTCCGCGGTCCCTCCATCGCGACGGTGCCGCCCGCCGCGCCGCCCACGGTGAGGACGCCGGTCGGCTTGACCGTGTCCTGGCCGAGGTCGAGCACGTCGGGGTTCTTCGAGGCGGCCTGGACCGTCTTCCAGACGATCTCGACCTCGTCGCCGACCTTGGCCTCCGCCGGTGCGGTGATCAGCACCTTCGTGGTGCCCTGCACGGGCGGAAGCCCGGAGATGGACGGCGGGATGCACTCCGTCTTGTACGAGACCTCGGCGGCCTGGGCGGGGCCGGCGGAAATCAGGATCCCCGCGCCGCCGAGCATCAGCGCGACCCCGGCCGCGCTCATCCTCCGTTGCGTACTCACGCATGTCCCTTCGTCGTCGGGCTGCTCTCTGGGGCTGACGGTGCGGAGTCAGGCCTGAACCACGGCAGGACCGCGGTCGGTTGGTCGTCCCCCTGGTCCCGCGGTGCGGGGTCGGGGGTACGTGTACGCCGGCGGAGGCGCGGAGGCCGGAGCCGGGCAGGGCTCGTGGCGGGGCGGCGGCCGGGGCTCGTGGCGGGTCGTGCCCGGTCCACCACAACCATCCCGATCCGGAACAGCGCCGCCGGTACGACCACGGCGAGCAGCAGCCAGAAGAGCGTCACGCCCCAGGGCCTGCCGACCCCCCACGGCTGCTCGACCAGGACCTTCCCCGCGTATCGCACGGAGACCTGGTAGTCGCCGTGCGCGCCCGCCGTGAGCTCGACGGGGAGCCGTACGAGCGCTTTTCGGCCGGGTTCGACGGTCCCGCTCCACTGGCGTTCCTCGTACTGCGGTGCGAAGACGCCGTGGCTGGTGCCGACCTGGAAGACGGGGTCCTTGACGGGCGCGGAGCCCAGGTTGCCGACGGTGAGGACGACCTCGCGGCGCGGCGGCGCCCCGAACCAGGTGAGGAGGCCGCTCGACCCGTCGAGACGTACGGCGGCGAGGACGGCGAGCCGCCCGTCGCCCGAGGTCTCGGGGAGCGGGGCCTTGGGGTGCCCGGCGACGGTGAACTCCCGGTCGACGGCGTCCTGCTGGCCGGTGACCCCGGCGACGTGGACGACGCAGGGGCAGGGCTTGGGCGGCTCGGCGACGGGCAGTTTCGCGCTGAAGGCACCCCGGGCGTCGACGGTGGCGGCCCTGCCGTCGGTGTTGGCGCAGGAGTTGGTGCCGCCGATGACACCCTTGCCGGGGGTGGCCTGGCCGCAGATCAGGAGCATGAGGAGCGCGCCCGGTTTCCAGCCGCTGCCGCTGACGGTGATCTCACCGCCCTTGCCGCCCTCCGCCTGCGAGAGCTCCACGGCGGGTCCGGGGGCCGCCGCCGCGGGGGCGGCGGGGAGGAGGAGCGTGAGGGTGAGGGCGGTCAGGAGGGCCGCGGCGGTACGGGCCCACCTCGTCGTTCCCTTGTCTCTCATGGGGTCGCTCCCGCCGACGCTCGCTGGGTACGGGCTCTGCCACGCCGCCGTACCGCGTACCCGCCTGCGCCCGCCGCCGCCGCGAGGAGCAGGCCGGCCGCCCCGGTGAGCGCCGGGCCCGAGGCGAAGGAGGCGTCGGCGCGGGCGGTGGCCGGGGCGGCGTCCGGGGCGGTGGCCGTGAGGCGGACGGTGACGGAGTCGAGGGCGGGCGGGTCGGGCCAGGGTTCGGTCCTGGTGGCCCGCTCGCCGGGGCGGAGGGTGAGCGGCAGGGCGCGGGCCGGCCGGTCGAGGACGGTGCCGAGGACGCCTTCGGCGTGGACCGCGAGGTGCGGGGCGAGGACGGTGGTGCCCCGGTTGACCAGGGTGTACCGGAGGGATCCGGTCGCGGTGTCGACGCGGACGTCCTCGACGGTGAGGGCCGCGAGCCGGGGGCCGCTGACCCGTAGCCGCAGGTCGACGCGTATCTCCCGGCCCGCCGCCGTGGCCCGTACGGTGCCCCGGTGCTCACCGGGCGGGGTGTCGGCGGTGAGGGTCACGGCGAACGGCACGTCCGCCCTGGTCCTGGCCGGCACGGTCACGGTCGGCGCGGCGAAGGACACCGGGGCGCCGTGCCCGCTGAGCCGTACGGTGAGCGGCCCGGCGCCCGGGTTGGTCAGCGACAGGGTGTCCTGGAGGACGCTGCCGGCGGGACCCTCCAGATAGGCGTACGGCCGTCCGGCGGCGGGGGCGGCCGTCCAGCCGTGGGGGCCGGGAGGCGTCGCGGTCAAGCCGGGGGGCGCCGCAGTCAAGGCCTGGGAGCCGAAGGGCGCCGCCGTCAAGGCCAGGGAGCCGAAGGGAGCCGCCGTCAGGGCCTGAGCTCCGGCAGGGCCCCCCGCGACCACGCCGGCGAGGGCGGTCGCGGCGGCGAGGAGTCCGGAGCGTGCCGCCGTCCGCATCAGCGTGCCGTGCGCCGGGTGAGCCAGAGGACTCCGGCGGCGCCGGTCAGGAGGACGGTGCCGCCGAGGGTGCCGAGGGCCATGGCGGAGTCGAGGGGCCCGGTCCTGGGCAGCTCGGCGGGCGGGGCCTCCTGCTCCTGCGCGGGCGGTGGGGTCGCGTCGCCGCCCGAGACGCCGGTGACGTCGAGTTCGAGCGAGGGCCGGGGGTCGTTCTTCGGGGTGCAGACGGCCGCGTCCATGCCGAGGGCGTGCACGATGAGCGTCCCGGCCGTGAAGGTGACCCTGCCGTTCTTCTCCGGCGTGTACGTGCCGGTCAGGGTGCCGATCCTGATGGGGGTGTCGGGCGGGACGGCGGCCGTGTTCGGCGTTCCCTTGACCTTGACGGTGCCGGAGGCGGCGCCGCCGAGGACGAGTTCGGCGCGCGGGGTCATGACGCCCTTGGGGAGCTCGACCGGGCTGTCGGAGACTCCCTTCTCGAACGACATGGTGATCGTGTAGGCGCTGCCGTTCTTCACGGCCGTGATGTCGACGGGCGAGACGGCGCTCTTGGGGCCGATCTTCGTGTCACAGGCGTAGTTCACGTCGACGACGGCCGCCTGGGCGGCCGGGGCGCCGGCCAGCACGGCCGCGCCCGCCACCGCGACCGCGGCCGTGAGCGCGGCGGTCGTCCTCCTCCGGTTCGGCTCCTTGGACACCCGGGCACCCCTCACCGCGACGTAACTGACGGCCTTTCAGATTTGGCGTCAAGGTACGCCTGGGGCCCTGCGGAGGGAAGGCAGGGGAGGGGACGGACTTGTGAAAGTCCTAGACAGGTGAGGCGAGTTCGGCCCAGACCGTCTTCCCAGGGGCGCCCGGGGTGCGGTCGATGCCCCAGTCGAGGCAGAGCCGCTGCACGATGAACATGCCGTGGCCGCCGGGGCGGCCCGACCGGTGCGGGGTGCGGGGCGCGGGCTGGCCCGCGCCCCGGTCGGTGACTTCGAGGCGCAGGACCTTGGCCAGGCGCAGGACGCGGAGGGACTCGGGGCCCTCCGCGTGCAGGCAGGCGTTGGTGACGAGCTCGGAGACGACGAGGAGGACGTCCTCCGCGGCGGCCCTGCGGTCGGCGGTGCCGGCCGGCAGCCAGCCCCACTCGTGGAGCGCGGTCCGCGTGAAGTCACGGGCGAGTGGCACGGTACCGCTGGCCTCGCCGAGGGCGAGCGTACGGACGTCGGAAGCTTGGTCCATCAGCGCTTCACCTCACCGATCGACGGGACAGAGGGCAGGACGTGCGGGCGGTGCGGGTGGTCGCTCAGCCGGGCAGAGCTGTGGCGAGTGTCTCGTGCACGGTGAAGACGGCGTCCGCGCCCGTGATCTGGAACACCCGGGCCACCGCCGGCCGCATCCCCACCAGGTGGACGCCGCCGCCGGCCGCTTCCGCCCTGAGCCGGGCGCCGAGCAGGACGTTGAGCCCGGTCGAGTCGCAGAACTCCAGGCCCGAGCAGTCCACGACAAGCCGTGAACGGCTCGCGTCGAGCGCGGCGTCCAGGGGAGAGCGCAGCAGTTCGGCGGTGTGGTGATCGAGCTCACCCACGGGCGCGAGGAGTTCGCTGCTCCCGTCCACGGTCCGGACTTCGACCCGCAGCCGCGCGGGCGGTGCGCTGCCGATGTTCTCGCGGTCCATGACCGTTGCCTCTTCTCACTCACGCGGATGCGGACTGACGTCGACTGGCACTGACCGGCGCTGACCGACGCTGACTGACGCGCTTCGAACCCTACAAGCGGGGCACCCCTCCGCGCACACAAGGTCCACCACATACCCGGACAAAGCGGATTGTCGACACTTGCGACCTTGCGCGTCGAGCAGGTAGGGCTAGAGGAGAACAGAGGAGAACACCCGACACGACCGGCTTCGGAGGCGCCGCAAACCGCAGCAGAAGAACCACGAAGGAGACCCATGTCACCCCGGCTCGACGCCCCGCGTACCCCCGACGCGCCGTCGGCAGCAGTCACCCTCGACCGACCCGACACCGCCATGAACCCCTCCCCCACCGCAGTCCAGCTCCCGGCCCAGCTCGGCGAGCAGCCCCTCGACCGCATCGGACCGGTCGACGCGCGCGCCCTGTCGAAGCAGCTCTTCGTCCGGCTCGCCGAGCTCGAAGAGGGCACCCACGACCACTCGTATGTCCGCAATACCCTGGTCGAACTCAATCTGGCCCTCGTCAGGTTCGCCGCCTCCCGTTTCGGCACCCGCAGCGAGCCGATGGAGGACATCGTCCAGGTCGGCACCATCGGCCTCATCAAGGCCATCGACCGCTTCGAGCTCTCCCGCGGTGTCGAGTTCCCCACGTTCGCGATGCCGACGATCATCGGCGAGATCAAGCGCTTCTTCCGTGACACCTCGTGGTCCGTGCACGTGCCCCGCCGGCTCCAGGAGCTGCGGCTCGACCTCGCGCGGGCCGGTGACGCGCTCTCCCAGCGCCTCGACCGCGCCCCGACGGTCGCCGAGCTCGCCGAGGAACTCCGTATCGCCCCGGAGGAGGTCGTCGAGGGCATGGCCGCGAGCAACGCCTACACCGCGGCCTCGCTCGACGCGCAGCCCACCGAGGAGGACGGCGGTGGCGGCGAGGCCGCGCTCGCCGACCGTCTCGGCTACGAGGACAACGGCCTCACCGGGATCGAGTACATCGCCTCCCTGAAGCCGATGATCGCCTCGCTGCCCGCCCGCGAGCGGGAGATCCTCTCCCTCCGCTTCGTCTCCGGCATGACCCAGTCGGAGATCGGCACGGAGCTCGGCATCTCGCAGATGCACGTGTCCCGGCTGCTCTCCCGCACCCTGGCCAAGCTCCGCCGCGGCCTCACTCTGGAGGAATGACCTCCACCGCCTCCTGCGAGCCGTCAAGATGGCTGCGGAAAGGGCCCGTTCACGGTCTTCGGACCCGGGACGGGCCCTTCCGCGCGACCGGAGGGCCTTGTTGACGGGCCGTCCGGATTGGGCCACATTGAGCCCGGGGGTTCAGGGGGGAATCACATGGTTTCTGCGTACGCGGAACTGGAAGAACGCATGCGCGGCAGGCTGGGGGGCCGGGAGTGCCTCTACGTGCCGTCGTGCCGCTTCGGGCTCTATCTCGCGCTGCGCCACTGGTGCCGGCCCGGCGGCCGGGTCCTGATGTCGCCGGTCAACGACGACGTCATCTTCTTCGTCGTCCTCGCCGCCGGGCTCCGCCCCGTACAGGCGCCGCTCGACCCCCGGGACGGGTCGATCGACACGGCCGCGGTGCCCGACTCCGTATGGCAGGAGCTGTCCGCCGTACTGACCACGAACCTGTACGGGAATCCCGACCCGGCACCCGAACTGCGGTCCCGCTGCGACCGCTCGGGCATCCCGCTCATCGAGGACGCGGCCCACGCCATCGGCTCGACGGTGGGCGGGCGGCCCGTCGGCACGTACGGCGAGGCCTCCGTCTTCAGCCTCTCCAAGCACACCGGCGCCAAGGCCGGCGGCTTCCTCACCCTCGCCGACCCGGCGCTGCGCGGGGAACTCGCCGCCGCCCGCGACGCGTTGCTGCACCCGACCCGCGCCACCGCCGAACTCGCCTACCTGACCAGGCCCTACGCCGAGGCCGCCCTGCGCGGGCTGCGCCTCGCCCGCGCCGCGCGCGCGACCGTACGGCTGCTCGGTCTGGAGGAGCGCGAGGAGATCCGGATGCCGCTGCGCGCCGACGAACTGGCGCGGGCCCTCCCGGCCGCGCCCGCCCTCGAACCCTTCCACTCCTGGGTCCGGGTCGACATGCACGACTACCGGCTGCGGCCCGGCACCGGCAGGCTCCGCCGCACCACCCGCATGCTCGCCCGGCTCGACCCCGTCCTCGACGCCCACCGGGACGGCACCGCCCGGCTCCTGACCAGCGAGTACGGCACGCCCGGCGCCCCGCAGGGCACGGCGCAGCCGCTGTTCCGCGTACCACTGCTCGTCGAGGACAGGGACACGGCGATCGACGCCCTCGCCCGGCACCGGATCACCACCGGCTACGTCTACGACCCGCCCCTCGACCGGTACGCGGGCGAGACGTTCACCGACCCCTCCCCCGCCCCGGCACCGGCCGCCTGGTTCGCCCGGCACGCCCTGCCGGTGGACCCGCGCCACGCGGACGAGGTCCTGCCCGTCCTCCGTACCGCCGGAATCCGCCCCGCCCACCTGTCGGCGGCCCCCGAGGGCGCCCGGTGAGCGAGACCGTACGGCTGCGGGACACCGACCGTCCCCCGGCCGAGGAGCCGTCCGTCGAGAAGGCCACCGAGGCCGACGAGGCCGCCAAGGCGGCCTCCGGCGACGACGGCTCCATGTTCCGCAACGCCTACGCCTTGATGCTCTCCACCGGCGTCTCCGCCGCCCTCGGCCTCGGCTTCTGGCTGGTCGCGGCCCGCTACTACTCGGAGGAGGCCGTCGGACAGGGCTCCGCCGCCATCGCCGCCCAGCGGATGCTCGCCTCCCTCACGGCGACGACGCTGACCGGCGCCGTCGTCCGGTACGTGCCCCGGGCCGGCCGCGCCACCGGACCGCTCGTGACGCGCCTGTACCTGGTCAGCACCCTGGTCGTCGGTGTCGCCTGCGGTGTCTTCCTGCTCACCCTGGACTGGTGGGGACCCTCGTACGCCCCCCTCGGCACCCTCTCCGCCGGCATCTTCTTCACCGCGTCCAGCATCGGCTGGGCCCTGCTCACCCTCCAGGACGGCGTCCTCACCGGCCTCAGACAGGCGATCTGGGTGCCCGCGGGCAACGCGGTCTTCACCGTCGGCAAGCTGGTCCTTCTCATCCTCTTCGCCGCCGCCCTTCCCGCGCTCGGCGTCTTCGTCTCCTGGTCGGCGGCGATAGCCCTCTCCGTGCTGCCGCTCGGCTGGCTCGTCTTCCGGCGGCTCATCCCCCGGCAGGCGCGCGCCGACCGGGACCGCGAGCCGCCCAGCATGCGCGAGATCGGCCGCTTCATGGCCGGGGACTCCGTCGGCGCGTTCTTCAGCCTCATCATGATCAACTTGCTGCCGGTGATGGTCGCCGTCCGCTTCGACGCCGCCCACAACGCCTTCTTCTACACGGCGTACACGCTCGGCGGCACGATGGAGTTCATGGCCATCAACATGGCCACCTCGCTCACCGCGCACGCCTCGCACAGCCCCGAGTCCCTCGCCGAAGGGGTGAGGGGCTCGCTGCGCCGCATGACGCTGCTGCTCGTGCCCGTCGTGCTCGTCCTCGTCGTCTTCGCGCCGCTGGTCCTCGCGCCCTTCGGCGGCGACTACGCCGAGCAGGGCACGACCGTGCTCCGGCTGCTCGCCGCCGCCGCGCTGCCCCGGGTCGCCGTCGAGCTGTACATCGGTGTCCTGCGCGTCCAGGGCCGTACGGGCGTGCTCGCCGCCCTCCAGGGCGCGATGTGCGTCCTGGTGCTCGGCAGCGCGGCCCTCCTCCTCGGGCCCTACGGCATCGCGGGGGCCGGGTGGGCGGTGCTCGGGGCGATGACCCTGATGGCCCTGGTGTCCGTACCGGGCCTCCGGGCCGCCCTCAAGGGGCACGTGCCTGCGGAGGAGCCGGGGCGGGCCGCGCGGGTCAGGGAGCGCGCGGAGGACGACTACGGCACGAGCTGGGCGCGGGAGAGCGCGTATCTGCGCGGGGCGCACGAGTCGGTGACACCGGCGTTCGGGATCCCGGTGTACGTACCCCGGCAGCGTACGGACGGGCCGGCCGCCCCTGCCGCACCGCCCGCGCCCCCGAAGGCCCGTACGAGAGTGGACTCGTCGAGCATCTGGCGATGGGTCCTGCTCGCGCTCGCGGCCGCCCTCTTCTGGCTTCCGCTCGCCCGCTCGGGCCCGCTCGACGTGGAGCGGCTCTCCGGGACCGGTCTGCTGACCGCGCTGCCGCCCGTCACCCTCGCCGCCGGGCTGCTGTTCGTCGCCCTCCAGGGCGCCGCCGTCGGGCTCCGGGTGTTCCGGCCCTGGTTCGCCGGAACGGTTCTGCTCGCCACCTTCCTCGCCCTGCACACCGCACCGCCCCTGCTCGGCCTGCGACCGGCCGAGGCGGGCGGCCCGGGCGCCACGCTCCTGGGCGAGGGGGCGGGGCGGGCCGTCGCGCCGATCGCCCTCCAGGCGCTGAGTCTGCTGCTCGCGGCCGTGCTGCTGCGGGTGGTCGGCGTGGGCGCGCGGGTCACGGCCGGGGTGGTGTGGGTGCTCGTCTGGGCGGGCTGGGCGGGGCAGCAGGCCTTCGCCACCGCCCCGCTGCCGCTCTTCCTGGGCCTGGCCGGGGGCACGATGGCGGTGTGCGCCTTCCGGGGGCTGACGTCGGGCAGACGCTGAGCCGGATCCTCAGTCCTCGGGCACGTCCTGGTGGAAGTACGGATCCTGGCCCGCGATCCGGTAGCCCTCAAGGCCCGGCCCCGCGTCGATCGTCAGGTCACAGCCGGGCCCGGGCACGGCCCGGTTCCAGTGCACGTACGCCTTCACCTCCGGCAGCGTCGGCGCGACCTCCGGGATGGCGGTGTACCAGTCCCGCTGCCGCTCGGGCCGCTTCGGGTCGGGGGCGGTGGAGAACTCGGAGAGCATGACGGGCTTCTCGGCGGAGATGTTCTTCCGGAGCCAGTCGTAGCTGGGACGCTGGCTCCTGTCGAAGTCCAGCCAGTTCGGCGACTTGTGGCAGAGGTAGTAGTTGTACTGGTCCATGCCGATCCAGTCGACGTAGTCGTCGCCGGGGTAGAGCTGTTTCATCAGGGCGGCGTTGCCGAGGTAGCCGGAGACGGTCCACACCCACACCACGTTGGTGACGCCCAGCTCCTCGAAGCGGTCACGGACGTGGCGGTAGGCGGCGACGTACTCCCGCGGGGTCCCGGCCCCCTGCTCGATGCGGAAGTCGGCCTCCTGGTCGAAGGAGAAGAAGACCCGCTTGCCGTACTCCTTGAGGCGGAGGGCCTGCGGGTCGATGACGGAGCTGTCGTACGCACCCGAGGCTATGTTCTTCCAGCCGAGCTGTTTCTCGGTCCAGTTGGCGTGGTGCTTCTCGGTCCACACCGTGGACTCCCAGGCCAGCATGAGGAGGCGTTCGCGGCCGAGTTCCCGCTCGTCGGGGGTGAGCAGCTCGCCGTCGGCCTTGCTCCCCGACATGTCGTGGTACGTGTAGACGAGGTCGAGCTTGCGGCCGATCTTCTCCTCGAAGGCGTACACCGGCCGGGTGAGCGAGCTGTCCTCGTCGTGCGGGATGTACGCGCCCCACCAGGCCCCGCACGGTGCG
This sequence comes from Streptomyces sp. NPDC093795, assembly GCF_044764665.1. NCBI lineage: Bacteria > Bacillati > Actinomycetota > Actinomycetes > Kitasatosporales > Streptomycetaceae > Streptomyces > Streptomyces sp. NPDC093795. Next base: position 20,895 of record NZ_JBIWIO010000009.1, read on the forward strand.
ACGAGCGAGGTGTCGGGGGCGCAGCGGTCGTCGTCCTCCGTGAGGGTCGACCAGACGCCTGTGCCCACGGTCAGCGCGCCGACTGCGGCGAGCGCGACGGCGATCCGCGTCCAGGGGCCGCCACCCTCGGAGTGGCGTCCGCTCACCGCCCCCCACCGGGCCTTCGCTTACGGAACCGGGGGAACCCCCGCGAGCCGTCGGCCCTGGCGCCGTCCCGCTCGACGGCGCCGCGCGTGGCCGCCGGCAGCGGCACGCCGGGCAGTGCGGCGGCGACGCTCACGAAGAGGGCGAGGACGACGAGGAAGACCGTCAGGGAGAAGGACTTCGTCAGGAACAGGGTGGTCGCGGCGAGGGTGGCCACGGAGAGGCTGACGGGCGCGGCGAGCGCCAGGGCCTCCAGGCGGGCGCCGGGCCGCAGCCCGAGGGGCTGCGGGAGCAGCAGGGCGAGGCCCGGCGCGAGAACGACGAAGACGAGGACGGGGATCCAGCGCAGTGGGGAGCCGCCGGGGAGCGCGGTCGCGGCGAGGGCGACCCATCCGGAGGCCGCGAGGGCGGCTCTGCGCTGGACGCGCGGGGTCGGACGTGGGTGGGCCATGGCGTGTCTGCTCCTCGTGCGTGTGGTCTGCGGCGGGGTGTGCCGGAAGGATGTTCAGCCGCCGGTCGTGGGGCGGTAGCGGAGGACGAGGCCGTACCGGTTCTCCTCCACGACCCCGAACAGCGGGGATTCCTTGAGCGCCGTGCGGAGGGTGTCGAAGCCGCCCTCCGGGAGGTAGCCCTCGCCGATGACGGCCTCGCCCTGCGTGGGGGTGAGGATCACGTAGGCCGGACGGCCCTCGGGGATGCCGCCGGCGAGGTAACCGGCCGGGTCCTTCAGCATGCGGAGGTTCTCGTCGACCTCCTGCTCGGTGAAGAACCAGCGGTCGTAGCGGTCGTAGCGGTAGTACGAGTCGGCGAAGGCGCCGGTCGCGGCGAGGATCAGTGCTCCTTCCGGCGCCCGGTCGAAGGCGCGGCGGGTGAGCGCGGTCTCGCCCGGGGGCGCGTAGTGCATGCCCTCCTTGCCGTAGTACGAGGGCAGGAAGCCGGCGAGCATGGCGACGAGGGTGACGGGCAGGGTGACAGTGGCCGTGCGGCGGGCGATCACGGCGGCACGGCTCGCGGCCCCGGCCGCGGGGACGAGCGCCGCGGCGGCGAAGAAGGCCGCGCCGGGCAGGCCGAAGAGGTAGACGCGGAAGACCATCTCGCCGCCGTAGTCGTTGACGGCGAACATCGGGAGGGGCGCCGCGGCGGCGAGCACCAGCGGCAGGGCGCTGCGGGCCAGCTTGCGGCGGAGCAGGACGGCGGCGGCGGCGAGCATGCCGAGGGCGAGGACCATCAGGACGTTGGCACTGCCGACGAGCTCCGGGCCGGGGCCCGTGGGGTCGCCGGCGAAGCCGGGGCGGGAGTTGCCGAGGAGGTCGCCGGCCTTCTCGCGCAGGGTGCCGAGGGTGTCCAGGAAGAGCTCCCGGCCCATGGTGAGGTTCCAGACCAGCATGATCAGGCCGGTGGTGGCGAGGAGCCCGAGGTTGCGGTAGCGGCGGGTGAGACAGAGGGCGAAGAGGCTCGCGCACAGCATCACGGGGGTGAGCTGGTGCGAGGCGTTGATGGTGACGACGATCGGGACGAGGAACAGGACGGCGACCGCCCGCTGCCGGGTGGTCGTGGGCGGCGGTACGGACGCGGCGGCCGGGTCGAGGGCGGAGCGGTCGCGGAGCGCGCCGGCCGAACCGGGCAGGACGAAGTGCCGGACGACGACGGCGAGGACGGTGAGGTAGAGCAGGTACGAGAAGCCCTGCGGGGAGAGGTAGTCCTGGCCGACCCAGTTCGCCAGCTGGAAGATCCACACCCCGGTCCACACGAGCCGCCAGTCGTCGCTGAACGTGCGGTAGACGAGGATGAGGAGGGGCACGATGAGCAGACCGAGCGCGACCGGGGCCCAGTTGATGAACGAGGCGGCGGCATCGACGCCGAAGGCGCGGACGAGGGCCGCGTCGAGGGAGAAGAAGCCGGGCCACTGGTCGTAGGCCGACATGCCGCCGGAGAGCTCGCGCCCGTGGTGGACGGTGCCCTCGGTGAGGAGCCTGCTGATGATCGCGTCGTGCTTGGACGCCCAGGCGTAGCGGACGGTGTCATAGAGGATCGCGGGCGGCGCCTTGAGCGCGACGAGCATCGCCGCGCAGTAGGTGGCGGGCCAGAGGGGCGCGGTGCCCGCACGCCGCAGGGTGATGACGAATCCGCAGGTGAGGACGACGAGCGCGGCGTAGAAGCTGAGGGGGAACCGGTCGAGGAGACCGAACTCCTCGATGCTCCGGAAGTCGGTGCGGGGCAGCGCCCACAGCCAGAGCGCGGCGGCGAGGACGAGGGGGGCCAGGTTGAGGGCGGCCGGGGAGCGGAGCGCGGCGGCGGGGCCGGTCCGGCGGCGGGGTGCCGGGGTCTCACTGACGCCGTGATCCCGGTCTTCGCCCTCCACGACCTCCAGGCCCTGCACGGAGGGCTGTGACGGCACGCCGTCGCTCCCGGTCTGCGGTGTTGACGGCACATGGTGCTGCACGACGGCTCTCCCCCCACGGTCCCCTTGGCGAAACAAAGGAACAGACTTCGGTTATGTACGCACATTCAACTCCCTTCCCTGATGAGAGAGTTGCTGATCATGACCGGCCTTGCGACTCAGCCGGCGAACTCGGGCCCCTTCAGCAGGGCGCGGGCTCTGCGGTACGCCCGCCAGCCGACCGTCGGCAGCGAGTCCGGGTACGGCGCGGTCTTCGCGCCGCGGCCCTCCATCCACTGCTCCACGTCGGCGGCGGTGTGCGTGCGGCGCACGATGAGCCGGGCGATGCGGTAGATCTCGTCCCGCCTGGAGCTCAGCGCGTGCCGGACGGCGACGGCCGACGTGTAGCCGGCGGCCTCGGCGGCACGGCGGACGGCCGGGCTGTTGTAGCCGTGCGGGTAGGCGAGGTGGCGTACCTCGTGGCCGAGGGTGTCCTCCAGGACCGCCTTCGACTCCCGCAGTTCGCGCCGGAGGGCCGCCGGGGCCAGGGTGTCGAGCTGCGCGTGGGTGGCGGTGTGGCCGCCGACCTCCATGCCGTACTCCTCCAGGCGCGGGGCCTGCGCGAGGGTCATCATCGGCGCGGGCGGCAGGAGGCAGGGCCGGCCCGGGGTGATGGCCCCGGTGGTGAGGTACGCGGTGGACGGCAGGCCGCGGGCGGCGAGCGCCTCGGCCGTCGGGCCGGCCAGGTCGGCGAAGCCGTCGTCGAAGGTGATGACGACGGGCCGGTCCGGCAGCGGGGCCCCGGAGGCGAGGTGCGCGGCGAGGGTGCCGACGGTGACGGGGGTACGGCCGCTGGCGACGATCGCGTCGAGCTGCGAGGAGAACTTCCTCGGCGTGACCGTGAATTCGGCGATCCAGTCCGGGGGGTCGTCCATCACGGCGTGGTAGAGGAGGACGGGTATCCGGGCGGGGAGGGGGATGCCGGTCATCGGGTCGCCGCCTTCCGTTGAGCGGCCTGCGCGCGGGCCTTGGCGTATCCGATCGGGCCGTACAGCATGCCGCGTCGCTCCAGTCGGGAAAGGCTTCGGGGCCAGGGGTGGTGGTGGGCGCCGTGCTCGCCGGGGACGCCGTCGTCGGGGGTCTCCCCGCGCCGGGCGGTCATCGTGCGGGCGTGGGCGAGGCCGCGCGGCAGCCGGGTGAGCAGCGCGGGCAGCAGACGGGGGCGGCGGACCAGGGTCGCGGTGAGGTACGCGGTGAGGCCGGCGCCGTAGCCGTACGCCTGGTTCCTCAGGTCCTGCCAGGTGTCGCGGTGGTGGTGCCAGACGAGGGCCTCGGCGGTGTACCGGAGGCGGAAGCCGGCGGAGAGGACGGCGACGAAGGCGTACAGGTCGTCGCCGCCCCTGGCCGCGGTCCCGGTGCCGGTCGCCGGGTCGAAACCGCCCGCCTGCCGGAGGGCGGCGGCCCGGAAGGCCATGTTGGCGCCGGAACCGAAACTGCCCGCGGTGAACGGGAAGAGGGGTTCGTCGGCGGGCGGCCGCGCCGGGTCGTACAGCCGGGGCGCGAAGCCCTTCGCGAAGCCGCCGTGCGATTCGAGGAGGATCTGGGCGGGGGTGGCGAGCCGGGCGGGCAGGATCAGCCCGGTGACGCAGCCGAGCCCGGGGTCGTCGGCGAACGGCTCGGTGAGCGCGGTCAGCCAGTGCGGGTCGGCGATCACGTCGTCGTCGGTGAAGGCGAGGACGGTGCCGTCGGCGGCGGCGAGCCCGGCGTTGTGGGCGACGGCGAGGCCGGGGGTGTCCTCGCGGACGTACCGGACGCGGTCGGCGTACTTCCCGGTGACGAGGTCGTACGTGTCCGTGGTCCGGGGCGCGTTGTCGACGACGATCAGCTCGAAGTCCGGGTGGTCCTGGGCGAGGAGCGAGTCGAGGGCACGGGCGAGCTGCTCGGGACGCTCACGGGTGGCGACGACGACGGAGGTACGGGGCGGGGGGAGCCGTTTTCGGCCTGGGGCCGGGGTGGGGGGCTGGGCCAGGGGTGGTATGGCGGCGAGGCGTTCGGCGTCGGGACGCACTGGCCCCCGTACAGCCGCGAGGCGTTCGGCGTCCGTACGGGGAGCCGTCGCCTCCTCCGCGAGCCGCGCGCGGGCGAGGACGGCGAGTACCTCGGCCGGGTCCTCGCCTTCCGCCACGGTGCCGAGGACGGTGGCGGCGGGCCGCCCCGCGACCCGTACGAGGGCGTAGACGCCGCCCGGGCGGAGGGGCGGGCCGCCCGGCACCGGCCGGAGGGAGAGGACGTGCCCGTCCGGCCCGGCGAGATCGAGCTCGGCGACGGAGATCGGGCGGGGCGGTGGGTTGCTCAACGGGGATCCCCCAGGGAGGTACGGCGGCGGGGTGGTGGCGGGGTGATGGCTCGACGACGGCTACGGAGGCGGCGGGCACGGGCGGGCCGCACGTTCCGCAGGCCGCCCGTCCCGCCGGCGGCCCCGGCGGGCCGCGGTTATCGGTTCCCCCGTAGTCGGGCGAGGCCGTTGAGCGTGGTGCGGGCGCGGGCCGCGAGGGCGGGGCGGTTGCGGACGAAGCTGTGGGCGCGGCGGGCGGGCTCGCGGCCCAGCCAGTGCAGGGCGGCCCGCGCGCCCGGGACGAAGACGGCACCCTCGTACACCGTCAGCTCACCCGTCTTCAGGTCGTCCTTGTACTCGGCGTCGCCGCGCCCCAGGTCGAGCAGCCCGATCCCGGCGGCCGCCGCGGCCTCGGCCATCCGCAGGTGCAGGACGAGGCCGGGCGAGTACTTCGCGAACTCGGGGTCGTACGAGGGGAACCAGCAGGACAGGACGGTCGCGGACCGCAGCCCGAAGTGCGCGGCGATCGGCCGCTCCCCCACGTACAGCACGGACAGGACGCCGGAGCAGCCGGGCGTGCGGTGCTCGTGGAGGCGCCGGACGAGGGTGTTGATCCACTCCTGGGCGAAGCGGTCGCCGCGGCCGGTCCTGCGGTACTGGGCGGACTTCCACTCCATGAGGGTGCGCAGGGCCGCCGGGTCGCGCTCGTCGAAGACGAACCGGACCTCGCCGTCGGCCTGGCGGCCGAGCCGGCGCTCCTTGGCGAGGGTGGTCCTGAGGAACTTGGGCGACTGGGCGCGCAGGAGCGCCTCGTAGGCCGCGTATCCCCCGGCGATGTCGATGACGGGCGAGGCGAAGGACTCGGCGGCGGCGCCCGCGAAGACGGGCTGGGCGTCCTCCAGGTTGTCGAACTCCCACATCGCGATGCCGCAGGCGCGGAGCACCGCCCGCGCGTGCGGTCGCAGGCCGGGACGGAGGACGGCGCCCTGGCTGTCGGAGACGCCGAAGCCGATGGCGCGGCCCTGCCCGAGCGGGCCCTTCTCGAAGGGGAAGAAGCCGACGGGCTCGTCCCCCTCGCTCCACACGGCGACGCGTGAACGGGGTCGTACCTCGGCCACCGCGCGCGTGAAGTCCGGTTCCATGAAGGGGTTCGCGGGCGCGCCGGACTTGGCGCGCAGCTCCCGCCACGCCTCGATCTCGCGCTCGCTCAGCTCCCCCGGCCTCACGATCCGCACACGAAAAGCGCCCACCTAGCCGACCCCCCGGTCTTGCCCCCTGAGTGCTACCAGGACAGGACGGTACCGGTCCGGAACCCTCGGAGACAGGGATACTCGGTCTTTCCGTGACCAAGCCGTGAAGGTGGGGACACGTCGGGAGCGGGGTGTGCAAGGGGCCGGGGCATCGGAGGAGTTGGCGACCGCCGGGCGGATCCCGCCGGCCGCCGCGGCTTCCATCGGCCCCCCGGGCTACCAGCCGATCTGGACGTCCCCGAGCACCTCGCCGCCGATCGCGGCGGCCAGCTTCCCGGCTCGGGAGAGGTCTCCCCACTTGCCGACGTGGACGAAGACGGTGTGGTGCGGGGTCCATTCGTCGATCTGGGCCTTGTCACCGTGCAGGACGAGCTGGACGCCGTCGTACTGGGCGGAACTGTGGATGTCGGCCTCCACGTCGTCCGGCCACTGTCCGTGCCAGCTGATGTCGGTGGTCCCCTCGCCGACGGCCCGGACGATCTCCGGCCCGACGGTCGCGACGGGCACGTCGGCGGAGAAGTACAGCGGCAGTTCGGCGCGGATCTCGTCGTCCCGCGCCGTCTCGGCGTCGAGAGCGCAGTAGAGGTACTCCCCGGTCACGGGGTCGCGCTTGCTCTCGATCCAGTCGACGGCCGCCCCGGGCAGCAGCCGCGCGACCGAGCGCGCCTCCTCGGCCGTACGGACCTCGGCACTGACGTACACCTCGGCGTCGACGCGCTCCAGGAGCCCGACGAGCCGCCGCGCCCGCGCGTACGCCTCCTCGGCGTCGGTGGTCCTGAAGACGGCGTGCGCCCGTGAGTTCCCCATGCCGTCCACGCTCGCACGAGCCCCTGCCCCCGGGCCACCGCATATCCTCCCGACCGGCCCGCCGGTCAGGCGCGGCGCTTCACGTCGGTGCAGCGGACCTCCGGGGAGGCGCCGTACGGATCGAAGGAGGTCCGGGTGCCGTCGTAGCGGCCGGTGAGGCACAGTTCGCCGCCCATGAACCGGAGGTCGAGGGTGAACTCGACCTTGCCGTTCACCGCCTGAGGGCCGTGGAGGCGGTGGTCGACGTCGTAGCCGAGGCTGTGGAGGACCTTCTCGACGGAGGCCGGGGCCGGGTCGGCCTTGCCGTCCAGGGCCTTCGCGATGCGCTTGCCGTGCAGGGGTGCCACGCACCTGTCGACGTCGCTCAGTTCGGTCTCCTGGCGGGCCCGCTCGAAGTCCCAGGGCTTCGCGGAGGGCGCCTCCTCGTCCGCGAGCGGGGGTCCGGAGGGGGACTTCTCGCCGTACGCGGGCGGCGGTCCTTCCGGTTCCGTCGTCGGGACCTCGGGAGGAAGGGGCGGCGGGCCGCCCACGCACGGCTCGGCGAGGTCGACGGCGAGCTCCAGCAGTCTGAATTCGGCCGCCTGCTGCTCCGGCGTGAGGCGGGGGTCGTCCGCCGGGTCGCCGACCGGTGCGGTCGGGGTCGGGGTCGGTGTGGCGACCGGCGCCGGGGCCTCGATCCGCGCGGCTCCGGTCCTTGCGCCCGCGCCCGCCGGGGTCCCGCCTCCGGCCGTCTCCGTGCCGCAGGAGGTGAGGGCGAGGGCGCAGAGCGCCGCCGCCACGGCCGCGCCGACTCGGCGGTTCTTCAAGGGCGTTACGAGCGAAGAGGTCATGCCCGCAGTCTGGGCGCGGGCGGTGGGGCGCACATGAGTACGCCTACTCAACCGCCCCGCCCTGCGCCCGGCCGCGTGCTCAGGCGACGCGGGCGCCCTTCCGCCACACCTCCGTCACCAGCGGCACCCCCGGCCGGTACGCCAGGTGGACGTGGGACGGGGCGTCCAGGAGGGCGAGGTCCGCTCGGGTGCCGGGGGTCAGGCGGCCCACGTCCGTGCGGCGGAGGGCTGTCGCGCCGCCCGCCGTGGCGGACCAGAGCGCCTCGTCGGGGGTCATGCCCATGTCCCGTACCGCCAGCGCGATGCAGAACGGGACCGACGACGTGAAGGACGAGCCCGGGTTGCAGTCCGTGGAGAGGGCGACCGTCGCGCCCGCGTCCAGGAGGCGGCGGGCGTTCGGCCACTGGGCGCGGGTGGAGAACTCCGCCCCCGGGAGGAGCGTGGCCACCGTGGACGAGTGCGCCAGGGCGTCCACGTCCGCGTCCGTCAGGTGCGTGCAGTGATCCGCGCTCGCCGCGTCGAGCTCCACCGCCAGCTGGACACCGGGGCCGTACGTCAGCTGGTTGGCGTGCACCCGGGGGTGGAGGCCCTTCGCCTTGCCCGCGGTGAGGATCGCACGGGCCTGGTCGCCGTCGAAGGCGCCCTTCTCGCAGAAGACGTCGATCCAGCGGGCGTACGGGGCACACGCCTCCAGCATCTCGCCCGTCACGAGCTCCACGTACGCCGCCGGGTCGTCCGCGTAGTCCGGGGACACGATGTGCGCGCCGAGGTACGTCACCTCGTCGGTGTGTTCGGCCGCGATACGGAGGGCGCGGGCCTCGTCCTCGACCGTCAGGCCGTAGCCGGACTTCGTCTCGAAGGTGGTCGTGCCCTGGGCGAGGGCTTCCCTGAGGTAGCGGGTGACGTTCGCCGACAGGGCCTCGTCGCTCGCCGCTCGTGTCGCCGCGACCGTCGTGCGGATGCCGCCCGCCGCGTACGCCTGGCCCGACATCCGCGCGTTGAACTCGGCCGTGCGGTCGCCCGCGAAGACGAGGTGCGAGTGGGAGTCCACGAAGCCGGGGATCACGGCCCGGCCGCCCGCGTCGACCCTGTTGTCAGTGGCCGGTGCTTTGCTTGATTCACCGACCCAGACGACTCGGTCGCCGTCGACGACGACGGCCGCGTCCTGGATCAGGCCCAGGGCACTGCCATCACCGAGGGAGGGGTCGTTCGTGACGAGGCTGGCGATGTTGACGATGGCGGTGGCGGTCTTCGCCACGGCGCTGTTCGCGCTGGTGGGGGCGGAGGTCGCCGCCGGGTTGTTCCTCGCCGCGGGGCCGGTGTTCATGGTGGGTGCCTCCTTCAGCCGCGCAGGGCGGCGATCGAGTCCGCGAGGGCTCCGGCCACGTCCGGTACGGAGTGGTGGGCCCCGTCCCGGACGACATGGCGTCCGGCCACGACCGTATGACGCACGTCCGCGGCCGACGCGGCGAATACCGCCGTCTCGGCTGCCAGACGCGGTACCGGTCCCGCTGTCCTGACGCTGTCGAGCGCGATCGTCGTGAAGTCGGCGAGCGCGCCCGTCTCCAGGGTGCCCGCGTCCGGCCGGCCGAGGGCCGCGTGGCCGTCGGCCGTGGCCGCGCGGAGCAGTGCCGCCGCCGTCCAGTGACCGCGGGTGCGGGTGCGCAGGCGTTCGTTCAGCTCCATGGCCCGCGCCTCCTCCAGGAGGTCGATGACCGCGTGGCTGTCGCTGCCCAGGGAGAGCGGCGAGCCCGCTCGCTGGAGGGCCACCGCCGGGCCGATGCCGTCGGCCAGGTCGCGTTCCGTGGTCGGGCACATGCAGGTGCCGGTGGACGACGAGCCGATCAGGGCGATGTCGGCGTCCGTCAGGTGGGTGTTGTGGACGCCCGTGGTGCGGGGGCCGAGGACGCCGTGCTCGGCGAGGAGCTGGGTGGGGGTCAGGCCGTGGGCCGCCAGGCAGGCGTCGTTCTCGGCGGTCTGCTCGGAGAGGTGGACATGGAGGGGGGCCTCCCGGTCCTGGGCCCAGCGGGCCACCGTCGCCAGCTGGTCCGCCGGGACCGCCCGTACGGAGTGGATCGCCGCCCCGATACGTACGCCGTCGCGTTCCCTGAGCGCCGACACCCGTTCGGCCCAGGCGTCCGCCGTGCCGTCGGTGAAGCGGAGCTGGTGCTGTTCCGGTGCGGCGCCGAAGCCGGAGGAGAGATAGGCGGTGTCGAGGAGGGTGATGCGGATGCCGGCGTCGGTGGCGGCGGCGATCAGGGCCTCGCCCATGGCGTTGGGGTCGGCGTACGGGGTGCCGCCGGGCCCGTGGTGGAGGTAGTGGAACTCGCCGACGGAGGTGATGCCCGCGAGTGCCATCTCCGCGTACACGGCGCGGGCCAGGGCGAAGTAGCTGTCGGGGGTGAGGCGCTGGGCGACGGTGTACATGACCTCGCGCCAGGTCCAGAAGGTGCCGGAGCCGACCTGGACGGTGCCGCGCAGGGCGCGGTGGAAGGCGTGCGAGTGGGTGTTGGCGAGGCCGGGGATCGTGAGGCCGCGGAGGGCCACGGCGCCCGGGGGCGGGGTGTCCACCCCGGTGCGTACGGCGGCGATGCGGCCGTCCGACACCTCCATGGTCACGCCCGGCTCGACGTGCGTGTCGAGCCAGGCGTGTTCCAGCCAGTACGTCGTCAGCGGCACGCCAGCTCCTCCAGTACGTCGGCGAGTGCGAGGACCCCGGCCACGCAGTCGTCCTCGGCCGCGAACTCGGCCGGGGAGTGCGAGACGCCGGTGGGGTTCCGTACGAACAGCATGGCGGTCGGGATCGATTCGGACAAAATACCCGCGTCGTGGCCCGCGCCGGTGCCGAGGACGGGGACCTTCCCCGAGGTGCCGAGGATGCGGGACAGCTCGTCGCGCAGGGCGTGCGAGAAGTCCACGACCGGGGTGAAGGACTCCTGGACGACGGCGAGGTCGATGCCGTGGCGTTCGGCGTAGGCACGGGCCTCCGCCTCGATGCCCGTGACGACCTTGTCCAGGGAGCTCTGGTCGGCGGCGCGGGCGTCGAGCCAGCCCCGGACCAGGGACGGGATGGCGTTGACGCCGTTCGGTTCGACGGCGATCTTGCCGAAGGTGGCGACGGCGCCCGCGAGTTCGGCCTCGCGGCGGGCGGCGAGGACCGTCTCCGCGTAGGTGAGCATCGGGTCGCGGCGGTCGACGAGCCGGGTGGTGCCGGCGTGGTTGGCCTCGCCGGCGAAGTCGTACCGCCAGCGGCCGTGCGGCCAGATGGAGGAGGCGATGCCGACGGCGTCCCCCGACAGGTCGAGGGCGCGGCCCTGCTCGACGTGCAGCTCGACGAACGCGCCGACGCGGGAGAGGCGCTCCGGGTCGGGGCCGATGGCGGAGGGGTCGTAGCCGGCCGCCTCCATGGCCTGCGGGAGGCTGGTCCCGGACGCGTCGCGGAGCTCGTACGCCTGCTCCTTCGTCAGCCGGCCGGCGGTGAGGCGGGAGCCGACGCAGGCGAGGCCGAAGCGGGCGCCCTCCTCGTCGCCGAAGTTGGTGATGGCGAGCGGGCGCTTGAACTGGACCTTCCTGGCGCGCAGTTCGTCGAGCGCGGCGAAGGCGGAGACCACGCCGAGGGGGCCGTCGAAGGCTCCGCCGTCGGGTACGGAGTCGAGGTGCGAGCCGGTGACGACGGCGTTCCCCGCGGTCGGGTCGCCGAGCCAGGCCCACTGGTTGCCGTTGCGGTCGGTCTCGACGTCCAGGCGGCGGGCCTCGGCCTGCATCCGGAACCAGAGCCGGCAGTCGGCGTCGGCTTCGGTCCAGGCGTAGCGCCGGTAGCCACCGGAGGCGGCGCTGCGGCCGATGGGCCGCAGCGACCGCCACATGGCGTGGAACGTGTCGCTCACGCGGAGGCCTCGTCCTCGGAGCCCTCGCGCATCGGGACGCGGACGCCCTTCTCGTCGGCGACCCGCTCCGCGATGTCGTAGCCCGCGTCGACGTGGCGGATGACGCCCATGCCCGGGTCGTTGGTGAGGACGCGGCGGATCTTCTCGCCCGCGAGGGCCGTGCCGTCCGCCACCGAGACCTGGCCCGCGTGGATGGAGCGGCCCATGCCGACGCCGCCGCCGTGGTGGAGGGAGACCCAGGAGGCGCCGGAGGCGACGTTGACCATGGCGTTGAGGAGCGGCCAGTCGGCGATCGCGTCGGAGCCGTCGAGCATGGCCTCCGTCTCGCGGTACGGGGAGGCGACCGAGCCGCAGTCGAGGTGGTCGCGGCCGATGGCGAGGGGGGCGGCGAGGGTGCCGTTGCCGACCATGTCGTTGAACATGTCGCCCGCCTTGTCGCGCTCGCCCTGGCCGAGCCAGCAGATGCGCGCCGGGAGGCCCTGGAAGTGGACGCGCTCGCCGGCCATCTTGATCCAGCGGTGGAGGGACTCGTTCTCGGGGAAGAGGTCGAGGATCGCCTTGTCCGTCTTGTGGATGTCCGAGGCCTCGCCGGAGAGGGCCGCCCAGCGGAACGGGCCCTTGCCCTCGCAGAACAGCGGGCGGATGTACGCCGGGACGAAGCCGGGGAAGGCGAACGCCCGGTCGTAGCCGGCGAGCTGTGCCTCGCCGCGGATCGAGTTGCCGTAGTCGAAGACCTCGGCGCCCGCGTCCATGAAGCCGACCATGGCCTCGACGTGCCGGGCCATCGACTCGCGGGCCCGCACCGTGAACCCGGCCGGGTCCTTCGCCGCGTACGTCGCCATGTCGTCGAAGGCGACGCCCACCGGCAGGTACGCGAGCGGGTCGTGGGCGCTCGTCTGGTCGGTGACGATGTCGATCGGGGCGCCCTCGGCGAGCATCTGCGGAAGCAGTTCGGCGGCGTTGCCGAGGAGGCCGATGGAGAGCGGGCGGCGGGCGTCCCTCGCCTCCACGGCCAGCGCGAGCGCGTGCGCCAGGTTGTCGGCCTTGACGTCGAGGTAGCGGTGCTCGATGCGGCGCTCGATGGCGCGCGGGTCGACGTCGACGCAGATCGCGACGCCGTCGTTCATCGTCACGGCGAGGGGCTGGGCGCCGCCCATGCCGCCGAGGCCGGCGGTGAGGGTGATGGTCCCGGCCAGGGTGCCGCCGAACTTCTTCGCGGCGACGGCGGCGAAGGTCTCGTACGTGCCCTGGAGGATGCCCTGGGTGCCGATGTAGATCCAGGACCCGGCGGTCATCTGGCCGTACATGGTGAGGCCGAGCTGCTCCAGGCGCCGGAACTCCTCCCAGTTGGCCCAGTCGCCGACGAGGTTGGAGTTGGCGATGAGGACGCGCGGGGCCCACTCGTGGGTCTGCATGACGCCGACGGGGCGGCCGGACTGGACGAGCATCGTCTCGTCCTGCTTGAGGGTGCGCAGGGTGCGGACCATGGCGTCGAAGGAGCGCCAGTCGCGGGCGGCCTTGCCGGTGCCGCCGTAGACGACGAGCTTGTCGGGGTGCTCGGCGACCTCGGGGTCGAGGTTGTTCTGGAGCATCCGGAGGGCGGCCTCCTGCTGCCATCCCAGGGCGCTCAGTTCCGTACCGCGCGGGGCCCGTACGGGGCGGGGTCCTGACATGGCCGACATGGCGGTGCCTCCTCGAATGTCGTTCGGATATTCACATCCTGGCGGTATGAATAGTTGTAGTCAACAGGTGCGCTGCCCCACATCCCGGCGAGTCGGGGTGGTGGGATGGACCCCATGGCCTCCTACCGTCGTGATCTCGCCGTCCGAGCCTCCGTCGACCAAGGACTCCTCTCCCCCACCGAACCGGTCGTCGCCCTCCTCGACACCGCCGGCATCCGCACCTCCGCCGCCGCCCTGACCAGCGCGTTCGCCGCCGTCACCGACGCCCCCGTGCTGCACGCCTTCGCCGTCAAGGCCGCCCCGCTCGTGCCCGTCCTGCGCCTGCTCCACGAGGCCGGGCTCGGCGTCGAGGTCGCCAGCCCCGGCGAGCTGGCCCTCGCGCGCGCCGCCGGCGTCCCGCCCTCCCACACCGTGCTCGACTCCCCCGCCAAGACGCCCGCCGAGCTCCGCCAGGCCCTCGCGCTCGGCATCGCCGTCAACGCCGACAACCTCCAGGAACTGGCCAGGCTCGACGCCCTCGTCGCCTCCGCGCCCACCGCCTCGCCCCTCGGCCTCCGGGTGAACCCGCAGGTCGGGGCCGGTTCCATCGGCGCCCTCTCGACCTCCACAGCCACCTCCAAGTTCGGTGTGGCACTCCGCGACGAGGGAGCCCGCAAGGCCGTCGTCCAGGCCTACCTGGACCGGCCCTGGCTCACCCGGCTGCACACCCACACCGGCTCCCAGGGCGTCCCGTTCGCCCTGATGGCCGAAGGCGTCGGGGAGGCGTACACCCTCGCCGAGGAGATCAACCGCGCGGCCGGCCGGCAGCAGATCGACACCCTCGACATCGGCGGTGGGCTCCCGGTCAACTTCACCTCCGACGAGGAGACACCGACGTACGCGGAGTACGCCGGGCTGCTCGCCGACACCGTCCCCGGCCTCTTCGACGGCCGCTACCGCCTGGTGACCGAATTCGGCCGCTCACTGCTCGCCAAGCACGGCACGGTCCTCGCCCGCGTGGAGTACACCAAGACCTCGGGGGGCCGCCCGATCGCCGTCACCCACGCGGGCGTACAGCTGGCCACCCGAACGGTCTACGCCCCCGAGTCCTGGCCGCTGCGCGTCCTCGCGTACGACTCCGACGGCCGCCCCCGCACCGGGGAGACCACCGTCCAGGACGTGGCCGGCCCCGCCTGCTTCGCCGGGGACATGCTCGCCACGAGCCGTGAGCTGCCGCTCCTGCACCCGGGGGACGTGGTGGCCGTCCCGGACACCGGCGCGTACTACTTCGCCCACCACTACGCGTACAACAGCCTGCCCCGGCCCGGCATCCACGGCTTCACGGTGGCCGACGACGGGACGGTGACCTTCGCGACGGTACGGACACCCCAGACGCTCACGGAGATCGTCGCCGATTCGGGCGGGGCGCACGCGGACGCGCTGGTCCGGCAGACGGGAGGGGAGAGCAGTGCAGCCTCGGGTAGCGCCGGACGGGCGGCCCGGCTTCCATGAAGCCATGACTGGAACCGGTACGGACACCACATCCGTCGTCGTCGAGCGCCGGGTCGACGCCTCCCCCGGGCGGGTCTGGGAGGCGATCACCGACCTGCGGGACATGCCCCGCGTCCTCTCGGGCGTCGAGAAGGTGGAGGTGCTCACCGAGGGCGGCTTCGGGGTGGGCACCCGGTGGCGCGAGACCCGGCGGATGCTGGGCAAGGAGGCCACGGAGGAGATGACCGTGACCGAGTGCGAGCCGCCCGACCGGTACGTCGCGGTCGCCGACTCGCACGGCATGCACTACGTCTCCGAGCTCACCCTCACGCCCGACGGCACCGGGGGCACCACCCTGCGGATGACGTTCTCCGCGCGGCCCGCCCACGGCCGCGCCCCGGGGTTCGTCACACGGCTGATGGCCCGCTTCGGAACGAAGGCCGTCGCCAAGGCGCTCGCGAAGGACCTGTCCGACATCGCGCACACCGTGGAGTCGCGTCTCTGACCCGCGAGGCAGTCTTCACCGTGTCAGTTCCAGCCAGGCACTGGCATGTTCCGATGGAAAATGCCAGAACGCCTCCCCCGGAGCGCTGCGTTCAGTAACGTCGCCGTCACTGCCGTACGTTCGCACGCCGCATCGGGAGGGGAACCCGCGTGCCCGGAATCGACGAGTGCCTTCTGGAGGCCATGGCCCTGCCGGGCGCTCGCGGAGCCTCCCTGGTCGACTGGACCAGCGGGCTCGCCCTCGGGACGGCGGGTGACTCACCGGTCGGGGACCACGAGACCACGGCCGCCGAGACCGCCGAACTCGCACGGTCCGCCGCCGAGTTCGACACGTTCGTGGCGGCGGGCGAGAGCGTGGGGGACGGGCCGCCCGTCGAGGACCTGATCGTCACCACCCGCGCCGGCTACCACGTCCTCCGTTTCGTCGAGACCTCCTTCGACAGCAGCGTCTTCCTCCACCTCTGGCTCGACCGCGACACCGGCAACCTCGCCCTGGCCCGCCTCCGCCTCCGCGACCTCGCGGAAAGACTGGTCCTCGGATGAGCGCCGCCGCCGAAGGGCTGGTCACCGGATGAGCGCCGCCGCCGTCGCCACCCCCGTCTCCCCGATGCTGGTCCGGCTCGCCGCCGAGAAGGCCACCGGCGCCCTGCTCCGCGACCACGGCACGCTCTACCTCGTCGACGGCCGGGTCGTGCACGCCGAGAGCCCCGCGGCGCCCGGCGTCGACGTCCTCCTGACCACCGGCGGCCGCCTGCCCCGCGAGGGCTGGGACGAGGCCGTCGACCGGGCCGGGGCCCACCGCGCCGTCGGCCGCTTCCTCGTCGACAGCGGCCGGCTCCACGACGGCGAGCTGGAGATCTGCCACCTCGGCGCCGTCTTCGACGCGGCCTTCTTCGCCCTCTCCCCCGCCAGCGGGCCGACCCGCTTCCGGTACGGGGTCGGGCACTGGTTCGGGACGGTGCGGCCGGTGTCCGCCGAGGCCGTGGAGCGCGAGACGGTACGCCGCCGCGAACTCCTCGACGCCGTCTGGCCGTACGCCTCCGTCGACACCGCCCCGGTCGTGCCCCGCCCCGCCGCCCCCGGCCAGACCGTGGGCGCCCGGCAGCGCGCGCTGCTCGCCGCCGCGGACGGCCGGCGGACCCCCGCGGAGCTGGCCCGGCTGCTCGGCCGGCCCGCCTTCCACACCCTCCTCGACGTACGGCGGCTCGCCGCCGCCGGGCTCGTAGAAACACCGCTCGACCCCGGCCCCGACCCCGATTCCGCGCCACCGCCCCCCATCCCGGCGCTACCGGTGGCCGACCCCGACATCGCCCTGCTGCGCCGGCTCCGAGACGCCCTGGAGGCACACCCGTGATGAGGCGTGCCCTGCGCCTGCGCGCCGAAAGGAAACAGCTCATGACGGCAGAAGCCGAGGTCCTCGGCGAGCTCAGACGGCTGCGGGCCCGGCTGCCCCAGCTCACCGGGGCGCTCGCGGCCAGCGCCGACGGGCTCGTCCTGGCCCACGACACCGTGGACGGCGAGGCGGAGAGCGTGGCCGCGCTGACGGCCGCGGCGCTCGGCGTCGGCCAGCGGTTGACCGAATCCACGGGCCAGGGCCGCTTCCGTGAGCTGCTGGTACGCGGCGACAACGGCTACGTGGCCACGTACGCGGCAGGTGGCGCGGCCGTCCTCACGCTGCTCGCCGAGCCCCGGATCAATGTGGGGCGGCTCCATCTGGAGGCCCGGAGGTCCAGCGTCCGGATAGGCGAACTCGTCGACGGCGCGCTGGAACGCAGGGACCTGAACCGCACCGCACACCCATCGAACCCGTAACCGAGAAGACCCGAGAAGACCCGAGAAGGAAGAAGTACGACACCATGGCGAACACCGAGACCTCCCTCAAGGAAGCGGCCTCCATCGACGGCGCGATCGGCGCTGCCCTCGTCGACTACACCAGCGGCATGGCGCTCGGCACGATCGGCGGCGGCAAGGAACTCGACCTGAACGTGGCCGCGGCCGCCAACACGGACGTGGTCCGGGCCAAGGTCCGGGCGATGGAGATGCTGGGGCTGAACGACGAGATCGAGGACATCCTCATCACCCTCGGCCGGCACTACCACCTGATCCGGCTGCTCAAGGGACGCGGCGCCAACGGGCTCTTCCTCTACCTGGCCCTCGACAAGGACCGGGCGAACCTGGCGATGGCCCGCCACCAGCTGAAGAAGATCGAGAACGAACTGGAGGTCTGACCCGGCACGCGCGCGTGGAGGCGTTTCCACCACGCCCGCCACGCGCTCCCCGCCCCTACTCGACGAACAGACCCCGCGCCGCCGCCTTCGCGTCGAACTCCTCGAGGCGCGCCTGCGCGTCCGGGAGTTCGTCGGCCATGGCCTCCAGGAGGACCCGGCCGAGCATCATCGGCGCGCAGGCCGTGTCGAAGGCGAGGCCGGTGCCGACGGCGGCCGGGATCAGCAGGTCGCTGTGGGCGGCGACGGGCGCGAACGCCGACTCGGCGACGGTCACGACGGTGAGCCCGGCCCCCCGCGCGTACTCCAGGGCCTCCACGACCTCCCGCGGGTGCCGGGGCAGCGCGAAGCACAGCAGGGCCGTGGCCCCGGCCCGTACGGCCGCGTCGACGCGGTCGTCGAGCATCGAGCCGCCCTCGTCGAGGAGCCGGACGTCGGGGTGGACCTTGGCGGCGAAGTAGGCGAAGCCACGCGCCTGCGAGGAGGCGGCCCGCAGCCCGAGGACGGGCAGCGGACGGGAACGGGCGAGCAGCCGGCCGGCCCGCTCGACGGGCGCGGGGTCGGCGAGGAGCCCGGCGAGGTGCTTGAGGTTCTCGATCTCGGCGAGCACGGCCTGCTGGTACTCGTTGGGCGTCTCGGCCCCGCCTGCGCCGCCGCCGGACTCGGGGGGCGCGACCTCGCGGAGGTGGCGGCGGAGCGCCGGGTACCCGTCGAAGCCGAGGGCGACGGCGAACCGGGTGACGGAGGGCTGGCTGACCCCGGCGAGCTCCGCCAGCTCGACGCTGGACAGGAACGGCACGTCGGCGGCGCGCCGCACCATGCAGTGCGCGATCCGCCGCTGCGTCGGCGTCAGCCGGTGCCCTTCGAAGAGCCCCTGCAGCCGCCCGGCCGGGCTGTCGCTCATGCCGTCCGTCCCCCTTCCACCTATTCACCCACGGAAATCTCTGCATAAGGATATGCAGCCGGGTGAGGGGAGCGAAAGGAGTAGCGCGGGGACCGCCGCACCCCCGTTGCCGGGGGGCGGGACGACGGCGGTCCCCGCGAGGGACACGGGCCCGGGTCAGGGCCGGTCTCCGCGTCCGCGACGTCTCTGGAGGCCCGGGAGCCGCTCCGGAAGTCCGTGACGCCGACAACCACCAATGTGCCGGACGCGTGTTAAGCGTGTGCTGCCGGTACGTGTCGCGCTCGTACCGATCGCACGAACTGCCTCACGACCTGCCGTGCGGTCAGCCCTACTTCGTACCGCCGTTGGCCAGGAAGGCCAGCAGGTCCTGACGGCTCACGACGCCGGTCGGCTTGCCCTCGACCAGGACGATCGCCGCGTCGGCGGACTCACCGAGGACGGTCATCAGGTCGGCGACCGGCTCGCCGGAGCCGACCTGCGGCAGCGGCGCGCTCATGTGCCGCTCCAGCGGGTCCTCGAGGGAGGCCTTCTTGGTGAAGAGGTGGTCGAGGAGCTCGCGCTCGACGACCGAGCCGACGACCTCGGCGGCCATGACGTCGGGGTGGCCGGCGCCGGGCTTCACGATGGGCATCTGGGAGACGCCGTACTCGCGCAGCACCTCGATGGCCTGGCCGACGGTCTCGTCCGGGTGCATGTGGACGAGGGAGGGCAGGCCGCCCTCCTTGTGGCGCAGGACGTCGGCGACGGTCGCGGTGGAGGTGTCCTCCAGGAAGCCGTAGTCCGCCATCCATTCATCACTGAAGATCTTCGACATGTACCCGCGGCCGGAGTCCGGCAGCAGGACGACCACCACGTCGTCCGGGCCCAGCTCCTTCGCGACCTCCAGGGCCGCCACGACCGCCATGCCGCAGGAGCCGCCGACGAGGAGGCCCTCCTCCTTGGCGAGGCGGCGGGTCATCTGGAACGAGTCCTTGTCGGACACGGCGACGATCCGGTCCGTGACGGTCCGGTCGTACGCGGTGGGCCAGAAGTCCTCGCCGACGCCCTCGACGAGGTACGGGCGGCCGGAGCCGCCCGAGTAGACGGAGCCCTCCGGGTCGGCGCCGATGATCTTCACGGAGCCGCCGCTGGCCTCCTTGAGGTAGTTGCCGGTGCCGGAGATGGTGCCGCCGGTGCCGACGCCCGCCACGAAATGGGTGATCTTCCCGTCCGTCTGCTCCCAGAGCTCGGGACCGGTGGTCTCGTAGTGGGAGCGCGGGTTGTTCGGGTTGGAGTACTGGTCGGGCTTCCAGGCGCCGGGCGTCTCACGGACGAGCCGGTCCGAGACGTTGTAGTACGAGTCCGGGTGCTCCGGGTCGACCGCGGTGGGGCAGACGACGACCTCTGCGCCGTACGCCCGCAGGACGTTGATCTTGTCGAGCGACACCTTGTCGGGGCAGACGAAGATGCACTTGTAGCCCTTCGTCTGGGCCACGATCGCCAGGCCGACGCCGGTGTTGCCGGACGTGGGCTCGACGATGGTGCCGCCGGGCTTGAGCTCCCCGCTCTGCTCCGCGGCCTCGATCATCCGCAGGGCGATGCGGTCCTTGACCGAGCCTCCGGGGTTGAAGTACTCGACCTT
This sequence comes from Streptomyces sp. NPDC093795, assembly GCF_044764665.1. Taxonomy (NCBI): domain Bacteria; kingdom Bacillati; phylum Actinomycetota; class Actinomycetes; order Kitasatosporales; family Streptomycetaceae; genus Streptomyces; species Streptomyces sp. NPDC093795. Next base: position 40,934 of record NZ_JBIWIO010000009.1, read on the forward strand.
GGCCAGGACGGTCGCCTGAATACCCGCTGTGACGTTGTTGAGCTTCACCAGCGGGGTGTTGCCGACGAGGCTGATCATCGAGTCGTGGAATTGCACCGTAATCTCCGGGGTCTCCGTAATGGTGGGGCCAGCGTATGCGTAGTCGGAGCGGGTTACGGGGCAGTTAGACCCTGAACGGCTTGAAGGAGGTGACGGCCTCATGTCGAGGGCGAGGGTGGCGCGGCGGATCGCGGCGGGTGCGGCGTACGGCGGCGGGAGCATCGGGCTGCTCGGGATGGCGGCCGTCGGCGTCCTGCTGGCCGAGATGCAGCTCGCGAAGCGGACGGTGGGCGACGGGGCGGCCCCGCTGCCACCCGGGGCGGACGGTCTGTACGGGCGGGCGTTCGGCACGGACGACCCGCTGCGGCTGGCCCTTCTGGGTGATTCCACGGCGGCGGGCCAGGGGGTGCGCCGCTCGGGTCAGACGCCGGGCGCGCTGCTCGCCTCGGGGCTCGCGGCGGTGGCCGAGCGGCCGGTGGTGCTGCGGAACGTGGCGCTGTCCGGGGCGCGCTCGGACGACCTGGAGCGCCAGGTGTCGCTGCTGCTCACCCAGCCCCTGGGGCCGCCGGACGTGTGCGTGATCATGATCGGGGCGAACGACGTGACGCACCGGATGCCGCCGACGGAGTCGGTCCGGCTCCTGGCGTCGGCGGTGCGGCGGCTGCGGACGGCGGGCGCGGAGGTGGTGGTCGGGACCTGCCCGGATCTGGGGACGATCGAGCCGGTCTACCAGCCGCTGCGGTGGCTGGCCCGGCGGGCCTCCCGGCATCTCGCGGCGGCGCAGACGATCGTGGTGGTGGAGCAGGGCGGGCGGACGGTGTCGCTCGGTGACCTGCTCGGGCCCGAGTTCGCGGCGAACCCGCGCGAGATGTTCGGGGTGGACAGCTTCCATCCCTCGGCGGAGGGGTACGCGACGGCGGCGATGGCCGTCCTGCCGACGATGTGCGCGGTGCTCGGCGTCTGGCCGGAGACCGACCGTCTCGAGCCGGCGCGACGGGAGAACATGCTGCCGGTGGCGAAGGCCGCGGCGGAGGCGGTGCGGGAGGCGGGCACGGAGGTGACGGGGGCGCGGGCTCCGTGGGCACTCCTGAAGCACCGGCGGCGGCGGAGGCTGCCGGTCCCGGCGGAGACGCCGGCCCCGGAGGACGCCCAGTCCTGACGTCGCGGCCTGTGGTCTTCATGGGCGGCCTTCAGGGGCGGCCCCCACGGGCCGGGCCGCCACCCCTGAATGAGCGCTCGCTTAGAATTGAGGTCCGTGTCACATCGCCTGGGCGGTGACCCCTGCGGTACGTACGGGTAACTTCCCTCTCAGTCCGCTCACTCCGCACCCTCATGGAGCCGTGATGCCCGAAGCCGTGATCGTCTCGACCGCCCGTTCGCCCATCGGCCGGGCCTTCAAGGGCTCCCTGAAGGACCTGCGGCCGGACGACCTCACCGCGACCATCGTCCAGGCCGCCCTGGCGAAGGTGCCGGAGCTCGACCCCCGCGACATCGACGACCTGATGCTGGGCTGTGGCCTGCCCGGCGGCGAGCAGGGCAACAACCTGGGCCGGATCGTCGCCGTGCAGATGGGCATGGACCACCTGCCGGGCTGCACGGTCACCCGCTACTGCTCCTCCTCGCTCCAGACCTCCCGCATGGCGCTGCACGCGATCAAGGCGGGCGAGGGCGACGTCTTCATCTCGGCCGGTGTCGAGATGGTGTCCCGCTTCGTGAAGGGCAACTCCGACTCGCTGCCCGACACGCACAACCCGTTCTTCGCCGACGCCGAGGCCCGTACCGCGGAGGTCGCCGCCTCCGAGGGCTCCACCTGGCACGACCCGCGCGAGGACGGCATCGTCCCGGACGCGTACATCGCGATGGGCCAGACCGCCGAGAACCTGGCCCGCCTCAAGGGCATCAGCCGCCAGGAGATGGACGAGTTCGGCGTACGGTCGCAGAACCTCGCCGAGCAGGCCGTCAAGAACGGCTTCTGGGAGCGCGAGATCACCCCGGTGACCCTCCCGGACGGCACCGTCGTCTCCGGGGACGACGGCCCGCGCGCCGGCGTCACCCTGGAGGGCGTGCAGGGCCTCAAGCCGGTGTTCCGCCCCGACGGCCTGGTCACCGCCGCCAACTGCTGCCCGCTGAACGACGGCGCCGCCGCGCTCGTGATCATGTCGGACACCAAGGCCCGCGAGCTCGGCCTGACCCCGCTGGCGCGGATCGTCTCCACCGGCGTCTCCGGCCTCTCCCCCGAGATCATGGGCCTCGGCCCGGTCGAGGCGTCGAAGCAGGCCCTCAAGCGCGCCGGTCTCACCATCGGCGACATCGACCTGGCCGAGATCAACGAGGCCTTCGCCGCGCAGGTCATCCCGTCCTACCAGGACCTGGGTCTGGATCTGGACAAGGTGAACGTCAACGGTGGCGCGATCGCCGTCGGCCACCCCTTCGGCATGACCGGCGCCCGCATCACCGGCACGCTGATCAACAGCCTCCAGTTCCACGACAAGCAGTTCGGCCTCGAGACCATGTGCGTCGGTGGTGGTCAGGGCATGGCGATGGTCATCGAGCGCCTGAGCTGACCCGTCCGGGCCGGTACACCACCGGGCCGGTACGTCCGGGCCGACCGCGCACCTCTCCTGAGGCGGCCGGGGTCAACCGCCCCGCGTCCGAGCCGTGACCGAATCTCCCCCAGGATGTGACCTACATCCCGGGGGAGTTCGTTTTCGCAGGTCAAAGCCGTTTCGGGACTAAACACCTGGCAGAAATACCTGTCCAATTCGTGACGTAATGCACTGACAGCAGGCCCCGCCCCAGGACAAGCTGATGTAGGAAGTCGGGGGATCGACTCGGAATCGGGAGTACGTCAGTGAGCACCATGCCTCTTGCCCTGCTGCTGACCACGGCCGCTGCCACGGCCGTGGGCGCTGCCGCCCTGCATGCCGTCCACGGTCTCCGCAAGCAGGTCACCGCCCTGCGGAGCGAACTGGCGGCCGGCCACGGCGTCACCGTTCCCGCCGCCCGGGCCACGCCCGCGGCCGAGATACGGGCCGCGGTCGCGGACGCGCTGGCCGAGGAACGTGAGCGCGAGCTCGCGGAGGCGCGCGCCTTCTGGGCCGCGCAGGAGGCCCGGGACGCGGCCGACGCCCCGTCGCTGCTCGGCGGCCTCGGCGGTCCGGCCGACGAGGGTTCCTTCTTCGTGCCGCGCCAGGCCGACTTCGTGGGCCTTGAGGCGATGGCCCTCGAAGCCATGGAGGCGGAGGCGGCCTCGCTCGACGGCTCCGACCCGCTGGACGTCTTCGACGCCCTCGACGAGTACCCCGAGGACTCGGCGGAGCTGGCCGCGGCCCGCCGCCGTCACCCCTCGCACCCGGACTTCGTGCCGGTGCAGACGCCGGTCGTCACGGACCACGAGCGGACGGTGGCCCGCCTCGAGGAGCTCGCCGACACGCGCACGGCGCTGACCGACGTGCGTCCCGGCCCGCTCGGCACGCTCGACGTGTACGTCTTCGCGGACGGTACGACGCTCTGCATGACCCCGGGGCACCGCGAGACCGCGGAGCGCCTGGCGGAGGCCCTGCGCTCCGGGCGTACGCCGGTGCTGCTCGGCGGCTCGGGCGTCTCGGGCGCCTTCGCCCTCACCTTCTCGTACGGCGATTCCGACGAGGAGAACGTCTACATCCTGGCGGACCGCGTCATCGCGTCTCTCTGATACCGCGCTCCTCGCACCGCTCGGCCCCAGGGGGCCTCACGGGCTTCGGGGCGCCGCGGCGGCCTCCGACCGCCGATCGCAGGGTGCCTCGAACCGCCGATCGCGGCGCACGCCCCTGGAGAGCCCGCCGATCACGGAGCGCGCGCCGAGCCCCTGGCCCGCGGCCAGGACGGCCCCGACGCCCTACATCCCCGAGCGCTCCGCCGCTTCCCGTACCTGTCTCACGGCCTCGCCCAGTTCCCCCTCGTGGGAGTCGGCCGGGGCCGTTCGCAGGATTTCGGCCAAGTCGTTCCCGGCGACGACGAGCTGGTCGGCGACGGTGAAGACGCCCGCGTCGGGCATGGTCCTCGGCTCCCCTTCCGGGTCCTCCGCGCGCTGGGCCCGTACGGCGAGCTCGCGGGCGAGGGCAAGGCCTTCGGCCGCCGCGCCGCGCTGGAGGCGGCTCTGCGGGGCGGCCCGCAGCCGGTCGGCGAAGCGCTCGACGGCGGCGGTCAGTTCACTCGTATCGCGCACCCCGTGACCCTACGCGCCGCCCCGGGCCCCTTGCCAACGGGCGAACACTTCGGCACGGTGGCGTGAAGAAGTGCGAGGAGTACGAGAAGCACACGGTACGACGCGTCCGGAGGCGCCGATGTCCCAGACTTTCTCCGAAGAGACCCACCGCAACATGCTGGCCCGGATCCCGCGCCGCACCGGTCGTGAGATCGCCGACTGGATGCGCACCGTCGAGGAGGGCCCTTCCCTCCTCCGCTTCGAGGAGCGGGTGCACTGGCTCCGCGGGGCGCACGACCTGGCGTACGGCCACGCGAAGGCGATCCTGCACGAGTACGACCTGCGGCGGGCGGCCCGCAGACTGCTCTGATCCGGCCGCGGGCCGCCCGGGCCGGCTTGCCGCCCGCGCGCGCCCCGCCCTTCGGCTCACTTCACGTGCCGGCCGAGGAAGTCCCTGACGAGTGCGGCGATCTCCTCGCCGTGGGTCTCCAGGGCGAAGTGCCCGGCGTCCAGGAGGTGGATCTCGGCGTCCGGCAGGTCGCGGGCGAAGGCCTCCGCGCCGGCCGGCCCGAAGATCTCGTCGCCGCGCCCCCAGGCCGCGAGCAGCGGCGGCCGGTGGGTGCGGAAGTACTCCTGGAAGGCCGGGTAGCCGTCCAGGTTGAACTGGTAGTCCCAGAACAGCTGGAGCTGGATGTCCTGGTTGCCGGGCCGGTCGAGGCCGGCCTGGTCCAGGGCCCAGGTCTCGGGGGTGATCCGGTCGAGGCGGTCGGCGGGTACGCCGTGGGTGTACTGCCAGCGGGTGGCCTCGGCGGTCAGCAGCTCCCGTACCGCGGCCTCGTTGGCCTCGCGGTCCTTCGCGTGGGCGAAGAGGACGTCCCAGAAGGGCGTGAAGCCCTCCAGGTAGGCGTTGCCGCTCTGGCTGACGATCGCGGTGATCCGCTCGGGGTGCCGGGAGGCGATCCGGAGGCCGATGGGGGCGCCGTAGTCCTGGAGGTAGAGGGCGAACCGGTCGGCGCCGAGCCGGTCGAGCAGCTTCAGGGTGATCTCGGTGAGCCGGTCGAAGCTGTAGGTGAAGTCGTCGACGGCGGGTGCGGCGGAGGCGCCGAAGCCGATGTGGTCGGGGGCGATCAGGTGGTACGAGTCGGCGAGCTCGGCGATCAGGCCCCGGTACATGTGCGAGCTGCTCGGGAAGCCGTGCAGCAGGACGAGGGTGGGGTTCGCCGGGTCGCCGGCCTCCCGGTAGAAGACGTCGATCCCGTCGACGGTGACGGTGTGGGCGCGCTGGGCGAAGGCGGACATGGCTGACTCCCGTTTCCGGTGTGCGGATACCGACCGAGAGAACGATCGTTCTCCCGATGCCCTGTACGCTACGAGAACGATGGTTCTCCACGCAAGGGGTGATCGGACGATGGACGCGGAATCCGCCGAGCTGAAGGTGCTCGACACCGCCGGGCGGCTCTTCGACGAACGCGGGGTGCAGGCGGTCGGCATGGACGCCATCCGCACCGCGTCCGGCGTCTCGCTCAAGCGGCTCTACCAGGTCTTCCCCTCGAAGGAGCTGCTGGTGGAGGCCGTCCTTCGGCGCCGCGACGAGGCCGTACGCGCGGCCCTCGCCGCACACGGCGAGCAGACCGCCGACGGGCCGTACGAGCGGGCGCTCGCGGTCTTCGACTGGCTGGCCGGCTGGTTCGCGGAGCCCGACTTCCGGGGGTGCGCGTTCATCAACACCTTCGGGGAGCTGGGCGGGGTGACCCCCGCGGTGACCGCCCTCGCCCGCGACCACAAGGAGGCCCTGCGGGCCTACTTCGCCGAGCAGACGGACGCCCTCGGCGCCCCGCCCGTCCTCGCCGGCCAGCTGTCCCTGCTCGCCAACGGCGCCATGGCCGTCGCGGGCATCACCGGCTCCGCCGAACCGGCCGCGCAGGCGAAGGCCGCGGCCAGGGTCCTGCTCGACGCCGCACGCGTACGGCCCTGAGCACACGGAAGGGCCCGCCCGGCGCGAAGCCGGACGGGCCCTTCCCCCGAGTCACGGGGTACGTCAGTCGTCGCCCTGAAGGATCGACAGCAGACGCAGCATCTCCAGGTAGATCCACACCAGGGTCATGGTGAGACCGAAGGCGGCCAGCCAGGCCTCCTCGCGCGGCGCGCCGTAGTTCACGCCGTCCTCGACCTGCTTGAAGTCGAGGGCGAGGAAACAGGCGCCGAGGATGACGCCGATGACACCGAAGAGGATGCCGAGGCCGCCGCTGCGGAAGCCGAGGCCGTCACCGCCGCCGAAGACGGAGAACAACAGGTTGACCACCATGAGGAGCATGAAGCCCATCGCGGCGGCCATCACGAAGCCGTAGAAGCGTCGGTTGACGCGGATCCAGCCCAGCTTGTAGGCGATCAGGACACCGGCGAAGACCGCCATGGTGCCCAGGACCGCCTGCATGACCACGCCGTCGGCGATGTACGTCGAGACGGCGGCCGAGATCACTCCGAGGAAGACACCCTCGAAGGCCGCGTAGCCCAGGATCAGCGCGGGCGAGGCCTTGCGCTTGAAGGACTGCACGAGCGCCAGCACGAGCGCGACCAGGGCGGCGCCGATGGCGATGCCGTAGGACTTGCCCAGGTTGGCCGAGTCGACCGGCAGCAGGAACCACGAGAGGACGGCGGTGAGCACGACCGTGCCGAGCGTCATGGCCGTACGGCTCACGACGTCGTCGATCGTCATCACGTTGCCCCGGGCCTGCTGGGGGGCGCCGAGCTGCGTGTCCTGCGGGGCGTACGGGTTGGTCGCGTACGGGTTCGTCGCGCCCTCGGCATACGGGTTACCGGTGGCGTACGGGTTCGCTCCGACGGCGGGGCCCCCGGCCTGCGGCTGCTGGCCGTTGAAGCCCGCGGTGCCGTTGTCGCGGCTGAACCCCCGTCGCGAGAAGACCGGGTTGCTGCTCCTCATCTCACTCCTCCATGGCGTGCCGCATGTGCGCGGCCTCTCGTCAAGAGTAATGCGTAGGCAAAAGAAACTCTCTAGTGCTCGGGGAGGATCTTTTCCCGCAAGTTTCCGATCTTCCTCCCCTTCGGAACGTCCCGCTCCGCAACGCTTCTCCTGTCAGGTACCCACCCCCCTTCAGGAGAACCCGATGACCCTCGCACCGCACGCCACGTGGGAGCTTCGCAACGGCACCGCATGAGTGTTCACCGCCCCCAGGAGCCCCTGACCGTCGGCGGCACCGGACGCGGCGCCCTCGCCGCCCGCTACGCCCTGGCGAGCGCCGAGCTCAACCGCATGGGCGGCCGGCCCCGGCGGCCCCGTCTCCTGCGACTGCTCGACAGCGGCGTCACCGACGGCCTGACGGACGACGACGTCGACGAGTCGACGTCGGGTGAGGCGGAGACGGGCGGCCCGCTGCTCTCCAAGGAGTACGGGAGCTGGCTGCTCGACCGCCTGATGTAAGGGGAGAGGCTGCGCCGGGCCGCAGGTGTCTCACCTGGGGCCCGGTGGTGCCCGGAACCGGACTTGAACCGGTACGGCCCGAAGGCCAGCGAGGTTTAAGCTCGCCGTGTCTGCATTCCACCATCCGGGCGTCGCGAAGCTCCGCGTTGGCACATGAGCCTATCGGGGCGCTTCCCTCGTTCAGCGGAACGGCGGCCCGATGTTGTCTTATTTTATTGACGTCTGAGGGTGCGTCAGTGCAGGTGGGGGCCATTTCGCCAAACTGTGACAGGGGTCGCAGGCGCAAAGCCGCACCCCCTGGAATGACGAAAAGTCGTCGCACTTCTGTCACGTCGGCCGAACGTCGCCACGGGACCGTCCCTCAGGGACGCCGTCATACCTCAGGAGGACGATCCGGGCTCCCGGTCCGACTCCAGGCTGCCCCGGGAACGGGCACGTGGGCGGACGCCCCGGCCCTGAACGCTCGACACGATGGAGGGGTTCCCGCAACAGCCCCGCAGTGACAGGAGTCCCCTCGTGACCACCACCCCCACCGTGTCCCGCGCCACCGCGGTGGCCGCCCGCGCCACGGATCTCTCGAAGGTCTACGGACAGGGCGAGACCCAGGTGGTCGCGCTCGACGGGGTCAACGTGGACTTCCGTCAGGGCGAGTTCACCGCGATCATGGGCCCCTCCGGCTCCGGCAAGTCGACGCTCATGCACTGCGTCGCCGGCCTCGACTCCTTCTCCTCCGGCTCGGTCCGGATCGGCGAGACGGAGCTGTCCACCCTGAAGGACAAGCAGCTCACCCAGCTCCGCCGGGACAAGATCGGCTTCATCTTCCAGGCCTTCAACCTGCTGCCGACGCTGACGGCCCTGGAGAACATCACGCTGCCGATGGACATCGCGGGCCGCAAGCCCGACAAGCAGTGGGTCCAGCAGGTCATCGACATGCTCGGGCTCTCCGCCCGGCTCACCCACCGCCCGACCGAGCTCTCCGGCGGCCAGCAGCAGCGCGTGGCCGTGGCCCGCGCCCTCGCCTCACGGCCCGAGATCATCTTCGGTGACGAGCCCACCGGAAACCTGGACTCCCGCTCCGGCGCCGAGGTCCTCGGCTTCCTGCGCAACTCGGTACGGGAGCTGGGCCAGACCGTCGTCATGGTCACCCACGACCCGGTGGCCGCCTCCTACGCGGACCGCGTCATCTTCCTCGCGGACGGCCGGATCGTCGACGAGATGCTGCACCCCTCGGCGGACGGCGTGCTCGACCGCATGAAGGCCTTCGACGCCAAGGGCCGTACGAGCTGACGCCGTAGCGCAGCCCCCCGCCCCCCGCCCGTCCTCCCCCTTTCCTTCAGGACACACCCATGTTCCGTACCGCCCTGCGCAACGTGCTCGCGCACAAGGCGAGACTGCTGATGACCGTCCTCGCCGTGATGCTCGGCGTGGCCTTCGTCTCCGGCACCCTCGTCTTCACCGACACCCTCTCCCAGGCCTTCCGCGGCCAGTCCGCGAAGAGCTACGACGACGTCGCCGTCGCCGTCAGCATGCACCCGAGCGAGGAGGAGGCCCAGAAGACCCCCGGCCTGTCCCAGGCGGTCGTCGACCGCGTCGGGAAGCTCGACGGCGTCGCCTCCGTCACCCCCCGCGTCGACGGCTTCGCCGGTGTGCCCGACAAGGACGGCAAGCTGATCGGCGTCGGCTGGTCCAACAAGGGCACCAACTTCGCCCCCGGCAAGGACGGCAAGGACCGCGCGTACACCTTCACCACGGGCAGCGGGCCGGTCCAGGACGGCCAGATCGCGCTCGACGAGGACTCCGCGGGCAAGGGCGGCTACAAGGTCGGCGACACCGTCCGCGTCGCCACCAACGGCCCCGTCAAGGAGTACACGCTCTCCGGTGTCTTCACGACCGAGGACGGCGCCGTCAACGCCGGCGGCAGCCTGGTCCTCTTCGACACCTCCGTCGCCCAGAAGCTCTACCTGAAGCCCGGCTTCTTCCAGGACCTGACCGTCACCGCCACCCCCGGCACCGACGCGGACAAGCTCGTCCCCGAGGTCCTGAAGGTCGTCCCGAAGGCCGCCACCGCCCAGACCGGCCAGGCCCTCGCCGACCAGGAGGCCAAGGACATCGAGGCCGGTCTCGGCGCGCTCAACCAGGTGCTGCTCGGCTTCGCGGCCATCGCCCTCTTCGTCGGCGTCTTCCTCATCTCCAACACCTTCACCATGCTGGTCGCCCAGCGCACCAAGGAGCTCGCGCTGATGCGCGCGGTCGGTGCCTCGCGCAAGCAGATCACCCGCTCCGTCCTCGCCGAGGCCGGTCTCGTCGGCCTGGTCGCCTCCGCCGTCGGCTACGCCCTGGGCATCGGCCTGGCCGTCGGTCTCCGCTCGGCCATGAGCGCCTTCGACCTGAAGCTTCCGGGCGGCGACCTCGTCCTCGGGACCACGCCGATCCTGTCCGCCTTCGGCGTCGGCGTCCTCATCACCATGCTCGCCGCCTGGCTGCCCGGCCGCCGCGCCGCGAAGATCCCGCCGGTCGCCGCCATGAACAGTGTGCACGCGACCCCCAACGCCAAGTCCCTCGTCGTACGGAACGCGATCGGCGCGGCCGTCACCGCGCTCGGCGCCGTGCTCATCGTGCTCGGCGCCGGCCAGGGCGGCGACGAAGGCCGGATGCTCATCGGCGGCGGCGCGTTCCTCACCCTCATCGGGGTGATCGTGCTGATCCCGTTCCTGTCCCGGCCCGTGATCGCCGTGATCCGCCCGCTCTTCGTGAACCTCTTCGGGGTCTCCGGCAAGCTCGCCGGCCTGAACGCGGTCCGCAACCCGCGCCGCACCGGCGCCACCGCCTCCGCGCTCGCCATCGGCCTGACCCTCGTCACCGGTCTCTCGGTGCTCGGCTCGACCGTCGGCACGGCCCTCGACAAGATGACGGTCGACCAGATCAAGGCCGACTACATGATCACCATGGCGAGCGGTGACGGCCTCAGCAAGGAGGCGCTGACCGCCCTGGCGAAGGCGCCGGGCGTCACGGCGGTCTCCCCGCAGCAGTCCGGCGCGCTGAAGATCAAGGGCGAGTTCGCCTCGGCCTCCGGTGTCACCCCCGGCGCCATCGAGAAGGTCCTCAAGGTCACCGTCGTGAACGGCTCGCTCGCCACCCTCGGCGAGGGACAGATCGCCGTCGCCGACAAGACCGCCACGAAGCGCGGCCTGAAGGTCGGCGACGCCGTCCCGGTCGAGTACCTCGACGGGGTCAAGGGCAAGCTCACGGTCGGCGCGGTCTACGAGGACAGCGAGTTCCTCTCGCCCGTCCTGATCGACCACAAGGTGATCGACGCGCACGAGCAGCAGGCCCACACGCCGCAGATCTTCGTGGCGACGGACGGCGGTGCCTCCGAGGCCAACGAGAAGGCCCTGTCGAAGGCCCTGGGTGACAACCCGGCGATCACCGTCATGGACAAGAAGGACATCCGTGACCTGTTCGGCGGGCAGATCAACATGCTCCTGAACATCGTCTACGGCCTGCTCGCCATGGCCCTGGTCATCGCCGTCCTCGGTGTCGTCAACACCCTCGCGATGTCCGTCTTCGAGCGCCAGCAGGAGATCGGCATGCTGCGGGCGATCGGCCTCGACCGGCGCCGGGTGAAGCGGATGGTCCGTCTGGAGGCCGTGGTCATCTCGGTGTTCGGCGCGGTCGTCGGCATCGGCCTCGGCTCGTTCCTCGGCTGGGCCATCGGCGAGACCTTCAAGAACAGCCTGCCGGGCTACGCCCTGGTCCTGCCCTGGGACCGGATCGGGATCTTCCTGGTCCTGGCCGCCCTGGTCGGCGTCCTCGCCTCCCTGTGGCCGGCCCGGAGCGCGGCCAGGCTGAACATGCTCGCCGCCATCAAGGCCGAGTAGCGCGGGAAGCGTGACAGGGCCGGTCTCCCCCTCCGGGGAGGCCGGCCCTTCGCCGTACCCCGTGTCAGTCCGCCTTCTCGTTCCACACGCGCGGCCGCAGCGCCGTCCCGCTCCTCCCCGACACCGGGGTCTTCACGGCGAGGAACTGGTTCACGCCGATCCGGTTGCGCTCGAAGGAGACGGCGGATGCCGCCATGTAGAGCCGCCAGATCCTGGCCCGGCCGGGCGAGGTGAGCCGGACCGCCCGGTCCCACTCCCGCTCCAGGTTGGCGACCCAGCGGCGCAGGGTGAGCGCGTAGTGCTCGCGGATCGCCTCCACGTCCCGCACCTCGAAGCCGGCGTCCTCCAGGGTGCTCAGGGTGCGGCCCATCGGGGCGAGTTCGCCGTCGGGGAAGACGTACGCGTCGATGAAGGCGTCGACCTCGTACGCCTCCTCCTCGGGCTCGGGGCGCCGGGAGATCTGGTGGTTGAGGAGCCGTCCGCCGGGTTTGAGGAGCCCGTACAGGGTGTCGGCGTACTCCCGGTAGCGGACGGCGCCGACGTGCTCGGCCATGCCGATCGAGGAGATCGCGTCGTACGGGCCGTCCGTGACGTCCCGGTAGTCCTGGACGCGGATCTCGACCAGGTCGGTCAGGCCCTCGTCGGCGATCCGCTTGCGGGCGTACGCGGCCTGTTCGCGGGAGAGGGTGATGCCGACGACCCGGGCGCCGTACTCGCGGGCGGCGTGGAGGGCCATCGAGCCCCAGCCGCAGCCCACGTCGAGGAGCCGGTCGCCGGGCTCGAGGTTCAGCTTGCGGGCGATGAGGTCCAGCTTGTCCCGCTGGGCGTCCTCCAGGGTGCCGTCCGCCGTCCAGTACGCGCAGGAGTAGACCATGGAAGGACCGAGGAACAGTTCGTAGAAGTCGTTGCCCACGTCGTAGTGGTGACTGATCGCCTGCTTGTCGCGGCGCCGGGTGTGCCGGCCGCCGCTGCGGCCCCGGATCTCCTCGGCGGGCGGCCGCGGCGGCGGCAGCGGGCCCGCGAGCCGCAGCAGGGAACGGGCGGCGGCGCGGAGTCCGGGATCGCGTACGGAGTCGAGCAGGCCCCTGGTGTCCTCGGCGCGCTCCCACAGGAGCCCGGAGAGGCGGTCGAGGAGCTCGTAGAGGTCTCCCTCGACGTCGAGTTCCCCGGCCACCCAGGCGCGGGCCATGCCCAGTTCGCCGGGCTTCCAGATCATCCGGCGCAGGGCGCGGCGGTCGCGGAGGACGAGGACCGGGCCTCCGACCGGTCCGGCCTCACTGCCGTCCCAGGCTCGCAGCCGGACCGGGAGCGGTCCTCCGAGGAGTTCCTCGGCGAGAGTCGTCAGCCGCGACGCGACGTCGGCCATGGTGCACACCTCCGTGATCTCGTGCCCCAGAAATGCTCGTCACCAAGGGAACACCGTCCGTAGGTATTTCCACTCCCGCCGCAGCGCAATCCGTCCGCGAAAACACGCGAAGGGCCGTCCGCACCACGGATGGCGGACGGCCCTTTTACGGCCTTGCGTGTACTGCGGGTGCGCTAGGAGGCCTTGGCCTTCTCCTGCACCGGGGCGGCCGGCGCGGGGGCGGGCTTGGCCGCCTCGTAGAACTCCTCGCGCGGCGTCTCCATCGCACCGAGGGAGACGACCTCACGCTTGAGGAACATCGCGAGGGTCCAGTCGGCGAAGACGCGGATCTTGCGGTTCCAGGTCGGCATCGCCATGCCGTGGTAGCCACGGTGCATGTACCAGGCGAGACGGCCCTTGAGCTTGATCTTCACCTTGCCCACGACGATCATCGCGACGCCCTTGTGGAGGCCGAGGCCGGCCACGGCGCCCTTGTTGGCGTGGCTGTACTCGGCCTGCGGGAAGCCGCGCATGCCGGCCACCACGTTGTCGCCGAGGACCTTGGCCTGGCGCAGGGCGTGCTGGGCGTTCGGCGGGCACCAGGCGTTCGGGTTGCCGGCCTTGCGGCCGACGAGGTCCGGGACCTGGGCGTTGTCGCCGGCGGCCCAGGCGTAGTCGAGGCCGTTGATCTGGAGCTTCTCGTTGCAGTCCACGTGGCCGCGGGGGCCGAGCGGCAGACCGAAGCGGGCGAGCGCCGGGTTGGGCTTCACGCCGGCGGTCCACACGATCGTGTTGGAGTCGACCTCGAGGCCGTTCTTCAGCACGACGTGGCCGTCGACGCAGGAGTCCATGGAGGTCTCGAGGTAGATCTCGATACCGCGGCTCTCGAGGTGCTCCTTGCCGTACTGGCCGAGCTTCGGGCCCACCTCGGGGAGGATCTTGTCGGCCGCGTCGACCAGGACGAAGCGCATGTCCTCGCGCGACACGTTCTGGTAGTACTTCGCGGCGTCACGGGCCAGGTCCTCGACCTCGCCGATGGTCTCCGCGCCGGCGAAGCCGCCGCCCACGAAGACGAAGGTCAGCGCCTTGCGGCGGACCTCCTCGTCGGTGGTCGAGTCGGCCTTGTCGAGCTGCTCGAGGACGTGGTTGCGCAGGCCGATGGCCTCCTCGATGCCCTTCATACCGATGCCCTGCTCGGCGAGGCCGGGGATCGGGAAGGTACGGGAGACGGCGCCCATCGCGATGACGAGGTAGTCGAAAGGCAGCTCGTAGGCCTCGCCGACGAGCGGCGCGATCGTGGCGACCTTGCGGTCCTGGTCGATGGTGGTGACCCGGCCGGTGAGCACCTCGGCTCCGCGCACGACGCGTCGCAGCGGGACGACGACGTGGCGCGGCGAGATGCTGCCGGCGGCGGCTTCGGGGAGGAAGGGCTGGTAGGTCATGTACGACCGCGGGTCGACGACCGTGACGGTCGCCTCCGCGTAGCGCATCTTCTTGAGGATGCGCCGAGCTGCGTACAGGCCTACGTACCCGCCGCCTACTACGAGGATCCTGGGACGCTCCGTGGTGCTCATGAGATCGAGTATCCACCCCTCCAGAGGGGGGTGCTCGTGCGCCCCTTCACAAGCTCTCCGGGTACCTCTGCTACACTCCGCCGCCCACGTGATCCATGTCATGGTGCTGCAAAGGAACCGGGATGCAAGGGCGAACGTTGTTCACCCCTTGTGAACTGGACCGGAGAGCGGCCGTTAACGCTGAACCGGAGTGCCCGTTCACACGATGGAAACATCGAGCGAATCGGCCTCCGCGCCTGCGAAAGGGCCCTGAGGCACCCCTCGGAGGGGCTGAAGGCGGCCTGAAGACCCCCCTCGGACGCCATCAGGGCCCTTTTCCTTGTGAAGAACTTCACGAACTTTCCCGACGGGGTGTCGCCGGGAGGCTCGATAGACGCCCGCTATGCCACGGATAGGGCGATCCCATCGAGGATGTCGTGCTCGCTGACGACCACCTCGTGGGCCCCGACGCGCTCCACGATCTCCCGCAGGACGAGCGCCCCGGCGATGATCACGTCGACCCGGCCCGGGTGGATGACGGGGATCGCGGCCCGCTCGTCGTGCGTGGAGGCGAGCAGCCGGTCGGTGACCTCGGCGACCTGGGCGGCGGAGATCCGGGCGTGGTGGATCTTCTCGGAGTCGTACTCCGGGAGGCCGAGCGCGATCGCGGCGACCGTGGTGACCGAGCCGGCGAGCCCGACGAGGGTCCCGGCCGTGCCGATCGGCACGGTCTCGGCGGCCAGGTCGAGGGCGGCGCGGACGTCGGCGCGGATCGCGTCGGCCTCCTCGGCGGTCGGCGGGTCGTGCCGGACGTGCCGCTCGGTGAGGCGGACGCAGCCGATGTCGACGGAACGGGCCGCCTCGACGTGCTTGTTGCCGGTGACGAACTCGGTGGAGCCGCCGCCGATGTCCACGACGAGGTACGTCTCCGTGCCGTGCAGCTCGCCGGTGGCACCGGTGAAGGAGAACTCGGCCTCCTGGTCGCCGGTGATGACCTCGGGCTCGACACCGAGGATCTCCACGACCCCGTTCACGAACTCGTCGCGGTTCTCGGCGTCGCGGGAGGCGGAGGTGGCGACGAAGCGGATCCGCTCGGCGCCGAACTCCTTGATGACCTCGGCGTACGCGCGGCAGGCCGCGAAGGTGCGCTCCAGGGCCTCGGGGGCGAGCCGGCCCGTCCTGTCGACGCCCTGCCCGAGCCGGACGATGGTCATCCGCCGGTCCAGCTCGATCAGCTCACCCGTCTCCGGGTGGACGTCGGCGACGAGGAGGCGGATGGAGTTCGTACCGCAGTCGATTCCGGCGACCCGGGTCATTCCGCGGTCTCCTTCTCTTCCCCGCAGGGCGTGACGCACGGGCCCTTCGCCCACCACTCGGGCAGCATCGCGAGGGCCTCGTCGCCGAACGGGTTCACGCCCGGGCCCGCGACCAGCGAGTGGCCGACGAGGACGTGCAGGCACTTGACCCGGTCCGGCATGCCGCCGGCGCTCGGGAAGCCCTCCAGGACCTCGATGGCGTCACGGCGGGCGATGTAGTCCTCGTGCGCGGCCCGGTAGGCGGCGGCGAGCTCCGGGTCGGTGGCGAGCCGGGCCTGCATCTCCTTCATGACCCCGTTGGCCTCCAGGGTCCCGATGGCCGAGGCCGCCCGGGGGCAGGTCAGGTAGTACGTGGTCGGGAACGGCGTGCCGTCGGGAAGCCGGGGCGCGGTCTCGACGACGTCCGGGTTGCCGCACGGGCAGCGGTGCGCGATGGCGCGCAGGCCGCGGGGCGGCCGGCCGAGCTGGAGCTCGAAGGCGGCGATGTCCGCCTCGGTGGGCTCGGTGCGTTCGGTCTGCGGAGGGGGCGTTTCCATGTCTGCCTTGCTCGTCAGGTCGTTTCGGGCTTCAAGGACGGTCGGCGTGGTCGACGCCGTCCCAGAGGTTGTCGTACCAGGGGCGGTCCGCCGCGCCCTGGTCGGCGCGGGGCCGCTGCTCCGCGCCGGGATCGTTCACGGTGAATCCGGTCTCGCCGGGCAGCACGTAGTGGAGGTGCTCGCGGGCGAGGCGGCGGACGTAGGCCGGGTCCTGGAGGCGGGCCTTCTCGTCCTTCAGTTCCTCGACCCGCCGGGCCGCCCCGGCGGCCCTGCGCTCCTGCTCGGCGATCTCGCCCTGCTGGGAGACGTAGCTCCGCATGGGGTAGGCGAGTGCCACGACGAGGGAGCAGACGACCAGGGCGAGGAAGGCCGCGCGGCCGGTGAGCCGGGAGCGGCGGGCCTGGCGGCGGGTCTGGGAGCGGTAGACACGGGCGGCGGTCTGCTCGCCGAGCAGCCTGATCCGGGTCGCGGTCGAGAACCGGTCCCGGTCCTTCGCGGCCATGTCGTGTCGCCTCCCCTGTTCACGCGGACGTCCCCGCACACGGTACGGGACCGAGTACGGGGACGTACGGAAGCGGCTTCAGGAAGAAGCTCAGCCCTTGAAGCGCGGGAAGGCGCTGCGGCCGGCGTAGACCGCGGCGTCGTCGAGGATCTCCTCGATGCGCAGCAGCTGGTTGTACTTGGCGACGCGGTCCGAGCGGGCCGGGGCGCCGGTCTTGATCTGGCCGCAGTTCACGGCGACCGCGAGGTCGGCGATGGTGACGTCCTCGGTCTCGCCGGAGCGGTGGGACATCATGCACTTGAAGCCGTTGCGCTGGGCGAGCTCGACGGCGTCGAGGGTCTCGGTCAGCGAGCCGATCTGGTTGACCTTGACCAGGAGGGCGTTCGCGGAGCCCTCCTCGATGCCACGGGCCAGGCGCTCGGGGTTGGTGACGAACAGGTCGTCGCCGACGATCTGCACCTTGTCACCGATGCGCGAGGTGATGGTGTTCCAGCCGTCCCAGTCGTCCTCGTACAGCGGGTCCTCGATGGAGACCAGCGGGTACGCGGAGACGAGCTCCTCGTAGTACTCGGTCATCTCGGCGGCCGAGCGGGACTTGCCCTCGAACTCGTACGAGCCGTCCTTGTAGAACTCGGACGCGGCCACGTCGAGCGCGAGCGCGACGTCGGTGCCCGGGGTGTAGCCGGCCTCCTTGATGGCCTCGATGATGAGGTCGAGGGCGGCGCGGTTCGACTCCAGGTTCGGGGCGAAGCCGCCCTCGTCGCCGAGGCCGGTGGAGAGGCCCTTGCGCTTCAGCACGCCCTTGAGCGTGTGGTAGATCTCCGCACCCCAGCGAAGGGCCTCGGAGAAGGACTCCGCGCCGATCGGGGCGATCATGAACTCCTGGATGTCCACGTTGGAGTCGGCGTGCGACCCACCGTTGAGGATGTTCATCATCGGAACGGGCAGCAGGTGCGCGTTCGGGCCGCCGAGGTAGCGGAAGAGCGGGAGGTCCGAGGCCTCGGAGGCGGCGTGGGCCACGGCGAGCGAGACGCCGAGGATGGCGTTCGCGCCGAGCGAGCCCTTGTTCTCGGTGGCGTCCAGGTCGAACATGGCCTGGTCGATCAGGCGCTGCTCGGTGGCGTCGTAGCCGACGAGCTCCGGGCCGATCTGCTCGATGACGGCGAGGACGGCCTTCTCGACACCCTTGCCCATGTAGCGGTTGGGGTCACCGTCGCGAAGCTCGATGGCCTCGAAAGCACCGGTGGAGGCGCCGGACGGAACAGCAGCACGGCCGGTGCTGCCGTCGTCGAGGCCGACCTCGACCTCGACCGTGGGGTTGCCTCGGGAGTCCAGGATTTCCCGGGCTACGACGACGTCGATGGACGGCACGAGCATCTCCTTCTGGGATGTGACGCTGGATGTGACGCAAGGTCGGTGCAGGGGTCGCTCGGCCTTGCGACAAGAGCCTAACCGGCGCGGGGGCTCCGGCCAGCCGGGCGCCCGCCCCCTGGGACGAAAAAGGACCCAAGGGCATGCGTTTCGGGACGAAGGACATCAGATCTACTGGACGGTAACCGTCAGGTCGTTCCTCAGTCGTCCCTCGACGGGTGTGCCCGGACACAAGGAGCGGCCCGGAACGGACGGAACCCCGGTCGGGCGCGCACGGGGGACGGGCGCGCCGGACCGGGGTGGTCACCGCGGGAGGGTCGTGGGGCCGCGTGAGCCGCCGGACTCACGCGGACCGCCGGGCTCACTTCAGGTGAAGCTGCTGGCCCGGGTAGATGAGGTCGGCGTCGTCGACGATCTCGTCGTTCAGCTCGAAGAGCTGGGCCCAGCCGCCCTTGACGCCGTGCGCCTGGGCGATGGTGCTGAGGGTGTCGCCGGAGACGACCTTGTACTCGCCGTCACCCTTCTCGACCTTCTTGCCGGTCGGGGTGGTGACGGTCTTCTTGGCGGCCTGCGGCGCGGCCTCGCGCTGCGGGGCCTGCTCCTGCGGGGCCTGCTGCGTGGCCTTCTTCGGGGCCTGGCGCTGCTCGCTGCGGGTGGTCGGCTGCTCGGCCTTCCGCTCCTCCTGCTGCGGGGCGGACTCGGCGGAGCCGCCGTCGTAGGAGGCTCCGGAGAGGCCCACGCCACAGCTCGGCCAGGCGCCCTTGCCCTGGCCCGCGAGGACCTTCTCGGCGACGGCGATCTGCTGGGACTTCGACGCCTGGTTGGCGGTCGAGGCGTAGGCGGTGCCGCCGTACGCGGCCCAGGTGGAGGCCGAGAACTGGAGGCCGCCGTAGTAGCCGTTGCCCGTGTTGATGGACCAGTTGCCGCCGGACTCGCACTGGGCGACGCGGTCCCACTCGGAGGCCGTGGCGGCCGAGGCGGTGCCCGCGGTCAGCAGCGGGGCCGCGACGGCGACACCGGTGACGCCGACGAGCGTGGCGACCTGGGTGGCCTTGGAGGGACGGCGGTGTTTGCCCTTGCCGGAAAACAGCATGGAGATTCTCCTCACCGACGCCTGTGAGGTGAGCTGTCGGGTTCGGGCCGGAAAGTTGCCCGGCCGCGTGTCCTAGCACGCGGCTTCACCCCAAGCCGATCATCGGCCGTCTTTCTCAACGGCCGGGACCGGCACTTACCTTGGGTCCCCCACTCCTGCCTTCGGCGCTTACGCGACGACTGTTCCCATCGGCCGACGGCAGGATTCGGCGTTTCGGTCGACGGGGCCCGCGGTGGCGAGCGGTGACGACCGTAGACACAGACCCACCGGAAGTTCAAAGAGGCGTATTGCGGAAATATCGCCCCTACTTGGCTTCCGGAAGGTGGTGTTTGTGCAGGTGAGAGGTGACGGGGGCAAAGGTTACGGACGGGACACGCCAGTTGGGGTGAAGAGACTCATGTCTCACTTGCCCAGAACCGGACATTCCCGCCCGAATCACTTGGCCGTCGAAACCGGACCGTCCGTCAGATCGAGGCTCTGACCAGGGAGGATGAGATCCGGATCGATGCCCACCGTGCGCCGGTTGGCGTCGTAGAGGGCGGTCCAGCCTCCGGGGAGTTCGTTCGCCTGCGCGATGTCGGACAGGCTGTCGCCCGGCCGCACGGTGTACGCGCCCGAAGTGTCCTGACTGTCCGTTGCGCCCGAATCCTTCGCCGCGTCAACCGGCGTCGTGGCGAGAGGGCTTTCGGTCAGCTTGTTCTCGGATGAAGCATGTCTACCCGATTCAGGTGAAGTGTCCACCTTGCCGGTTTCCTCCGGTGCGGCATCGCCCCGGTGCTTGCCGGTGCCGGGCGTGGCCGACGACGCGTCACCTTCCGGAGTGCCGGGCGTTACGGACGAACCAGGCGTACCGGGCGTGACGGAGGCGTCAGGGGTGCCGGGCGTGACCGGGGTGACCGGGACGACCGGGTTGACCGGGACGACCGGCGCGGCCGGGTCGGTCGAGCCGCTCGGGGCGGTCGGGGTGGTCGAGCCGGTCGGTGCGGTGGGGCTCACCGGAGCGGTCGGCGAGACCGGGGCCGTCGGCGAGACGGGCCCGGTGGGCGGGGCCGGCGTGACGGGAGCGGTCGGCGTGACCGTGCCCGTCGCCCCCTTCGTGGTCTCCGGGGTCCCCGTGGAGGCCCCGGGCAGCCCCGCCGTACGGTTCGACTCGACGACCGGGCCCGTGGGGGTCTTCGGGACGGAGGTCGGGCCGGGGTCCACACCGGTGGCCGTGCCGTCGTTCGTCAGACCGGCGATCGGCGCGCAGGTGGCCCACTCGACGGAGCCCTTCGCGAGGGCCTTCTCGGCCACCGCGATCTGCTGGGCCCGGCTGGCCAGGTCGGCGCTGGGCGCGTACGCCAGGCCGCCGTTCCGCTCCCAGCTGTCCTGGGTGAACTGGAGCCCGCCGTACATGCCGTTGCCGAAGTTGGCGCTCCACTGACCGCCGGACTCGCACTCGGCGACGCGGTCCCAGGTGGCGGCGTCGGCCGCGGAGGCGGATCCGGCGGCGAGCAGCGGCAGCGCCATCGCGGATCCGGTCACACCGGCGGCGACGACGATGGCGGGGGCCTGACGGGGGCGACGGTGTCGTCCGTTCCCGGAACGCATAGGAGCGCCTTTCGCGTGACGGCTGAGAGTGCGGTGAACGTAGCGGTATTCGAACGCTCGTCACAAGTCGATGGCCGCACGATCACGCGAAGATCACATTTCTGACACGCCGTCACTGTGGCGGAGCGGTACGGACGGGGAGAACTCCACCGGAAGCGTGCGCAATCCCCGCATGATGAGCCCTCCGCGCCACCGCAGTTCGGCCGGGTCGGCGGCGAGTCGCAGGTCCGGAAGACGCGTCAGGAGGGTCGCGAGCGCCGTCTGTCCCTCCAGCCGGGCGAGCGGCGCGCCGAGGCAGTAGTGGATGCCGTGGCCGTACCCGAGGTGCTGGTTGTCGCGCCGGGTGAGGTCCAGCGTGTCCGGCGCAGTGAACCGCTCCGGGTCCCGGTTCGCCGCGGCGAGCACGACGAGCACCGGGTCGCCGGCCGGGATCGCCTGCCCGCCGATGGTCAGCGCCCTCGTCGCGTACCGCCAGGTCGCCATCTCCACCGGCCCGTCGTACCGCAACAGCTCCTCCACCGCGGTCTCCAGGAGCGCGGTCTCGCCCGCCGCGACCGAGGCCTGGAGCCGCTCCCGCCGCTCCGGGTCCCGCAGGAGCGCGTAGACGCCGTTGCCGATGAGGTTGATGGTCGTCTCGAAGCCGGCGAAGAGCAGCACGAAACACATGGCGGTGGCTTCGGCCTCGGTGAGGTGGTCGCCGTGGTCGCTCGCGCGGATGAGGCCGGAGATCAGGTCGTCGCCGAGGTCCTGGCGCTTGCGGTGGATCAGCTCCGCGAGATAGCCGCGGATCTTCTTCACCGACCGGGCGACCCCGCCGCGGGGCCCGCCGCCGTGCCGGATCATCATCCCGGCCCAGTCCCGGAAGTCGTCCTGGTCCTCGCGGGGCACGCCGAGCAGGTCGCAGATCGCGTAGATGGGCATCGGGAACGCGAACTCGTGGATGAGGTCCGCGCTCCCCTTCTCCGCGAAGGAGTCGATGAGCCGGTCCGTCAGCTCCTGCACGCGCGGGGCGAACTCGGCGACGCGGCGCGGGGTGAACGCCTTCGACACGAGCCGCCGCAGCCGGGTGTGGTCGGGCGGGTCGATGTTGAGCAGATGCGTCATGAGGCCCGCGCTGCGCTCGCCGGGGATCCCCGTCTTCCCCGGCTCCGCGTGGTGCACCGGGTTCTTGGAGAGCCGCTGGTCGGCGAGGGCCTGCCGGGCGTCCGCGTACCGCGTCACGAGCCAGGCGTCGACCCCGCTGGGCAGCGTCGTCCGGTGCACGGGCGCGTGCTCCCGCAGCCAGGCGTACGAGGGGTACGGATCGCTCGCGAACTCCCAGGTGAAGAGCTCGGGGGCGGGCGGCGCGGCAGACGGACGGGCGGGGGCGGGGCCGGGGGTGGTGCTCACCCCCCGACGGTACAGGGCGACCCCGGCGGTGAGGTGTGTGGAGATCATGTGATCAAGAAGGGGGGCCGTGCCCTAGATTCGTGCGGTGGATCCTCAGATGCTCAGAAGCACGTTCGCGGTCGTCGAGAGACGGGCCGAACACGCCGTCACCTTCTTCTACTCGCATCTTTTCTGGAACAACCCCGGCCTGCGCGAGCTGTTCCCCGCGGACATGCGGCCCCAGCGGGACCGGCTCTTCGCCGCGCTCACGCACGTGGTGTCCCACATCGACGAGCCGGGTCTCCCGGAGTACCTGGGCCGGCTCGGCCGCGACCACCGCAAGTTCCTCGCCTCTCCCCCGCTCTACGCCGCCGTCGGGACGAGCCTGCTCGCCGCGTTCGCGCACGCCGCCGGATCCGCCTGGACCCTGGAGGCCGAGAAGGCCTGGGCCGAGGCGTACGGCCGTGTCGCCGGTCTGATGCTGGCGGGCGCCGACGAGGCGGCCGGGGCCGGGGAGCCGGCCTGGTGGGACGCGGACGTCGTCCGGCACCAGCGGTACGGCGAGGACCTGGCCGTCCTCACGCTGCGGCCCCGGCAGCCCCTGCCGTACCTCCCCGGCCAGTACGTCAGCGTCAGCTCGCTGCGCGTCCCGCGTGTCTGGCGCACCTACTCCCTCGCGGACGCGCCCCGGCCGGACGGCACGGTGGAGCTGCATGTGAGCCGGATCCCGGGCGGCGCCATGAGCACGGCGCTCGTCGAGGAGACGGGTCCGGGCGAGACCCTGCGGCTCAGCGCGCCCGGCGGCGGCCTCACCGCGCGGACGGAGCCGGGCGGACTCCGTACCTATATATGCGCGGGTACGGGCTGGGCCCCGGTGCGGGCGCTGCTCGCGGAGGCGGCGGAGGCCGAGCCGGAGCTGACGGGCCGGCTGTTCGTCGTGGCGCGCGCGAAGGAGTACCTGTACGGACGGTGGGACGCCGAGCGGCTGAGGGGGCGGCTCCCCCATCTCAGCGTCACCTACATCACCTCGGCGCCCGGGCATCCCAAGGCCCAGGCGACCGAGCGGCTCCTCCAGTCGCTGCGGGCCTGCGTCCACTGGGCCGCGCACGACGTCTACCTCGCGGGGCCGCCCGGCTTCCTCACGGAGGTCGCCGAGGCGCTCGTGGAGCTCGGCACCGACCCGGCCCGCGTCCACCACGACACCGTGGCGCCCGTGGGCGGCTTCACCGTCCGCCCGAGCAGCGCGGCCGAACGCCTCCTGGGCCCACCCCCACCGCTCTGGCACGACCCGGAGTCCCGCGCGCCGCGGGCCTGGGGCGTGCCCGGCGGATCAGGGCCGGACACGCCCTAGAAGCCGGTGCGGTGCCTCAGGACGTGACGCCCTCCGCCGCGCGGATCGCGTCCCGGTACGCCCTGGCCGCCGCGCGCAGGGCCGCCTCCGGGTCCGCGCCGGACGCCTCCGCCCGGGCGGCGAGGGCGAGGAGTTCGTATCCGACGCCCTCTCCCTTCGGCAGCGGTACGTCGAGACCGGCCGTCCGCACGCGGCTCGCGAGCTTCGTCGCGAGCGCGAGGCCCGGCTGGCCCAGCGGCACGCCGTCGGTGACGGACTCCCGCTGCTTCTCGATCGCCTTGGTCCGCAGCCAGTGCGCCTTGACCTCCTCCGGCGTCTCGGCGGTCGCGTCGCCGAAGACGTGCGGGTGCCGGTGGATCAGCTTCTCGACGATCGTCCCGGCGACGTCGTCCACGGAGAACGGCTCCTCCGGGTCCTCCTCGGCGATCCGGGCATGGAAGACGACCTGGAGCAGGACGTCCCCGAGCTCTTCGCGGAGCTCCTCCCGGTCGCCGTCCTCGATCGCCTCGACGAGTTCGTACGCCTCCTCGATGCCGTACTTGGCGAGTCCCTTGTGCGTCTGCCGCGAGGACCAGGGGCACTCGCGCCGGATGCGGTCCATGATCTGCACGAGGTCGAGGAGCCGGGCGCCGGGCAGGTCGTACGAGCCGGGCAGCAGCTCCAGGTCGGGCATGGTGAAGCGGCCCGAGCCGGCGAGCCGGGCGAGGCCGTCGGTCAGCGCCCGGTCGCCCTCGCCGGAGGGAAGCAGCAGGACCGTGCGGTCCCCGGCGCAGGCCTCGACGAGTTCCTCGGCGGTGGGCCGCAGGAGTTCGACGGCGACCCCGGCCTCCCGCAGGTACGGCAGCTGCGGGTGGTGCTCGTCGGGGCAGAGCACCCGGTCCGCGCCGTGCAGCGCCTGCCAGGCGGGCCAGGACAGGAGTCCGGGCGCCACGCGGTGGCTGGCGGTGAGCAGGACGATGCGGCCGGGGCTCTCAGATGTCACCCCTCGAACCTACCGCTCAGGCGCCGGCCGGGGCGGCGTCGGGGTCCTGGCTGATCTGCCGCAGCCAGGGCGCGGTGGTGGAGGCGAGCCGGACCTGGGCGTCGTCCCAGGCGCCGTAGCGCGGGTTGACGTCGATGGCGAGGGCCTTGGAGGCGGCGGAGAAGACGTCCGTCAGCTTCTTCTGGCCCTCCGGGGTGTCCGTGACGCCGAGCTTCTCCGCGATCTTGTTCATGAGGACGTTGCGGCGGACGACCTCGTCGATCTGGCCGGGGGCCACGCCCTGCTCCTGGAGGAGGACGGTGGCGAGCTGTTCCTCACCGCCGCTCTCGCGGACGAAGGCGCTCCTGGTCTGCTGGAGTTCGGCGCGGGTGACACCGATGCCGTTGTCCGCGGCGACCTTGTCGACGACCCGGTCGAAGATCATGACGTTGAGCTTGCGGCGGGGCAGGTCCCCGGTGGCCTGGACGAGCTGGGCGGCCTGCGGGGAACGTTCCTGCGCGGTGCGTACGTCCTTCACCTGGGCCTGGAGGCTGGAGACGTCGATCCGTTCACCGCCGACGACGGCTGCCGCTCCTGGGTGGGCGTCACTGCCGCAGGCGGTGAGCAACGGGGCCGCGGCGAGGAGCGCGGCGGAGACGGTGAGCGCAGTGCGGCGGTGCAAAGGAGCCTCCCGGGCTGGTCGTGCGTCAGTGGAACGACCTTGCGGTGATCGATGGTAGGGAGTCGCCGGGGCCGGAGCCACTACTTCGGTGCGACTGTTTCCCCCAACGACTCACCCGCACGCCGGGTGTCGGCCCGCACCACGCCCGTCTCGGGCCTCTCCGGGCCCTCGCGTGTCACCTCTCAGGACGCTGACCCGGCCGGTCCGCGCGGATGACCTTCAGGCGACCATCGCGTGAACTGGGTGGCCGTGCCCGCTTTTTCCCTGACATGCGCTGGCATATTCGAACCGTCATGTCGAACACCAAGCGATCCTCGCTCCTCGCCGCCCTCCTCACGGTGGTCGCCGTCTGCGGCGGGGACGCCGTCGCCCGGGTCTTCCCCTTCGGGCCGCGCCACCGGGCCGTCAACGACCTCGCGAACCAGTTCGTGCCGTTCCACGCGCACCTGTGGGACCTGCTGCACGGCCGGGCGGACGGCGGACTGCTCCTCGACTGGCGGGCGGGCTGGGGCACGAGCTTCCTCCCCGACTACGGCACCTATCTGTCGAGCCCGTTCGCCCCGCTGGTCGCGCTGTTCCCGCGCGGGGACATCGAGTACGCGGTGTACGCGGTCACCGTCCTGAAGACGGCGGTCGCGGCGGCGGCCATGACGTTCCTGCTGCGCCGCCTCGGCCCCGGCTCCTGGTGGTGGGCGGCGGTCCTGGGGGCCTCGTACGCGCTGTGCGGCTGGTCGCTCGCGGAGGGCACGTACAACCCGATGTGGCTCGACGGCCTGATCGCCTTCCCTCTCCTCTGCCTGGTGGGCGAGTGGGTGCGGGAGGGCCGGCGGCCGCTCCTCGGTCCGCTGGTGGTCGCGGTGTGCTGGACGGCGAACTTCTACACGGCGTACATGGCGACCCTGGGCGCGGCGCTCGTCCTTCTCGTACGCCTGGCGACGACGGGCTCGTTCCGGTGGCGGACCGTGGGGCGTGCGGTCCTGACGACGGGCCTGGGGGTCGGTCTCGCGGCCCCCGTCCTCGTCCCCGTCCTCCTCGGCTCGCGCCACGCCCACCCGGGCCTGGTCCGGGAGTTCGACCCGGCGCCCGCGACGGACGTCCTGGCCCGGCTGCTCCCCGTGACGTACAGCTTCTCGACCCCGGCGGCCTTCGTCTGCACGGCGGTGCTCCTGCTCGTGGGGACGCTGCTGTTCCGCCGGGACCTGCCGGGCCGGGAGCGGTGGCTGTGGGCGGGGCTGGGCGGGGCGGTCGTGGCCTCGATGCAGTGGGGCCCGACGCATCTGCTGTGGCACGCGTTCGCGACGCCGAACGGCAGCCCGTACCGGCAGACCTTCGTCCTCTGCGGTGTCCTGGTCCTCGCCGCCTGGACGGGCCTCACCCACGGCCGCCCCGACCGCCGTTCCCTGTTCGGCGGGGCGGCGGTCGTCCTCGCCCTGACGGCGGGGGCGCTGCCCAGCCCCTTCGTCACCGGCTGGGCGCTGCTGTTCGCCGGCGTGGGTCTGGCGGCGGTGGCGGGGGCGCTGCTGCTGCCGGTGCGGGGGCGGAGGCGGGGGCTGTACGGGGTGCTCGCCGCGTTCCTGGTGATCGGCACGCTGCTCGGGCAGTCGGCGGCGACGACGGCGTACGCGGACCGGGAGCGTCTTGCCCGGCTCGACGACTACCCGCCGTGGGGGCCGGAGCACGCGCGCCGGGCGGCGGCCCTCGCGGCGGCCGACGGCTGGCCCGCGTACCGCACGGACGCGGGGCTGCCCCGGGTCGCGGGGAACGATCCGCTGCTGCTCGGCGGGCAGGGTGCCGCGTACTACAGCAGTCACACCCCGGCGGTCCTGACGGAGACGCTGACCGCGCTCGGCGGCGGCTGGACCTCGCGGGGCCGGAACCTGCTGAGCCTGGACAACCCGGTGACGGACGCGCTGTTCGGGGTGGGGGCGCGGTGGCGGGACGGCGTGGTCGTCCGTACGGAGTCGTACCTGCCGCTGGTGACGGTACGGCCGCCGGGCCCGGCCCCGGTCTACGGCCCGTCGCCCTTCCGCAACCAGGAACTCCTGCTCGGCGCGCGGGTGTACGGGGCTCCGCACGCGGGCGCGTGCCCGGTCGGCACCGAGGTCTTCCTCTGGGCCCCCGACGCGACGGGTCCGGCCCGCCTGGGCGACCGCGAGACCCACCTGCTCGGCGGGCAGCCGAAACGGCGGGCGGCCATGACGTCCCTGGGCGTCCAGCGCGTACCCGGCCTGAAGCCGGACCTTCCGGGGCCCGGCGGCGAACTCGGCTGCCTGGACCACGAACGGCTCCGGGCGGCGGTCACGGCCCTGCGCGCGCGTGCGGCGACCTCGGTCCGGGTCACCTCGGACGGGATACGGGCCGGCCTGCCGCCCGGCACCACGGGCACGGCGGTCGTGGCGGCCCCCCGGATCGCGGGCTGGACCTGCGAGGGCGCCCGATCCGTCTCGTACGGCGGGCTGCTCGCGGTCCCGGTCCCGGTCTCGGTCTCCGGTACGGCGTCGGTCGACTGCGCCTTCCGGCCGCCGGGCCTGCGGGCGGGCCTCGCGGCGGGGGCGATGGCGGCGGTGCTGCTCCTGGGGGTGGTGCTGGCCGGGAGGAGAGGTGCCGGGGCGGGCGGCTCAGTTCCTGAAGCGTCGGACGAGGAGCAGGCCGGCCACCGTGCTCAGCACGGCGAGGGCGGCCGCGGCGTACGTACGCGCGCGCGTGCCGCTCTCCGCTAGGCCGGGGGCGGGAGCGGGGGCCGTCGGGGGCGCGGCCGTCGGGGGCGGGGGCGTCGACGGGGCCGGGTCCGCGGGCTGCCGTGTCGGGCTCGGTGTCGGGTTCGGCCCGCTCCCGCAGGTCAGCTCGGCCGCGAACGGGGCGTGGTGGATCTCGCCGGCGTTCTCCGGCGCCCGTGAGGTGCGCTGGGCGCCGTTCCGGCCGACGGTCGCACGGGTGTCGAGTTCGTCGAGGGGACCCGCCGTCAGGGAGCGGACGAGGACGTCGCCCTCGATGGCGTCGGGGGCGCGGTCGGTGAGGTGGGCGCGGGGGGCGTAGATCGTTCCCACGACCGTGCCGCCGCCCGCGATCGTGAGGTCCGTGGCGTCGGCGAAGTTCCACAGGAGGTACGGCGCGTCGAGGCGGGTGGCGCCGGTGAGGCCGGGGACGTCCCAGGTGAGGGCCGACCCGGTCGCGGTCGTGTCGACGTCGATGACGAGCGGGCCGGACGCGGTCGGGCGGTTGAGGAGGGTGAGTTCGGAGAGCTGGTTGAGCTGCTCTCCGGTGAGGCGGAGGACGTTCGTGCGGCCGGCGTCGAGGGTGATGCGGCCGGGGGCGGCGAGCTCGACGGTGTTCACGCAGGTGGCGAGCGCGTCGGCGCGGTCGCGGTAGGCGCCGAAGAGGGTGGTGGGGTCCAACGGGCCGGGGCCGGGGGCGGGGTCTACGGAGGCTGCGGGCTGACGGGTGGTGAGTTCGACGCGGGGCGCGGAGTCGTACCCGGCGCCGGTCGCGGTGACCCGGGTGTCCGCGGTGGTCTTGTCGGCGCCCTTCGTGACGACGTCGCTGCCGGTGAGGTCGCCGATCTTCACGTAACCGTCGGAGTGGACCTTCAACACGCCGACCGAGCTGCTGTCGGCGTACGCGATCCGGCCGCCGACCAGGAGGGCGGTGGGGCGGGCGTCGCCGGGGGCGGTGAAGGTCCCGGCGGTCCGGCGCGCGAGGGTGGACCCGGGGCCGAAGGACAGGTCGCCGCCGACGGCGACGGGGCCCTCGGACGCCGTACTGCCGAGCAGGGCGTCCTGCTCGGTGACGACACCGAAGCCGTGGTTCCCGGCGACGGGGTTGCCCACGTCGACCGTGGCGGCGGCGTACGCGTGGGGGGCGGCCGCCCCTGCGGGGAGGGCGGCGAGCGCGCAGGCGGCACATGCGGCGGCGCAGGCGGTGAGCCGGAGGGGCCTGCTCGACTTCGTCATGCGAGGAACATGCGTCCGGCCGGCCGCCGCCGCCGGGGGGACACGCCTGTACGCCGGTCAGATGCCGTAACGAATCCACGCGCCCGGGAGCGCCCCCCGCTCAGACCGCCGTGATCCGGTTCAGCCGGGCGGCCGCCAGCTCGGCGTTCGCGCGGGCGGCGACCAGGGTCAGGACGCGGCCCGTGGCGGCGAGGTCCTCGGCCGGGATGCCGGAGTACAGCCGGGCGGCGATCTCGGCGGACTCGGCGCTGGTGGTCTCGTACAGCTCCTTTCCGGCGTCCGTGAGCCGCAGCCGGGACGTCTCCGCCGGGTCCGCTTCCAGCAGCTCCGAGGCCGTCAGCTCGTCGATCACGCGGAGGGCGACCGACTCGTCGGTCTTCAGCGAGTTGGTGACGTCGCCGGCGAGGGCGTCCTTGCCGACGGACCCGTCGGCGAGGACGACGGCCCGGAGCGTCACGCTCTGCTCGAACGTGACGCCGTGACGGGTCAGCGCGCCCTCCAGGAGGGCGCGGGCGGCGTAGTGCGCCAGGGCGATGACCCGGCCGTTGGTGGTGGGCGGGGTGGCGGTGGTGGCGGTGGTGGCGGTCATGACTGCTCCTCGTCGTTCTCGGTGGTCGGATCAAGAGGTGCGTCGAGCAAGGTCGCGAGGTCGCGGGTGAACTGCCGGGCGCGCGGGCCGTCCTGTCCCCCGAGCGGTTCGAGCAGCTGGTCGAGAAGGCCCTGGACCACCCGGATCGCGCGGCGGGTGACGTCGCGCCCTTCCTCGGTGAGCGACAGCTGCATGGCGCGCGGGTCGTCCGGGTCCCGGGTGCGGGCGACGAGCCCGGCGGCCTCCAGGGCGCGGGCGAGTTTGGAGACGTACAGCGCTTCGAGCCCCGTGTGGTCGGCGAGCCGGCGCTGGCTGGGCCGCAGCCCGGAGCGGGACATGCCGTACAACGACGCCATCAGCGCGTACTGGGCGTGGGTCAGGCCCAGCGGCCCCACCGCCCGGTCGACGGCCACCCGCCACTTCATCGACAGGCGCCAGACCAGGAACCCTGCCGTACCTCTCTCAGCTTCTGCGCTCACACGAAATACCGTACATGGCTACTGTAGCCATGGCCACTATCTGCCCCGAAACTTTCCCGGCCCCGGTCGCAACCTCGGGTGGTGACGCACGTCTGGTGGGTTGAAGGCGCCCTTCAGAGCATGTTCCGTCGTTTCCGTCCCACGTCTCGGGAGAACCCCATGTCCAGCCACGCCAAGCGGAACTTCCGCCCCCGCCCCCGGATCCTGGGCGCCGTCACCGGCGTCGCCCTGCTCCTCGGCGGCGGCTTCGCCGCGCAGGCCGTCGCCGACTCCGGCGCCAAGGCCACACCCGCCTCCGTGCCCGCGCCCGCCGCGCCGGAGGTCGCCGAGGCGGGCACGCCCACCGCGGCCCCCGCGCCCGCGGCGCCCGCGCCCGCCGTGAAGCCCACCACCGCACCGGCGCCCGCGGCGCCCGCCCCGGCCGTCAAGCCGACCGCCGCCTCGGCTCCGACCGCTGCCCCCGCTCCGGCCTCCGCGCCCAGCGCCGCTTCCACCCCGGCCGTCAAGCCGACCGCCGCACCGGCTCCGGCCTCCGCCCCCGCGCCCGCGCCCGCGCCCGCGCCCGCCGAGGGTGCGCCCCGGGTGATCGCGCCCGGTACCGGCGTCGGGAAGTAGTACCAGCATCACGGAGCGGGCGGCCGGGTCGGGAGATCGCGGCCGGGCCGGCCGCCCCTCCGCGACGGAGTGAGGACCTCGCAGTTGTCGTACGCCGTACCCGCCACCGCACCACCGCCCTGGTGGTCCCGGCTGCTCGCCCGCCTGTCCTCCCGGACCGGGAACGCGCCGGCCCGGGAGCGTCAGCCGCGTACCCTCGGCCCGTCCCTCGCCCACGAGCCACCGCCCACGCTCACCGAGCTGTACCGGGCGCGGCGGCTCGACATGGTGCGGCTCGCGCTCTTCCTCGTCGACGACCTCCCCACCGCCGAGGACGTCGTCCAGGACGCGTTCACCGCCGTGTGCCGGACGTACGGCACCTCCCTCCACGGGCTCCAGGACCCGGGCGCGTACCTGCACACCGCCGTGGTCAACGCGGCCCGCTCCGTGCTGCGCAGGCGCCGGACCGCGCGCGCGTACACCCCGCCCCACCCGGGCGCCGGGGCGCCCGTCGACGAGGGGCTGCTGCTCGCCGAGGAGCACCGGCACGTCCTCGACGCGCTCGCGCTGCTGACCCGGCGTCAGCGCGAGGTGCTCGTGCTGCGCTACTGGTCGGAGCTGACCGAGGCGCAGATCGCCCAGACCCTCGGGCTGTCGCGCGGCACGGTGAAGTCGACCGCGAGCCGCGCCCTCGACGCCCTGGAGAAGAAGCTGGAGGCGGGCCGATGAGACCGCTGACACCGCACGACGAGGACCACCGCTCCCCCACCGAGGACCGGCTGCGTGCCGCGTTCGCCGCCCGGGCCGCCCTCGTCACGTACCGCGACCTGCGGCACGACGAGGCCCCGCGCGGGCGCCGTTGGGGGACGCGCCGGGTGCGCGGGGTCGTCTTCGCGGGGCTCGGCGCCGCCGCCGCGGTGGCGGCCGCGTACCTGCTCGTCCTGACGCCCGCCGGGCCGGTCACCCCCGCCCCGGTGCCGCCCGCCCGCCCCCCGGGCGTCGGCGTGCCGACGACATCACCCCCGCCACGCCCGGCCGCCCCGTCCACCGCGTCCACACCGTCCGTCGCCGACTCCGGCGACCCCTCCCCCGGGCCGCTGGGACGGCCGTGACGGACCCGCCCCCGACGGCACACGAAGGCACGCGAAAGGGCCGGACCCCACGGGGGGTTCCGGCCCTTTCGGCGTGACGCGGCGCGCGCGACTACTTCGCGGGGACCTCTTCGAGGCAGAGCACGAACTTGTCCGAGTTCAGCTGCTGCGCGAGCGCGGAGAGCTCCCCGCCGCACTGGTTCACGTCGAAGGTGTCGTCGATCACCTTGACGACCTTGAACAGGTCGGGCTTCCCGGAGGAGCAGTCCGTGGTGTCGACCTTGGGGTCGTTGTCCGGGCCCGTCACGGTGACGCACTCGCCGGCCTGCGCGTGCACCGGGGCCTCGCCCGTGAGGTGCGGGAGACCGAGCTTCACGGCGATGGCGATGGCGATCGCGAGGACGACTCCACCGACCTTCTTGAGGAGCTTGCCGCCCTTCTTCGCGGGAGCGGCGGGCTGCTGCTCGGGGGCGGCGGGCTGCTCGGGGGCGGGGGGCGCGGGCGGCGTCGTCATGAGAGGTTCCTTGTGAGCGCGGACATGATCAGACGCGAACGTTACATGCGCCAAAACAGGCAAAAAGGATCACGTAGCTCCGCACCCCGATCAGTTGCCGAGTCGTGATCCTGCCGTCCCGTCAGGAGCGCGGCCCCAGCTGCCGTTGGTGCTCCAGCGCCCGTCTCAACTCCACCGGTAGCGGGTGATACGGGCCGTACGCGCGCTCCGCGTCGTACAGCAGCCGCTGGAGCTGGTCCTGCCCGGCCGCGTGCTCGCCCGTCGCCACGAGGAGCAGTCCGATCCGCTGCCGGATGTCGAAGGCACGGGCGAGATCCCGCTCGTAGTACGGCAGGACCGCACGGAACTCGGAGAGCGCGGAAGCCGTCTCCCCCAGTTGCTCCAGACACAGCGCCGCGTCGTACCGGAACTGCACGGCCTGCGGGTCCGCCGGGCCCGCCTCCGCCTCGCGGTCGGCCGCGAGGCGGCGCAACTCGGGCAGGGCGCTCCGGTACCGGCCGTCGTCCATCAGCGTCGACGCGTACTGCTTGCGCAGGATGCGGACGACCGGCGAACGCTCGCCGTGCTCGGCCGCGGCGGCGGGCAGGATCCCGCCGAGGACGTCCACGGCCTGGGTCAGCGAGCCCTCCCCGAGCAGCCGCTTGACCTCGTCGACGGCGGCGGCGACATAGGTCCTGGCGGCGGGTGGAGGCGTCGCGTGTGCCTCCGCCCCATCAGGCCCCGGCGCCGCGGCCTGCGCAGGTGCCGCCGGGCGGTCGGGCCAGGGCGCGTGCGGGCGGAGGAACGGCCGGGTCGGGTCCATCGGTCCGGCCGGGGCCCCGCGCGCGGGGAGCAGCGGCAGCAGGTGCTCGTACACCTCGTGCGCCCCGGACGGCCGCTCGCGCGGATCCTTGGCGAGCAGCCTGAGGACGAGCGCTTCGAGCGCCTCGGGGACCTCGGGCCGCAGCTGCCGGAGCGGTACGGGAGGCTCGTACAGGTGCCGGTGGAGGACACCGAGCGCGGTGGACCCGGCGAACGGCACGTCACCGCTGAGAAGTTCGTGGAGGAGGACCCCGAGGGCGTACAGGTCGGTGCACGGGCCGACGGCGCCGCCCATGGCCTGCTCGGGCGCCATGTACGACGGGCTGCCGATGGGGGAACCGGTGTGGGTGAGCCGGGTGGTGTCCGCGTCCAGGACCGAGGCGACGCCCAGGTCGAGGACGACGACCGAGCCGTCCGGGCGGACGATGACGTTCCGCGGTTTGAGGTCGCGGTGCACGATGGGCACGGCGTGGACGGCGGCGAGCACCGCGCACAGCTGCGCGGCGACGGAGACCGCCCAGGGCCACGGGTACGGGTCGTGCTCGGCGAGATGGTCCGCGAGGTCCGCGCCCTCCACGTACTGCATGACGAGATACAGGTCGTCGCCCTCGCTGCCCGCGTCGTGCACGGTGACCAGGCCCGGGTGGTCGACGTGCGCGGTCACCCGGCACTCCCGCACGAAGCGGCGCCGCAGCTCGTCGGCGGCGGTCGCGGGGCCCGTCATGGTGGCCGGCCGGAGCAGCTTCACCGCGACCCGGCGGTCCAGCCTCCCGTCGTACGCCGTCCACACCTGGCCCATGCCGCCCTGGCCGATGACGGTGGCGAGCTCGTAACGCCCGCCGATGACACGCCCGTTCACGCCCGGCCTTCGCCCTGTTCGCCGGTACGGAGGAGGTCGCTCAGCTCGTCGAGCTCGGCGCGGACCTGGTCGATCCGGGGGCCGGGGGCGGGGGTGCGGGTGGGCGGCTGGGGCGCAGGCACGTATCCGACCGGCTGATGCGTGTACGGCGGCTGCGCGGACGGCTGCATGGGCGGTTGCGCGGGCGGCGGCGGGACCATGATCACGACCGGGGCCGGCTGGTGGTGGCGGATGTCGACCACCAGGAAGTAGCAGGTCACGATCGCCATCTGGACGAGCAGCGCCACCATCCCGGCGGTGTTCATCCACGTGTCGGCGAACCGCTCCTCCAGCGGCACCACACAGGCGATGTTCAGGACCAGGTGGACCCAGAACAGCGCCCAGTCACGCCCCGACCGCCGCATGATCGCGACCCGGAGCATGGCCACCCACGCGAGGAGCCCCAGGGACAGGACGACCAGGACCGTGATGAGCACGCGGACGGTGATCGTGGCCGCCGACGGGCCGGAGGCCCGCGCCGACACCGGTGCGGTGGTGGGTGTGGGCACCTGACCGTACATACGACGCTCCCCCAGGCGGATGATCAGGCTAAGAGAGTACGACGGTCTTCACCCCGGCTCCACGCTTCCGTCGGCGAGACCGTCGTACAGGCCCTGCACCAGCTGCTCGCCGAGGCGGGCGGCGAGCCGCAGGGCCTCCTCGAACTCCGCGAGGGACTTGAAGTGGGCGCCGTGGCGGCGCTGGTCGGCGAGCGGCAGCCGGGGCAGCTGGAGACGGCGTACGTCGAGCCTGGTCGCGGTCGAGGCGAAGCTGCTGGCCTGCCGGTTGTTGGCGGTGCCGCGCAGGAAACCGGCGAGGAACCAGGGGTCGAGCGCGGCCGGATCGGGCCGCAGCAGCTGGAGGTTGCGGCCGAGGGCGGCGCCCGCGGTGGCCGCGTCCACGACCCGGGCCACTGAGCCGCCGCCCAGGACGGGGACGACGACATCGCCCTCGGCCACGAGAACGGGCTCCTCGGCGGGGCCGCCGCCGGGGAGGGCGCCGGAGGGGGAGCCGCCGGACAGGACGTCGTGCTCGGTGAGGACGGGGACGGGGGTGGGGGCGGTGCCGTCGTGGCCGCCGTCGGGTGCGGTGCCCGCGCCTCCGGTACGGAGCTGGAGGGCGCCGGTGCGGGCCAGTTCGCCGACGGTCGTGAGCGGGCGGGGCCCGGAGCGCGCGGGGACGGGGGTGGGGGCGAGGCCCCGGGTCCTGCGCAGTGTCTCGTCCAGGCGGTCGCGGACGGCCGCGAGTTCGGGGGCGGTGCCGCCGGCGGCGGGGGCGGTGAGGTAGCGGGCGGGCGCGAGGTCGACCTCGTCGTCGAGGAGTTCGATGACGGGGACCGCGCGGGCCACGGACTCCTCGCCGCCCCGTCCGGTCCAGGCGTCGAGGACCGTGCTCCGCAGGGTGGCCCAGGGCAGTCTGTCGCGGCCGGCGTCCGGGACGAGCCCGGCGGTGTCCACGAACAGGGTCTCCGCCGGCGGCCGCTGGTCCCCGCCCGGCCGGACCAGGACCCAGAGGTGGAGCGGGATGCCGTACGGGGGTGCGGCGCCGGCCGGGAGGGCGACCACGGCCCGGAGCGCGCCGCGGCGCAGGAGATCGGCGCGGATGCGGCGGCCCGAGCGGCGGGAGGCGACGGCCGGCGGCATGAGGAGGACGGCGGTCCCGCCGGGCCGGAGCCGGGCGAGGGCGTGCTGCACCCAGGCCAGCTCGGACTCCGTACGGGCGGGGAAGCCGTACTCCCAGCGCGGGTCGTAGGCGAGTTCGTCGTGGCCCCAGGTCCGTTCGTTGAACGGCGGGTGGCACAGGACGGCGTCGGCGGCCAGGTCCGGGAAGGCGTCGGCGCGGAGGGTGTCGGCGGTGGCGGCGCGGATGTCGGCGTCGCCGTGGAGGGCGAGCCGCAGGGCGGTGAGGGCGGCCAGGTCGGGGTCGGTGTCCTGGGCGAACAGGGCGGTGGGGTGCGGGACGGCGCACAGGAGACCGCCGGTGCCGGAGGCAGGGTCGACGACGGTGGCGAGGGGGCGGCCGTCGGGCGCCGCGGCGGCGGCGAGTTCCGCCATGAGTTCGGCGAGCGGGGGCGGGGTGAGCGTGTACTGCCGGGGGTTGGCGTCCAGGTGGCGGCCGAGCAGGAACTCGAAGCCCTGGCGCGCGCCCCCCAGCTCGTCGGCGAGCTCGACGGCGGCGCGGAGCAGGGGGACGGCGGGGACCGTCTCGGACGGGGTGGGGGTGCGGACGGCCCTCGGCAGGCCGAAGCGGACGGTGAGGACCTCTTCGAGGGCGGTGGGGAGGACCTCCGCGAGCCGGGCGTCGGGGAGCGCGCCGAGTGCGGTCCAGGCGCGGGGGCGCTCGCGGCGGAGCAGCAGGACGCAGCCGGTGTGGACGAGGGCGGCGACGGTGCCGGCGGGGTGGCCGGCGAGCTGCTGCCAGACCCGCTCGCGGAGTGGGACCTCCGCGAGCTTCCCCTGGTCGCGGAGCCACTGTTCGACCTCGTCGAGGGCGAAGGAGGGGCTGGTCTCCGTTCCTCCGACGGGCTTGGGGAAGTCGGCGTGGCGTCGGCGCCAGTTGCTGACGGCGGCTCTGCCGACGCCCGCGAGCCGGGCGATACCGGCGGCGGTGACCTCTGTCGTGCTCTCTGCGGGCACCTGTCCGACTCCCCTCGTACGCGTGTGAACACACCGAGCATACTGCCCGGCCCCGCTCACGGCGTGAGCGAACTGAAATTCCGTGAACGATGTTGACTCGGTTCACAGTCTCTGCTGTGATTACGTCATCGGAACACGGGATCCTCACAAGGAGTCCTCACAGCGCCCGGAAGGTGCCACAGCCATGTCTCAGCAGCAGAAGCGCAACTGGTTCGCCCGCCACAAGGTCCTCACCGCCGCCGGCGCGGTCGTCGCCGTCATCGTCATCGGCGCGGCGGTGGGTGGGGGCGGCGACAGCGAGTCGCCCAC
This sequence comes from Streptomyces sp. NPDC093795, assembly GCF_044764665.1. Lineage (NCBI taxonomy): Bacteria > Bacillati > Actinomycetota > Actinomycetes > Kitasatosporales > Streptomycetaceae > Streptomyces > Streptomyces sp. NPDC093795. The sequence goes on from NZ_JBIWIO010000009.1 coordinate 78,005, forward strand.
GGCCGGCGCGAAGCAGGAGCAGCCCGCGAAGCAGGGCGGCGACAAGAAGGCCCCGGACTCCAAGGCCCCCGACGCCCCGAAGGCCCCCGAGAAGAAGGTCGTCACGATCGACGGCGACGGGGACTTCGAGGTGGGCGCGGACGTGAAGCCCGGCCTCTACCGCTCCACGGGCAACGAGGACGCGGGCTGCTACTGGGAGCGCGCCAAGAGCGCCTCGGGGGACACGGACGCGATCCTCGCCAACGACAACGTGACGGGCACCGGCTACGTCGAGATCAAGGCCTCGGACAAACTCTTCAAGTCCTCGGGCTGCGGCACGTGGGAGGCCGTCGACCCGAAGGCGACCGGCACCCCCAAGACCGCGCTCAAGGGCGACGGCGGCATGTTCAAGGTGGGCGTCGACATCGCCCCCGGTACGTACAAGTCCACGGGCAACAAGGACGCCGAGTGCTACTGGGAGCGCTCGAAGGACGCGAGCCACGGCACGGACTCGATCCTCGCCAACGACAACGTCACGGGCACGGCCATCGTGAAGGTCACCGCGAAGGACGGCTACTTCAAGTCCTCGGGCTGCGGCGACTGGGCGAAGACGTCCTGACGCCTCCCGGGCACGGGCCCCCGGCGCCGGACAAAGAAGCGGGGCCGCCACCCCGTGAGGAGTGACGGCCCCGAAAGCGTCAGCTCAAGGCCGACCTCAAAGCCGAGACGTACCGGCTTCCGATGTCTCTCGAACTTTCCATGAATTCACGGAAATTCGAGTCCTCACGTCCGGTGAGCCCGACCTGACCCGCTCGAAGTTCTTGCTCGAGTTCGGCGAAGTACTTCGGTCGGCCCAGATCGATTCCGCTCTTGTCGAGCTGCCAGTCGACGTGTCCGGCGAATCGGTCCACCCATTCGGCCAGCGGAACCGGCGCGTCATCGGGCAGATCACCGGTCGCCATACGGCAGTACAGCTCGACGAGTTCCGCAGCCTTGAAGGGGTAGTAGGCGTTCCCCATCGGCTCGTCCTCGAACAGGTCGAGGAGTTCCTCGAGGGAGTCCGTGAGTTCCTCGACGTCGTCGAGGCTCACGGCCACAGCCGGGTCGGCCATACCGGCAAGCCCTTCGGTGATCTCCGGGAGGCCGGGATGATCGAGCACGACGTCATCCCACTCCTCGGAGAGCCCCGCCTCGATGATCGGTGCGAACTTGGCGACAACGCACCGCACCAGCTGCACCCTGGCTGCTTGACTATGCGGCAGAGTCATGAGACCTCATTTTTTCCCGAACGTGAACGAACGCTGGCCCCAACGGAAGTTGAATCTCGCTTTTCCGTTGAGCATGTAGTTTATTCGCCCCTTCCATGAGGACGGTCCGGTCAAACTACCACCCGCGTTCCGGATGGCGAGCTCGCAGTAGGGGCAGACGTTTCGGCTCGCGCCGCCGTCGGCCAAGGACCACCCGGGCTGATTGTTGATGTGCTGCATGGCGTTGGTTTCCGCATGCAGGCTCGGGTCGTTCACCGCGGCGACCTCGCCCGGCTTCAGCGCGGACTCCTGCGCCTTGGTGAGGCCGTCGCCGCTCGCGGCCACGACGTCCCGAGGACCGTCGGGAGTGTCGGCCCGTACGACGGCGACCGTCTGGTTCTTGTACGGCCGGCCGCCACGCTTCGTCCCGTCGTGGATGACCTTGCGGATCTCCTCCGCCCGGCTCGGGAAGTTGCAGTTGTGGACCAGCAGCGGCGTCTTGCCGACGACCACCTGATAGGTGTGGAGGCCGTTCACCGTCAGGTCGTACGTGACGGTGTCGTCGCTGTACGTGCGGATGTTCAGGACCTTCGCGGGGGAGCCGTCACCGGTCTGGAGCCGGTCCCCGGCCTTGAAGTCCTGCGCCCGCGTCCACGTCTTCGTCGTGGCGTTGTAGATCTGGTGCAGGGCGGTGGTCTCCAGGGTCCTGGCACCGTCCTTGGTCGCGACGGTCACCTTCACGTAGTCACGGTCGTGCGTGGTGACGTGCACCTTCTCGACCCGGTGGACCTCCTTCGTGTCCTTGCCGGGCTCGGCCGTCAGCACGTAGTCGCCGGCCTTGAGCTGGCTGATCGGCTTCGACAGACCGCTCGCCATGACCACCGCGGTGGCACCGGTGAAGCTGTGGCACCCCTTCGACAGCTTTCCGGCGGCGGCGCCGAACAGACCACCCACCGCGGCACCCGCCGCGGTGGCCTTGGCCGCGCCTCCGACGCTGCAGCCTTCCTCGCTGCCGACGCAGGACACGCCGTAGCTGACGGCGCCTTCGGCGGCACCGCCCGCGACACCCTGTGCGGCGCCCTGGGCGATCTTGCCGCCGACACCGCTCAGCAGGCGCCCCGCGGCACCGGCGGCCAGACCGCCCACCGCACCGCCGATCGCGCCCGTGGCCGCGCCGAGAACGACCGACCCCAGGAACCCGCCGACGGACTTCGGTCCGTCGCTCATCATGTAGCCGACACCGTTGGCCGCCGCGCCCGCGAGGGCCGCGCATCCGATGGCGCCGACACCGGCGGTGAGGGCGGTACAGCCCGCGAACACCACGAGTCCGGTGGCTACGGAAGCGATCGTCGACGCGTGCTGCTTGACGAAGTTGGCTGTCGCCTTCGCCGCCTTCTTGACGGCTCTGCCGACCTTCTTGGCCGCCTTCACCACCTTCTTGGCGACGTGTTTGACCGCCTTGGCCACCTTCCGCACGGTCTTCTTGACGTGCTTGACGACCTTGTGGACGTACCGCTTGACGCGCTTATAGGTCCGTTTGACGTATCTCTTGACCTTTTTGACGCTGTCGGCGACGTACCTGACGGCCTTCCTCACCGCCCTCTTCGCCCGCTTGACCACCCTCTTGGCGGCCTTCTTGACCGCCTTCGCGGCCCGCTTGACGACCTTGGCGGCCTTCTTGACCGTCGCCTTGGTCTTCTTCCAGGCCGACTTGGCGGTCTTCTTGACCTTCTTGGCGACCTTCTTGACGGCCTTCTTCGCCCACTCGAACCAGTGGCCCGTCGGGTCGACGCCCGTCATCGGGTTGCCGTCCGCGTACGCGTACCGGTTCGCCGCGATCGAGTTCGGGACGGGGTCGAGGCCGACCGTGTCACGACTGTTGAACTGGCCGGTCTCCGGGGAGTACCAGCGCGCGGCCATGTTGACCTTGGCCGTCTCCGGGTCGGTCCAGCCCGACTGGTAGCCGAGCGCGCCCAGCATGCCGGTGCTCTGGACGACCTTGCCGAACGGCGAGTACGTCGTCGAGCCCGTCAGCGACTCACCCGTGGCGGAGAACTGGGCCACCACGTCGTCGTGGAGGTCCGTCAGTGCCAGCACGGCCGAAGCGGCCGTCTTGACGCCGATCAGCGAGCCGTCCGCGTCCCGGCTGTAGGACGTCACACCGTCCGAGGCGACGTCGTTGCCGGCGCCGCTGTACTGGAAGGTGTGGATCGCGGAACCGGTCTCGTCCTTCGCCTCACGCACCCGGTCGAAGCCGTCGTACGTGTAGGTGCGGTCGCCCTCCTGCATCACGCGGTTGAAGGCGTCGGCCTTCACCGAGGTCGCCTTGCCGCTCTCGTCCACGACCGAACTCATCGTGCCGCGGGCGGTGTACGCGTACGTGTTGTTGCCGTCCGACGTCAGCCGGTTGCGGGCGTCGTACGTGTAGGTGTCGCCACCCACGCGCGTGCGGTTGCCCGACCCGTCGTAGCCGTAGACCTCCGTCGTGGTCCCGTTGTTCCAGGACGCCAGGCGGTCGGCCCAGTCGTACGTGTAGGTGTTCGTGGAGGAACCCGCGAGACCCGTGGTCTTCTTCGACGTCTGGTTGTCGTTCGCGTCCCACCCGTAGGTGAGGGTCGAGAGCTCCTTTCCGGTCGGGGAGACCAGCTTGTCGCTGGTGAGCCGCTGCAGGGAGTCGTAGCCGAAGGAGCGCTTCGACTTGCCGGCGCCGTAGTCGATCGCCGTGACGGCGTTGTTGACGTCGTACGTGTACGTGGCCGTCGTGCCGCTGACACCGTCGTTGACGGTCTTCAGCCGGCCCGCGGTGTCGTAGCCGTACGTCGACGTGCCCGACGCGTCGGTCCGCGAGGTCATCGCCCCGTCGCCGTTCCAGGCGAAGGAGGAGGCACCCGAGGGACCGTTGGCGGAGAGCAGCAGACCGCGGTCGTCGTACGAGAAGGTGTTCTTCTCGTCACCGGCGCCCGCGACGGCGGTGAGACGGTCGTCCGCGTCGTAGTCGTAGGTGTGGTCGACCGTGGTGGCCTCCGCACCCGCGCCCGACTGGCGGACCAGCCGGCTCTTCACGTCGTACTCGTGCGAGACGACGACACCACCCGGGGATCGCATCTCCTTGACGCGCCCGCCGAGGTCGTACGTCGCGGTGAACGTGCGGTCCGCGAGGTTGGGGTGCGTCGGGGTCGACGGCTCGATCTGCGACTCCGGCAGCCCCCACGCGTTGTACGTCGTCAGGAACGGGTTGCCCCGGCCGTCGGTGAAACGGGTGCGGTTGCCCGCGGCGTCGTACCCGAAGGTCGACGTGATCGACTCGGTGGCCGAGACCGGCTCGACCACCTTGGTGACCAGACCCGTCGTGTCGTACGTGAAGGTCGCGGTGTGTCCCCTGGCGTCCGTGAGCGACACCGGGTTGCCCCCGCGGTCGTACGTGGAGGTGCTGGTGCGCAGCACCGCGCCGTTCGCGTCCAGGTCCTGGGAGGAGATCAGCAGGCCGAACCCGTCGTACGTGTTCTTCGTGCTGGTCCCGTCCGGGTCCGTGGCCTTGAGGACCTGGCCGTCCATGTCATAGGTGAACGTGGACTTGTTGCCCGCGCCGTCGGTCACCTCGGTGACCTCGCCCTCGGCGTTGTACTTGTACGACTCCGAGACGCCGGTCGGCGACACGGTCCGGGACAGCTCGCCGCCCGGAGCGTTGAACTCGTTGATCGCCGTGTACGCGCGCTGCGTCGGCTGACGCTCGATGCTCGTGCTGGTGAGCGGGTTCCCCAGGTAGTCCCAGGTGGTCTCCTCGCGGGCGCCGTTCGGCCGGGTGGCCGAGAGCTGGTCGCCGTTGGTGGAGTAGGTGTACTTGGTCGTACCGCCGCCGGGTTCCGTGACCGAGGCCAGGTCGCCGAGCTGCGTGTACGTGTACGTCGTGCGGCCGCCCATGGGGTCGACCTCGGCCGTGACCTGACCGAGCCTGTTGTACTCGTTCCAGGAGGTGGCCTGGATGGCGGTCGCGCCACCCGGAGCGGTGTAGGACGGGGACGTGACCGAGGACTCCTGGCCCTCGGCGTCGTAGGCCGTCGCCGTCACGTTGCCGAGCGGGTCCGAGGACTCGGTCGGCTCACCGAAGGTGTTGTACCCGGTCATGGAGACGGGACGGACGGAGACCGGGGTCCCGCCGTTCTGCTCCGCGTTGACGGCCGGCGCGGTGAGGGAGGTCTGCTGACCCGCCTCGTCGTACCCGTAGTCGGTGACGGCGCCGTTGGCGTCCGTGACCGAGGTGGGCAGACCGCGCTGGTCCAGCTTCCACGAGGTGGTGCGGACGGAGCTGCCCGCGGCCGGCAGGGTGCCGCCCTTGACGGCGGTGACCTGCGCCGCGGTCAGTGCCTCGGAGTAGACCTGGACGTCGTCGATGCCGCCCTTGAACTCGTAGTCGTAGTTCGCGGCGCCCATCTTGTGGCGGCCGATCTGGAACGGACCGGTCGCCTCCCAGTTGCCGCTGACGGCGACTTCCTGGGCGAGCGTGCCGTTGACGTACAGGCGCAGCTTGGAGGCCTGGGCGTCGTACATGCCGACCAGGTGGGTCCAGGCTCCGGCGACCGCCGCGGACGGGGCGGAGACCGCCCGGTCGTAGGCGAGGGGCAGCGCGTCCGCGCGCGGACGGGCGAACGCCCAGCCGGTGTTGGCCGCGTAGTACAGCACGAAGCCGTACACGCTGCCGGCGTCCTGGGAGAGGACCGTGCGACCCGTGGTCAGGTCGGACAGCTTCGCCCAGGCGGAGACCGTGAAGCTGCCGGCCGTGTTCACGGCCGGGCCCGAGGCCTGTGCCCAGGAGTTGATGTCGCCGTCGAAGGCGGCGCTGCCGCTCCGGTCGGTGTTCCAGTGCATGCCGGTGCCGTGGGTGCCGGTGTTGTTGCCGCCGGAGGAGTCGGCCAGACCGAAGCCGGTCGTCTCGTCCAGCTTGTAGCGCGACACCGGGGCGGTGGTGCCGTCGTGGACGGTGTTGCCCGTGACGTTGCCCAGGTGGTCGTAGCGGTTGTCCGTGGTGGAGGTGTCGCCCGTCGCCGGGTCGTACTCCGTCTCGGTCACCACGTTGTCGTCCGGGTCGTAGCCGACCTTGCTGGTCCTGGCGATCCCGTTCGGGTCGAGGACGGACATGGTGGTGCGGTCGGCGGCGTCCACCGTGAAGGTGGTGCGCGTCTGGCCGTCGTCGGTGATCTGCTCGATCAGGTTGCCGGCGGCGTCGTAGCTGTTCGCCTGCTCCGTGAACGACTTGCCGGTGTGCGGGTCCTTGCGGACCACGCTGGCCGCCAGGCCGTCGTCGGTGTAGGCGTACGCGGTGACCCAGCCCATGGCGTCGGTGATGGACGCGAGGCGGCCCGCGGGGTCGTACGCCCGCGACTCCTGGACGAGGGTCGTCGCCGGCGACGGGTTGTACGGGTCGCCGGTGTAGTTGAGCAGGCTGGTGGTGAGCGGGCGCTGCTCGGCGTCGAAGGTGTAGACGTTGACGTTCCCCGCGGGGTCCGTCTCCTTCACCTTGTTGCCGTAGGCGTCGTACTCGAACGACGTGGTGTCGCCGCCCGGGTCCGTCCTGGTCGCTATCTGGTTGTGGGCGTCGTACGTCATCGACGTCGTGCGCGCCGTGTCGCCGCCGCTGAGGTCGGCGACGGTCTGGGACAGGATGTTGCCGTCGGCATCGTAGGCCGTCGTCGTCCTGGCCTGGTGCACGGCGCCGGTGACCCGGTTGGTGACCTTCGGGTCGGTGTCGGTGACGACCTGGTCGTTCTTGTCGTACGTCTGCGAGGACGTCAGGCCCGAGGGGTTGGCGTCGGACGTCTCGGTCTTGGTGAGCAGCCGGCCGATGTTGTCGTACGTGTGCTTCACCTTGGCGCCGTTGGCGTCGGTGATCTCCGCGAGGTCACCGTTGGCGTAGTACGTGTACGACGTCTTCTTGCCGCCGGGGGTGGTCACCTGCGCCACCAGACCGGCGGGCGTGGTGCCGGTGTCCGCGGCGGGGGTGGTGGCGGTGGTGTACGTCGTCGACGCGGTCCGCCCGTTGGGGTGGCCCGGCACCGGCGGCGTCGTCACCGAGAGCAGGTTGCCCCCGGTGTCGTACGCGTACGACGTCAGATAGGTGTTGTCCGTGGGTCCCGAGGAACGGCCGTCGCGCTCGGTGAGCATCAGGTCGTTGCGCAGGTCCATCGTCGGCAGCACGGTGGTCGCGTCCGGGAAGTACGTGTAGTACTCCGTCGAGCACTTGTTGGACTTGGTGTCCTGGCAGGTGGTCTGGGAGACCGCGTTGCCGCGTACGTCGTGGCCGGTGATGGAGCGGTTGCCGTTGGCGTCGGTCACGGTGTGCAGGAAGCCACCCGTGTCGTAGCCGTAGGTGGTCCGCTTGCCCTCGGTGTCGATGGCGGTGAGCAGGCGGTTGCCCATCTCCGCGTCGTACACGTAGGTCAGCGTCTTGTTGCTCGGGTCGGTCAGCTTGACCGTCCGGACCGGGGCGACACCGGAGGACGCCTTGTAGGCGGACCAGTGGGTGGCGACGTCGGCGTCGGTCAGGCCCTTGGAGTGGACCGCGACCTCGGCGATGGAGCCGGTGAAGTAGCTGACGGCGCCCGGCGAGCTGTACCAGTTGCTGCCGAAGCCCGCGCCGACGAAGGTGCGGGACGTCGTCTGGTCGTTGGGGGCGCCGGTGCAGGTGCCCTGCTTCACGCCGTCGAGGTAGAGCGTCTGTGTGGTGCCGGCGGCCGACAGGACGGCGTGGTGCCAGTTGTCGTCCGTGACCGTGCCCGTGGAACCGAGCGTGGCCCCGCCGTTGCAGGTGGAGCTCCACCAGTGGCCGTGCAGCTTGTTGTCCGCGCCGACGTAGAGCAGGTTGCTCCAGCTGCCGGTGGGGGTCGTGGTGCTGTTCGGCGCGACGCTCTGGTCGCTCATGATCACGCCGGGCTCGGCCGTCTTGAACCAGAGCTCGACCGAGCGGTCGGGCTTGGCGTGCAGCGGGCCGTACGGGATCTCCACGAAGGAGCCGGTCCCGTCGAAGGTCGCCGCGGTCGCGTCGTCCGCGCCGAAGGGGCCCTGCGCGCCCTGGGTGACGTTGTTGTACGTGCCGAAGCCGGTGTTGACCTGGTTGGCGGCCTGAGCCGCGGCCTGGGTGTCGTCCAGGCGCCAGTAGCCGGCCGGGGCGGTGCCCATGACGGACGAGCGGTACACCTGCGAGGAGCCGGTGATCGTGGCCGGGTTGAGCTTCCACGTACCGCCGTTGCCGTCGGTGGCCTGGAGGACCACGTCGTCGGCGGTGCCGTAGACGACCGAGGCCTGGGTCTTGCCGCCCGGGGTGGTGATCGTCTTAAGGAGCCCCGCGGACCGCTTCGCGGCCTGGTACTGCGCGGAGATCACGTCCTGGACGAGCGGCTCGGAGTAGATGGCCACCTCGGCCATCTGTCCGGTGAAGTGCCCGAGCTTGTCGTTCGGGTTCATCGACGGCCAGCCGTCGATGTTCACACCGGCGCCGAGGGTGATGTAGGGCTGCACCCAGTCGTTGATGGTGCCCGCGAGGGAGCCCTGCGAGACACCGTCGAGGTACAGGGTCTGGCTGTTGGCCACACCCGTCAGGACCGCGTTGTGCCACTGGCCGTCGGTGACGGTCGCGGTGGACGTGATCGTCGACATGCAGCCGGGCGACATGGCCAGGCAGCCGCGCAGCTTGCCGTCCATGCCGACGTAGACGGCCGGGGTGTTCTTCGTGGTGTTGGCGACCGGGTTGGGGTCGCTGAGCGGCTTGTCACCGTAGTAGAAGAGGACACCGCCCGCCGTGGTCGTCTTGAACCACAGCGACACCGACGTGTAGGACGGCGTGGCGCCGGGAGCGCTCGGCATCTCCACGTAGGAGGTGGTGCCGTTGAACGTGGCCGTCTTCTGCGTGGATCCGGCGAGCACGGAGGCGCTGCCCAGGGTCACGTTCTTGTAGATGCCGTTGTACTTGCCCTGGTTGGCGTCGATCGCGTCGGCCGCGACCGTGCCGGACGTCTCACCGAGACGCCAGTACGCGAACGGGTCGGCGTCCAGGACCGTGGTGCGGTAGTGGTTGCCGGTGGCGTACGTGTACGTCGTGCACTTGGTCCAGTCGGCCGGCGGGCACACCTTGGTGAGCTGGTCACCGGTGTAGCCGTACTGCCAGGTCTGGACCGTGGTGGCGTCGCCCACGGTCGACGGGTCGGTGAAGACCTTCTCCACGTGCGGCACGGTCGCGCCCGCCGGGGTGAACCAGGTGAGGCCGAGCGACCGCTTCGACGTCTCGTTGGTGATCTTCGTCAGACGCTTGTTCGCGTCGTACGTGAACGCCTCGGTGCGGCCGGCGAAGTCCTTGATCGTCTTGATCGCGTACGTGCCGGTCTTCGCGGTGGCCTGCGTGAGGCCGTACTCCGTGAAGTCCTTGTCCGTCAGCGCGTAGCCGACGAGCGGGGAGGCCGCGGGTGCCAGCCGGGCGTAGCGGCCCAGCGGAGGCACGAACGTGCCGTCGGTGTTGCGGCCGAAGGCGACCTGCTCACCGCCGGGGTAGGTGATCACCACGCTGGTGACCGTGCCGGCGCCGTCCTTGACCTCGGTGGCCTTCATGTCGGCGATCGTCGACCAGCCCGCGCCGAAGGCGCCGTCGATCCGGGGGTCGAGGCTGTTGTAGGAGCGGTCGATCTCCAGGGACGGGCCGATGACCGGGATGTCGGCGTCGGTGTCCTCGGTGGTGTAGTTGCCGTCCGACGGGTCGAACTCGTGGCCGTCGGTGTTCATCGACAGGCCCGAGGTGACCGGCGGCTGCGGGACGGCGGTGGTGAAGCGGCTGGAGTGGGTGATCTCCGTCGTGCCGTCACTGACGCCGACGTACCAGGCGTAGTTCTTCGACCACTTGAGCTTGCCCGCCGGGATCTTCCAGTTGCTCTTGGCCAGAGCGCCGGAGGTGACGACGAGCGCGGAGGTGTCGGCGTCGTAGACCTCGAAGGTGTACGACAGCGGGCTCGGCCCCTTGTCGGCGTCGCTCGCGTAGACGAGCAGCTCCGGCTGGAGGGTGTTGGCCTGGAAGTTCTCCGGCGGGTACGAGGCGTTGACCTGCGGGGCGGTGTTCGCCGTGTAGGTCAGGTCGAGGGCCGGGCGGAAGCCGGCCGTCGCCGAGTTGTCGGAGTGGAACTTCTTCCAGTGCAGCATGTCGTTGGTCGGCGCGGTCAGCGCCAGACCGTAGTTGGCCGCGCCGCCGGCGACCTGGTTGAACCAGGTCGTGTTCAGGCTCACCGGCATCTTCACGCCGACGCTCGCCGAGTTCCCGGTGTTGGAGCAGGAGGCTCCGGGGGCGGGCGTCGCCGAGCCCATGGCCGCGCCGAAGCTCGGGCCGGGGTAGCTGGTCACGCCCGACGGGGTCCAGGACTGGGTGACGGGGTGCACCGAGAACGACTGGGCGGCGCAGGTCGAGGACCAGAGCGCGTAGACGTTCAGGGTGGCGGCGGTGACCCGCTTGCCCGCCAGGGTCGTACCGAGCGACGAGAACTGGAGGAACGAGTTCGTCTTGTTGGTGCCCGAGTCGTACGAGCCGACCTTGATCTGCGTCTCGGTGGAGTGGTCACCACCGATGGTGTTCTGCGTGTACGTGGAGTTCGACGCGGTCACGGTCGGGTCGACGGTCACCGGGTAGACCCGGGCCGGGTCGTCCAGCCAGGCGCGGTCCGCGGTCATCCGCAGCGCCTGCTTGCCGTCCACCGTGACGAGCTCGTAGGTCACGGCCCGCGACTGGGCGGGGTCGCCCGAGCGCGGGTCGATCCTGGAGTCCTCCATGAACGCGTGCGGGATGGTCGCGGTGACCTTGCCGTTCGCGTCGGTGAACTCCACGTCGCCGTCGGCGGCTATGCGGGGGGTGAGCCCCTGCACCGCGAGCGGGAAGGTCCAGGAGTTGGCGGCCCGCGGCGAGCGCAGGACGATGTTCTCCTTGAAGCCCTCCGCGAGCGGCACGAGCTGCACGTCGGTCTCGGGCAGCACGCCCGGGTACGTCACCGTGCCGTTCGCGGCGACGGTGGGCTCGGACCGCTCGGCGCCCTTGAGCGCGTACGCGAGCGAGCGTCCGGCGCCGAAGTCGACCGAGGCGAGCTGCTGGTCGGCGGCGTCCGGCGCGAACTCCACGTCGAGGGAGTTCGCACGCTGCTGGAGCCGGCCGTCGGTGTCCTCGGTCAGCCGGGTGTCGATCGGCTTCCACGAGCCGTCGGCGCCCTTGAAGTTCGTACGGCCGGGGAAGTGGCGCACGGTGGTGGAGCCGTCGGCGTTGACGTAGAAGTCGGACGTCGCCGTCGACTTCTTCGCGTCCCGCTCGCTGGTGCGGGTGTCGAAGCTCTTGGCGTCGCCGCGGGCGGCGCCGGTCTTCGACGTGCCGGGACGGTCGGTCTCCCGCTCGAACGCGTCGAGCTCGCCCTTGCCCTTGCCGGGCTTGCGCCCCGCCTCGCCTTCGAGGCTCGTGGCGTCGGAGGAGGCGTGGTGGCTCTTGCCACGGGCCGTGCCGCCCTGCTGGTCAGGGGTGTCGAGAGGGTTCTCCTGGACCCACTTCCACAGCCCCGAGAGGGACAGCTGCGGCATGCGCACCGGTTCGAGCGTGACGCCTGCGGCGAGCGCCGATTCGGTGCTGATCATGAGGAACAGTGAGATGAGTACGGAAAGAGCCGTAGCCCTCAGCCTGCGTCTCCCGGTGCGACCCGGTGGGAACAGGCGAGGGCTACGGACCCGGCGTATGCGCATGGGCCAGCCTTTACTAACGCGATGCTTACAAAGCTTCGCGAGCCTGCCCGATGACGGAGCACCAGTTCCCACCAGGGTAGGGTTTTTTACCTCCCCTTTAAGGAGTGGAGGGAACTCTTCCGTCAGCCGCCGGAGGCCAGTCGCTTCAGGGTCGCCGTGATGTCGTCCTTCAAGGACGCTCCGGGCGCCACCCGGACCAGGTTGTCGTGCGCGGCGCCGCCCTCCTGGGCGACCGTCACGAACCGGATCTTCGGGTTCTTCTCCACCGCCGCTTCGGCCGCCGTCACCTGCGGGGCGCCCGAGGCGACGACGATCTCGCAGTTCCGCTGCACCAGGCCGTTGAGGAACGGGACGGCGTTCGCCACCGACTGCTCCCCCATCACCGGCACGTACGTCACCCGGATGCGCTTGTCCAGGGACGCCGCCTGCATCCCCTCCCAGACCGGGGCCGCCGGAGCGCCCGACACGATGCCCCGCTCGTCGGTGAGGAGGCAGGCGTCGTAGTCCTCGTAGGCGCGGGCCCGGGGGTCGGGCGGGGTGCCCCGGTCCTCCGCACCGGCGAACAGCCAGGCGCCGAGCAGGCCGAGGACCAGGACCAGGACGGCCCCCAGGGCCCAGCCGACCCGGCCGCGCAGCGCCCCCGCGGCGGTGGCGAGCAGCCCGGAGACGCGGACCGCGGACCCCGCCGCGTCCTTCTTGGCCGCCTGACGCTCCGTCGTACGCCAGGCGCGGCGGGTCTTCATCGGCCGGCCTCCTTCACGGAGAGGCAGTGCGCCGCCGCGCCGACGGTGGCGGTCGCGAGCAGCGCGAGGTCGAGGAGGTACGGGAAGCCGTGCGTCTCCTCGGGAGTCAGCGCGATCTGGAAGCACCAGCCGACCGAGACCGCCGTGAACAGCAGCGCCGCCAGCCAGTCTCCGCGGGTCCCCCGGCGCAGGGCGAGCGTGAGCGACGGGACGAACCCGAGGACGCCGAGGCTCAGCGGCGGAACGAGCGCGAGCCCGGTCCGGGCCCAGCGGCCCGGCAGCTCGTCACGGAGCGGACGCTCCTCGCGGTACGGAGACTCCTCGCGGTGCGGGGGCTCCTCACTGTGCGGGGGCTCCGCGCCCTTCTCCCGGCTGACGGCCTCGTTCACGATCGTGGGACCTCTCGCGGATGCGCGCGCCGGGGCGCACTGGTGTACGGCAGGGGACGCCGTACGGTACATCCCCCACCGTGAAGATCACCCTCCGGGCCCCGCGTACCGCGAGCGGCTCAGGCGGTGACGCGGTGCCGGACCCACACGTTGGGCTCGACATAGACCGCGTAGCCGCGCGAGGCCTCGCAGTGGACGGGAACCAGCGCGCCCTCGACCTCGACGGGGCCGTCGGTGTCGAAGGGGAGACCGGTCCACTTGCGCCACTGCTCGACGGACCCGGAGACCGTCATCGAGGCCGGGGCCACCGCCTCGATCACGCCGCCCGCGCGCACATGGACCCGGAGCCACGCGTCGTGCGGCAGGCCGTCGGCCTCGCGGGTACGGAAGGCGTACTCGTGGATGGAGGCGCCGGCCTCCAGGTGCTTGCCGTTGGGGCGGACGGGGGCGACGAGTTCGGAGAAGCCGCGCGCGACGACGTTGGCCCGCATGGCGGCCAGCATCCGGTGCGAGACGCCCTGGCCCAGGGCGCTGGTGTCGACCGTGATCTCGATGGCGCTGACGGTGTCGGCCTCCCGGCCGTGCTTCAGGTCGGAGAACGCCCAGAGCAGCACCTCGTCCCAGCCCCGGGCGGGCAGCTCGCGGCGCCCGTCCACGTCGAGCCGGAAGGGGACGCTGAAGCCGCGGGCGACGACCTTGCCGTCGGCGTCGGTGGCGATGAGGACGTACTCGGGCAGCTCGCGCACGATCCGGCCGATGTTCGCCCAGCCGACCGGGTCGTACATCATGAACTCGGGCCAGAGGTCGAGCATGTCCCACATCGGCCCTTCCAGCTCGGGGCGCTCGGCGAGGGTCGATATGTTGAGGTCCATGGCGGCAGGGTAAAGATCGTTTCCCCGCGGTCCAACCGATTTTTCGCAGGAAGGTTTCTCCGACGGAAGCTTCCGTCGCGGGAAGCGACCTCGGCTAAGGAAGCTTCTGCTGCGGGCAGGTGCGGAGGACCCGCTTCATCGCGTCCCGCTCCGCCGCCGTCACCCACACCCCGTACTTCTTCTTCACGGCGATCTGCCGGGCCACGTACGGGCAGCGGTACGACGTGTTCGGCGGCAGCCACGTCGCCGCGTCGCCGTCGGACTTGCGGCGGTTGGTGACCGCGTCGACGGCGAGCAGGTTGAGCGGATCGTTGGCGAAGCGCCGCCGGGTCCCGGTGTCCCACTTCTGCGCGCCCTTCTGCCAGGCGTCGGAGAGGGCGACGACATGGTCGATGTCGACCTTGCTGCGGCCCCGGACGTAGGCGACGGCGGTGCCGGTGTACGGGTCGTCGGCGAGGGTGCCGGAGGCGACCTTGCAGCGGCCGTCCGTGAAGCGGACGCCGGCCAGGTCGCGCTTGAGTATGTCGTCACGGGTGCCGCAGCCGTTGCCGTCGACGTCCGCCCAGGCGCGGCCGAACTTCTCCCGCTCGTAACCGGTCTTCGGGGCGCGCCCCTTGACCGTGAGGGTGTCCACGACGGCGAGTGCCGTGCCCCGCGCGGCGGGCTTCCCGGCGCCGCCGCCGTCGCCTCCCGGGGTGTCGGCCCCCGGTGAGCAGGCGGTGGTGACGAGCGCGGCGACGGCGAGTGCCGTGGCGGTCAGGGTCCTTCGGTACGTCAACACCCTGGAATCCTAGGCGGGACGGGTTTCAGGGCCTCATACCCGGGACGGATTTCAGGGCCTCACACCTTGCCGATGCCGAGGGTGTTCTCCGTGGGCAGCAGCCCGGAGCCGATCGCGGCGAGCCAGGGGGTGCCGAGCAGGTCGGCGAGGCGGGCGGTGTCGTCGGGGCCGAGGGCGGTCCAGGGGGCGGCGGCCAGTTCGTCCGTGTGCCGTTCGACCTCCGCGCGCAGGCCCCGGCCGGCGTCCGTGGCCGACCTGTCGGGGTGTACGAGCCCCCGGGCGGCGAGCCGTTCCCGCGCGGCCGACCACTCGGCCGGGCTCCAGCCGCGGCTCTCGAAGACGGGCTCGGGGGCGGCTCCGATCGCCGCGAAGGAGACGAGCGACTCGACCGGGTCGAGGCCGGCGGCGGCCAGGGCGGCGAGGTGTCCGTCGCCGCGGTGTTCGCGCAGGACCGTCGCGGCCTGCCAGAGGACCAGGTGCGGGGCCTCGGACCAGGGCAGGTCGGCGTTGGCGGCGGCGAGCGGACGCCCGTGCGTCCCGGCCGCCTCGGCGGCGCGGCGGGCGAGCGCGGCGGCCTCGGCGAGTTCGGGGCCCTTGACCGCGTCCTCGCCCAGGACGGTCCGGTAGGTGCGGTCGACGGCCCGGAGCCGGGCGGCGAGGACCTCGGCCGGGCGCGCGGTGTCCCAGGCGGCGGGGACGTACCGGGCGACCATGGCGGGGCTGAAGCTGTGGAAGGCGGAGGTCACGTGGTCCGGGCCCGCGGCGCCGAGGGGCGCGGCGCGCCAGGCGAAGTAGGAGGGCCAGCGTTCGCCGGTGTCGTAGCCGAGGGCGGCGGCCTCGTCGAAGGCCTCGGGGGCGTAGTAGAGCAGGGCGTGCAGGGGTTCGAGCAGGTGCCACATCTGACGTACGCGTCCGGATTCCACGACGTGCTCCCTCCACCTCATCTTGTCACTGACTAGATACTGCGCCCGCTCCCTCGAACTTGTCAATGACTAGATGAGGGATACGCTGCTGCCATGACGAGCCGGAGCACCTACCACCACGGCGACCTGCGGCAGGCCGTCCTCGCCGCCGCCCTCGACGTCATCGCCGCCGACGGCCCCGGGGCGCTGAGCCTGCGCGACCTCGCGCGCCGCGCGGGCGTCTCCCACGCCGCGCCCGCCCACCACTTCAAGGACCGCACCGGACTCCTCACGGCCCTCGCCGCCCAGGGGTACGACCTCCTCGCCGGGGCCCTCGCCGCCGCGCCCGACCTGCGCGAACGCGGGGTGCGGTACGTGTGCTTCGCGCTGGATCACCCCGCCCACTTCCAGGTCATGTTCCAGCCGGACCTCCTGCGCGCCGACGACCCGGACCTCCTCGCCGCCAAGGAACGCGCCTCCGCCGGCCTCCGCGCGGGCATCGCGGAACTGCGGGACGTCCCCGACCCCCGCACGGCGGGCATCGCCGCCTGGTCCCTCGCCCACGGCTTCGCGACCCTGCTCCTCACCCACAACGTGCGGGACGCGCTGGGCGACCGGGACCCCGAGGAGTACTTCCGCGCCCTCACCGGCCTGCTCTTCACCCAGCAACTCCCGTCGGAGCGCGGGGAATAGGCGGCGCAAGCCGGTAATTGACGCAAGCATGCACACGTCGAATTCCCTTCGCCGCGCCACCCTCGCCCTCGTCACCACCGCCGCACTCGCCCTGGCGCCGGCCGCCCTCGCCGACACCGCCCGTACCGACTCCGCCCTCTCCGCCACCGGCCGCACCGACTCCGCCCTCTCCGCCACCGGCCACCACGGCCCGGCCTGGCGGGCCGCCTGGGCCGCGTCCCCGCAGTCGCCGACCGCGCCCCTCGGCCCCAACTGGTCGCAGCAGGGCTTCGACAACCACACGGTCCGCCAGGTCGTCCGCGTCACCACCGGCGGCAGCCGGGCCCGGATCGAGCTGACGAATCGTTACGGCTCCACTCCGCTGCGGATCACGGGCGCCACCGTCGCCCGCACCGCCGAAGGCAGCGCGATACGTCCGGGCTCCGTGCGCCACCTGCGCTTCGACGGCCGGCCGTCCGTCACGATCCCGGTCGGCGGCACCCTCCTCAGCGACGCCGCGAACCTCCCCGTCGAGGCCTTCGGGTCGCTGACCGTCACCCTCTACCTGGCGGGCGGGACGGGCCCCGCCACCTTCCACCACTTCGCCTCGGCCACCAGCTACCGCGCCACCGGCGACCACCGCGCCGACCCGGCCGGCGCCGCCTTCACCGAGACCAGCGCCTCCTGGTACTACCTCTCGGGCGTCGAGGTCACCGGCGGCCACGGCACCGCGCGCCGGAACGGCGTCGTCACCTTCGGCGACTCCATCACCGACGGCGTGGGCTCCACCCAGGACGCCGACCACCGCTACCCCGACGAGCTCGCCGAACGCCTCGCCGCCGCCGGCCGCCCCCGCGCCGTCCTCAACCACGGCATCGCGGGCAACCAGGTCGTCAACGACACCACCTGGGCGGGCGAGAAGGCCCTGACCCGCTTCCGGCAGGACGTCCTCACCGAACCCGGCGTGCGGACCGTCGTCCTCTTCGAAGGCATCAACGACATCGGCGGCAGCACGGTGGACTTCCCCGCCGCCCCCACCCCCGACGTCTCCGTCGACCGCCTGATCGCGGGCCACCGCACCCTGATCCGCGAGGCCCACGCCAAGGGCCTCAAGGTCATCGGCGCGACCCTGACCCCGGTCAAGGGCTCCTTCTACGACACCCCGGCCAACGAGGCCAAGCGGGACGCCTTCAACGACTGGGTCCGCACCTCGGGCGCGTACGACGCGATCGTCGACCTCGACCGCGCGGTGGCGGACCCGAGCGACCCGGACCGCATCCTCCCCGCGTACGACTCGGGCGACGGCCTCCACCCGAACGACGCCGGTTACACGGCGATGGCCCAGGCCATGGACCTCGACGAGCTGTGAGCCCGCCGGGGGCGCGCGGAAAAGGTACGCGCGCCCCCGACCCGTACGGCTCCTCCTGACTACGACTCGAGGATCGTCGTCAAGAACTCCCCCGTCCACGCGAGGAGTTCGCGGCCCACCACCGGCTTGCCGCCGATCTTGCCCGACGTCGGGCGCGGCACCAGGATCTGGTGGACGGCCGGCTTGATCACCGTGCGCGGGTAGAGGCGCTTCAGGCGCAGCTCCTGCGATTCGCGCAACTCCACCGGCGCGAAGCGGATGTTGGGCCCCTGGAGGACGATCTCGCCCACCCCGCACGCGCGGGCCAGCATGCGCAGGCCCGCCACCAGGAGGAGGTTCTCGACGGGCTCGGGGAGCTTGCCGTAACGGTCGGTGAGTTCCTCCCGTACGGCCCTGATGTCCTCCTCCGAGTTCGCGGAGGCGATCGAACGGTACGCCTGGAGCCGCAGCCGCTCCCCCGGCGCGTAGTCGTGCGGCATGTGGGCGTCGACCGGCAGCTCGATCTTGACCTCCAACGGCGCCTCCTCCTCCGCGCCGCCCTCCATCTGCGCCCGGTAGTCCGCGACCGCCTCGCCGACCATCCGTACGTACAGGTCGAAGCCGACGCCCGCGATGTGACCGGACTGCTCGCCGCCGAGCAGGTTGCCCGCGCCACGGATCTCCAGGTCCTTCATCGCCACGTACATGCCCGCGCCCATCTCGGTGTGCTGCGCGATCGTCGCGAGCCGCTCGTGGGCGGTCTCCGTCAGCGGCTTCTCCGGCGGGTAGAGGAAGTACGCGTAGCCGCGGTCCCGCCCTCGTCCCACGCGGCCGCGCAGCTGGTGGAGCTGCGACAGGCCGAAGTTGTCGCCGCGCTCCACGATCAGGGTGTTGGCGTTGGAGATGTCGATGCCGGACTCCACGATCGTCGTGGAGACGAGGACGTCGAACTTCTTCTCCCAGAAGTCGACCACGACCTGTTCCAGGGCGCTCTCGCCCATCTGGCCGTGCGCGGTCGCGATCCGCGCCTCGGGCACGATCTCCCGGAGACGGGCGGCCGCGCGGTCGATGGAGTCGACCCGGTTGTGGATGTAGAAGACCTGGCCCTCGCGCAGGAGTTCACGCCGGATCGCGGCGCCGATCTGCTTCTCCTCGTACGGGCCGACGAAGGTGAGGACCGGGTGCCGCTCCTCCGGCGGGGTGGTGATCGTCGACATCTCGCGGATGCCGGTGACCGCCATCTCGAGCGTACGGGGGATGGGCGTGGCCGACATGGTGAGGACGTCGACGTTGGCGCGGAGCTTCTTCAGCTGCTCCTTGTGCTCGACGCCGAAGCGCTGCTCCTCGTCGACGACGACCAGGCCCAGGTCCTTGAACTTCGTCTCGGAGGAGAAGAGGCGGTGGGTGCCGATGACGATGTCCACCGAACCGTCCCGCAGCCCCTCCAGGGTCGCCTTCGACTCGGTCTCCGTCTGGAAGCGGGACAGCGCCCGCACCTTCACCGGGAACTGCGAGTAGCGCTCGCTGAACGTGCCGAAGTGCTGCTGCACGAGCAGCGTCGTCGGGACGAGGACCGCGACCTGCTTGCCGTCCTGCACCGCCTTGAAGGCCGCGCGTACCGCGATCTCCGTCTTGCCGTAGCCCACGTCGCCGCAGATCAGCCGGTCCATGGGGACCGTCTTCTCCATGTCCTCCTTCACCTCGGCGATGGTGGACAGCTGGTCGGGGGTCTCGGCGTACGGGAAGGCGTCCTCCAGCTCGCGCTGCCAGGGCGTGTCCGGGCCGAAGGCGTGGCCGGGGGCCGCCATGCGCGCGCTGTACAGCTTGATCAGGTCGGCCGCGATCTCCTTGACGGCCTTCTTCGCGCGCGCCTTCGTCTTCGTCCAGTCGGCGCCGCCGAGCCGGTGCAGGGTCGGCGCCTCGCCGCCCACGTACTTGGTGACCTGCTCCAGCTGGTCCGTCGGGATGTACAGCCGGTCGCCGGGCTGGCCGCGCTTCGCCGGGGCGTACTCGACGAGGAGGTACTCGCGGGTCGCGCCCTGCACGGTCCGCTGGACCATCTCCACGTACCGGCCGACGCCGTGCTGCTCGTGCACGATGTAGTCGCCGACCTCCAGGGTCAGCGGGTCGATCGTCTTCCGGCGCTTGGCCGGCATCCGCTGGCCGTCCTTGCCGGCCGCCTTCTGCCCGGACAGGTCGGTCTCGGTGAGGACGGCGAGCTTGAGCGCGGCGTCGACGAAGCCGAAGTCGATGGAGCCGCAGGCGACGTGGACGACGGCCGGGGAGATCTCCGTCAGGTCCCCGGCGAGCCGGGCCGCGATGCCCTCGCCCCCGAGGACCTCGACCGTGCGCGCCGCCGGGCCGTGGGCCTCCGTGACGTACACCGTGCGCCAGCCGTCGGCCAGCCAGCCCTTGGTGTCGGCGAGCGCGCGGGCGGTGTCGCCGCGGTACGACTCCGGGGCACGCATGCCGAGCATGAGGGTGTCCCCGGCGGCGTCACCGGCGTCCGCCGCGAACGGCGACACCGACCACCACGCCATGCCCAGCTCGCGCGCCCGGTCCCGTACGTCCGCGATCCCCCGCAGGGAGGCCGCGCCGACGTCGATCGGGGCCTCGCCGCCGCCGGCGGTCGCCGCCCACGAGGCCTGGAGGAACTCCTGGCTCGTGGCGACCAGGTCCGATGCCCGGGTCCGCACCCGCTCCGGGTCGCAGACGACGGCCATGGATCCCTCGGGCAGGACGTCGAGCAGCAGCTCCATGTCGTCGACGAGGACGGGGGCGAGGGACTCCATGCCCTCGACGGCGATCCCCTCGGCGATCTTGTTGAGCAGCTCGCCCAGCTCGGGGTGCTCCTCGGCGAGCGCCCGCGCCCGCTCCCGTACGTCCGCCGTCAGGAGCAGCTCACGGCAGGGCGGCGCCCAGAGGCCGTGCTCCGCGACTTCCAGGGACCGCTGGTCGGCGACCTTGAAGTAGCGGATCTCCTCGATGTCGTCGCCCCAGAACTCGATCCGGAGGGGGTGCTCCTCGGTCGGCGGGAAGACGTCCAGGATGCCGCCGCGCACGGCGAACTCGCCGCGCTTCTCGACCAACTCGACGCGGGAGTACGCGGCGGCGGCGAGCCCCTCGACGATCTCGTTCAAGTCCGCCGTCTGCCCACTCCGCAGGCTCACGGGCTCCAGGTCCCCGAGGCCCTTGACCTGCGGCTGGAGTACGGAACGGATGGGCGCGACGACGACGCTCACGGGTCCCGCGGCCGGGTCGTCGTCCCGGGGATGGGCCAGCCGGCGCAGCACGGCGAGACGGCGGCCGACGGTGTCGGAGCGGGGCGAGAGACGCTCGTGCGGCAGGGTCTCCCAGGAGGGGTACTCGGCGACCGTGTCGGGGTCGAGCAGCGACCGCAGCGCGGCGGCGAGGTCCTCGGCCTCCCGCCCGGTCGCGGTCACCGCGAGCACCGGGCGCCCCGAGTCCCGGGCGAGCGCGGCGACGGCGAAGGGCCGCGCGGCGGCCGGCCCGACCAGGTCCACGTGCGGACGGTTCCCGTCGGCGGCGGCCTTCACCGCCTCGGCGAGGGCCGCATCCTTGACGACGACATCAAGCAGGCCGTGCAGGCTCATGGACTTCCATCCCGGGTTCGGACGACGGGGGCGGGGCGGGCAACGCGAACAGCCCGACACGTCGAGCGGGCCGGGTTGCTCCCGGACGCGTACGGCCCGGTGATCCCCAGCCTACGACGCCCCACGGACACCCGCCCCCGAACCACACCCGGACCGCCGTCCGGTCGGGGCACCGGCCAGAGCAGCGCGCGGCCCCGGAGGACCTGGCAGGTCCTCCGGGGCCGTCCCCCGCTGCCGTCCCGCGACCGCTACTCGCTGGCGATCGCGTTCAGGACGTTCATCCGGCCCGCCCGGAACGCCGGGACCAGCGCCGCGAACAGTCCCACGAACGCCGAGCCCACGAAGACCGTGAGGATCGTCGGCCACGGGATCTCCAGGACGCCGAGGCCCTCCAGGGCCAGGAGTTTCTGGGCCGCCGTACCCCAGCCCATGCCCAGGCCGAGGCCGAGCAGGGCGCCGAAGAGCGCGATCACCACCGACTCCAGGCGGATCATGCGGCGCAGCTGCCGGCGCGAGAGGCCGATGGCCCGCATGAGGCCGATCTCGCGGGTCCGCTCGACGACCGAGAGGGCCAGCGTGTTCACGACACCAAGGACGGCGACGACGATCGCCAGGGCGAGGAGCCCGTACACGATGTTGAGCAGCTGTCCGACCTGGTTCTTCAGGTCCTCCTTGTAGTCGGCCTGGTTGCTCACCTTGTACTGCGGGTACGGCGCGAGCGCGTCCTTGAGCGACTGGTAGGCCGCGGTCTCCTGCCCGTCCTTCGCGCTGGCGAGGAGGAGCAGGCTGTGCGGCAGGCGGTCGGCGGGCACGTACTCGGCGAGGGTGGTGACGTTGGTGTACATCACCCCGTTGTCGACGTTGCCGGTGTCGGCGGTGATCGCCGCGACCTTGAGCTTCGCCGGCTTCCCGCCCTTGAAGGCGACGGTCAGGGTGTCGCCGACCTTCACGCCGTGCTCGGTGGCGTAGTCGCTGCCCACCGACATCGCACCCGGTCCGTAGGCGTCGGCGAGGGTGCCCGCGGTGGTCTCCCGGCGCAGGTCCTCCATGTACGTCGGGTCGGTGGCGGCCAGGTCGGCCTTCGTGGTCTTCCCGCGCGGGTCGGTGACGGTGGCGTCGACCCACTTGTACTCGCTGACGTGGTCGAGGCCCGGGGCCTTCTCCAGGGCGGCCTGCGCCTGCGGCACGATCGGCTGCCCGGTGCCGGACTGCACGATGAAGTCGGCGCCGACGGACCGGTCGAGTTCGTCGGTGGCGGAGGCGACCATCGAGGAGCCGACGACCGAGAGGCAGGCGACGAGCGCGAGGCCGATCATCAGGGCGGCGGCGGTCGCGCCGGTGCGGCGCGGGTTGCGGAGCGCGTTCCGCTCGGCCATCCGGCCGACCGGGCCGAAGACCCGCAGGACGACGACGCCGAGGGCGCGGACGACTCCGCCCGCGAGGAGCGGGCCGATGACGACGAAGCCGAGGAGGGTGAGGACGACGCCGAGGCCGAGCCACATCGATCCGGGACCGGCCTCCTCGGCGCGGGCCGCGGCGACCAGGGCGGCCGCTCCGGTGGCGGTGAGGGCGAGCCCGATCCCGCCCCGTACCCTGCCTGCCTTGCCGTCGGCGGGGGTGCCCGCGTCGCGGAGGGCGGCCATCGGGGAGACCTTTCCGGCGCGGCGGGCCGGGATGTAGGCGGCGAGGACGGTGACGACGATGCCGAGGGCGAGGCCGACGGCGGGCGTCGTCCACTTCACGGTGAGGTCGCCGGTGGAGAGTTCCATGCCCATGGAGGACATGAGTTCCATGAGGCCGACGGCGAGCCCGACGCCCGCCGCGACTCCGGCGATCGAGCCGACGAGGCCGAGGAGCAGCGCTTCGACGAGGACGGACCGGTTGATCTGCTTGCGGCTGGAGCCGATGGCCCGCATGAGGCCGATCTCGCGGGTGCGCTGGGCGACCAGCATGGAGAAGGTGTTGACGATGAGGAAGATGCCGACGAGGAAGGCGATCCCGGCGAAGCCGAGCATCGCGTACTTCATGACGTCGAGGAAGCCGGCGACGTCCTCGCGTCCTTCGTCGGCGGCCTCGGCGGCGGTCTGCAGCTTGTAGCCGTCGCCGATGGCGGCGGCGATGTTCCGCTTGAGGACGTCGTCGCTGACACCGGCCTTGGCGTCGGCGGCGATCTGCGTGAACAGGCCTTCCTTGCCGAGCAGTTCGCGCTGCGCGGTGGGGGTGTCGAAGTAGACGACGGTGGCGCCCGGGTTGGTGACCTTGAAGTCGACGATGCCGGAGATCTTCGCGGTGAAGTCACCGATGACGGAGATGGTCCGCAGTTCGTCGCCGAGCTTCAGGCCGTGCTTCTCGGCGGTGGCACCGTCGACGACCACGTCGGTGGGGCCGCGCGGCTCGTGGCCGGAGGCGATCTCCACCGAACGCAGCTCGTTGGGGCTCCAGTTGACGGCGATGGTCGGGGCGCCGCTGGTGGGCCCGACGTTCTTGTTCTTCGCGTCGACGACGGTGACGCCGGTCGTGGCGACGGCGCCCTGGGCGGCCTGGACGCCGTCGGCCTTGCGTACCTGCTCGAGGAGCGAGGCGGGGAAGGCCTCGGGGCGGCCGGACTGCGGGGTCTCGTCGCTGACCGAGCCGCCCTTGGGGCTGACGGTGACGTCGGACGCGGTCGACGCGAAGAGCTTGTCGAACGTCGTGTTCATCGTGTCCGTGAAGACGAGGGTCCCGGAGACGAAGGCGACGGAGAGGAGGACGGCGACGGCGGAGAGCGCCATGCGGCCCTTGTGCGCGAGGAAGTTGCGCAGCGAGGTCTTGAGGACGGTCACGACGTCCGCCCGCGCGCGTCGAAGTCCTTCATGCGGTCGAGGACGGCGTCGGCGGTGGGCCGGAGCATCTCGTCCACGATCCGGCCGTCGGCGAGGTAGAGCACACGGTCGGCGTAGGAGGCGGCGACGGGGTCGTGGGTGACCATGACGATGGTCTGGCCCAGCTCGTCGACGGAGGTGCGGAGGAAGCCGAGGACCTCGGCGCCGGCCCGCGAGTCGAGGTTTCCGGTCGGCTCGTCCCCGAAGATGATCTCGGGCCGGGCGGCGAGCGCGCGGGCCACGGCGACGCGCTGCTGCTGCCCGCCGGAGAGCTCGTTCGGCCGGTGCTTCAGGCGGTCGGAGAGCCCGACGGTGTCGACGACCCGGCGCAGCCACTCGGCGTCCGGCTTGCGGCCGGCGATGTCCATGGGGAGCGTGATGTTCTCCAGGGCGCTCAGGGTCGGCAGCAGGTTGAACGCCTGGAAGATGAAACCGATCCGGTCCCGGCGCAGCTGGGTGAGCTTCTTGTCCTTGAGCCCGGTGATCTCGGTGTCGTCGAGGTAGATCTCGCCGCTGGTGACGGTGTCGAGCCCGGCGAGGCAGTGCATCAGGGTCGACTTGCCGGAACCCGAGGGCCCCATGATCGCGGTGAACTGTCCCCGGGCGATGTCGACGTCGACGGAGTCGAGCGCGACGACCCGGGTCTCCCCCGAGCCGTACGCCTTGACGACCTGACGCGCCCGCGCAGCGACGGCCGTACGCCCTCCAGTACCCCCGTGCCTGGGGATGGTCACAGCCGTGGTCACGGTTCTCTCCTAGGAGCAGTGGGTGGGATTTGTAAGTTCAAGTTAAGAACCCGACGGGCCCCTTCTCGTCCTCCGTCGGGACGAACGACCCCTGGGCCGTATGGGGGAGATGCCCCTAGGGGTTCCTCCACCCCGGGTACGGGTGAGACCCTGACCGCGCCCATTTAGGTGTACGAAGAAAGGAACTGCGCGGTGACGGATCCGTCGACCACGCGAGCGGGAGCCGATCCGGCCCCGGCGCCCTCCACCGACCGTCGCCGGCCCGTCGTCCTCGCGCTCATGCTCGCCATGGGCCTCGCCGCCCTCGACGGCACGATCGTGTCCACCGCCGTCCCGCAGATCGTCGGCGACCTCGGCGGACTCTCCGTCTTCTCCTGGCTGTTCGCCGGCTACCTGCTCGCCGTGACGGTCACCCTGCCGGTGTACGGGAAGCTCAGCGACACCTTCGGCCGCAAGCCGGTACTCGTCGCCGGGACGGTCCTCTTCCTCGTCGGCTCCCTGCTCTGCGCCGCCGCCTGGGACATGGCGTCCCTGATCGCCTTCCGCGTCGTCCAGGGCCTCGGCGGCGGCGCCCTCCAGGGCACCGTCCAGACCATCGCCGCCGACCTCTACCCCCTGAAGGAGCGCCCCAGGATCCAGGCGCGACTGTCCTCCGTCTGGGCCGCCTCCTCGATCGCGGGCCCGGCCGCCGGCGGCCTCCTCGCGGGGTACGCCGACTGGCGCTGGATCTTCCTGATCAACCTCCCGGTCGGCCTGCTCGCCCTCTGGCTGATCAGCCGGCACCTGGTGGAACCCACCCGCACCCGGGCGGACGCACCGGAGACGAGGGAAGCCGCACCCCGCGCGCGCGTGCGCGTCGACTGGGCCGGGGCCCTCGCCATCTTCGCCACCGGCGCGCTGCTCATCACCGCCCTCGTCCAGGGCGGCGTCGCCTGGCCCTGGCTCTCCGCCCCGTCCCTCGGCCTCCTCGGCGGGGCCGCCGCCCTCGCCGCCCTGACCGTCGTCATCGAGCGGCGCGCGGCCGAACCGATCATCCCCGGCTGGGTCTGGCGCCGCCGTACGATCGCGGCCGTCAACCTCTCCCTCGGCGCCCTCGGCCTGCTCATGGTCGCCCCGACCGTCTTCCTGCCCACGTACGCCCAGTCCGTCCTGGGCCTCGGGCCGATCGCCGCCGGGTTCGTCCTCTCCTCGTGGACCCTCAGCTGGCCCATCGCGGCCGCGCTCTCCAACCGGGTCTACAGCCGCATCGGCTTCCGGCTCACCGCCGTCCTCGGCATCTCGCTCGCACTGGTCCTGCTGCTCGCGTTCCCGTTCCTGCCGTTCCCCGGCGAGGCCTGGCAGCCCGCCCTCCTGATGCTGCTGCTCGGCGGGGCGCTCGGCCTCTTCCAACTGCCCCTGATCGTCGGTGTGCAGTCGACCGTCCCGTACGAGGAACGCGGCACGACCACCGCCTCCGTCCTCTTCTGCCGCCAGGTCGGCCAGAGCGTCGGCGCGGCCCTGTTCGGCGCCGTCGCCAACGGCGTCCTCGCCGCCCGCCTCGGCGGCACCGGCGACCTGGACGCCCTGGCCCGCTCCCTGGACACCCCGGGCTCCCTCACCGCCGAGGCGGCCGACCACCTGCGCCGCGCGGTCGACGCGGCGGTCGACTACGTGTACCTGGGCGCGGCGGCGGCCGCCGCCCTCGCCCTCCTGGCCCTCCTCACCCTGGCGCCGCGCCACTTCCCGGTCCTGGAGGAGGAAGGGGAGGGGGAGGAGAGGAAGGGGGAGCGACGCGGTGCGGAATGACGGGGTACGGGATCCTCAACCCCAGGAGTCCCGTGGACGGAAGCCTCAGCCGCGCTCGCGGAGGTACGCCTCCAGCTCCGCCGCCCCCGCGAGCATCGCCCTCCCCCTCCCGGACAGCCGGCCGTGCCAGTCGCCGAGGGCGGCCTCCAGCGGTTCGAGCCCGCCGGCCGCCCGTACCTGCGCGATCAACGGAGCGATCCGCTCCAGCAGATAGCCGCCCCGCCTGAGCTGGTGGGCGAGGCGGGCATCCCGTACGTCGGCCTCGTCGTAGACGCGGTACCCGGTCCGAGGGTCACGGCGGGGGCGCACGAGACCGGCGCGTTCCCACTTCCGCAGGGTCGCGGGCCGGATGCCGAGCTGCTCCGCGAGCGGCCCGATGAAGGTGCCACCGGGATCGGGATCAGTCACCACGGCAGGCCCCAGGTCGCGGAGGGCACTCTCGACGGCCCGGAGGGTCCGCCGGTCGTCGAGCAGCTGGGCGTGACTCTCGTCGATGAGCCGGAACGCCTCGTCGACCGCGCCCTCGTTCACGGCCCGCATGATCGACGCCGCCGTCTGATGCCCGTGGCCGGGCACGAGGGCCAGAAACGCGCGCAGCGCGCCCGCGTGCAGCGGGGTGTAGACGCGGTAGCCGGAGGGGGTGCGGTCGGCGGCGGGGAGGATGCCTACTTCCTCGTAGTTCCTGACCGCCTGGGTGGACAGACCGTGCACGCGCGCGAGATCAACGGGCCGAAGCCGCCCCTCGGTTTGAAGGTTACGCCCCACGATTCCCCCGCCCCCGCGAAAAAGTCTCCACCGAAGGTTCAACGATACCGTTGAAGGCATGGCGACTGACATCAAGGACACCACCCACCCCGTCGACTCCGCCGCCGTCATGCGTCTGCTCCCGGCCCGGCCCCGACTCCTCGCCCTGGGCGAGCCCACCCACGGCGAGGAAGCCCTCCTCGATCTGCGGAACGACCTCTTCCGGCAGCTCGTCGAGGAGGAGGGCTACCGCACGATCGCCATCGAGAGTGACTGCGTGCGGGGCCTGATCGTGGACGACCACATAACCTCGGGCACGGGCACGCTCGACGAGGTGATGGAGCGGGGCTTCAGCCACGACTGGGGCGCCTCCGCCGCCAACCGCGAACTCGTGCGCTGGATGGGCCACTTCAACGAGGGCCGCCCCGCCTCCGACCGGCTCCGCTTCGCCGGCTTCGACGGCCCGCTGGAGATCGCCGCCGCCGAAAGCCCCCGCCAGGCCCTCACCGCCCTCCACGACCACCTCGCGGCCCGGGTCGACGAGGCCCTGCTCCCCTGTACCCGGGAGACCCTCGACGAGCTGCTCGGCGCCGACGACCGCTGGACCGAACCGGCCGCGATGATGGACCCGGCCAGGTCGGTGGGCCGGTCGGCCGACGCGGCCGAACTACGACTTCTCACCGACGAACTGACGGCCCTGCTCGACGCCCAGACACCGCACCTGCTCGCGACGACCTCACGGGACGAGCGGGACCGCGCCCACCTGTACGCCCGCACCGCCCTCGGCCTCCTGCGCTACCACCACGCGATGGCCGACCCGTCACCCTCCCGCATGACACGCCTCTGCACCCAGCGGGACCTGCTGATGGCCGACAACCTCCTCGCCCTCGCGGCCCGGGGCCCGGCGCTCGTCCACGCCCACAACTCGCACCTCCAACGGGGGAAGAGCACGATGCGGATGTGGGAGGGACCGGTGGAGTGGTGGGGCGCCGGGGCGCTGGTGAGCGCCGAACTGGGCGAGGGGTACGGGTTCCTGGCCACCGCCCTCGGCACGATCAGGCACCAGGGCGTGGACGCGCCACCCCCGGACACCCTGGAGGGCCTCCTGTACGCGCTCCCGCCCGAGAGCTGCGTAGTCGACGCCCGCCGCCTGGCGACCACCCTCGGCACGACGCCTCCCGAACCCCGCGCGTCCCCCTGGTTCGGCTACGCCCCACTGGACCCGGCGCGCCTGGCGGACAGCGACGGCCTGGTGTTCGTGAAGGACGTCCGACGGAACTAGGAGCCGTCCGGACGGCCAGGCCGGGGCGAGGCCGAAATCAGGTACCGGCATTCTCCGACCCGGCCTACGCTGCTGCTTCGCGTTCGGCCGGGAGGCCGACGAGGAGGGCGGGGCGAATGAACGAGCCGGAGGTTCCGCAGCAGGAGCCGCGCTGGGCGATAGCGGCGAACGTGGTGGCCTGGCGCCGGTGCGGAGAGGGCGGCCGGGAACTGCGTTCGGGCACGAAGTTCTTCAAGGGCGGGGCGAAGGTGTACGTGGGCGGCGTGTACTTGGGTTCGGGAGGCGAGCGGGTCACGGCGGTCGGACGTGAGCGGCACACCGGCCGGTGGATCGTCATCGACACGGCGACGCGCCACCTCCACACCTTCCGGCCGAAGCTCGTCCACACCCCGCGCGCCCTGGAGCGACTGCGTGAGACGAGCTACGGGGGCGACCCGGACTACGCGGCCGAGCTGTCCGCGACGCTGGAGCAGTACGCGCGCCAGTACCGCGCCGCGACGGCCCCGAACAGTCCGCACCCGGACCGGTGCCTGTGCCACGCCTGCCTGACCGGCGAGTGACGTGTCCGGACGTGAGAGCCCTGCCGTCCGGCTCGGACGGCAGGGCTCTCACGCGTACAGCGGCGGGCTGTACTACTCCGCGGAGGCGAGCTGGACGAATCCGGCCCACGCGTCAGGGGACACTCGGAGGGCCGGCCGGGCCACGTCCTTGGAGTCACGCACGTGCACGGCACCGGCACTGGTCGCGACCTCGATGCACTCGCCGCCCTCGGTGTTGCTGTAGCTGCTCTTGAACCAGGCGAGGGACTCGGTGTTGTTCATACTTCTCCCAGCAACTTCTCGATGAACGCCAGCGACTCTCTCGGGCTGAGAGCCTGAGACCGGATGATCCCATAGCGCGCTGACGCGAGAACGGCCTGCTCTGGATCGGTCTCCAAGGAGCTGATGTTCGTGACCTCGACGTAGAGGAACTGTTTGCCGTCCTTCCGCGTGACGACTGTGAAGGGGCCGTTCACGCCCGCGTTGTCCTCGCAGTCGGTCGGTACGACCTGGAGCTCGACGTTCCGTCGCTGGCCGATCAGAAGCAAATGCTCCAGCTGCCCGCGAAGAACCTCCTTGCCGCCGTATCGGTGCCGGAGCACCGCCTCGTCCATGACGAAACTAAGCAGAGGCGCGGGGCGCCGCTCGAAGATGTCCTGCCGAGCCAGACGGGCCATCACCCGCTGCTCGATGATCTCCTGGTCCAACGGAGGGCGCCTCATGGCCAGAAGAGCGCGCATGTACCCCTCCGTCTGAAGCAGACCGGTCACCATCAGCTTGCCGTACGACAACAGCTCTATGGCCTGCTTCTCAAGCTCCGCCATTCCCTGGAAGAACGCCGGATACTGCGCCTTCTCCAGTTGCTCCTTCCAGACCGTCAACAGCCCACCTGCGTCCAGCACCTCGTCGGACCGGTCGATCGCACGCGGCGGTGGAATCCTCCGGCCCTGCTCGAACGACGCAATGGTCGACGCCGAGTAACCCAGACGTTTACCGAACTCCTCCCGCTCCATCCCCGCCCGTGTCCGCAGCGTCTTCAGACTTTTTCCGAACGCCGCCACCACGCCCTGCCCAGCCCTGTCCGCCGCCCGACCACCGGCTGCGGCATCAGACTCGGGCTCCGGCGCCTGCTCCTCCGCCATTGCACCCCGCCTCTCGTACCTGCACCGACGGACCACGTACAAGGCCATCGCGTCGGTGCGTCACCACTGGTCACGCTACGCCGCCAAGAGGACCTTGGGAGGCATGATGAGCGACAACTTGAGCCCCACCGACCTCAGCCAACTCGCCCGCAACTCGCCTCACTTGGGAGACCGGTTCTTCGCCCTGCGGTTCACGTCGACCGCCCGGGGCGCCCGGCTCGCTCGGCGGCTGGTCGCCGTCCGGCTGGACGAGTGGGGCGTCCCGTACGGGACCGGGCCGCACGAGACCGTCGTGCTCGTCGCCGCCGAGCTGACCGCGAACGCCGTACGGCACGGGCACGTGCCCGGACGGGACTTCCACCTGCTGCTCCGGGTGACGGCGGCACCCCGCCCCCTCGCGCGGATCGAGGTGAGCGACACCCGCGCCGAGCGCGTACCGCCCCGGCCCGCACAGCTCACCGGCCCCCGTTCGGAACTGTCGGACGGGGGCCGGGGGTTGCTGCTGGTCGAGGCGCTGGCCGACCGCTGGGGCTGGTGCCCGAGGCTCGGGGCGCCGGGGAAGACGGTGTGGGCGGAGTGCGCCCTCATGTGACCGGCCTAGAACGCGGTGTTGTACGACAGCCCGCCCGTGACGTCGGTCTTCACGCCGCCCTTGAGGGGGGAGTTCCAGCTGCCCGTACCGGCGTAGAAGGTGGCGGTGCCGCCGGCCGTGGCGATCAGGTCGGCCCGGCCGTCGCCGTTGGCGTCTCCGACGCCGACGAGGTCGGTGAAGCCGCCCCAGCCGCCGCCGACCCGGATGCGGGCGGCGAAGGTGCCGTCGCCCTTGCCCAGGTACAGCCAGAGGGCACCGGCCTTGTCCCGGGCGACGAGGTCACCGGCCGGGCCGCCCGCGAGGTTGCCGGTGGCGGTGAGCTGGTTGTACACACCCCAGCCGACGCCGATCTTCTTGCGGGTGGCGAAGGGGGTGGTGGCCGAGCCCGTGCCCTTGTACAGGTACAGGTCGCCCGCCTTGTCGGTGGCGACCAGGTCCGCCCGGCCGTCGCCGGTGAGGTCGCTGCCGGCCGCCAGGTGGTTGTACGCCTGCCAGCCGACGCCGATCCTCGTCCGGACCGAGAGCGGCTTGTCGCGGTCACCGGTGCCCTGGTAGAGCCAGAGGACGCCGGCGCGGTCCCGGGCGACGACATCGGGCGCGGCCGAGCCGGCGATGTTCCCCGCGGTTTCGAGCCGGTCGTAGGCCTGCCAGCCGACGCCCACCCGGGATGTGCCGGTCTCCGTCAGGGAGCCGCCCGGGGCGGAGGGCCGGCTGCCGACGCGCCACAGCACACCGCTGGGCTCGCGGACGAGGAGGTCGGCCGAGCCGTCGTCGTCGAAGTCGTGAGGCGCGGGGGGCCGGGTCACGGTGAACCGGCCGGTGGTGACCAGATCGGGGCCGATTCCCTCGTCGGGGCTGGCGGTGAGCTGCCACTCGTACTCGCCGCTGCGGGCGGGGAGTCCCTGGTCGGGCGACTCCAGGTCCTTGCCGTCCCAGCGCCAGGTCAACCGGCGCGGTGTCCCGGCGACTGCGCCGAACGGGATGTCCCAAGAGTCGTAGACCGTGGCCCGGCTGCGCACATGGGTCAGGGTCAGCCACACGCGGCTGTCCACCCGGGAGAGGTCCCAGCTGAAGTCGACCCCACGCGCGACCTGGTCGGCGGGGAGCGTCTTCGGGGTGGTGGATCCCGTGAGGGTGACGACGGTCGACTGCCCCGTGGACGCGACCAGTTCGACGATCGGCCGACCGCCGTCGGCGCGCGGCGAGATCCGGTAGAGGCCCTCGCCCTGCTCGGGAGTGCCACCGCGCACCAGGAGGGAGCCGCCGGGCCCGGCGACGGTGGAGGAGAACGCGGTCAGGAGGACGGCCTTCTCTCCGGTCTCCATCGACTGGACGGTGAACGGCCGCCTCGTCCGGTTGTATCCGCCGTCGACGTAGGTAGACGCCTCGATGTGGGCCTTCTGGCCTGATGCCGCCCAGCCGCCGACCAGGTACAGCGGATCGTCCCGGTCCTCCGACGGGAACCACCGCTCGCCGGACGTGCCGCGCCGGTGGGCGACGATCCCCTTGCCTGAGAGCCGCGACTCGCGCCAGGCCACGTGCGTGGCGGAGACCGCGCCGTACCCGGCGTACTCGTTCTCGGATTGCAGGTAGGTGGGCCTGCTGGTGGAGGCGAGATCGACGAGGACCTTGGCGGGCATCGACGTGTCGCCGATCCAGCAGTCGTAGAGCGCGGAACCGGTGTCGGTCCAGCCGTCCTGACCCGAGTAGCACTCGATGCCGGGTCCCCCTGCCAGCCACCGGACCTTCGGTGTGCCGTCTTCGACCGTGGCGGCGTACTCCTTCCAGTGGTCCCCCTCCTCCCGCGAGAGCAGGAGGGTGCTGCCGACGAGGCCGGTGAGCTGGTAACCGCCGAGGGCGTCGAGGTCGACCGTGACCGGGGCCTCAGCGGCTGTGTCGGGCGTCGACAGGTCGTGGACCTCCAGCCGGCGGCTGCTGTAATCGGCGGGCTGGTCGCCGGTGACGACAAGGTCCGTGCCGCCGCCGACGGCGTAGGCGCCGGGCAGCACGATCGACGAGCCGTCCAGGTACCAGGTCCAGCGGTACTCCGGCGTGGTGCCGCGCGTCTTCGACAGGAAGCCGCTCGGCCCCGCCCCGACGACGTCCGCGTTGAGCGGGAAGCTCACGACGGTCTGCTGCTGGTCCTCCTGCGTGGCGGCCGGAGCGGCTGCCGTGGCCGGGAGCGTGGTCAGCGTGCCGCCCGTGGCGGCGAGGACGATGGTGACGGCGGCGGCCGCGAGTCGGCGGCCGCGCATGCGTGCGTGGTTCAAGTAGATGTTCCCTCCCCTGGGAGACGGGAGGCTATCGGACGCACGGCAACCGGTTTCCACCGGCTTTCCGTTACACCTCCGGCCGCTTTCCGCCCGGGTCCGGGTCCGACCCCTGCTCCTGCTCCGCGTCCGGCTCCGGGTCCGAGCCCTGCCCCGATCCCGGCCCTTGTCCCTGCTCCGGCGGCCCCGCCACCCTCCCCGTCAGCGCTGCCAGCGAGTGGCGGATGTGTTCCATGTGCGCGTGGATCTCGTCCCGCGCCTCCTCGTGTTCCCGCAGCACCCGTTCCGTCTCGCGTTCGGTCCGTTCCGCCTTCAGGCGCGCACTCGCGAGGAGTTCGCCCGCGCGCGCCTCCGCGTCCTCCTGGCCGTGGCGGGCCTCTTCCTCCGTCTTCGACAGGGACCTTCGGGCCTCCGCGAGCCGGGCCTCCGCGTGCGTGAGCAGTTCCTCGTGGTGGGCGTCCAGTTCGGCCGCCTTGCCGTCCGCCTCGCGCTCGGCCTCGTCCCGTACCGCCTTCTGGTCCGCGCGCTGCTTCGCCAGGAGTTCCGCCGTGCGCCGCTCCGTGTCCTCGAAGACCTCCCGCGCCGCGCCCCGCAGTTCCTCCGCCTCGCGGGTCGCGTCCGACGTCAGTTCCTCGGCCCGCGCCCGCGCCGCCTCCAGGGTCGCGCGGGCCGCCGCCTCGGCCGCCTCCCGGACGCCCTCCGCGTACGTCCGCGCCGCCTCCGCCGCCTCCCGGGCCGCCGTATCCGCCGCCTCCGCGAGGGACTGCGCCTCCGCCTCGGCCTCCCGTACGAGCGTCTCGTCCTCCTGCTCGGCGAGCTCGAGGATCTTCCGCGCCCGGTCGGTGAGGGACTCGTACCGCTGCGGCGCGAGCGCCTCGACGGCCGCGCGCAGCCGAGCCGCCTCGGCCTCCATCTCCTTCGCGAGGACCGTGAGCCGCGCGGCCCGCTCCCACGCGCCGTCGCGGTCCTCGGAGAGCGCGGCCAGGTAACGGTCGACCTGCTCGGGGCGGTATCCGCGCCCCCGTCCGACGGCGAAACTCATCCCTGACGCCCCTTCCCTGCGACCCGAACCCGAACGTCCAGGATGCTCCATCAGAACGGACAAAAGGCGCCCAACGTGCACACACGTCAAGCGCCCTTCGTCACATTCCGTTCAGTACCCCCTACAGGAGGCCGTCCCACATCTGTTCCAGAAGCACCGACCACCAGTTCTCCGGCGACGAGAGCGCCGCCGGGTC
Organism: Streptomyces sp. NPDC093795; assembly: GCF_044764665.1. Taxonomy (NCBI): domain Bacteria; kingdom Bacillati; phylum Actinomycetota; class Actinomycetes; order Kitasatosporales; family Streptomycetaceae; genus Streptomyces; species Streptomyces sp. NPDC093795. The sequence goes on from NZ_JBIWIO010000009.1 coordinate 112,497, forward strand.
CAGCATCGCCAGCTGCGCCTGGAAATCGACCGTCCAGCGGCCCGCCTGCTCCGGGTTGAGCCCGAACCTCAGCCGCCACATCCGGCCGAGCAGCGCCATCGAACGGGTGAACTCCGGCAGCCCCGTGTTCACGAACTGCGGCGGCACCACCTGCCCGCCGGGACCGGCCTCCACCGGCACCGCCACGATGTGCGCGGTCCCGTACTGGACGCACAGCGCCCGCCCGAAGTCCGAACCGAGCACCAGGTACGAGCTCGCGTCCGGCGCGGCCTGGACCTGCCGCTGCGCCGCCAGCTCGGCAAGCGTCGGCACCACCGGCACGGCCGGCTGCGCCCAGAAGAACGGACCGAAGTCCGCCGGAAGCCCCGCCCACACCAGCGTGCGCGCCACCAGCTCCGGCACGCCCTGACGGGACACCGCGTGCTGGTCGAAGCGGAGGACGCCCGGACCGAACGCCCCGGCCAGCTCCTGCGCGATCGCCTCCGGCGGGACCGGCGGCGCCGGCTGCACCTGCGGCAGCGGAGCCCGTACCGGCGCCGGACGCGCCGGGCCGTCCGCGACCTGGTGCAACTCGCCCTGGTGGGTCAGGAGTTGCCGCATGCCCTGCTGCCGGCCCGTGTGATCACGACCGTACGGGGCGATGCTGGTGATCCGCGCCTGCGGCCACGTCTCCCGGATCATCCGGGCGCAGTAACCGCCCGGCAGCTCACAGGACTCCAGCTCCGTGTGGAGTTCGAGCACCTGCTGCGGCGGCACGTTCATCGCGCGCAGCTCGTGCAGGATCTGCCACTCCGGGTGCGGGGTGCCCGGCGCCGAACGCCGGATGATCTGCGCCTCGGAACCGTCCGGGGCGCGATAACGCAGCACCGCCTGGTAGCCGGGGCCGACCGTCGGCTGACCCACCGGCTGCTGCGGATAGCCGTACGCGGGGGGTGCGGGCGCCGGGGGTACGGGCGCGGGCGGCGGCGTGTGCCCACCGTGCAGCGGCGGCGGCGGAGCCGGCGGGCCCGGAGGCTGCGGCGCCGAAGGACCACCGGGACCCGGGTGCGCCAGCATCGTCGCGGCGTGCGCGACCCCGCCCGCAGGGGTACCGGGCGCGCCGGGCATGCCCGGCGGCGGCGGGGGCGGCGGAGGCGCGCCCGGACCGCTCTGGCCCGGGTGCGCCAGCATCGTCGCGGCATGGTGCACGGGCTGCGGCGGCGCCGGAGCGGGCGGCGGACCGGGAGGCGCGGGAGGACCGGGCGGGCCGGGCGGCTGGATGCCTTCGGGCCCGAGCTGCGACACCAGCTGCGTGGGGATGTACGCGCCGGCACCCGACGAGGCTCCCGGCACCCCGGGGGCTCCCGGCGGCGGAGGCGGCGTCGCCGGGCCGCGCCCGGCCTTCGGCGGCAGCGCGGCCTTGCTGGTCGCGGCGTCCGCGATGTCCCCGGCACCCGGCGCCGAAGGCGCGGGCGCGGGCGCGGGCGGCGGCGGCACTCCCGGACCACCCTGACCACCCTGACCGGCCTGCGGCGGCAAAGGCGACGGGCTCGGCGCGGGCGGCGTGGACGGGGCCACCTGAACACCGGGCGGCGGCGGTGCGGCCGGGTCGAGCCGGGGCGCCACGGCGGTCGGCGGCAGCGCGCTGCCGCCGTGCATCAGGGCGGTCGGCGCGTCGGCGCCCACCTGCGGCGGCGGGGCGTCCTCGTCGTCCGCCCCCGACAACGCCGGCGCGAACACGGTCGCGGGCAACGGCACCGCCCCGTCCACACCACCGGAACTCGCGTTGGCGTCGACCCACGGGCTGCCCGCGGGCGCGGCCGGGGGCAGCGGCGCGGCCGACGGAGCCGCCGGCGTCTCCGCCGGGACCCCGTCCATCGCCGTCGGCTCGTACGCGTCGGCCCCGTCCCCCGAGGACGAAGAAGAAGAGGAGGAGGAAGCGGAAGGCGCCCCCGCCGAAGGGAACCCCCCCGAAGACGAAGTCGACGACGCCACCGAAGCCGAAGGACCCGCCGCGCCCACCGGCTCCGACGTGTCGTCCACCGGCGCCGCCGCACTCCCGCTCTCCTGCGACACGTTCGGCTGCTTCGGCAGCCCGATCCGGTCCGCCGCGTCCTGCAACCACTCCGGCGGGCTCAGCAGGAACGACGTCTGGTTCAGATCGATCCGGGCCGCCGGAACCGCCGCCTGCGCCGGAACCTCCTCCGCCGCCCCGTACTCCTCCTCGTACCGCCGGATCACCTCGCCCACCGGCAGCCCCGGCCACAGCGTCGCCTCGCCGCTGTCCCGGGCGATCACGAGCCGCTGACGGCCGCCGTCCGACCTCGGACCGCCCTCGCGGTCCTCCGCCCACACGACGAAGCCGAGATCGAACTCCCGGACCCGCACCTCACGGTGCTGGTACGACGGCAGCTCGCCGTTGATCCACTCCTCGGCGCGCTCCTGCGCCTGCGCGAAGGTCACCACAGCCCACTCACTCCCCCACCGGGACCACGGCCACCGCTCGCGCGAAGCCGCCGTCCACCATCAGGTTCGCCACCGTCTCCAGCTCCGGCGGGTTGCCCGCGAGCCGCTGCAGAAACGCGTCGAAGTCCGCACCACAGGGCAGCAGCAGACGCTCCACCCGCTCGCCGACCGTCCAGCCGGCCGCCACCTCGCCGGAGTCCCGGGCGTCGTCGTACGCGCAGAACCACACCGTGCCGACCCCCTCACCCCGCACCTTCAGCGCGATCAGGCCGCCCTGGACGAACGCGACGCCCAGGTAGTCCTTGGTCAGATGGTCACGGAGGCACTTGTTGACGTAGACGAGGTCGTTGACACCGGCCTCCTCCCGCACCGTGAAGAACGGCTGGTCGACCAGGAGCCCCAGCTCCGCGTCGAGCGCCGCACCCACCGGGGCGCAGCCGCCCGCCGCCTTCAGGAACGAGCGGTACGCGCCGGGAAGCCGGTAGCCGAGGTCCTCCTCGACGCCCTGGAGCTGCTGCTCCGACACCGACACCAGGCCCTTCGGCAGTCCGAAGTGCACCGGCCGGGTCTCCTGCAGGGGCCGCGTGCCGCGCTTCGCATGGTCGACGGCGGCCGTCGCCACCCCGCCGTGATGCCGAAGGAGGGCCTTCACCTCGACCGGGACCAGCTCCATCCGGCGACTGCGCGCCACGTGGTGCCACGTCCAGCCGTGCGGGGTCGCCACCGCCGGGATCGTGTCCCACAGCTCATGACCGGTCGCCGCCATCGCCGCGTTCGCCGAGACGTAGTCCGTGAGCCGCAGCTCGTCGACGCCGAAACCCTCCGGCGGGTCGGCGATCTCCGCCGCCGCGCGCGCGTACGGCGAGAAATCCGGGTGGCCGTACTCGTCCACCCGCACCCCTCTCGGGTGACGGGAGGCACGGACCGGGTCCGGGAAGTGCACGACCTGCCCGGTGTAGGCCGCGTTCGGTGGCGCGGTGTCCTGCCCGAGCCGACCTGTCGTCATGGCGGTTGCCCCCTGCACTGGCGTCGCTGCCTGCTACTACCCGCAGCCGCTGGCTGCTGCTGACTGATGCCGCACAGCCTATGCGCTGCCACAAGAGCCCGAACCGGCCCGATCCGACGGTGACCAAGTGTCACGACGTCATGACAGGTGCACCATGATCACGACACACCGGGGCCACGTTTGGCCGCCCCAGCTTCCCCATATGGCTCCCTATTTGGCAGGCTGTCCACGCAACTCGGGGGATTGCAGGAGGGGAAGACCAGCGCATGCACGCAGCACCGACACCCACACAGGGTGACCCACGCCTCAACTGGAGCAGCAGCGCCGAGGCCACTCGCGCGCCGTTACTGCTTCACCGCCGCGACGGCATCCTTCCCACCGTCGGGGCCGCGCTCTCCGTACGCGGCGAGACCCTCACGTGCACCGCCGGCCGAGGCGACCGCCCGCCCGCCCTGCACGCCCTCGTCCAGGACTTCCTGGACACCCTCACCAGCAGCCAGCGGGAGCGCTACACCGGCCGCTGCCCCGAGGCGATCCTGCTCTCCCGGCATCTCACCGCCACGGAGACGGGCCGCTCCAAGCGCGCGCAGCGCAAGCCCCTGACCCACGGCGAGGCGCGCCGCTCGCTCAAGAACGCCAAGCTCACCGCGCGTCGCATCCGCGAGGACGGCGACCCGCTGCACGGCAGCTACGCCGCACCCTGCCGCTCCTGTACGGCGATGCTCGCCCACTTCGGCGTCCGCACCGTCGACCCCACCACGCCTGTCGAGAACGGCTGACCGCACACCCATGCCCGACCACCTCAGCACCACTCGCTTCCCGGTCAACGTCGACGCCGCCCTCCGCGAGGCCGGCTGGCAGCCGGGCCGCTGGGACATCAAGCTCGCCGAGGAGTGGGCCGACACCCTGCGCGCCCATGTCTCCCCCGCCGGGCACCGGCACAGCGTCTTCCCCGCCGTCGTCGAGGCCTGGGCCGAGTTCGGCGGCCTGCGGATCACCGCGCCCGGGCACGGGCGGCAGATAGCGCCCGCCGCCGTGCGCTTCGACCCGCTCGCCGGCCTCCACCTCTCCCGCACGCTCGCGGACCTGGGGCGCGCCCTGGAGACGGAGCTCGCGCCGCTCGGCGAGGAGGGCGAGCACCAGGCGATCCTGGCGATGGACATGGAGGGCCGGGTCTACAGCCTCGACCACGCGGGCGACTGGTACCTGGGCAAGGACATCGACGCGGCTCTCTCGACCCTCGTCACGGGCACCCAGCCACCCCGCCTCACGGCCGGCTAGGACCCGTCCGGGCGCTCACAGCTCCCGGCGGCCGGATGTGCGACGGGCGCCCGGACCGCTGCGTCATGGCACCGGCAGCGGTACGTCAGGTCCGCGTCAGAGCGGTGGGGCACGCTGGCTCAGCCATGCCTCGTCGAGAGCCCCAGCGAGTTCCGCTCTGAAACGGATGTGATCGGTGTTGCCCAGAACATCACGAACGACGAGACGAAGCAGGATGGTCGCTTCCTGTGCCGCCCTCGCCGTGGCCGTGACGACGCTCGGTTACGCCGCGGCGGCGGCCGAGCCCGACAAGGCCCCGCCCGAAGGCGTCAACGTCTCCCCGCTGGCGAAGGCGAGGGCGTCCGGCAAGCCGGTGGAGGTGGTGGAGAACCGCACGGAGACATCCGAGACGTATGCGAATCCCTCCGGCACGCTGACGGTCACGCAGCACATGACGCCGGTGCGGGTGAAGCAGGGCGGCACGTGGGTGCCCGTGGACACGGCCCTGGTGTCCCGTGACGGGCGCGTGGTGCCGAAGGCCGCGGCCGCCGGCCTTGAGCTCTCCGACGGCGGGGCCGGACCGATGGTGCGGCTCAACGACGACCGGCACGTGCTGGAGATGAGCTGGCCCGGTGACTTGCCGGAGCCGAAGCTCGCGGGCCCGGTGGCGACGTACGCGGAGGTGCTGCCGGGGGTCGATCTCCAGGTCACGGCGGAGGCGGCAGGCTTTTCGCAGGTGCTCGTGGTCAAGGACGCCAAGGCGGCGAAGAACCCGAAGCTGAAGAAGGTCGCGTTCGGGCTGAAGGCGGACGGCCTGAAGGTCACCGGTGACGGCCGGCAGGGTCTGAAGGCGGTGGACGCCAAGGGGCGTACGGTCTTCTCCGGCCCTACGCCGCGGATGTGGGACAGCGCGAAGGGGTCGAAGAAGGAAGCGGTCATGGGGACCGAGGTCACCGCCGGCGGCCTCGCCGTGGTCCCTGACCAGAAGCTGCTCACGGACGCGGACACCACCTACCCGGTGTACGTCGACCCCTCGTTCAGCAAGCAGCCGTCGGCCTGGAGCCAGCTGAACTCCTACTGGCCCACCCAGTCCGGCTGGATGTACGGGCACGAGCTCCAGATCGGTCAGTACCAGATCGGCGCCTCCTATCCGCGCCAGCGCGCCTTCTTCCAGATGGACGTGCCGTACCTCGCGGGCCGTCAGGTACTGAAGGCCTCCCTGACCCTCAAGGACATGTCCTGGTACACGGGGGACTGCGCGGCCTCGACGGTGGAGCTGTGGCACACCGGACGCGCCACACCGGCGACCACGTGGAACAACCAGGCGGCGTGGAAGACGAAACTCGCCTCGGCCGCCTGCCCGGCCGGAACGCTCACCTTCAACGCCCTGGGCGCGGTGCAGGCGGCCGCCCTCGCCGGCACCACCATCGTGGACCTGGGGCTGCGGGGCTCGGCCGCCGCCGAGACGCCGCCGACACAGACCGTCAGAAGGTTCGAGGTGGCCACGGCGAGCCTCACGGTCGAGATCGCGTACAACGGGGAGTGCTTCCTGCGCGACCAGGTGGCGTACGAGGACCCCGACGGCAACGCCTTCCACACCGAGATGAGCTGCGAGACGCAGGCGTCGGACGTCCGCATCGAGCCGTTCGCCGGCTCACAGGTCACCGGCCACCTCCTGGCGGGGCCGCACGGCTTCGTGTGCTGGCGCAGCGGTGACATGAACGGCGCGGGGAACCGCATCTGGTACTACGTCAAGGGCGACACATCCAGCGGCTGGTCGAACTGGCGGGGCTGGGGCTACGTACCGGCCGACAAGATCACCGGGGCCGGTTCCGTGCCCTTCCCCGGCCTGCCCGCCTGCAACGTGCACAACGTCACGCCGGGCCTCGTCGCACCGCAGGACTTCAACTCCGACGGCGTCACCGATGTCGTCTCCCTCCAGAGCGACGGCAACCTCGCCCTCCATCCGGGCAACGGCAACGGCACCCTGGCGAACAAGCGGCTCATCTGGTCGGACGGCCGGGGCAACGGCTACAAGCAGGTCTTCCCCGCCGACTTCAACACCGACGGCAGGGGCGATGTCGCCGCCGTCGACGCCGACAACCGCATCTGGTGGTGGACCGGCAACGGTGACGGCGGAGTCACCGGCCCGGCGCTGCCGCTGACCGATGACGTCAACCACGCCCAGGGCGTGTTCGCGGAGGGCTACCCGCCACGCTGCCGGGACTTCACCTCCACCGACGTCAACGGCGACGGCAAGGGTGACATCCTCGCCTCCTGCGGAATCCAGGAGCTCGACCCCGAGACCGATGTCCTGTGGTGGTGGCGGGGGAACGGCGACGGCGAATACCGCCCCGGGGCGTACATGACCGCAAACGCCTTCGCGGGGAGCGTGATCACGCTGGACTCCAACGGCGACGGCCGGATGGAAGTGGCGCAGCACGTACCTGACGGGCGGCTCGTGATCCAGCCCGGGTACGGCGACGGCCACTGGGACTACGGCACCGTGCAGACCTGGCCCGCCGCCGGTTTCGGCCCGGTGAGCAAGGTCTTCGCCGGCGACTTCAACGGCGACCGGCGGGGCGACCTCGCCGGCGTCGACGCGAGCGGCTCCCTGTGGTGGTGGGCGGGCAACGGCACCGGCGCCTTCGCCGCTCCGTCGAAGATGTCGGCCGCGACGGACTGGGGGAGCGTGAAGGACCTCATGTGAGAGCGGCGAGTTCCCGCTCCGAGGTGCGCACCACACCGGTCGCCCCCTGCCCGCCGGACCTGCCCCAGGGCGTGTCCGGCGGGTCAGGGCCGCGACCCCGGCCATGATCCGCCGGACACGCCCTAAGCCCCGGCGGGCAGCACCGCCGACACCCTGAACCCGCCGGCGTCGGTCGCCCCGGAGACGAAGACGCCCCCGAGCCGCAGCACCCGCTCCCGCATCCCCACCAGGCCGTTCCCGCCACTCGGCAGCCGTACGTCCGCCACACCGGCGTCCGTAGGACAGGGACCGTTCTCCACCTGCATCGCGACCTCGGCCTCCCGGTGCGCCAGACGCACCACGACCTTCGCGCCCGCCGCGTGCTTGTGGACGTTGGTCAGCGCCTCCTGCACCACCCGGTACGCCGTCCGCTCCACCTCCGGCGGATACGCGCGCACCTCACCGATCACCACGAACTCCACCACCGTCCCCGCGAGCCGCGACTGCTCGCACAGCGCCTCCAGGGCGTCCAGACACGGCCCGTCCTCCGCGGCGGCCTGGGCGGCGGCGGCCGCGGCCCGCCCCACAGCCGCCAGCGGCACCGGCGCGGGCGCCACCGGAGCCGCCCCCTCCCGGAGCACCCCCAGCATCTCCCGCAGCTCCGTCAAGGCCTGCCGCCCCATGTCCCCCACCAGCGCCGCGTTCCTCACGGCCTTCTGCGGATCCTTCAACGCCACCGCCTGCAACGCCGCCGCGTGCACGACCATCAACGACACCCGGTGCGCCACCACGTCGTGCATCTCCCGCGCGATCCGCGTCCGCTCCTCCTGCCGTGCCCACTGCGCCCGCTGCTCCGCCCGGTCCGCGAGCAGCGACAGCTCCTGCTCCAGGCTGTCGGCCCGCTCCCGGAGGCTCTCCATGAGCCGGCGCCGCGCCCCTATGTAGAGGCCGAAGAGCAGCGGCGGGGCGTTGAGCCCGAGCGTCACGAGGAGCGAGACGACCGGCACGTACCAGCCACTCGGGTCGATCTCCTGCGGGCCGTCGTCGACCTGGGCGACGTCCTGCCGCATCCGCACCACGGTCACGACGAACACGGCGACCGTCGACATCCCGGCGAGTACGGCGGTGATCCGGCGCGGCACCTCGGATGCGGCGAGCGAGTACAGCCCGACGATCCCCATGAGGAAGCCCATCTCGGCGGGCGCCACGGCGATCGACACGAGCACGACCCCGATGGGCCACCGCCGCCGCACGACGAGCACGGCCCCGACGACAAGCCCGAACAGCACCCCCACTGGCACGGGCAGCGCGGCCTTCTCGGCGAACCCGATGCCCTCGAACGCACACTCCAGTGCGGACACGAGCCCCAGCCCGACATCGAGAACGACACTCCGCCGTCTCCCCCACCACCACCAACTCCCGGCGCCCCCAGCGCCCCGATCTGCCCCCGTTGTGGTCATGCCTCCCACCCTACGGGCGGCTGTACCGTCGCATGGAAGGCTCCTGGTACGGCATAGTGGAGGCGGCCGGGGCATGGGACTGATGAAATGTCCGTTTCAGCCCTATGAACTATCCCCTGTGGTGTAATTGGCAGCACTGAGGCTTTTGGTGCCTTATGTCCGGGTTCGAGTCCTGGCGGGGGAGCCATGCGACACGGGTCCTGACCGTCACGGTCGGGACCCGCACTCATGTCCGCCCCCTGGCCCCCCGGTATCCTTCGTGCGTCCACCACCCAAAGCCGAAGGGCATTCCCGTGAGCGCCAATCTCCCGGCAGCCGTCGTCGTCCTCGCAGCGGGTGAGGGCACCCGTATGAAGTCGAAGACTCCCAAGGTCCTGCACGAGATCGCCGGACGGTCGCTCGTCGGGCATGTCGTGTCCGCCGCCCGGGAGTTGGAGCCCGAGCACCTCGTCGTGGTCGTCGGGCACGCCCGGGAGCAGGTGAAGGGGCACCTGGAGGAGCACTACGCCGGGACCCGGACCGCCGTCCAGGAAGAGCAGAACGGCACCGGGCACGCGGTGCGGATGGCTCTGGAGGAGCTCGGGCGGGCGCCCGAGGGGACCGTGGTCGTGGTCTGCGGCGACACCCCGCTGCTGTCCGGTGCGACCCTGCGCGCCCTCGCCGACACCCATGCCGCCGACGGCAACGCCGTCACCGTGCTGAGCGCCGAGGTGCCGGACTCCACCGGTTACGGCCGGATCGTGCGGGACGCCTCCGGCGCCGTCACCGAGATCGTCGAGCACAAGGACGCGTCGGACGAGCAGCGGGCCATCCGTGAGATCAACTCCGGCGTCTTCGCCTTCGACGGGCAGCTGCTCGCGGACGCCCTCGGCAAGGTCCGGACGGACAACAGCCAGGGCGAGGAGTACCTCACCGACGTGCTGAGCATTCTGCGTGAGGCCGGGCACCGCGTCGGCGCCTCCGTCGCCGGCGACCACCGCGAGATCCTCGGCATCAACAACCGCGTCCAGCTCGCCGAGGCCCGCGCCCTCCTGAACCAGCGGCTGATCGAGCGGGCGATGCTCGCCGGTGTCACGGTCGTCGACCCGGCGTCGGTGTTCGTCGACGTGACGGTGACCTTCGAGCCGGACGCGGTGATCCTGCCGGGTACGCAGCTGCTCGGCGCCACCCACATCGGCGAGGACGCCGAGGTCGGCCCGAACACCCGCCTGAAGGACACCACCGTCGGCAAGGGCGCCCGCGTGGACAACACCGTCGCGGACTCCGCCGTCATCGGCGACAGCGCCTCCGTCGGCCCGTTCGCGTACCTCCGCCCCGGGACGAACCTCGGCCGGAAGTCCAAGGCCGGTACGTACGTCGAGATGAAGAACGCGACGGTCGGCGAGGGCACCAAGGTCCCCCACCTGTCGTACGTGGGCGACGCCACGATCGGCGAGTACACGAACATCGGCGCCGCGAGCGTCTTCGTGAACTACGACGGCGAGGCGAAGCACCACACCACGATCGGCTCCCACTGCCGGACCGGCTCGGACAACATGTTTGTGGCTCCCATCACGATCGGGGACGGCGCCTACACCGCCGCCGGGTCCGTGATCACGAAGGACGTGCCGGCGGGCTCGCTCGCCGTCGCCCGGGGCCAGCAGCGGAATATCGAGGGTTGGGTGGCCAGGAAGCGTCCCGGCAGCGCTGCCGCGCAGGCCGCTCAGGCCGCCGCTGGGGAGTCCGCCGGCGAAAGCTGACCGGAAACAGGTGCGTCGAACTCGGCGTACCGTGATACGTGCACACAAATTCGGCTGGCTCGCACACGCGCACGACAGCTCGTGATTCGCGACCAGACAACACGTCTGAGGAGACAGTGCTGTGACCGGGATCAAGACGACCGGCGAGAAGAAGCTGATGCTCTTCTCCGGCCGCGCCCACCCCGAGCTGGCCGAGGAGGTCGCGCACCAGCTGGGTGTCGGCCTCGTTCCGACCAAGGCGTTCGACTTCGCCAACGGTGAGATCTACGTCCGCTTCCAGGAGTCGGCCCGCGGCGCGGACTGCTTCCTGATCCAGAGCCACACGGCTCCGATCAACAAGTGGATCATGGAGCAGCTGATCATGGTCGATGCCCTGAAGCGGGCCTCGGCCCGCAGCATCACCGTGATCATCCCGTCGTACGGCTACGCCCGTCAGGACAAGAAGCACCGCGGCCGTGAGCCGATCTCGGCGCGTCTGGTGGCGGACCTGCTCGAGACCGCCGGTGCGGACCGCATCCTGACGGTCGACCTGCACACCGACCAGATCCAGGGCTTCTTCGACGGCCCGGTGGACCACCTGTCGGCGCTGCCGGTGCTCGCGGACTACGTGGGCGCGAAGGTCGACCGCGCGAAGCTGACGATCGTCTCCCCGGACGCCGGACGCGTGCGGGTCGCCGACCGCTGGTGCGACCGGCTGGACGCGCCGCTCGCGATCGTGCACAAGCGCCGTGACAAGGACGTCGCCAACCAGGTCACCGTGCACGAGGTCGTCGGTGACGTGAAGGGCCGCGTCTGTGTCCTGGTGGACGACATGGTCGACACCGGTGGCACGATCTGCGCCGCCGCCGACGCGCTCTTCGCGCACGGCGCGGAGGACGTCATCGTGACGGCCACGCACGGCATCCTGTCGGGTCCGGCGGCGGACCGGCTCAAGAACTCGAAGGTGAGCGAGTTCGTGTTCACGGACACGCTGCCGGTGCCGGGTGCCCTCGAACTGGACAAGATCACGGTGCTCTCGATCGCGCCGACGATCGCGCGCGCGGTGCGCGAGGTGTTCGAGGACGGTTCGGTGACGAGCCTCTTCGAGGAGCACTGAGCCACGGCGACAAGCTGAGACACGAGGGCCGTTTCCCCGTTCGGGGGAGCGGCCCTCCGTCGTGTTTCGGTGATCGAATTGGGTGGTAGGGGGGCGGGCCGGTAGACTGCCGTAGTTGCTCGGCGAGGGAGGCCGTACCCGTACGCGTGTACAGGGTCACGGCGGTCCGTTATCGACGCGCTCTTCGTAGCAGGCCATCGCCAGTCGTGGCCGGGTGACCACTTTTTTCGTCACCTTTCTACGAGGAGTGCACCATGTCCGAGGTCAAGCTCGCCGCTGCCGTCCGTACCGAGTTCGGCAAGGGCGCCGCCCGCGCGATCCGCCGTGCCGCCCAGGTCCCCGCCGTCGTCTACGGCCACGGCGCTGAGCCGGCCCACATCACCCTCCCGGCCCACGACCTGGCCCTGGCCCTGCGTACGCCGAACGTCCTGCTGTCCCTGGACGTCGACGGCAAGAACGAGCTGGCGATCCCGAAGGCCGTCCAGCGTGACGCCATCAAGGGCTTCCTGGTCCACGTCGACCTGCTCCTCGTGCGTCGTGGCGAGAAGGTCACGGTCGAGGTCGTCGTCGAGACCGAGGGTGAGCTGGCCCCGGGCAGCTTCCTGGTCGAGAACGTGCTGAACACGCTCTCCGTCGAGACCGAGGCCACGCACATCCCGACCTCCGTCACCGTCTCCATCGCGGGCCTGGAGGCCGGTAACTCCATCCTCGCCAAGGACGTCGAGCTGCCGTCCGGCACCACCCTGGTGACCGACCCCGACGCCGTCGTCATCCAGATCCTGTCCGCGCAGGCCGAGGAGCCGGCCGCCGAGGGTGCCGAGACCGAGGGTGCCGAGGCCTGAGCCTCCGGCTCTGCCTGACAGGCTTCTGCCTGACGTGACGGGGTGACGGGCCGTACGGCCCGTCACCCCGTTTCTCTTGTACGGACGGATACGAGGAGATCTGAGTCACATGACGGACGACGACGCGAACGCCCCCTGGCTGATCGTCGGCCTCGGCAACCCGGGGCCGGAGTACGCGGCCAACCGCCACAACATCGGCTTCATGGTGGTGGATCTGCTCGCCGACCGGATGCGCGGCTCGTTCAAGCGGGCGGGGAAGGCGCAGGCGCAGGTGGTGGAGGGCCGGATGGGTCCTCCGGGGCCGGAGAGCCGCCGGGTGATCCTCGCGAAGCCGATGTCGTACATGAACCTGTCGGGCGGTCCGGTGACGGCGCTGCGCGACTTCTACAAGGTGCCGACGGCGCATGTCGTGGCGGTCCACGACGAGCTGGACATCGACTACGGGGTGCTGCGGCTGAAGATCGGCGGCGGTGACAACGGGCACAACGGTCTGAAGTCGATGACGAAGGCGATGAGCGCCGAGTACCACCGGGTGCGGTGCGGGATCGGGCGTCCGCCGGGCCGGATGCAGGTCGCGGACTTCGTCCTCAAGGACTTCTCGTCGGCGGAGCGCAAGGATCTGGACTGGTTCGTGGACCGGGCGGCGGACGCGGTGGAGTGCCTGGTCGCGGAGGGCCTGGAGCGGGCCCAGTCGGCGTACAACTCGTAGGGCCCCTGGCCCGGAGAACGTACGACTGTACGATCGCGGGTCATGACGCACGTCCGTAACGCCGCCATGGCCCTGGTCGCCCTTCTGCTGCTCGTCGCGGGCGCGTGGGCGTCCTGGGGATCGGCCCAGCACGTCCTGCTCTCCAAGGGGCGGGAGCACGGGACGCTGACGGTGACCGGCTGCGGTGAGGAGACGTGCACCGGCCGGTACGCCCCGGAGGACCCGTCGTCGACGCGCCGGACGCTGACGGTCGCGCGTTCGGTCGCGGCGGAGCAGGGCGCGACGATACCGGTGGTGGTGAAGCCGGGCACGGACGAGGGCGTACGGACGGGCTGGGGCGGTGGTCTGCACGCGTGGCTGCCGCTGGGCGGGGCGCTGTTGCTGGCGGCGCCGCTGATCGGTGGCGGCATGCGGCTGCCGAGGGTCGCGTGGTCGGCGGCGGGGGTGGGCGGGGCGCTGCTCGTGGCGGCGTTCTTCGCGCTCTGAGAGGTTCCGCTTCGGTAGGGCCCGATCGTTATCGGCTCTGGGTTAAGGGTGACTTAAGGCGACGGATAGGCTGCCCTCCTGCCACCCCCCACGGCATCCCTCATCCACAGATGGACGACAGCACATGCGACGTTCCCTCATTCCCGCCGCCGCGCTCGTCGCGGCCATGGCGGGCTCCCTCGTCCTGGCGCCGGTGGCCTCCGCTTCGGAGGGCCCCAAGCCGCTTCCGCTGCACCAGGCCAAGGACCTTCCGCTGACCGCCGAGGAGTTCGGCGGCGACGGCGACTGCCCGCCCGTCCCCAGCGACAAGGACGGCTGGCACTTCGTGCTGCCCGGCAGTGGCAAGGGCGACTCGGCCGTCTTCACCAAGCTGACGGTGGAGTTCGAGCCGGGTGGCACCCAGACCATCACGGTCTTCGGTCCGCCGAGCGCCAAGCACGCGTACGCGATCTCGGAGCCGGGCGCGAAGCTGATCTCGGCCACGGCCGAGGTCACCGGCGAGCTCAAGAAGGACTGGTTCAACCTGTCGCACACCTGCGCGGCGAGCACCACGTCCACGCCGACCGGCACCCCCACCGGCACCCCGTCGGGGACGCCGTCGGGCACCCCGTCCGAGACCACCTCGGGCACGCCGTCGGGCACCCCGTCCGTGACGCCGTCCGAGACCACCTCGGGCACGCCGGGCACGCCGGGCGCGTCCGTGTCCCCGACCGGGACCCCGGGTGCCTCGGAGACCCCCGGTGGGACCGAGTCCCCGTCCGCGACCGCCCCCGCGGCTGAGACCGGTGGTACCGGCGGTACCGGTGGCGACCTGGCCGAGACCGGCTCCAGCGCGCCCGTCGGCGTTCTCGCCGCCGCCGCCCTGGCCCTCGCGGGCGCCGGCGCGTACCTGGTGACCCGCCGCCGCAAGGGCGCCCAGCAGGGCTGACGTACCCCGTCATGACGGTGCCCCCGTGGAGGATCTCCTCCACGGGGGCACCTTCGTATGTCCGCGGCCGGCGTCAGCCGGTGTTGCGGAGGCCCGCCGCCACGCCGTTCACGGTGAGGAGCAGGGCCCGCGCGAGCAGCGGGTCCGGGTCCTCGCCGCGCTCGGCGGCGCCGCGCTGGCGGGCGAGCAGGGCGACCTGGAGGTAGGAGATCGGGTCCAGGTAGGCGTCGCGGATGGAGAACGTCTGCTGGAGGACCGGGTTGGAGTCCAGGAGCTTCTCGCCACCGGTGATCTTGAGGACCTCGGCGACGGTCAGCGCGTGCTCGGCCTCGATGGTGGCGAAGACGTGCTTGAGCTCGTCGGGGACGAGGGTGTCGACGTAGTGGCGGGCGATCCGCAGGTCCGTCTTCGCGAGCGTCATCTCGACGTTGGAGAGGAAGTTGCGGAAGAAGTGCCACTGCTCGTACATCTCGCCGAGCACCGGGTCGAGACCGGCCTCGCGCAGGGCCTTGAGGCCGGAGCCGACGCCGAACCAGCCGGGGACGATCTGCCGGGACTGGGTCCAGCCGAACACCCACGGGATGGCCCGCAGGCCGTCGAGGGAGACGCCCGAGCCGGGGCGGCGGGAGGGCCGCGAGCCCAGGTGCAGGTCGGCGAGCTGGTCGACCGGGGTCGAGGCGAGGAAGTACGTCGGCAGGTCCGGGTCCTCGACGAGCCTGCGGTACGCGGTGTGGGCGGCGTCCGAGACGGTGTCCATGGCCGCGTCCCAGCGGGCGAGGGCCTCGTCGGACTGGCGCGGGGCCGTGTGCAGGGCGGAGGCCTGGAGCGTGGCGGCGACCGTCAGCTCCAGGTTCTCCCGCGCGAGCGACGGGATCAGGTACTTGTCGGAGATGACCTCGCCCTGCTCGGTCACCTTGATCTCGCCCTCCAGGGTGCCCCAGGGCTGGGCGAGGATCGCGTCGTGCGAGGGGCCGCCGCCGCGGCCGACGGTGCCGCCGCGGCCGTGGAAGAGGCGGAGCCGTACCCCGTAGCGGTGGGCGACGTCGCGGAGGCGACGCTGGGCGCGGTGGATCTCCCACTGGGAGGTGGTGATGCCGCCGAACTTCGAGGAGTCCGAGTAGCCGAGCATGACCTCCTGGACGTCGCCGCGGAGCGAGACGAGGCGCCGGTAGGAGGGGTCGGCCAGCATGCCGTCGAGGATGACGTCGGCGGCCTTGAGCTCGTCGGTGGTCTCCAGGAGCGGCACGATGCCGATCTTGGCCCAGCCGCCGTGCAGGTCGATCAGACCGGCCTCGCGGGCGAGGACGGCGGCGGCGAAGACGTCGTCCGCGCCCTGGCACATCGAGATGATGTACGACTCGATGACCTCCGGGCCGAAGCGCTCGAAGGCCTCCTTGACGGTGTGGAAGACGCCGAGGGTCTTCTGCCCGGCCGCGTCGAGCGGGGCGGGCGTCGGCGCGAGCGGCCGCCTCGACCGCAGCTCCTTGGCGAGCAGCTTCTGCCGGTAGTCGCGCGGCATGTCGGCGTACCGCCAGGACTCCTCGCCGAGGCGGTCGAAGAGCTGACCGAGGGCGTGGTGGTGGGCGTCGGCGTGCTCGCGGACGTCCATGGTGGCGAGCTGGAGGCCGAAGGCCGACAGGGTGCGGATGGTGCGTTCCATCCGGCCGTCGGCGAAGAGGCCGCCGCGGTGCTCGCGCAGCGAGGTCTGGATCAGGGTGAGGTCGCGGACGAGTTCGGCGGTGCCGAGGTAGTCGCGGCCGTCCTGGTGGGGGGTGCCGGCGGCGAGGCGCTCACGGGTGTTGACGAGCTTCTGCCGGATGCAGGTGGCCTTGAGCCGGTACGGCTCCTCGGCGTTCAGCCGCTTGTAGCGGGGGCTGATCTCCGGGAGGAGGTCCAGGTCGTACTGGAGGGAGTCCAGGAGCTCCTGGGTTGCCCCGGTGTAGCGGATGGAGTTGGAGAGGAGCCCGCGGAGGTAGTCGACGAGTTCGAGGGCGTCGGTGATGCCGTGCTCGTGCTGGAGGATCAGGACGTCCCTGGTCACCTGCGGGGTGACGTTGGGGTTGCCGTCGCGGTCGCCGCCGATCCAGGTGCCGAAGGTGAGCGGGCGGGTGCCGGAGGGCAGCTCGAAGCCGACGCGCTCCAGCTCGGCGGCGAGGTCCTCCAGGACGTCACCGACGGCGTTGGCGTGCAGCTCGTCGAGGTAGTAGATGGCGTTGCGGGCCTCGTCGGCGGGCTCGGGGCGGACCACCCGGAGCTCGTCGGTCTGCCAGATGAGGTCGATGTTCTCGGCGAGCCGCAGGTCGTGGCGGCGCCGGTCGGCCTCGATGACCGGGGTCTCCAGGAGGGCGGCGATCCGGCGGAGCTTGTTGAGGACGGAGCGGCGGGCCGCTTCGGTGGGGTGCGCGGTGAAGACGGGTCGGACGCTGAGGTTCTTGACCGTCTCGCGGACGTGCTCGGGGTCGCCGTCCTTGAGCATGTCGGCGGTGCGGGCGAGGAGGCCGCCCTCCGCGGCGCGCTTCTCGCGCATCTCGCGGCCGCGGTGGACCTGCTCGGTGACGTTCGCGAGGTGGAAGTAGGTGGAGAAGGCGCGCACCAGCTTCGCGGCCGTCTCGAGTTCGACGCCGCGGAGCAGTTCGGCGGCGGCCTCTCCGTCCTCGCGCGTAAGGCTGCGGACCCGCTCGACGAGGTCGAGGAGCTCGTGGCCCTCCTGGCGGACGAGGGTCTCGCCGAGGAGATCGCCCAGTCGGCGGATGTCGACGCGCAGCTCGGTGCTGGCGGTGGGGGTCTGGTCGGCACTGCTCACAGGTGCGGCTCCTTGCAGTGTTTGAGCACGTCTGGAGGGGTACTGGAGGCTTGCGGACCGCGCTGTCCGACGCCACCAGGATAGGTGTCCGTCTCCCCGGCGGCCGCCGCGCCCCTCTTGTGCCCCTCTTGCCGCGAGCCCCGGCGCTGCCATACTTACGACGCCGTAGGTTACGGAGGCGTAGCCTCGGTCATATATCGCGGTACTTTCTCCTATTTTCCCCCACCCTTACCCTCACCCTCACCCCCAGGGGACACCCATGACCACTAGCCCAGAGGTGACTTCGTCCTCGGAGGCGCCCGATTCGCCCGAGTCGCAGGACGGCGTCACGGCCCTGACCTCCGCCACGCTCGGCGGGGACAGCAAGGGTTCGGTCGAGCAGGTCGCGCTGCTCCTCTTCATCGTGGTGCCGTTCCTGGCGCTGCTCGCCGCGGTGCCGCTGGCCTGGGGCTGGGGGGTGAGCTGGCTGGATATCGGGCTGATGGTGGCGATGTACTACATCGGCTGCCACGGGATCACGATCGGTTTCCACCGCTACTTCACGCACGGTTCGTTCAAGGCGAAGCGGCCGCTGCGGATCGCGCTCGCGCTCATGGGGTCGCTCGCCGTGGAGGGCCCGCTCGTGCGCTGGGTGGCGGACCACCGCAAGCACCACAAGTTCTCGGACGCGGAGGGCGACCCGCACTCGCCGTGGCGCTTCGGGGAGACGCTCCCGGCCCTGATGAAGGGCCTGTGGTGGGCGCACATCGGCTGGATGTTCGACGAGGAGCGGACGCCGCAGCAGAAGTACGCCCCGGACCTGATCAAGGACCCGGCGCTCGTGGCGATCTCGCGCCACTTCCTCTCCTTCACGATCGTGTCCCTGGCGATCCCGCCGCTGGTGGGCGGTCTGGTGACGATGTCGTGGTGGGGCGCGTTCACCGCGTTCTTCTGGGGCTCGCTTGTCCGGGTGGCGCTACTGCACCACGTGACCTGGTCGATCAACTCGATCTGCCACGCGGTCGGCAAGCGTCCCTTCAAGTCGCGTGACCGTTCGGGCAACGTGTGGTGGCTCGCGGTCCTTTCGTGCGGCGAGTCCTGGCACAACCTGCACCACGCGGACCCGACGTCGGCGCGGCACGGGGTGCTGCGCGGCCAGGTCGACTCCAGCGCGCGCCTGATCCGCTGGTTCGAGCAGGCGGGCTGGGCGTACGACGTGCGCTGGCCGGCGAAGGAGCGCATCGAAGCCCGCCGCCAGAGCGCGTCCGCAGACGCGGCATGATGGAAGACGTGGCGATCGACGGCAGGACCAGCGGCACCGGCAGCGGCGAGCAGAAGCCCCGGCGCGGTCGCCGGGTGCGGATGACGGGCGCGGAGCGGCGGGAGCAGCTGCTCGACATCGGCCGCACGCTCTTCGCCGCGAAGGGCTTCGAGGGCACGTCGGTCGAGGAGATCGCGGCGAAGGCCGGGGTCTCCAAGCCGGTGGTGTACGAGCACTTCGGCGGCAAGGAAGGGCTGTACGCGGTCGTGGTCGACCGGGAGATGCGCCAGCTCCTCGAAGGGGTGACGGGCGCGCTGACGGCCGGGCACCCCCGGGAGCTCCTGGAGCAGGCGGCGTTCGCACTGCTCGACTACATCGAGAACTACACGGACGGCTTCCGGATCCTCGTACGGGATTCTCCGGTGGCGCAGTCGACGGGTACGTTCGCGTCGCTGATCAGTGACATCGCCACGCAGGTGGAGGACATCCTGGGCCTGGAGTTCAAGGCCCGCGGCTTCGACCCGAAGCTGGCACCGCTGTACGCGCAGGCCCTGGTGGGCAGTGTGGCGCTGACGGGCCAGTGGTGGCTGGACGTCCGCAAGCCGAAGAAGGCGGAGGTCGCGGCGCATCTGGTGAACCTGGCGTGGCACGGGCTCGACGGGCTCGAGCCGAAGCCACGGTTGATAGGGCACCGCAAGAGCTGACGGTTCACCGCGAGACCGGCAAAACGCCGCGAGAGCTGACGTCACCGCGAGAGCGCAGAGCGCCGCGAGAGCTGACAGGTGACGGAGTGCGGGAACCCGCTCGACTCCCCCCGTCCGCCCAGGAATACACTCCTCCCCACATCCGGGGGGGGTTCGCCCTCCGTACGTGCCCACGGCCGTGCGGAGGCGTCGCTGACCCCCGTTCCGGTCCTGGTTCTGACGTTCCCCAGGGGGGGATCTTTTGCGTTCCGCATTCTTCGGGCGTGCTCGTCGTGTCACCACCTGCACCGCGCTCGCCCTGTCCGTCGGCATGGTCCTGGCGTCACCCGCCACGGCCGACCCGGCACCCCGGCCCGTCGTGGAGCAGCCGCAGAGCGCTGACACGACGACGCCGAAGCTGGACATGTCGCAGCCGGCCGTCGGGACGGGCACGGCCCGCGCCGCCGCGGGGACGGCCGTCGTGCGGGCCCGCTTCGACGTGGACGGAGACGGCAGGACCGATCTGATCCACCGCAAGCAGGACGGCCGGACGTACGTGGCGCCGACCGCCGCGGCGGAGGCCACGAAGTTCGGGCCCGCCGACTCGCTCGTCAAACAGAACCTCGACCTCGTTCCCATCGGCGACCAGAACGGGACGGGCAAGCCCGAGGTGCTCGCGGTCTCCAGGAACGGCGTGCTCCGGCTGTACGCGGAGGCCACCTTGACCTCCGGCTCGCTCACCTGGTCGGGCAACGGCTGGTACATCTACAACAAGGTGTTCTCGCCCGGTGACATCAGCGGTGACGGCAGGGCCGACCTGCTGGCCCGCGATTACAACGGCGATCTCTACTACTACCGGGCGACCGGCGTGACGACGGCGCCCTTCGCCGGCCGTGCGAAGGTCGGCCCCGCGTGGGGCGTCTACGACCAGCTCGTGGGCATCGGTGACAACAGCGGCGACGGCCGCGGTGACGTCGTGGCCCGCACCACGGACGGCCGGCTGTACTTCTACGGCAGCACCGGCGACCCGGCGTCGCCGTTCAAGCCGCGCAAGGAGATCGGCAAGAGCTGGGACGCGTACAACCAGATCGTCGCCCCCGACGACCGCAACGGTGACGGCAAGGCCGATCTGCTCGCCCGTGACCAGACCGGTGCGCTCTGGGCCTACAGCGGTCTCGGCAACGGCTCGTACTCGACGCGGGTGAAGCTCTCCGGCAGCTGGCTCGGCGTGGACCAGTTCGCGGGGGCAGGCAACATCCCCACCGCCGGCAGGAGCGGGTTCCTCGGCCGCGACAGCGCCGGGACGCTCTTCTGGTACGGCGACCAGAACAACGGCAAGCTCACCGCACGCGCGCAGTGGGGCGCCACCGGCGGCTGGGCCGGCGCGAACCTCTCGTACGTCTCCGCCCTGGACGAGGGCGCCTTCGCCGATCTCCTGGAGACCTACCAGGGTCACCTGTACAACGGCGACAGGGACTTCGGTCCCGGCTGGCAGGCGTACAACCTGCTCGTCGGCCCCGGTGACCTGAGCGGCGACGGCAAGGGCGACCTGGTGGCGCGCGACGCGTCGGGCGTCCTGTGGCTGTACCGGGGCTACGGCACGGGCAGCGGCGTGGCGCCGCGGATCCGGATCGGTAGCGGCTGGAACGCGTACAACCGGGTCCTGGGCGCGGGCGACTACACGGGCGACGGCCGTACGGACCTGCTGGCCCGTGACGCCCGCGGCGTCCTGTGGCTGTACCAGGGCACGGGCTCCGAGAAGGCCCCCTTCGCCCGGCGGACGAGCATCGGCACCGGCTGGAACGCGTACAACAAGCTGGCGGCGCCGGGCGACCTCAACGGCGACGGCAAGGCCGACCTGCTCGCGGTGAACGCGGCGGGCGAGCTGTTCCGCTACCTGGGCACGGGCACCGGCTCGGCCATCACGCCCCGCGTGAGGATCGGCTACGGCTACCAGGCCTACACGCAGCTGTTCTAGAGGGTCCTCGGGCGCCCCGCACCGGTTCTGTCGGCGCGGGGCGCCCGTGCGTTCACGGCGTCGCCGGACGAGAGACATGCCCCAGCGGTCAAATAGCTCTGGCGAACGACAGACACGTGGGTAGAATCGCGTTCAACATCCGGGGGGGTGTCCCGACCTTCGAACGAGGTCGTCTCCGCGTGCCCGACGGCGCGCGCTGACGCCGTTCGAGGCTGTGCGAACCCCCTGTTCGGTTCTGCCGAACCTGTGGTCCCTGGGGGGATCTCTTGCTTTTCGTGCACTCCAAGCGCGCTCGCCGCGTCGCCACCTGCACCGCTCTCGCCCTCTCCGCCGGCATGCTCCTCTCGGGTCCGGCGTCCGCCGACTCGCCGGCGCCCCTTCCGAAGATCGAGAAGGAGGCGCCCTCCTTCACCCCGCCGAAGCTGACGCTCCCGACGCAGGGAGCCGCCCGCGCCGACGTGGCCTCGGCCACCGCCGCGCCGCTCTCCGACCTGGACGGCGACGGCTACGAGGACGTCATCTTCCGCGCCACGGAAGGGGACCTCTTCACGGCCACGAGCACCCAGGTCAGCGCCTTCTTCGAGCTCCCTCGCATCGACGACGTCGCGAAGGACATCGTCCCGATCGGCAACCAGGGCGGTGCCACGACCGAACCCGAGGTGCTCGTCCTCTCGGAGAACGGCACGCTGAAGCTGTACCAGGACGCCGCTCCGAGCGGCACCCCGTACGAGTCCGTCGTGGGCAGCGGCTGGCAGACCTACAACAAGGTCGTCTCGCCCGGTGACGTGAACGGCGACGGCCGCGCGGACGTGGTCGCCCGCGCCCACGACGGCAAGCTCTACCTGTACCTGGCGACGGGCAACCTGACCCAGCCGCTCGGCGTGCGGAAGCTGGTCGGCAGCGGCTGGCAGGCCTACGACCAGATCGTCGGCGCCAACGACGTCAACGGCGACGGCCTGGCCGACATGTACGCCCGGGACCCCGGCGGCACGGTGTGGTTCTACGCCGGTACGGGTGACACGACGAACCCGTTCGGCACCCGCAAGTCCGTCGGTGTCGGCTGGGGCCTCTACAACCAGATCCTGCCCGCCGGCAACGGAAACCTGCTGGCCCGGGACAACGCCGGCACGCTCTTCCACTACGCCTCCAACACCGACGGCACCCTGGCCGCGCGCCAGCCGTCGAGTGCGTCGGGCGAGTGGGCGGGCATCACGCAGTTCGCCGGCGCCGGCAGCATCCCGTACACGGGCAAGGAGGGCATCTACGCGACCACGCCCAACGGGGCGCTGTACTGGTACTACAACAGCACCACCGGCAAGCTGGACCCGCGCATGGAGATCCTCGGTGCGGGCGGCCTCGAGGGCCTGAGCCCCATCCACCTGTCCTCGATGAACCCGGACTCCCTCTCCGACATCGCCCTGGTCATGTACGGCGACCTGTACATCGAGGGCAACGAGATCGGCAGCGGCTGGGGCGTCTACAACACCCTCGTCGGCCCCGGCGACCTGACCAATGACGGCAAGGGCGACCTGCTGGCCCGCGACCGCGCCGGCTACCTCTACCTGTACGCGGGCAACGGTGCGGGCACCAAGCTCAGCGGCCGGGTCAAGATCGGCAGCGGCTGGGGCGCGTACAACGCGCTCGCCGGCGCGGGTGACTACACCGGCGACGGCCGCATGGACCTCGTGGCCCGCACGACGGGCGGCGACCTGTACCTGTACGCGGGCACGGGCGTCGCGGCCTCGCCGTTCGCGACCCGTAAGTACGTCGGCTCCGGCTGGAACGCGTACTCCAAGCTGATCGCCCCCGGCGACCTCAACGCCGACGGCAAGGGCGACCTGCTGGGCGTGACCGCGGGCGGCGAGGTGTACCGCTACCTGGGCACCACCCCGGGCAAGTTCTCCGCGCGGTACAGGATCAACACCGGCTTCGGGATCTACAACTCGATCTCGTGACGCTCTGAGGGTCCTCGGGCGCCCCGCACCGGTATTCCGGTGCGGGGCGCCCGTGCGTTCACGGGCGTTTGCGGGCGAGGGCGAAGACGCGGCGGAAGGGGAAGACCGTGCCGTGCGGGCCCGGTGGGTAGGCCTCGCGGAGGAGGGTGCGGTACTGGGCGAGGAAGGCGTCGACCGCCTCCTGGTCGTCGCCCAGGGCGGTCAGGACGGGGCGCAGGGCCGTGCCCTTGACCCAGTCGAGGACGGGGTCCTCGCCCTGGAGCAGTTGGCAGTACGTGGTCTCCCAGACCTCCGTCTCGCAGCCGAGACCGGTGAGGCGGGTGAGGTAGTCGGCGGCGTCGAGGATGTGGACGTAGCGGCGGCCCTGGTCGCCGACCCGGCCGCGCCACTCGGGGGTCTCGCAGAGTTCGCCGAGCAGGGCGTGGCTGGGCGCGGTGAAGTTGCCGGGGACCTGGAAGGCGAGGGTGCCGCCCGGGCGGAGGCCGTCGATCCACGCGGCAAAGGACTCCGGGTGGTTGGGCACCCACTGGAGGGCCGCGTTGGAGACGATGAGGTCGTAGGGCTCGGTGGGGGTCCAGTGGGCGGCGTCGGCGGCCCGGAAGTCGAGCCAGCCGCCGCCCCTCGTGGTGCCGGACCAGTCCTTCTCGGCCCGCTCCAGCATCTCGGGCGAGAGGTCGAAGCCGGTGATGTGGGCGTCGGGCCAGCGGTCGGCGAGGAGGGCCGTCACATTGCCGGGGCCGCAGCCGAGGTCGGCGATCCGGGCGGGCCGGTCGCGGGTGGGCAGGTCCGGTATTCGGGCGAGCAGGTCGAGGAAGGGACGGGTGCGGTGGCCGGCGTGACGGAGGTATTGCTGCGGGTCCCACGTAGGTGCGGCGGATGACACGGAATGCATGTTCGAAGCCCCCTTGCTGGACGGAAAGACCGAAGCGGAACGAGTTCCGGCCGGGTCCCTTCCCCATAGTCCAGCAGAATATATCTCGACATCAAGATACTCGACATCGATAAACTCGAACACAAGAGACTTTATGTCAACAGACCCTCTACACTGATCGTCATGGAGGACGAGGTCGACCGACTGGTCGCAGCATGGCGCCGCGAGCGCCCCGACCTCGACGTGGAACCACTCGAGGTGCTCAGCCGCGTCTCCCGCCTCGCCCGGCACCTCGACCGCGCCCGCCGGCTCGCCTTCTCCGAGCACCAGCTGGAGCCGTGGGAGTTCGACGTCCTCACCTCCCTGCGCCGGGCCGGAGCGCCCTACCAGCTCTCCCCCGGCCAGCTCCTGACGCAGACCCTGGTCACCTCCGGCACCATGACCAACCGCATCGACCGGCTCACCAAGAAGGGCCTCGTCGAGCGGCTCCCCGACCCCAGCGACCGGCGCGGCGTCCTCGTCCGGCTCACCCCGGAAGGCCGCGACCGCGCCGACGAGGCCCTCGCCGGGCTCCTCGCCCAGGAGCGCGCCATCCTGGCCCAGCTCTCCCGCGCCCAGCGCGGCGAACTGGCCGCGCTGCTACGCCGGCTGACCGGGCCGTTCGACAACATCCCGGGCTAGCGGGGCCCCATCCGGCTGCGCCGGGATCTCCCCCAGCCGCGCCGGGGCCTCACCCAGCTGCGCCGGGCCCACGCCCGCCCGGCGGGCCAGCGCCACCGCCGCCAGGGTCGAGTGGACACCCAGCTTCCCCAGCACGTTCTGCATGTGCGTACGGACGGTGTGCGGCGACAGGAAGAGGCGCTCGGCGACCGCCTTGCGGCCGAGGCCCGCGACCATGCAGCGCAGCACCTCCCGCTCGCGCGGGGTCAGCGACTCCACGAGCCGCTCGCTGTCCGTCCGGTGCTTACGGGCCGCCGTCAGCTCCCGCAGGACGCCGGTGAGCAGCGCCGGCGGCAGATGGGTCTCGTCCCGCAGCACGCCCCGGACCACCGCGAGGAGCCGCTGGAGCGAACAGTCCTTCGCGACCCAGCCGGAAGCGCCCGCCTGGAGGGCGAGCGCGGCCCGCCGCGGGTCGTCCTTCTCCGCGAGCACGACGGTACGGACGGCGGGCTGGACCTGGCGCACCCCGGCGACCAGGGAGATCCCGTCGACGGCGCCCTCGGCGTCGTCCGGCACCACCCGGGCCACGGCCGCCCCCGGGGGCCCCGTGCCCAGCTCGGCGTCGACGAGCAGCACGTCGAACCTGCGCCCCTCCGCCGCGCCCCGCTCCAGGCAGCGCAGGGCGGCCGGGCCGCTTCCCGCGGCGGCGACGTCCACGTCGGGCTCCGCCGCGAGCGCGGCGGCCAGCGATTCGGCGAAGACGCGGTGGTCGTCCACCACCAGGACACGGATACGTGCCACGGACACCCCCAAGGGTCGAGGAACGGACCGACGCGGGCACGGCGCCGGGGGCGGGTCGTCGCTCGCGCGGCCGCCGCCGTGCGTGGACAGTTACCCCGCTCCCCCGCGCCGTACCCGACCGGGTATCGCCCCCTGAACAGCACCGGCCCCCACCGGCGCTGCCCCTCAGAGTAGGGGCGGGGCGTCGCGGTGGGGGCCGTTTCGCGGAACTGTCCGAAGTCGTGCGGACCTGGTGGGTGATCAGAGCCGGCGCGCGCCCTCCGCGGGCACGGCGGGGAAGATGCCGGGGGCCGCGTATCCGGCCGCGGCGAAGGCCTTCACGACGGCGGCGGCAACCGCCTCGGCCCGGTCGGTGTCGACGAGGACGAGGGCCGAACCGCCGAAGCCGCCGCCCGTCATCCGGGCACCGAGCGCCCCGGCGGCGTTCGCCGCCTCGACGACGAGGTCCAATTCGGGGCAGGAGACGCGCAGATCGTCCCGGAGCGAGGCGTGCCCCTCGGTGAGGACGGGGCCGACGGCCCGGGTGTCCCCGGCGTCGAGGAGCGCGATGGTCCGCTCCACGCGCGCGTTGTCGGTGACGACGTGCCGGACGTACCGCAGAATCGTCTCGTCGCTCAGCCGTGCGAGGGCTTCGGGGAGTTGCACGGCTGTCACCTCGCGCAGGACCTTCACCCCGAGCGCCCGCGCGCCCGCTTCACAACCGGCGCGCCGCTCGGCGTACGCGCCGTCCCCGAGCGCGTGCTTCACGCGGGTGTCGACGACGAGCAGCCGCAGCCCCTCGCGGGCCAGGTCGAAGGGGACCTGGCGGTACGAGAGGTCCCGGGTGTCCAGATGGAGGGCGTGGCCCTCCACGGCGCAGGCGGAGGCCATCTGGTCCATGACCCCGCAGGGGACGCCGACGAAGGCGTTCTCGGCGCGCTGGGCGAGCCGGGCGAGCTCGGGCCGGGAGAGCCCGAGGCCGAACAGGTCGTTCAGGGCGAGCGCCGTGACGACCTCGAGGGCGGCGGACGAGGAGAGCCCGGCGCCGGTCGGCACGGTCGAGGTGAGGTGGACGTCCGCGCCCGTCACCGGGTGCCCGGCCTCCCGCAGGGCCCAGACCACGCCGGCGGGGTAGGCCGCCCAGCCGCCGCCGGAGAGCGGGTCGAGGGCGTCGACCTCCAGCTGGACGATGCCGCCGTCGATGTCGGCGGAGTGCAGGCGAAGCACGCCGTCGTCGCGGCGGGAGACGGCGGCGACGGTGGTGTGCGGCAGCGCGAGCGGCAGCACGAAGCCGTCGTTGAAGTCGGTGTACTCACCGATGAGGTTGACCCGCCCGGGGGCGGCCCAGACACCGTCGGGGGCGGCGCCGTACAGCGCCTCGAAGTCGGCGGCGACGGTCACAAGACTCACGAGCGCGCTCCTTCCTGCTGCTGCGCGAACGCCCACGCGTCGGCCACGACGGCCGCCAGGTCGGGCCGGGACGGCGTCCAGCCGAGCCGCTCGCGGGCGGCGTCGGCGGAGGCGACGAGGACCGCGGGGTCACCGGCGCGGCGCGGGGCGGTGATCTCCGGGATGGGGTGCCCGGTGACCTCCCGGACGGTCTCGACGACCTCGCGTACGGAGAAGCCGTTGCCGTTGCCCAGGTTGCAGATCAGGTGCTCGCCGGCCGGCACGGCGCCGGCGGTCATCGCGTCGAGCGCCAGGACGTGGGCCTCGGCGAGGTCGGCGACGTGGATGTAGTCGCGGACGCAGGTGCCGTCCGGGGTCGGGTAGTCCTCGCCGTACACGGAGATCGCCTCGCGGCGGCCCAGGGCGACCTGGAGGACGAGCGGGATCAGGTGCGACTCGGGCTCGTGCCGCTCGCCGAGCGAGCCGTACGCCCCGGCCACGTTGAAGTAGCGCAGCGAGACGGCGGCCAGGCCGTGGGCGACGCACTCGGCGCCGATCATGTGGTCGACGGCCAGCTTGCTCGCCCCGTAGGGGCTGGTGGGGGCGGTCACCGCGGACTCGGTGATCGGCACGGTCTCCGGCTCGCCGTAGGTCGCGGCGGTGGAGGAGAAGACCAGCTTGCGGACGCCGGCGGCGCGCGTCGCGGCGAGCAGGGCCAGGGTGCCGCCGACGTTGTTCTCCCAGTACTTCTCGGGCTTGGCGACGGACTCGCCGACCTGGGAGAAGGCGGCGAAGTGCAGGACGCCGTCGTAGGAGCCGTCCAGCCACTTCGCCGCGTCCTGGATGCGGCCCTCGATGAACTCGGCGCCCTCGGGGACGGCTTCGGCGAAGCCGGTGGAGAGGTCGTCGAGGACGGTGACGCGGTGGCCACGCTCCAGGAGGTGGGCGGCGACGACGCTGCCCACGTATCCGGCTCCGCCGGTCACCAGGTACTTCTTCACGGCCTCGGTCACTTGGTCGCCACCTCTCGGAGTCGTCGGGCCGCGTCCTCCGGCGGCACGTCGTTGCTGAACGCGCTCATGCCGGACTCGGTGCCCGCGAGGTACTTCAGCCTGCCGGACGTCCGCCGGACGGTGAAGAGTTCCAGGTGCAGCCCGAACTCCTCGCGGTCCTCGCTCGTGAAGGGCGCCTGGTGCCAGGCGGAGATGTACGGCGTGGGGGGCTCGTCCGGACCGAAGATCCGGTCGAACCGCCTCAAGAGTTCCAGATAGACCTGTGGGAACTCTGTGCGGGCCGCCTCGTCGAGCACCCGCAGGTCGGGCACCCGGCGGACCGGGTAGAGGTGGACCTCGTACGGCCAGTGGGCGGCGTACGGCACGAAGGCGATCCAGTGCTCGGTCTCCAGGACGACGCGCACGGCGTCGGCGCGTTCCCGTGCGACGACGTCGTCGAAGAGGTTGCCTCCGGTGCGGGCCCGGTGCTCGGCGGCCCGGCGCTGCATGAGGGCGGTCCGGGGCGTGGCGAACGGGTAGGCGTAGATCTGCCCGTGGGGGTGGGCGAGGGTGACGCCGATCTCGGCGCCGCGGTTCTCGAAGCAGTACACCTGCTCGACGCCGGGCCGCTCCGCGAGCTCGGTGGTCCGGTCGGTCCACGCGGCGAGCACGAGCGCGGCCCGCTCGGGCGTGAGGTCGGCGAAGGAGGCCTCGTGGTCGGAGGTGAAGCAGACGACCTCGCACCGGCCGGACTCCCCGGCGAGCGTGGGGAAGCGGTTCTCGAAGACGGCGACCTCGTACGCCGGGGCCGGGATCTCGCTCTGTCTGCCGTCGGCGGAGGGGCAGAGCGGGCACTCGCCGGCGGGCGGGTGGTACGTACGCCCCTGCCGGTGCGAGGCGACGGCGACGGAGTCCCCGAGGAGCTCGTCGTACCGCAGCTCGGTGGCGGAGGAGACGGGGTCGAGCGGCCTGCGGTCGACGTCGGCGCGGACGGCGTCGTCGCGCTCGTCGTAGTAGATCAGCTCGCGCCCGTCGGCGAGTTTGGTGACGGTCTTCTTCACGGCGGTGCCCTCCGGGCGGGATCAAACAGAACCACGCACAAGGAATCATATTCCAACAACAGCGTCAACGGCTGAGCACCGGTCCGCCCCCATGGGCACGGACCGGTCTTCATTCACCTCGGCTCAGAAGGGCTTCCGCGGCCGCGGCACCGCGCGGTCCAGCAGCCCCGTACGGGCCGCGAGGGCCGCCGCCTCGAGCCGCGACCCGACGCCCAGCTTCATCAGGACCCGCTGCACATGCGTCCGCGCCGTGCTCGACGCGATCCCCATCCCCGCCGCGATCAGCCGGGTGTCCTCCCCCTCCGCGACCCGGACGAGGACCTCCACCTCCCGCTGGGTGAGCAGCCGCAGCAGCCGCTGCCCCTCGTCGTCCGGCTGCGCCGTGGGATGCAGAAGCTCCGCGAAGGCCGCACGCAGCAGCTGCGGCGCCACCGCCGACTCCCCCGCCCTCGCCTTCACGAGCGCCCGCTCGACGCCCTCGATGCGCTCGTCGTGCCGTACGTAGCCCGAGGCCCCGGCCGCGAACGCCGCCGCGATGCCACGCGGCGACGGCACGGGACCGAGCACCACCACCGCCACCTGCGGCCGCTCCCGCTTGATCCGTACGACCACGTCGAAGGCCCCCGGCTCGGCCGGCGCGGCCGTGCCCAGGAGACAGACCTCCGGCGCCCGGCTCACCACGAGCTCCGCCGCCCCCGCCACCGGCGCGGCCGCCGCGAGCACCCGGTGCCCGCGCAGCTTCAGCGCCGAGGCCAGCGCCTCCGCGAGCAGGCGGTGCTCGTCCACCACCACGAGGCGTACGCCCATCCCGGTCATCCCCCATCCTCCGCGCCCGCCGTCCCCCGGCACGCCTGACCCGGCAAGGTACACGCTCCCCGGCCCGGTATCGCCCGAACCCCGGAGGGGCCGCCGCCCCCGGCCCCGAATTCCCTCTTCACGGTGACGAACTGTCCCTCCGTCACCCGACGAAAAGAAGAGGGCCCCTCCGGTGATCACCGTCGGTGATCACCGGAGGGGCCCTTCGCGTACCTGCCGTCAGCGCGCGACGCCGAAGGACACGATCAGGTACTTCTTGTAGTTGGACGTCGAGTCCTCCTTGCTGACCATCGTCCCCGAGAGGAAGAACCGGCCGTCGGAGTACGCGAGTTCGGAGCCGTTCAGGCTGAAGCTGGTCTCGGCGTCCCGGATCGTCCGGTCCCCGGGGTTCTCCAGGAGCAGCGTCTCCTTCATCGTGCCGCCGTTGATCGACACGATCCGGCCGCCCTTGTCGTACGGCGGGGCCTTGTACGCGATGAGATCGCCGCCGTCCATGCGCAGCGGGACGAGCGTGTACTTGTCGCCCGCGTCCGCCTTCTCCGGCACGGTCCGCCCGGTGGCGAGGTCGAAGGCGATGATCTCGTTCGTCTCGTCGCCGTACTCGCCGCTGGCGCCCTCGTGCTCCTCGGTCGGCACGTAGAGCCGGCCGTTGCCGACGAGCGCCTGCGAGCAGGACTCGACCCTGGTGGAGCGGCAGCGGGCCGCGTACTGGTCGGCGTCCGCCGTGATCTTCGCCTTCAGCTTCCCGGTCTTCTCGTCGATCGAGAAGAAGTCCGAGATGCCGCTGCCGTCACCGGCGCTGTCGCCGACGTCGGCCGCGACGACCAGCGGCTTGGTGGAGATCACCGACGCGTACTCGACCCCGGTCGGCATCTTGAACTGCGAGAGCGGGGCCCCCGTCATCGGGTCGAGGTTCTGGATCATCACGTACTGGCTTTTGTACGAACCGCACTTGCGGACCGCGACGAGTCCCTCGCCGCCGCCGTACCCCAGGTCGTAGCAGTTCTGCTTGTCGGCCTGCGGCTTCCAGCGCGGGTTTCCGTTGGCGATGTCGAAGGCCGCGCCTCCGTCGGTGCCGCCGGCCGCGACGGTCTTCCCGCTGAGCGTGACCTCGCTGAACCGGGCCTTCTGGTCGCCGGCGCTGCCGCCGGTGACCGAGGTGGACCAGAGCAGCTTGCCGGTGTTCAGGTCGACCATGCCGACCTCGGTGCAGGTCTGGTAGTAGCGCGGCGCGACCCGCTTCTTGGCCTCGAAGAGGATCGGCACCTTGTGGTCGGCGGTCTGGTGCCGCGAGGCGCCGCAGACCTGGCCGGTCAGCGGCAGGGTCCACAGGACCGTGCCCTTGTCCAGGTCGTAGGCGACGATCGAGGTGACCCCGGTCTTCACGTACGCCTTGTCGGTGATCCAGGAGCCGGAGACGTCGGTGAGGTCCGGGACCTTCGGCTGGCCGACCGTGAAGGCCATCTTCGCCTGCGTGCTCGCGGGCGCCTTCTCCTTGCCGCCGCCGCCCAGACCGTTCGAGCCGCCGGACCCGCCGGTGCCTCCGGTGCCGCCGGTGCCCTGCGAGGTGCCGGCGGTGCCCTTGGCCTCCTCACCCGGGCCGTCGCCGCTGCCGGAGTTGGCGTACCAGATGCCGGCGCCGACGATCAGGACGACGGCGACGGCCGCCGCGATGATGATCTGGAGCTGCGCCGACAGCTTCTTGCCGCCGCCGGCCGCGGGGGCCGGGGCGGGCTGCTGGTAGCCGTCGTAGGACGGCTGGGGCTGGGTCGGATAGCCGTACGGGGGCTGGGCCGGCTGCTGGTAGCCGCCGTAGGGCTGCTGCTGCGGCGCGGTGGGGTAGCCGTACGGCTGCTGCTGCGGAGGCGCCGGCGGCTGCTGCGGATAGCCGTACCCCTGGCCCTGGTCGGGCTGCTGGGGGTACCCGTAGCTCTGGTCGGGCTGCTGCTGCGGGTAGCCGTAGCTCTGGTCCGGCTGCTGCGGCGGCTGCTGCGGGTAACCGTAGCCCGGCTCCGGCTGCTGCTGCGGCGGGGGCGTCGGCGCGCCGAAGCCGCCCTGCGGGTCCGGGGGTTGGTTCGGCGGGGGCGGAGGTGGCTGCGTCATCGGTCCGAATACCTCACTTGCTGAACGCCATCATCGTCTTGACCTGCTTCTCTTCCTTGTCGTTCGACGCGGAGACGCGCCCGCTCGTCACGACGAAGGTGCCGCCGCCGTAGGCGAACCCCGGGTCGTAGAAGCCGCTCTCGACCTGGGCCGACGACGCCGGGTGCTGGAGCAGGATCTTCGGCGCGCCGCCGGTCGGGGCGATGGTCGCGACGGCGCCGCCCGTGTCGTACGACGGGTCGACGTAGACCAGGACCTGACCGCCTTCCATGCGCAGCGGGATCATCGACTGGTCACCCGGCGCCTTGGAGCGCCACTTGGCCTTGCCGGTCTTCAGGTCGAAGGCGACGACCTCGTTGGGCTTGCCGTACGAGGTCTCGGTGGACATGTAGAACGTGTTGGCGTCGGCGGCGACTCCGGTGCAGCCCTGGAGGTTCTTGCCGAAGACGACGAAGCTGCCGCCGCAGGACGGGGCGAACTTGTCCGTGCCGCCCTGGATCTGCGAGCGCAGCTTGCCCTTGGCGTCGAGCGCGAAGACGGTCCACTTCTTCTGCTCGCGCTGGGTGGCCGAGACGACCAGCGGGTCGACCGAGTAGACCTTGTCGACCTCCCAGTCCGCCTCGAGCTGGAAGGTGAACCGGGGCTTGCCGGTGGCCGGGTCGACCTCGCCGACGGCCTGGATCTTCTTGGACGTGCTGCCCGAGGGGCAGTCCATGGCGGCGATCAGCTTGGTGCCGCCCGCGTACGCGAAGGGCTTGCAGCCCGTGGTGGCGCCCTTGAACAGCTGCTTGCCGTCGGTGAGGGAGAAGCCGTAGGCGGTGCTGGAACCGGCCGCGGTGACCGTGTTGCCGCTGATCGCCAGGGTGTTGTCGGAGAAGGCGAACAGGCCGGTCGCCTTGGGGACCGACTTCTTCCAGCCCTTCTTGCCGGTCTTGAGGTCGATCTGCTGGAGCTCGGTGCACTTGGCGCCGTCCTTGGCGCTGTCCCCGTACGCGAAGACCATGGTGCCGTTGGCGGCGGGCGCCGGCGGCGCCGCGCACAGCTCGAACGGCACGTCGATGTGCCACTTGGCGGAGCCGTCGCTCAGGCTGTAGCCGTCGATGCTCTTGTACATGGCCTTGACGACGGTGTCGCCGACGATCCACGGGCCGAGGACGTCGGCGCCGTTGCGGGGCAGGTCGACGTTGTTCTTGAGCAGCCAGTTGATCTTGGCCTCGCCTGCCTGGCGGCCCGCGTTGAGGTCCTCCTCGCCGTTGGAGCCGTCTCCGGAGCCGTCGCCCTTGTCCACCGACTCGGTGGGCGCGGGGGCTCCGGAGGAGGACGTCACGGGGGCGGTGGCGGTCGGACCGGCGATCGGGTCCTTCTCGTCGTCACCGCCGACGACGGCCCAGGTGGTGACGGCGGCCACCAGGACGGCCGCGGCGGCCACGGCCGCGATGACACCGGTCCGGCCCTTGAGTCCGCCGCCGGAGGGCGGCGGAGTGGGGGCGCCCGGGTACCCCGGCTGGCTGGGGTAGCCGCCGTACGGGTTCTGCTGCTGGCCGTACGGTCCGGGCTGCTGCGGGTAGCCGGGGCCGCCCTGCGGCGGGTAGCCGGGCTGCTGGCCCTGCTGCGGGTAGCCGTACGGCTGCTGCTGCGGGGGCTGCTGCCCGTACGGGCCGGGGGCCTGCTGCGGGTACCCGTAACCGGGCTGCGGCTGCTGGCCGTACGGCCCGGGCGCGGCGGGCGGCGGAGACTGGGGTGCCGGGGGCGTCTGGGGCGCCTGAGGCGGCACGGGCGGCATGCCCTGGGGCCGGCCCTGGTGCGAGGGGCCCTGGTTCGGGTCCTGGGGGGCTCCGAAGCCCCCCGGCGGCTGGTTGCTGGGCGGCTGGGTCATCAGCGGTTTCCCCCTTGACGTGAACGGGCTTTCTTTCTACCACTCACGCCGTGGCGCAAAAGCGACCGGTCCGCCCCTTGTACCCAAGGGAGGACCGGCCTGTGATGCCCTCGTTATGCGTCCTCGGCCAATTCGAGCCAGCGCATCTCCAGTTCCTCGCGCTCCCCGACGAGTTCGCGCAGCTCCGCGTCGAGCTTCGCCACCTTCTCGAAGTCGGTGGCGTTGTCGGCGATCTGCGTGTGCAGCCTGGCCTCCTTCTGGGAGACCTTGTCGAGCTGACGCTCGACCTTCTGCAGCTCCTTCTTGGCGGCGCGGGAGTCAGCGGCGGAGACCCCGGGCTTCGTCTGCGCGGGCGCGGCGGCCGGCGTCGGGACGGACGCCTCGATCATCTTCCGGCGCCGCTCCAGGTACTCGTCGATGCCGCGCGGCAGCATCCGCAGCGCCTTGTCGCCGAGCAGCGCGAGCGTCTTGTCGGTGGTGCGTTCGATGAAGAACCGGTCGTGGGAGATGACGACCATGGAGCCGGGCCAGCCGTCGAGGAGGTCCTCGAGCTGGGTGAGGGTCTCGATGTCGAGGTCGTTGGTGGGCTCGTCGAGGAAGAGGACGTTCGGCTCGTCCATCAGGAGACGCAGCAGCTGGAGACGGCGGCGCTCACCGCCGGAGAGGTCGCCGACGG
The DNA here is from genome assembly GCF_044764665.1 of Streptomyces sp. NPDC093795. Lineage (NCBI taxonomy): Bacteria > Bacillati > Actinomycetota > Actinomycetes > Kitasatosporales > Streptomycetaceae > Streptomyces > Streptomyces sp. NPDC093795. The sequence continues at coordinate 147,040 of NZ_JBIWIO010000009.1, forward strand.
GCGTCCACTGCTTCTCCTTGGTGAAGCCGAACTGCTCGCAGAGCTGACCGGCCGTCATCTCGCGGCCCTTGCCGAGGTCGACCCGGTCGCGGATCTGCTGGACGGCCTCCAGGACCCGCAGAGAGGCGGGGAGTTCGGTGACGTCCTGGGAGAGGTAGGCGAGCCGGACGGTCTTGCCGACGGTGACGGAGCCGGCCGCGGGCTGGATCTCGCCCTGGCTGACGGCGGCGTCCGCGAGTGCCCGCAGGAGTGACGTCTTGCCCGCGCCGTTGACGCCGACGAGGCCGATGCGGTCGCCGGGGCCGAGCTGCCAGGTGAGGTGCTGGAGGAGCGTCTTGGGACCGGCGGTGACGGTCACGTCCTCCAGGTCGAAGACCGTCTTGCCGAGGCGGGCGTTGGCGAACTTCATCAGCTCGGAGGTGTCGCGGGGCGGCGGCACGTCGGCGATCAGCTCGTTGGCGGCCTCGATGCGGTAGCGGGGCTTGGACGTACGGGCGGGGGCACCGCGCCGCAGCCAGGCCAGCTCCTTGCGCATCAGGTTCTGCCGCTTGGTCTCCTCGGTGGCGGCGATGCGCTCGCGCTCGGCGCGCGCGAAGACGTAGTCCGAGTAACCGCCTTCGTACTCGTGCACGTCACCGCGCTGCACGTCCCACATGCGGGTGCAGACCTGGTCGAGGAACCAGCGGTCGTGGGTGACGCAGACGAGCGCGGAGCGGCGGTTCTGGAGGTGCTGGGCGAGCCAGGAGATGCCCTCGACGTCGAGGTGGTTGGTGGGCTCGTCGAGGACGATCAGGTCCTGGTCGTCGATGAGGAGCTTGGCGAGCGCGATACGCCGCCGCTCGCCGCCGGAGAGCGGACCGATGACGGTGTCGAGCCCCTGCTCGAAGCCGGGCAGGTCGAGCCCGCCGAAGAGCCCGGTGAGCACGTCCCGGATCTTGGCGCTGCCGGCCCACTCGTGGTCGGCCATGACGCCGATGACCTCGTGCCGGATGGTGGCCTTCGGGTCGAGCGAGTCGTGCTGCGTGAGCACCCCGAGCCGCAGCCCCCCACTGTGGGTGACCCGCCCGGTGTCGGCATCCTCCAGCTTGGCGAGCATCCGGATGAGGGTGGTCTTGCCGTCGCCGTTGCGGCCCACGACCCCGATCCGGTCCCCTTCGGAGACACCGAGCGAGACCCCGTCGAGGAGGGCACGGGTGCCGTAGACCTTGGTGACGTTCTCGACATTGACCAGGTTGACGGCCACGTTGACTCCTGACGGGGTGATCGATCGACGTCCAGGGTAGACCGTGGGGCGACCCGTCACTCTCCGTTACGGACGGTCGGGATGCGGGACGGGCACCCGTTCCGGACCGGTGTGCGCGAACGCCCCTCCCGCCGGGGCGATCGCCACTAGGGTCTCCCCGGCGGATCGGGGCCGGGCGGACCCCGGCCCGTGGGACCTCACGGGGGAGGGATGTCACGCGTGGAACGACTCGCCGGGAGCGACCCGCGGCAGGTCGGCCCGTACGCGCTGGTCGGCAGGCTGGGCGCGGGCGGCATGGGCGCCGTGTACCTGGGGCGCTCGTCCGGGGGCCGCACGGTGGCCGTGAAGGTGGTGCGGCCGGACCTGGCGGGGGACGGGCGGTTCCGGGACCGGTTCCGGCGCGAGGTGGCGGCGGCACGGCTGGTGTCGGGGGCGTTCACCGCCCCTGTGGTGGACGCCGACCCGGACGCCGAGGTGCCGTGGATGGCGACGGCGTTCGTGCCGGGCGTCCCGCTGAGCCGGGCGGTCACCGCCCACGGGCCGCTGCCGGAGGCCGCGCTGCGGATGCTGGCGGCGGGCCTCGCGGAGGCCCTGGTGGGAGTGCACGCGGCGGGGGTGGTCCACCGGGACCTGAAACCGGCGAACGTGCTCCTCGCCCTCGACGGGCCGCACGTCATCGACTTCGGCATCGCGCGGGCCACCGACGGCACGGCCCTGACCTCCACCGGCTCGGTGATCGGCTCGGCCCCGTACATGTCGCCCGAGCAGGCCCTCGGGCAGCACCTCACCCCGGCGAGCGACGTGTTCTCGCTGGGGACGACGGTCGTCTTCGCCGCCCGCGGGGAGAGCCCGTTCGGGGACGGGGCGTCGGCGGCGGTGCTGTTCCGCGTCGTGCACACCGAGCCGGACCTGTCGGCCGTCCCGGAGAGCCTGCGGCCGCTGGTCGAACGCTGCCTGGCGAAGGACCCGGGGGAGCGCCCCGCCCCGCGCGAGGTGGTCGCCGCCGTCGCGGGCACGGACCTCGGCGAGCGCTCCGATCCCCGGCTCGCGCTGCTCGCCGGGGTCCGGCCCGGCGGCACCCCGGTGGACATGCCGCGCCTCTCGGACGGCTGGCTGCCGGAGCCCGTCGCCGCCGACGTCCTGGCGCTGCGGGCGGCGCTCGCGGCGGAGCTGCCGCCCGCCGCCGAGCCGACCGCCACCGATCCGTACTCCTCCGGTCCGCGCTCCCCCGGCCCGTACTCCTCCGATCCGCACGTCTCCGGTCCGTCGGGCTCCGGTCCGTACGTCTCCGGTCCATCGGGCTCCGAGCCGCCCGGTACGGTCCCGACGCTGCCGCTGTCCGGCCCGACGCCCGCCGACGCGCCGGCCGCCGGGCCTAACGGCCGGCGGCGGCTGCTCCTCGGCCTGGCCGCCGGCGCGCTCGCCGCCGGGGCGGCCGGGACCGCCTGGGCGCTGACCCGGGAGGACGAGAGCACCGGCAAGAACGGCTCCGGCGGCGCGAAGGGCGGCGGGCGCACGGCGTCACCCCGCCCGTCCGCCGACACGGTGCCCGACGCGAAGCTGGCCTGGCAGGCGCGGCTGCCCGCCTCCGTCGCACAGGTGCTCCCCGGGAGCGGGATCGTCGCCTGCGTGATGCTGGAGACGGTCGTGGGGCTGGACCGCCGGGGCCGTACGGCGTGGACGGTGAAGGCCGGGGACCACGACCTGCTCCCCTCCGTGGCGGGACCGAACGTGCAGACGCTCGCCGCCGTCGACGGCGACCGGCTGTACGTCTCCGGATCGCGGTTCGCGCTGTCCGGCTCCCGGGCCGGGGTGCTCTCCGTCCGCCTGACCGACGGCGAGGACGCCCGGGTGACGCTCCTGGACGACCCGCCCGCCATCGGCGTGCTCTCCTTCCCCGGCGTCCGCTCGGGCCGCGCCTTCCTCGCCCCCCTGCTGGAGGCCGGGAGCAGCACGGCCTCCATGGCGGTGTGGGCGCTGGACCTGGCCGGGCGCCGGACCGCCTGGGTCCACACCCCGGAGGCGACGCCCGTCTTCTGGGGCCTGCCGCGGACCGGCGGCGGCCTGCTCTACGCCGACACCCGGCAGATCGTCGCCCTGGACGCCGGGGGGAAGACCGCCTGGACGAAGGAGACGGCCGCCGTCCTGGTCGGGGCAGCCGGACGGTACTTCCTCGTCTCCGACGAGCAGGGCACGCTGTCCGCGCTGGACCCGGCGGACGGCCGGGCGGTGTGGAAGGTGCCGAAGGTCGTCCCCGCCTCGCCCCGGGGCGGCGGCTGCGCGACCGACGAGAAGGGCGAGACCGTCTTCGTCCTCCTCCGGGACGAGGACGGCGGGCTGTCGCTGACCGCCCTGGGCGCGGCGGACGGGAAGACCCGCTGGCGCACCCCGCTGCCCGTCGAGCCCGGGGGCGGGTCCCCCGGGGCCGTGGGCGCCCGGCTGCTGTGCGCCGACGGGAACGTGTACCGGGCGGGAGCCGACGGAACGCTGTGGGCGTTCTCCGCCGCGAGCGGCGCGGCGCGCTGGAAGTACGGCGGCTTCAAGGGGAGCGACCTCCTGAAGATCGCCTGGAGTGCCGGTGACCGGAGACTCTGCGTCTCCGACGTCGCGGCGACGACCGTCGCCGCCCTTGACGCGAACGGAGCCTGAGGATGAGCCCGCTGGAGCCGCTGGACCCCACCGACCCGCCCCGGATCGGCCCGTACGCCCTCCTGGGCCGGCTCGGCGCCGGCGGCATGGGCGCGGTCTACCTGGGCCGCTCGCCGGGCGGCCGGACCGTCGCCGTCAAGCTGATCCGCCCCGAACTGGCCGACGAGGCGTTCCGGGCCCGGTTCCGGGCCGAGGTGAACGCGGCGCGTGCGGCGTCCGGCGCGTTCACCGCGCCCGTGGTCGACGCGGACCCCGACGGGCCGGTGCCGTGGATGGCGACCGCGTACGTGCCGGGCGTCTCGCTCGGCCGGGCGGTCACCGCCCGCGGCCCGCTGCCGGAGGACGCGCTGCGGGCGCTCGCCGCCGGGATCGCCGCGTCCCTGGAGACCGTCCACGCGGCGGGCCTCACCCACCGCGACCTCAAGCCCGGGAACGTGCTGCTCGCCCTCGACGGGCCGCACCTCATCGACTTCGGCATCGCGCGGGCCGTCGACGGCACGGCGCTCACCGCCACCGGCATGATCCTGGGCACCCCGGCGTACATGTCGCCCGAGCAGGCCTTGGCGGACCCGGTCGGGCCCGCGAGCGACGTGTTCTCGCTGGGCTCGACCCTCGCGTTCGCCGCCCGGGGCGCGGGCCTCTTCGACGGCGGGACGCCGACGGACGTGCTGCGGCGCGTGGTGCACGGGGAGCCGGACCTGTCGGGGGTGCCCGAGGGGTTACGGCTGCTCGTCGCCGCGTGCCTGGCGAAGCGCCCGGAGGACCGGCCCACGCCCCGGCAGATCGTCACGATCGCGGAGCGGGGCGAGGCGCCGCGGACCTCGGGCGCCTGGCTGCCGCCCGCCCTGATCGCGATGATCGAGGAGGCCGCCTCGGTCCTCGCGCCCTCGGTCACCCCGACCCCGCCTCCGCCCCCGGCCCCTCCCGCCGGGGCTCCGGTCCCGCACCCGGCCACCGGGCCGACGTTCCCGTTCCCGCCGCCCGTCCCCGCCGCTCCCCCGGCGCCGCCCGCGGCCCCCGGCCCCGGCCGCCGCCGGCTGCTGCTGTTCGGTCTGGCGGGCGGTGCCGCGGCCCTCGCGGGCGGCGGCACCGGCCTCGGCCTCTGGCTCGCCGGAGACGGGAATGGGAGCGGGGACGGGGACAAGGGTGGCGGCCCGGCGACCGACGGGAAGCCGCAGACCGGGAAGAAGCCGACCGGCCCCGCCCTCACCGACCCCGAGCGCCCCCTCGGCACGAAGACCGTGGCGAAGCCCCTGTGGACGGCGCCGGTCTCCGAGCCGCTGGTGCAGCTCCTGCGCGAGGGCGACACGGTCGTCGCCCTCAGCACCAAGAACATGTGGGCCTTCGACAGCGCGGGCCGCAGGAAGTGGGGCCCGCTGGCCCACCTGGCGGATCTGTCCACCGGCGCCTACGGCGGAGGGCTCGTCGCGACCGTAGGCGGCGGCATGGTGTACGGCGTGATGCGGCGGGGCGCGGGCGGGCTCTCCCAGGTCCTGCGCGCCGTCCGCCTCGACACCGGCACCGAGGCGTGGACCGTCCCGCTGCCGTACGGGACGCCGAACGAGGTGTCCGTGGTCGGGATGCTGGGCGGGCGGGTGTACGTCGACGGGTCGGCGAGCACGGGCGGCCTCGACCTGAAGAACCCGAAGAAGGGGTTCTCGATCGTCTCGGGTCCGTTCGTCTGGTCCCTGGACCCGGCCACCCGGAAGGGCTGGCAGGTGATCCTCACGGACCCGGAGATCAAGTACCCCCAGGGGCGGCTGCTCGTCCCGTCCTCCGGCACCAGCCTGTTCTGGGCGAGTCGGCAGACCGACGGCAGCGCGCAGAAGATCGCGGCGCTCGACGTCCGCACCCGCAAGCTCCTCTGGGAGCAGCCCTCGCCCGGCGCCGAGGCCGCGGCCGGCTCGTACGACGTCCTGACGCAGGGGCGCCACACCCCGTGGCGGGACGGGCCGTTCGTCTCGGCGGGCGGCCTGTTCCTCCACGTCTCCGACCGGCTCCACGCGGTCGATCCGGCGAACGGGAACGTCGTCTGGTCCTCCCCCGAGGTTCCGCTGAAGACGGTGGTGGCGAGCCCCGACGGGAAGACCGTCTTCGCCGCCGCCGTGGTCCCCACCGCCCTCGCGATCCGGGTGTACGCGCTCGACGCCCGCACCGGCGCCGTCCGCTGGGCGGGCTCGGTCGACACCCTGGAGCAGGGGGGCGGCGGCCTGCCCGTGCTGCAGAGCGCGGACGACACCGTCTACCTCACCGCCGGCGGGCACCTGTGGGCCCTGGACACGGCGGACGGCCGGGCCCGCTGGACGTACCGGCTGTCCACCTCGGTCGGCAGCGGCGTGCTGCGCGCGTTCCGGGCGGGCGGCGGGAAGGTGTACGCGATGGGGACGAAGGGGCTGGTGGCGCTCAGCGCGACCGGCCGGTGACCGCCCCGTGCGCCCGGTCCACCCGGCCCGCCCGCTCCACCACGAGCCAGCCCGTCAGGATCAGCGCCACGGCGGCCGGGGCCGTGAGCGGGAGGACGATCAGGGTCGCCGCGTGGCCGTCGAGGAGCCCGGCGAAGCCGGTCAGGGAGAGGCCGAGTACGCCCAGCAGGGCCAGGGTGATGCCGAGCGCGGCGAGCGGGCCGCCCGCGCCGGTCGACGGGGCGGGCGGCACCGGGGCCTCGAAGCGGCGGAAGGCGGCGACGAGCAGGGCGGTGAGCAGGGCCGCCGCCGCGAACCGGAGCGGCACCTGCGCCCACCAGGCGCCGGAGGCGGGGTCGGGCAGCGTCGCGCCGGTCCCGAGCAGCACCCCGTACACCGCGAGCATGGCCGTCAGGTGCCAGAGGAACGCCGTCATCGCGATCCCGTTGGCGGCGACCACCGTCCGCCACACCCCGGCACGGGCGACGAACCGCGCCCCCGGCCCCTTCAGCAGCTCCACCGCGCCGACCAGCCACAGGCCGTGGCAGAGCAGGGCGAGCGTCGGCGGCGCCATGTTCGAGACCTTCTCGCCGGGCATCCCCACCATGGACAGCGGGTACGGGCCGAGGGCGACGAGCGCGGTCGCACCGAGGAGGCCCGCGCCGGCGAGCAGGGCCGGGCGGCGGAGCATGCCGTCGGCGCGGAGGAAGCCGAGCTGGTGGACCGCCAGCCACACGAACGCGAAGTTCAGGAACTCGACGAACGGGACGTGCGCCGCGAACCGCAGGACGTCGACGAGGACGGCCGCCCCGACGAGCCCGGCGAACGCGCCCCACCCGTACCGCTCGTGCAGCTTCAGGAGCGGCGGGGTGAAGGCGACCATCGCCAGGTAGATCCCGATGAACCAGAGGGGCTGGGTGACGAGCCGCAGCGCGACGCCGGTGAGCCCTCCGTCCGCGCCGGACAGCTGGAGGACGAGGGCGGCGGCGCCCCACACTCCGACGAACACCATCGTCGGCCGCAGCAACCGCTGGAGCCGGGCCCGCAGGAAGGCCGGGTACGCGGGGCGGGAGCGGTGGGCGAGGGCGTGCGAGAAGCCGCCGACGAAGAAGAAGACCGGCATCACCTGGAACACCCAGGTGACGAGCTGGAGTTCGGGCACGACGGCGAGGAGGTTGCCGACCTGCCCGTCCGCGCCGACGGCCGCCATCAGCCAGTGGCCGAGCACCACGACGGCGAGCGAGGCGACCCGGAGCAGGTCGACGTACCGGTCCCGGGTGGCGGGGGTGGCGGCGGCGAGCGCGGCGGCGCTGAGGCGGTTGCGGCTTCCCATGGGGGTACGGTCCCGCGGGCGCCCGCGCGGGCGACAGGGCGCGGCTACTCAACGCGCCCTGAGTATCCCGGCCACCCCGACGGGGCGGCACCCTCCGTCGTGGCGCACACGCCCCGCTGGACGGCGCCCACCCCGTTGCGGGCATCTGTGCCGCTGGGTGATTGCCCACACGGGGGGGGTGGGGCAGGCGGGGCAGTTGCCCGCACGGGGCGGGCAGGGCGCCCGGGCGGGGCGGGGTGTCAGGTCGTCAGGGTGGTCGCGCCCGGTACCGGGGACGTCGCCGTGCGGGCCGTTCGGCACGTGCCCGAGGCGACGAGGGCCCTGGCCACCGTCTCCGCCGTCTCCGCGTCCTTCACCAGGAACGCCGTCGTCGGGCCCGAGCCGGAGACGAGGGCGGCCAGCGCGCCCGCCTCGGTGCCCGTCGTCAGGGTCGCCGTGAGCGACGGGCGCAAGGAGAGCGCCGCCGCCTGGAGGTCGTTGGCGAGGACGCCCGCGAGCGCGGTCGTGTCACCGGCGCTCAGGGCCTGGAGGAGGGCCGGGGACGCGGTCGGTTCCGGGACCTCGACGCCCTCGGTGAGACGGTCGAACTCGCCGTACACCGCCGGCGTCGAAAGCCCGCCGTCGGCGACGGCGAACACCCAGTGGAAGGCGCCGCCGACCGGCAGCCCGGTCAGCCGCTCCCCGCGACCCGTGCCGAGCGCCGCCCCGCCGACCAGGCTGAACGGCACGTCACTGCCCAGCTCCGCGCAGATCTCCAGGAGGTCCTCGCGGGGGGTGTTCAGGCCCCACAGCGCGTCGCAGGCGAGCAGGGCGCCCGCGCCGTCCGCGCTGCCGCCCGCCATGCCGCCCGCGACCGGGATGTCCTTGACGATGTGCAGGTGCACGTCCGGGGAGATGCCGTGCCGGGCGGCGAGCAGTTCCGCCGCTCGCGCGGCCAGGTTCGTGCGGTCCAGCGGCACCTTGTCGGCGTCCGGGCCCTCGCAGGTGACGGTCAGTTCGGCGGCGGGCGTGGCCGTGACCTCGTCGTACAGGGAGACCGCGAGGAAGACGTTGGCCAGGTCGTGGAAGCCGTCGGGGCGGGCCGCGCCCACCGCCAGCTGGACGTTGACCTTGGCGGGCACGCGGACGGTGACGGCACCCGCGCCGCCCGTACGGGAGCCGCTCCCCCTCTGCGGACCGGGGCTCGTACGGGAGCCGTTCCCGCTCTCCGTACCGCCGCTCACGCCTTCGCCTCCGCGATCCGGGCGAACTCCTCCACCGTCAGCGCCTCGCCCCGCGCCTGCGGCGAGATCCCGGCCTTCACCAGGGCCTCCTCCGCCGCCGCCGGCGAGCCCGCCCAGGTCGCGAGGGCGGCCCGCAGGGTCTTGCGGCGCTGCGCGAAGGCCGCGTCGACGACCGCGAAGACCTCCCGCCGGCTCGCGGTGGTCGCGAGCGGCTCGGTGCGGCGGACCAGGGCGACGAGACCGGAGTCGACGTTCGGCGCGGGCCAGAAGACGTTGCGGCCGATGGACCCGGCCCGCTTGACCTCCGCGTACCAGTTGGCCTTGACCGAGGGGACTCCGTACACCTTGTTCCCGGGCTTGGCGGCCAGCCGGTCGGCGACCTCCGCCTGGACCATGACGAGAGTCCGCTCGATGCTCGGGAACCGCTCCAGCATGTGGAGCAGGACCGGCACGGCCACGTTGTACGGCAGGTTCGCGACGAGCGCGGTCGGCGCCGGGCCCGGCAGCTCCTGGACCTGCATGGCGTCGGAGTGGACGAGCGCGAAACGGTCCGCACGCGCGGGCATGCGGGCGGCGATCGTCGCGGGCAGCGCGGCGGCGAGGACGTCGTCGATCTCGACGGCGGTCACCCGGTCCGCGGCCTCCAGGAGGGCCAGGGTGAGGGAGCCGAGTCCCGGCCCCACCTCCACGACCACGTCGTCGGGCCGCACCTGGGCCGTGCGGACGATCCGCCGGACGGTGTTGGCGTCGATGACGAAGTTCTGGCCCTTCTGCTTCGTGGGGCGCACGCCGAGGGCGGCGGCCAGCTCACGGATGTCGGCGGGGCCGAGGAGGGCGTCGGGGCTTTCGGGGCCGGTGGTGGTGCTCACCGGTACAGCCTACGGCTCACCCGTGGAGGCGTCGGCCGCAGTGGGGCCACGGACTCGCCCCCCGCTGCACGTACAGCTTCTTGGCCCGGAAGGTCTGCTCGGCGGCGGGCGCGTTCTGGGCGACGCCGCTGCCGCCGAGGGAGCGCCAGGTGCCGGGGTCGAACTGGTAGAGCCCGCCGTACGTCCCCGACGGGTCGACCGCGCCCGGCCGGCCGCCGGACTCGCAGGCGGCGAGCGCGCCCCAGTCGAGGCCGTCGGCGCCGGCGACGGAGGAGGGCAGCCGCCGGGTGCCGACCCGCACCTTGCGGCTGACGGGTTCGCGGACGATCTCCTCGCCGGTGCGGCGGGGCTTCTGCTTGACCCCGTTGACGCTGCGGATGCTGTACGTGACGCGGCGGACGCCGCTGACGCCCTGCCGATCGACGACCTCGGTGCCGGCGAAGAGGTCGGGGTCGCGGACTCGCTCGACGGCGTACGGGATCGCCTCCTCCCGTACCTGCCGGGAGCCGGTGATCCGCAGCACGGAGACGGTCTGGCCGTCGCGGGGGAAGGAGCCGGGGGCGACGGAGATCGCGTCCTGGCCGGAGAGGGTGATCCCGGCCTCGGCGAGGGCTTCGCGGACGGTGGCGGCGTTCGTACGGACGGTCCGCTCGCGCCCGTCGGCGAGGAAGGTGATCGTCCGCTCGGTGCGGACGTCGAGGGTGAGGCCCTCGCGGGAGATGGGGGCGCCTCGGGAGGCCGAGAGGTACGCGCCCTCGGCCCGGACGCCGAGCTGGCGCAGGGCGCCCTCGACGGTGCGGGCGGTCGTCCACACCTGGCGGCGGTGCCCGTCGAGGGTGAGGGCGACGGGGCGCCCGTACCGGACGACGATCTCGTCGCCGCTGACCAGGGCCTCGGTGGGGGCGGGCGCGACGATGTCGTGGGAGCCGACGGTGAGGCCCTCGTCGGCGAGGAGCTCGTCGACGTCGTCGGCGAAGGTGTGGAAGGTGCGGGGGACGCCGTCGACGGACAGCCGGACGGCCTTGTCGTCGGCGACGAAGGCGCTGGTGCCGCCGGCGAGGAAGGCGACGACGAGGGCCTGCGGGACGAGCCGCCGCAGACCCTCCCCGGCGGGCCCGGAGGCCTTGCGGCGGCGGGCGGCGCGGCGGGAACCGGCGCGGGAGCCCTGGCCGGAAGAGCCCTGGCCGGGGACGGCTCCCTGGCCTGGGACGGCTCCCGCACCGACGCCGGGGACGGTTCCTGCTACGGGTGGCACCAGTGGTGCCGCCATCGTCGGCTGCTCGTGCACGGGCAGGGTCGCGCTCGCGCCCGCGCCGCGGCGTCCCGCTCGGTGACTGCCCTGGGAAGTGCTCACGAGGCCGGGACCCTAGCCTCGCACTCGGTCACTCTCCCGAACGACCCGACTACGAAACGTAATCGTTATGGTCGGCGGTCGGAGGTCGGCGGGATCAGTAGTCGAAGGCGCGGGCGGTGTTCACGGCGATCGCCTCGGCCATCTCGTTCTCCCCGATGCCCCGCACCTCCGCCATCGCCCGCAGCGTGACCGGGATCAGGTACGGGGCGTTCGGGCGGCCCCGGTAGGGCGCCGGGGTGAGGAAGGGCGCGTCCGTCTCGACGAGGACGAGTTCCAGGGGGGCGACGGCGAGCGCGTCCCGCAGGTGCTGGGCGTTCTTGAAGGTGACGTTGCCGGCGAAGGACATGTAGTAGCCCTTGGCGGCGCAGATCTCGGCCATGGCGGCGTCGCCGGAGTAGCAGTGGAAGACGGTCCGCTCGGGGGCGCCCTCCTCGTCGAGGACGCGCAGCACGTCGGCGTGGGCCTCGCGGTCGTGGATGACGAGCGCCTTGCCGTGACGCTTGGCGATCTCGATGTGGGCGCGGAAGGAACGCTCCTGCGCGGCGATGCCCTCGGGGCCCGTACGGAAGAAGTCGAGCCCGGTCTCGCCGACGCCCCGGACGTACGGGAGGGCGGCGAGGCGGTCGATCTCGCCGAGCGCGTCGTCGAGGGCCGCCTCGCCGCCGCCCTGGCGCGCGCCCTGCCGGGACCAGCCGTCGGGGTCGCCGAGGACGATGCGGGGCGCTTCGTTGGGGTGCAGGGCGACGGCCGCGTGCACGTGGTCGTGGGCGGCGGCGGTCTCGGCGGCCCACCGGGAGCCCTTCACGTCGCAGCCGACCTGCACGACCGTGGTCACCCCGACGGCGGCGGCCTTGACGAGGGCCTCCTCGACGGTCCCGGACTGCAGGTCCAGGTGGGTGTGCGAGTCCGCGACCTCGACGAGGAGGGGTTCGGGCAGCGGCGGCGGGGCGTCCTTGGCACTCATGCCCCCGATCGTACGAGGGCCACGAGCGCCTGTGCGCGGGGTTACCCGGCCGACGGGAGCCGTTCACCCGGGGCGGCGGGAGCCGGTCACCCGGGCCGACGGGAGCCTGTCACCCGCGGCGTCAGGAACCGCCCGGAGCAGATCACTCGCGGCGCCGGAAGGGGTGCAGGAGGTCCGACAGGTGCCAGTGGTGCGGCACCGGGGGCCTCTCGGGGCCGTCCTCGGTCAGCTCCTGACCGATGGGCCCTGCCATCGAGACGGGCCTGGTCGCCCTCGCCCCCTGCTGGTGCTTCTCCGTCGCCGCGATCAGGTCGAGCACGGACGACACCTGCCCCGCGCGCATGATGCGGACGACGTGTCCGCCGCAGTTCATGCAGGTGGGGCTGGACAGCGGGGACGGGACCCGCTCTCCCTCGGCCTTGTAGACGACGAATTCATGGCCGGCGGCGTCGACGTGGTGCTCGATGTCGTACGCCTGCTCCCAGCCGTATCCACAGCGCATGCAGGCGAAGGCGTACGCCTCATGGGCGACGGATATGCCGGTGCCGGTGATCTCGCTCATGCCAGCTCCTCTCCACTGATCAGTGGACGCCTTTTCGGGCCGGAGCGCATCAGCGCGGGTCGAACCATGGAAGGCTTTTGGCTCTTCCCTTGCCAAGCGCCCAAGGAAAGGTCCCGGCGCCGGGTTCGGCTTTGCCTCTCAGATTAGCTCTTTGCCGTTTCCTGGGCCTTTTCCAGCCGCGTTCTTTGCCGCGACGACGGCGTCGAACACCTCGCGCTTGGGCAGCCCCGCGTCGGCGGCGACCGCGGCGATCGCCTCCTTGCGCCGCTCCCCCGCCTCCTCGCGCACCATCACCCTGCGCACCAGCTCCTCGGCGTCGAGCTCGGCCGGGCCGGTCTCCGGGGCGCCCTCGACGACGACCGTGATCTCGCCGCGTACGCCTTCGGCCGCCCAGGCGGCGAGCTCGGCCAGCGGGCCGCGCTTGACCTCCTCGTACGTCTTGGTCAGCTCGCGGCAGACGGCGGCCCTGCGCTCGGAGCCGAAGACCTCCGCCATCGCGGCGAGCGTGTCGTCGAGCCGGTGCGGGGCCTCGAAGTACACGAGGGTCCGCCGCTCGTCCGCGACCTCACGCAGCTTCCCGAGGCGCTCCCCCGCCTTCCGGGGCAGGAAGCCCTCGAAGCAGAAGCGGTCCACGGGGAGCCCGGAGAGGGCGAGGGCGGTGAGTACGGCGGACGGGCCGGGGACGGCCGTGACCTTGATGTCCTGCTCGACGGCGGCGGCGACGAGCCGGTAGCCGGGGTCCGAGACGGACGGCATGCCGGCGTCGGTCACCAGGAGCACCCGGGCGCCGCCGACCAGGGCCTCGACCAGCTCCGGCGTACGGGCGGACTCGTTGCCCTCGAAGTACGAGACGACCCGTCCCGAGGTGTGGATGCCGAGGGCGCGGGTCAGACCCCGCAGCCTCCGGGTGTCCTCGGCGGCCACGATGTCCGCGTTCTCCAGTTCGGTGGCGAGTCGGGGCGGAGCGTCCGCGATGTCACCGATGGGGGTCCCTGCGAGTACCAGCATTCCTGTCACACGGGCCATCCTCCCAGCCCGGCCGGGCGACGCGCACAGGCGCGTTCCCTACGATGGCGCGGTGACCAGTACCGCACCCGAGGCCCTGGAGGGCCGGCACGCCGTGGCAGAGCCCCCTTCGTGGCACCAGCGGCTCCGGCGTTTCGGCTATGTGCCGCCCGCCGGAAGCACCGCACCCATCGGACTGCGGGAGCGGCTCGTCCCCCCGTACACCCGCCCGTCCGAGAGTGTCCTGTCGCTCCTCGGCATCGGCCCCGGCCGCGGCGAGCAGCTGTGGCGGCTGATGGCCTGGGGCGGTCCGCTCCTGGTCACGGCGGTCGCCGGATTGCTCAGGTTCTGGAACCTGGGCAAGCCGAACGCGGTGATATTCGACGAGACGTACTACGCCAAGGACTCCTGGGCCATCATCAACCAGGGGTACGAGGGGGCGTGGCCGAAGGACATCGACAAGACGATCCTGCAGGACCCGGGGTCGATCCTCGTACCGACCGATCCGGGTTACGTCGTCCATCCTCCGATGGGCAAGTGGGTCATCGGCGTCGGCGAGAAGATCTTCGGCTTCGAGCCGTTCGGCTGGCGCTTCATGGTGGCGCTGCTCGGCACGCTGTCCGTCCTGATGCTGTGCCGGATCGGCCGGCGCCTCTTCCGCTCGACGTTCCTGGGCTGTCTGGCGGGCCTGCTGCTCGCCGTCGACGGGCTGCATTTCGTGATGAGCCGCACGGCGCTCCTCGACCAGGTCCTGATGTTCTTCGTGCTCGCCGCGTTCGGCTGCCTGGTCCTGGACCGCGACCGGAGCAGGAAGCGGCTCGCGGGGGCGCTCCCGGAGGACGAGGAGGGGGTGCTGCGACCGGACGGCGAGATCGCGGACGCGCTGCGCCTGGGGTGGCGGCCGTGGCGGATCGCGGCCGGTGTGATGCTGGGGCTCGCGGCGGGAACCAAGTGGAACGGCCTGTACGTCATGGCGGCCTTCGGCCTGATGACGGTCCTGTGGGACGTCGGCGGCCGGCGCACGGCGGGCGCGGTCCGCCCGTACCTCGCGGTGCTCAAGAGGGACCTCCTCCCGGCGTTCGTGTCGGTGGTGCCGGTGGCGATCGTCACGTACCTGGCGACGTGGACGGGCTGGCTCGTCTCCGACAAGGGCTACTTCCGCGACTGGGCCGAGAAGCAGGACAGGCTCGACGGCGGCGGGACGTGGAGCTGGATGCCGGACTGGTGGCGCAGCCTCTGGCACTACGAGTACGAGGTCTTCAACTTCCACGTCGGCCTGACCTCACCGCACACGTACGAGTCGAACCCGTGGTCGTGGATCGTCCTCGGCCGCCCGGTCTCCTACTTCTACGAGTCCCCCGCCCCCGGCACCGCGGGCTGCCCGGCCACGACGAAGGAGAAGTGCGCGCAGGAGGTCCTGGCCCTCGGCACCCCGCTCCTGTGGTGGGCCGCCTGCTTCGCGATCGTGTACATCCTGTGGCGCTGGGCCTTCCGCCGCGACTGGCGCGCGGGCGCGATCGCCTGCGGCATCGCGGCCGGCTGGGTCCCCTGGTTCCTCTACCAGGAACGCACGATCTTCCTTTTCTACGCGGTCGTCTTCGTGCCTTTCCTGTGCCTGGCGGTGGCGATGATGGTGGGGGCGATGATCGGCCCCGCCGGCTCGACGGAAAGACGCCGGACATTCGGCGCGGTGGCGGCGGGATGCCTGGTCCTGCTGATCGTCTGGAATTTCATCTACTTCTGGCCGATCTACACGGGGACACCGATTCCGATAGACCAGTGGCGGAACAGGATGTGGCTGGACACCTGGGTGTAGAAGGACCGCCCTGCCCGCGGCGGATCACCTTCGGCACCGTCTCGGCCGCGTTCAGCGCCGCCCTGGACGACGGCGTCAAGGCGCATCCGGAGCACGGTGGAAGCCCCCTGTACCTCTCAAGGAGTTCTGTGACCGGCTGACGCCCGCGAGGTCCGTAGCAGAATGACGGCATGGACCAAGGACTAGCGGCAGCGTTGGCCGGGATCGCCGGAGTGGTGGGTGCCGGCATCGGCGGCCTGGCGACCGCCTACGGGGCGCGTGTTGGCGCCCAGAAGACGATTGAGGCAGTCCATGTACAGGTCGCGCATCAGGCCTCTGCCGAGCACGAGCAGTGGACTCGCGAGCATCGGAGGCAGGCGTGCGACGAGACCGTGTCCGCGTGGATGCGGTTCTATTCCGTTTCCGTGGAATGCCAAGGTCGCGTCTCACGAGACCAAGCCGTCTCCGAAGAGCAGTTCACCGCGCTACACGAAGCGTTCATAGCTCTCACGATTGCCGCTGCCAAGCTTCAGCTCTGGGGTCCTGACAACCTGGTCTCATCGGCACGCAACTTGTCCTCAGCAGCACAGCACCTCCACGTTGCGACGCTCGGGTGGCCCGGGGCAGTTCAGAGCGGCGACGCAGCAGAGGTCAGCGCCACCAAAGAGCAAGTTGCAGCCTGCAACAGGAACGCAAGCGCTGCTTGGCATTCCTTCGCTTCCACCGCACACACGACGCTTGGTGTGCGCTTGCAGCACTGACCACGGCCCACAGGCGGCCCCAGGAAGCCGTTCACAGCCTGTGACCTGCCCGAAGGGTTGTGCGGGGAGGGGATCCGGGGGCCGGCGTGGATGTTCGACCTACGTGGCTCGGAATCGGGCGCGGTCCTCGTCGAGAGTTCGCCTGCCGACCACTACGCGCTGCGCACCCCGACCCGGGTCCAGGTGACGTTCCGGTTGGTGGCGGCCGGCGGCTGAGCCCCGGGGTCGGTCCCGGTCGGCGCGGCGCCGGGTGTGGCTCGACAGCCGGGTGTGGCTCGACACCCGGGTGGGACACGCGCGGCCGCCCGGCCGGGGAACCGCGTGCTGCCCCGGCCGGAGGGCGCGGGCCGTCGGCTCAGGCATCGGCGGGCTTGGTGAACTCCTCGATCAGGACCGGGTACTGCTCCCCGCCGTGCCCGGCCGCGATCGCGCGGTCGGCCATCGCCTTGAACAGCTTCGGCAGTTCCGCGTTGACGCCGACCGCCTCGCTCTCCTCGACGAGGTGCGCCATCGCGCGGGCGTCGGTCTCCAGGGCCGACACCTCGGCCGGGAAAGCGCCGCGGTCGATCTGCTCGGCGTACCCCGGCAGCCAGTCGGCGACCCCGGCGGCGATCTGCCGGGCGAACGGCGCGTAGGTCGCGGCGTCGACGCCGGCCGTCCTGAGCAGGGCGGTGCCCTGGAGCCAGGCGTTGAGGACGCTCCACATCATGGCGAGCCCGGCGACGTCGTACAGGGACGCCAGCCCGTGGTCCGCGCCGAGGTGGGTGACGGTGCCGAGCGCGCCGAGGGTGGACTCGTACTCCTCGAAGACGGACTGCGGCCCGCTGTGCAGGATCACCGCCTCGGCGGTCCCGATCACCGGCGGTACGGCCATGATGGCGCCGTCCAGGTAGCGGGCGCCGCGCTCCTCGGCCCATCGGGCGGTCTCCCTGGCCTGGGCCGAGTCGCCCGAGGTCAGGTTGACCAGGGTCGTACCGTCCAGGTCGGCGTCGCTCGCGCCGAGCAGTTCGCGCACGGCCCGGTAGTCGGTGACGCAGACGATCGTCAGGGAGCCCGCGCGGACCGCGTCGCCCACCGTGGGGGCGAGGCGAGCGCCCGCGGCGACCAGTCGGTCCGCCTTGGAGGCGGTGCGGTTCCACACGGTGGTGGGGTGGCCGGCCTTCAGGAAGGCATCGGCGAGTGCCTGTCCCATCAGGCCAAGTCCGATGACGGTGACGGGAGTAGAGGAATCGGAGGACGCGGTGGTGTTGTTGTCGGTCATGGCAGCATCGTCAACGTTGATACCGGTGTGAAGGTCAAGGCCACGGTCAAGGTCAAGGGAGGCTTCGATGCGGATCGGAGAGCTGAGCCGCCGGACGGGCGTCCACACGCATCAGCTGCGCTACTACGAGGCCCAGGGCCTGCTGGAGGCCGAGCGCGGCACGAACGGCTACCGCACGTACGACGAGACCGCCGTGCTGCGGGTGCGGCAGATCCGGCACCTGCTGGGCGCGGGGCTGTCCTCCGAGGACATCGCGTATCTGCTGCCCTGTGCGGTCGGGGAGGCGCCGGAGCTGCTCGGTTGTCCCGAGCTGCTGACCGCGATGAGGTCGCGGATGCGGCGGCTCGACGATCAGATGGAGCAGCTGGCGCGGTCGCGCGCCGCGCTCGGCGTCTACATCGACGCGGCCGAGCGGATGAGCGACGAGAACTACCCGCCGTTCGACGGCGCCGGCCTGGATCCGGTCTCCGCCTGATCCGCCCGGACACCCCAGGAAGCCACGTGACGTATGTGGCAATAGTTGCTCGACACAACGAAGCGACGCTGCTTGACTGGACGGCCACCTGGGGAGGGGAACGCAGTCATGCGCAGTGGAGCCAAGGTCGCGATAGTCGGGGGCGTGTTCGTCGTCGTGGCAGGCGGGGTCGGCTACGGGGGCTACAACCTGTGGAACGGCGTCACGGGCGGCAACAAGACCGTGGAGACCCGCTCGCAAGAAGACGCACCGAAAAGAACAGGCCCGGTCACCCCCGACGAGGTCACGACGACCGCGCGGGACTTCCTGGCGGCCTGGGCGGCCGGGGAGCCGGAGAAGGCCGGGCAGCTGACGAACGACCCGGTCACGGCCGAGCCCGCCGTGGCCGCCTACCGGGCCGGCGCGTCCGTCACGGAGGCCACCATCACGCCGGGGGCGCCCGTCGGGCCGAAGGTGCCGTTCACGGTGAAGGCGACCATCACGTACGAGGGCGTGTCGAAGCCCTGGTCGTACGCCTCCGAGCTGACCGTGGTGCGGGGGCAGACCACCGGCCGGCCGCTGGTGAAGTGGGCGCCGTCCGTGATCCACCCGAAGCTGACCGCCGCCGGCACCCTGCGGACGGGCATGGCGAAGGCCGCGAGCGTCATGGCCGTGGACAAGAACGGCGACGAGCTGTCGGTGGAGAAGTACCCCTCGCTGGCGCCGATCATCGCCGAACTGCGCACCCGGTACGCGTCGAAGACGGGCGGCACGGTCGGCGTCGAGACGTGGATCGAGTCGGGCAGCGAGACCGTCCCCGACACCACGGTCCTGGTTCTGCGGAAGGGCAAGCCGGGCACCCTGAAGACCACCATCGACCCGGACGTCCAGGCGGCGGCGGAGAAGGCGGTCAAGGCGTACGGGCAGGCGGCGGTGGCGGCGATCGAGCCGTCGACGGGTGCGATACGGGCGGTGGCGAACAGCCCGGCGGGCGGCTTCAACACGGCGTTCCTGGGCAAGCAGGCCCCCGGCTCGACGATGAAGATCGTCACGGCGACGATGATGATGCAGCAGGGTCTGGCCAAGCCCGACAGCCAGGTCGAATGCCCTGCCGAGGCCTCCTGGAAGGGTGTCCCCTTCCACAACCTGAAGAACTTCAAGATCGACGGCGGCACCTTCACCGAGTCCTTCCAGCGCTCCTGCAACACCGCCTTCCTCAAGTCGTCGCTCGGCCCGCTCAGTGACAAGGACATGGAGGACACCATCCTCGGCGAGACCGCCCGCCGCTCCTTCGGTATCGGCCTCAACTGGCAGGTCGGGGTCGAGACGGTGGACGGCAGCGTCCCCGAGTCGGCCGGGGGCGAGACGGCCGCCTCGTACATCGGCCAGGGCAGGATCCAGATGAGCGCCCTGAACGTCGCCTCGCTCTCCGCGACCGCGAAGAACGGCGGTTTCCTCCAGCCGTACCTGGTGGCGAAGAGCCTGGACGACCGGGAGTTCGCGGAGGCCGACCCGCTCTCGCGCGAGGTCGCCAAGGGGCTGCGCACGATGATGAACGCGGCGGCGACGAACGGCACCGCCGCGGAGGCGATGGCCGGCGTCCCCACCCCGAAGGGCGCCAAGACCGGCTCGGCCGAGGTCGACGGCCAGACCACGTCCAACAGCTGGTTCACCGGCTACTCCGGCGACCTCGCGGCGGCGGCGGTCGTGGAGGCCGGGGGCCACGGCGGCGACTCGGCGGGCAAGGTGGTGGCGGGGGTGCTGAAGGCGGGGTGACACCCCCGGCCACGGGGGTGTCCGGGGCCCGGAACCCGGTCGCGTGGCCCGTACAGCTACCGCTAGCGTGCGGGCCATGACCACAGACGAGACCTCCCCCGCCCACCCCCAGTTCGCCGCCGCGCTCCAGGAGCTGGGCCTGGACGTCGAGATCCGCCGGTTCCCCGACGAGACCCGCACCGCCCAGCAGGCCGCCGAGGCCATCGGCTGCCAGGTGTCCGAGATCGTGAAGTCGCTGATCTTCGCGGCCGACGGGGTGCCCGTGCTCGTCCTGATGGACGGCGCCTCGCGGGTGGACGTCGAGCGGGTGCGGTGGGAGCTGTGCGCGGCGAAGGTCACGCGGGCGGACGCGAAGGCGGTACGGGAGACCACGGGGTACGCGATCGGGGGCGTCCCGCCGTTCGGGCACCGGACGCGGACCCGGGTCCTCGCCGACCGGGGCATCCTCGACCACGACGTGGTGTGGGCGGCGGCGGGCACCCCGCACACGGTCTTCGCGATGGACCCGAAGTCGCTGGTGGCGCACGCGGGCGCCACCCTGGTGGACGTCCGCGAGCCCTCGGAAGGCACCCGGGCGGACGTCCGCGAGCCCTCCGAAGGCACCCCGGCGGACGTACGCGAGCCCTCGGCGTGACCCCGCTCGTCACCTTCGCGGTCGTCGTCGCCGCCGTCACGCACGCCAGCTGGAACGCGATCGCGCACGGCATCAAGGACCAGCTGCTCTCCTTCACGCTGATCTCGGGCGGCGGGGCGGCGATCGGCCTGGTCACGGCCTTGTTCGTACCGCTTCCGGCGGCCGGGGCGTGGCCGTACCTGATCGCCTCGGCGCTCCTCCACGTCGGCTACTACGCCCTCCTGATGCGCTCGTTCACGCTCGGGGACTTCGGGCAGATGTACCCGATCGCGCGCGGTACGGCCCCGCTGGTCGTGACCGTGCTCGCGGCGGTGTTCCTCGACGAGGTGCCGGACGGCCGGCAGCTGCTCGGGGTGGCGGTGGCGTGCGCGGGCCTGACGGGCCTCGCCCTGTGGGGCATCCGGGGCAAGGGCGCCCGCCCGCACTGGCCGGCGCTGCTCGCGGCGGGCGCGACGGGCCTGTCGATCGCCTTGTACACGGTCGTCGACGGCGTCGGCGTCCGCGCCTCCGGCACCCCGCTCGGGTACATCGCGTGGCTGATGATCCTGGAGGGCCTGGCGATCCCGGCGTACGCCCTGTGGACCCGCCGCGCGGCCCTCCTCCCCCAACTCCGCCCGTACGCGACGCGCGGCCTCCTCGGCGCGGCCCTCTCGGTCGCGGCGTACGCCCTCGTCCTCTGGGCCCAGACGAAGGCCCCCCTGGCCCCGATCGCGGCCCTGCGCGAGTCGTCGATCATCGTGGGCGCGGCGATCGGCGCCCTCTTCTTCAAGGAACGCTTCGGCGGCCCGCGCATCGCGGCGGCGGGCCTGATGGTGGTGGGCATCGGGCTGATGCTGCACGCGGGGTGAAGGGGGACGGTGCCTCCTGGAACTGGAGGCACCGCCGGTCCAACTGTCTGCCGCACCACCGTGATCGCTGACGGCAGCTAAGACATCGTTTCTTATGGTGGGTCCCACGCCCTTCCAGGCGGGGATACTGCTTCAGTGCTGTTGACATGGATCGCCGAGGTGGCCGAAGAGCCCCTGGCATTGGAGCCGGGTGACCGGCGGGTGGAGTGGGAGACCAACACCTGGTCGCTGGGTGCAGGGGACGAGGACGGGCGGCCGTTGTCCGCTGCCGAGGTGGTCGCTGCCTTCGAACAGACTGCTGCCGGCATCCGGGAACGCATTCGCGAGCTGGGCTTCTCCGGAGTGGCGACGTTCTATGTGTGGCACGACGGGCAGGCCGGGCAGCTCCGGTGCTCGACCGGCTCCGTTCCTCCGGACGAGTTGCCGTTCAACGGCACCTACGTGGTTGCCGACCATCTTGGTCCGATCGTCGAGGGGTTTCTGGCCGACAACATGCCGGGCGCCGTCGCCTGGTCGGACCTGGACGAGGCGGAGGGCCACTTGGAGCAGGCCATGACGGAGCCTGAGATCGCGCCCTTGCGTGTCTGGACCAGCAGCGTTGGAACATCACACTGAATGCCCTTGCGCATCCAGGCGGGTGGCTTTGTCCACGAGAACGGACAGCAGATGTTCACCACTTCGGGAGGCACTACTACCTGGTGCTGTTCGATTGCGCAGTTCCGGAGCGTGAGTACCGGCATCATCTGGCAGTCGGCTAGAAGAGACCGGCTTGCATGTGGTGCGTGAGGTTGTCGAGGATCTCGCGCAGCCACGGGCCGCGGACCGCCGGCAATCGGACCAGGGTGTGCTGGAAGGTTCCCGGGTCGGCTCGGAACATCTGGTGGGGGCGTGGCGGGGGCGGGTCGTCGCGAAGTACGCCGTCGGGCATGGTTCCCGAGGTGGGGAGGTAGAGGTGTGGTTTGGGGAAGGCCATCCACATCCATATCCCGAACGGCAGTGGCACCGGGCGTGCAGATGCGTCCGGTCCGGCCGGGCTCCAGAGTTCCCCCGTCTGGGGGTGGGTCGGTACGAGGATCATGTCGGCGTCCGGGCCGGGGGCGGACAGTCCCGGTCCGGCCAGGACGGCGCGTCGCGCTGGCTGGTCCGCGGGCAGCAGGGCGTCGAGGGCGCGTTGGAAGACTTCCGTGATCAGGCCGAGCGGGACCGTCACAGGCCGGCCGTCGGAAGCTGCCAGCAGGTGGGCCAGGGCCCGGCCGGCTGCCGCTTCCCACTGTGGGCTCCATGACCACCAGTGGTCCAGCCCGATGAGCGAGCCCCATCTGGTGATCGGCTCGATCGGGGGCGTGGCTACCCCCTCCTCCAGCAGCTCCTCCCAGGAGTGGATTGCGGTGTCGGAGTCGGTGCCGTCGACGGGGAGGCGGTGCACGGCATCCGGCGCGAGCCAGACCGCCTGCCAGAGTGAGCAGTCGTCGATCCGGCTCGCCACCGGCAGGCCGCACGCCTCACAGGCCATGTTCGGGCCGTCACCCCAGTCGAGGCCGCAGCAGTAGCCGCCGGCTTCGTGCGGGACGAGCACGGTGCCGCGGGTATCCCCGGGGGCGATGACGACGGTGCCAGGTGCGCTGTCGGACACGGCGTAGAGCGGAGCGTAGATACCGCGGGCCGCCGCCTCGTCCGGGTCGATCTCCTCCCACCTCCGCCACGGCGCCCCCCAGGGCTCCGGTTCCACGGCGAACGTTCCCGACTCCATGAGCACCGGGAGCTGGATCCCGTTCCCGTACTTCTGATGGGCATGGGCTGGCAGCGCGACCGGGGACAGCGGGATGGTCAGCTCGGCGCCACATCCCGCACACACGAAAACGAACAAATGTCCTCCGCGAAGAGAGAGGGGGCATCGTCGCAACTCTGTGGCGGACCGTCCAACGTGTTTTTCATCCGCGGCGTGGGACTGTGCACCGCCATGGTGTGTAAGGCCACCGTTCGAATCCCCGACGTGCCGGGTGCCTCCCGAAGTGGTGAACATCTGCAGTCGGTTCTCGTGAACAAAGCCAAGGCGGGCGAGTCGGCGGTGGCCGATGAGGATTGCGGCTATGCCGACGAAGGCGAGGAAGTGTTCGGCCTTGCGCTCGTAGCGGCGGTGGAGCCGTCGGCAGCCGGCCAGCCAGGAGACGGTTCTCTCCACGACCCAGCGGTGTCGGCCCAGCCGTTGTGAGGACTCGATGCCCTTGCGGGCGATGCGGTGGCGGATCCCCCGCTGGCAGAGCCATCGGCGCAGGTGGTCGTAGTCGTAGCCCTTGTCCGCATGCAGTTTCGCCGGCTTCCGGCGCCGGGGCCCGCGGCGGGAGCGGATGGGCGGGATGCCCCGCACGAGCGGCTCCAGGCCCTGGCTGTCGTGCATGTTCGCGCCGGAGATCCCCAGGGACAGGGGCAGCCCGTTCCGGTCTGTGATCAGGTGGATCTTCGATCCGAGTTTGCCGCGGTCGGTCGGATTCGGTCCCGTCAAAGGCCCCCTTTTGCCGCCCTCAGACTGACCGAGTCGATCGCGCACCGCGACCAGTCCAACTCGCCCCGCGCCCCGAGCTCGTCGAGGATCACGCGATACAACCGCGCCCAGACCCGCTCCCGGCTCCACTGGGCGAACCGCCGGTAGACCGTCTGCCAGGCCGGCCCGAACACCGGCGGCAACTGCCGCCACGTGCAGCCCGACGTCGCCACGAAGATGATCGCAGCCAGAGCCTCGCGGTCACCCGCCCGGCGCCGGCCGCCGCCCTGCGGACGCATCACCTCAGTCGGTGGCACCACCCGCCGGAACAACACCCACAACTCGTCCGGCACCAACCGCTCAACCAGATCCGTCATGCACGGAACAACGAACGATCACGCCATAAGAAACGATGTCTAAGGAACGGAAACGATCTGCCAAGCGACCATGCCTGTGGCACCGGCCGCCGCGTTGATGGCGATCGGCAATTGCGCCGGGGCGTTCTCGACGCGCTGGCCTACCGGTACCCCGTCGCACGGCACGGACTGCGGCGCCTTGTCCGCGATGACGACCTTGACGGACCCTGTGCCGACGCAAGCCACGGAGAGTTTGTAGGTCTTGCCCTTCTTGAGCGGGGAGAGATTGTGCACGCCGTCTCGAACCCGCTCCAGCCCGGATTCCAAGAACTCCGGGTCGTCCGGCGAGACCGTCTCCAGTGCGGTCTTGGCGCGCTTCCCCTGGTCTTCCTCGCTTTCCCCTCGGGGAGGCTGCGTCCCTGTCGGATTCCCTGTCGTCGACGCCGACGGAGCGCCCGACGGCTTCGCGTCGTCGGTGCAGCCGGCCGCCAGGAGAGATACGACAGCGAGGACCGGGACCGCGGTCAGTCGCTTGCGCAGCGCCGTCACGAGCTCGTCTCCCAGTAGCGCCATCCGATCTCCGAGGAGGGCAGCTTCGCGGTTCCGCTCTTGATGAGCTTCTTTCCACACCGATCCGCGCTGGTCTCGTACTTGGCCCACTTCACGGAATACCCCCAGGAGCCGTACTGGAGATGCCCGTACTTTCCGTTGGCCACGTTCCTGCGGTATTCGTGACCCACAGACACCCCGACCTCAGTGCCGATGCTGGCCGACACTGAGACCTTGGCCTTGGCAACGATGCCGCTGACCTCTACCTCGCCGCCTGCGCTGACTTCCCGCTTGATCGTCCCTGAATTCTCCACCTTGACCACCATGATGCCGCCCGGCCCGTCCTTGAAGGACGTCCCTCGCCACTGTGCCGGCATATGGATTCCGGTCTTCGAAGTGATCTCGATCCACGTGCGGCGAGGGTTGTCGCACGCCTGCGAGCCGGTCTCCCCGTTGGTCGATGCTTCCGGCAGCTGCGCCAGCGAGTCGTCCTCGGGCGCGGCCTCCTTCACGACCTCCACCGGAGTGGCTATGGGCTCCGGTTCCTTGCTTGCTGCATGGGCCGGATAAGCCAAGCTGCCCAGCAGAGCCAGTGCGAACACCGGGACGGCAGTCCCTCGTGCTTTGAGACGCATAGTTCCCCCACGTTGAGTCTGATTGCGAGTCCACCCGTTAGGTCAGTGAGGTGGCCTCGCAAAGAACGTAACCGCGTTCACGGGGGACGGGGGAGAAAAAGCGTTCTTCTGAGCAAGAATTGAGCATGATGAATTTCGGCCGCACGGTCTACAACTGGCCATCGATGGAGCCGTGTTGTGTCACGCGCGTGTTCCTTCAGACTCGACGTTGCTTCCCCCCGGGATCTCCCAAAGTTGATTGAGGCGACAGAACCTCGCCGCCGCTCGGGGGCCAAAGCGTAAGCCGTGTACGCGTGCTGGACCCTGCACGCGGGGTGAGGCGGTGGCGCCTCCGTCAACGGTGGGCACCGCCGCTTCACCTGTCAGGAGCCGGCGGCGCCGACTCGTCCCTGCCCGTCGCACGAGGCGCGGAAGAAGTCCGTACGGATGCGGCGGAAGCCGGTGTGGCCCGTCGCCTGGGCGTGGGCCAGGCACCAGACGGCGGGCCCGCGCCCGTCGTCCGCCGCGCCGGAGCCGTCGAGGCACGTGGTGCACTCGGCCTCGGTGATCGGCCCGCTGCCCGAGCGGTCCTCGCGCAGCGCCCAGAGCCGGGGACGCCGGGCGGCGCGGTGATAGGTGCCCGTCACCACGGCTCACCGCCCACGGACAGCTCCGCCCACACCAGCTTGCCGGGCCCGCGCCGGTCGTCGATGCCCCACTTCGCGGCGAGGGTCTCGACCAGCGGGAGCCCCCAGCCGCCGTCGGCGCCGTCGACCGGCAGCGCCATCAACGGCCGCTTCTCGGCGGCATCGTGGACCTCGATCCGGAGGCCGTCCGACAGGCGGGCGAAGTGCGTCTCGATCTCCCGGCCGGGAACGCGACCGTGTCGTACGGCGTTCGTCAGCAGCTCGGACAGCACGAGCGAGGCGGCGTCCTCGATGGCCTGGCACTCCCACCGGGCGAGGGTCCGGCGCAGCTCGCGACGGGCGAGCGGCACGCTTCTCGCGGCCTGCGCCCAGCGCCGTACGACGATGTCGCCGCCGTCCTCCTGCGATACGGGTCCCATCACGCCGCCACCTCCACGCCGTGGATCAACCGTGGCCCCACGTCGACCCCGTGCACGGCCAGCCACAACGCCCGCCGCCGCTGCCGATGAATGCGGCTGCGCTGCCGGGTGGCTTCGGGGGAGTCCAGGTAGGGACGTACGAGTTGACTGTCCTCGCCCCGGAGGAGGGGAACGCGGGGGCGGTGGTGGGCGGTTGCCACGGGTGCGGCGCATGTACGGGTGGACGCGGGGGCCGGGGGTGGGGCCGTCCCCCGTCGGCGGCGCCCAGACGGGGGCAGTAACAGCCGTAGGACCAGTCCGACGAGGCTGACGATAGGGTTACTCACGTTGACGCTCCTTTGAAGCGTTGACCATGCCCCCGGACCGGTCGCTCGGTCGCGGGGGTCTACCTGTTTCACGCACAGGCCAGCAGGGCCACCCCATCGTCACGAGCTGACGACGGTGAGTGACCGTGCCACAGCATGCCCGGGTCGACACCGAAAATGCAAGGCTTGCGAAATACCTCTTGGCGTTCGAATCGAGTTGAGCGTCGGCGCGGTGACCGCGCACACTCGCGGGTATCAACCGACACGGAAAGGACCGCAGTCATGCCGGACAAGCGACCGCGCCCGCCGACCGTCAGACTCCGTCGCCTCGCCGCCGAGTTGAGGAAGCTTCGCTCCGAGGCGGGCCTGACCCGCGAAGACGTCACGGAGCAGACCGGGATCAACGAAGCGACGCTCTACCGCATCGAGCGGTCTCGTGCACGGCCCCAGAAGCGCACCCTCGTAGCCCTGTTGGACCTGTACCAGGCCGACGAGGGGCGGCGGATGGACCTGTTGGCTCTGCAGAGCGGGTCAAACGATCAGGGCTGGCTCCGGCCGTACCATTCGGAACTGCCCGAGGAGTACACCGCGTACATCGGTTTCGAAGCCGAGGCGCGGACGGTCCGCAACTACGAGTCGCTGTTCGTCCCCGGGCTCGCGCAAACCGAGCCCTACGCCGCTGAAGTCGTCAAGGGTGTCCTCCCCATGGCCAGCCAGAAGGAGATCGCGCAGCGCGTCCAGGCGCGCATGGAGCGGCAGCGCGTCTTCGCCAAGGAACACCCGCTGCAACTCTGGGCCATCGTGGACGAGGCGGCACTGCGACGCGTGGTCGGTGGCCGTGACGTCATGCGGGGCCAGGTGCGGCACCTGCTCGATCTGGTGGCGGAGCCCCACGTCACGTTCCAGGTGATCCCCTTCGAGAAGGGCGCACACGCCGGCATGACCGGCAGCTTCGTGCACATGGACTTCCCGGACACGGACGACCCCGAGCTCGTCTATCTGGACACCCCCGCCGGTGACTTGTTCCTGGAGTCAGAGGCGGAGATCCGGCGCTACAAGTCGATGTTCGAACACCTCCAGGCGTTGGCGCTGGGGCCGAACGACAGCGCCGACCTGCTGGTTAAGGTTGCGGAAGCGAAAGACTGAGAGAAGGTGTTCGGAGTGCAGCACGACCCTGTCGAGCCCATGTGGCGAAGCAGCAGCTACAGCAGCGGGAACGGACAGTGCGTCGAGGTCAGGGACGACCACCCGGGCACCGTTCCCGTACGTGACAGCAAGGCCCCCGCCGGGCCGCACCTCCTCTTCGAGGCGGGTGCCTGGGGGGCGTTCGTCGGTGCCGTGAGGG
Source organism: Streptomyces sp. NPDC093795 (assembly GCF_044764665.1). Classification (NCBI taxonomy): domain Bacteria; kingdom Bacillati; phylum Actinomycetota; class Actinomycetes; order Kitasatosporales; family Streptomycetaceae; genus Streptomyces; species Streptomyces sp. NPDC093795. The sequence goes on from NZ_JBIWIO010000009.1 coordinate 174,890, forward strand.
CCGAGCAGCTGTAGAACGGATGACACCCTTCGTGATCACCGTTCAGGACTGGTCCGACGCTCAGCTGCTCTGGGACTTCCAGCAGATGGGCCACCAGCCCCGCCCCTGCTCCGTGGCCATCGGGCTCGGGAGTCATGATCTCGGGGTTGCCGACGTGGCCGTCAGGCTGTATCGGCGTGGGCTCGTGCCGCTGCTCGTCTTCACCGGGGCCACCAGTCGGACCACGCGGGACCGGATGCCCCGGGGCGAGGCCGAGCACTACCGGGAGCGGGCGCTTGAGTTGGGGGTGCCCGGCGGTGCGGTGCTTGTGGAGCCTCGGGCTCGGAATACCGGGGAGAACATTCGGTTCTCTCGGGAGTTGCTCGCCGGGCAGAACATCCGCGTCTCGTCCGTGTTGCTCGTCTGCAAGCCGTACGAGGAGCGTCGGGCGTACGCCACCGCGCGGCAGCTCTGGCCCGAGGTGGACTTCGTCTGTGCCTCTTCCGGGATGGCACTCACGGAGTACGTGGACTCGATCGGGGACGGGCGTCTCGTGCTCGACATGCTCGTCGGTGCCGTACAGCGGCTGATCGTCTACCCGGCGCTCGGGTTCATGGTCGAGCAGGAGATCCCCGCGCCCGTCGCCGCCGCGTACGAGCGGCTTCGGGAGCGGGGGTTCACCAGCCGGCTCGTCTCCGCCTGAGAGAACCGCGTCGTCGCCAACCCCTTTTGGTGCCTGGCGCGTTCGGCTCCGTGGCCCCTTCGCAGCCGGCGTCGTGGCTGACGGGCCGGCCACCCCCGGAGCCCCTCCTCTTCCCGTTGGCGGGCTGTCGGCCGCCTGGCCGGAGGTCAGCACGCCCGGTCCGTGCTAGGCGGGCTGCGGGGCGGGCGCTTCCGGAGCGGCCGCGACGTTTCGGGTCTCGCGGATGATCAGCAGGCCGTTGACCACCATCAGTGTCGCGGTCAGGCCGTGGACGCCGAGCGCGGTGGCCACCGAGCCGTGGTGGGCCAGCACGTTGGCCATGTCGCCGTACGCGGCGAATGCTTCCACCAGCAGCACCCAGCCCAGCGCCCGGCGGTGGCCCGTCACCAGCAGGATGCCCAGGACCAGGGCCAGGACGACGTCGCGGATTCCCTTGATGATCAGGAAGCCGTCGCCGTCGCCGGACGGCCAGCTCGGCAGGCCGTAGCCCGGCGCTGTCGTCTCCGGGCTCAGGATGTACCCCGTCCCGAACCAGAGGATGAAGAGGATGAAGGTGGCGGCCAGGACGGTGTTGATCTTCTTCAGCGACATTGTTCTTCTCCATGCGGGTCTTCGTCGGGTTGGTGAGCTTCGTGGAGCTTGGGGGCGAACCGGTGCCTGTCAGGGAAGTGGTGGTATCAGGCGAGGGCGGCAACCAGCAGGGTGAACGCGGCGACGATGACGGCGACCCGGAGGTAGTGGTAGCGGTTCCAGCGGTTCAGCTGCTGCTTCCAGTCGGCGGGCCGGTTCTCCGGGGTCCAGGTCTTGTTGCGGTTGTTGATCGGGACGAGCAGCAGCAGCGACATGACCACGCTGAGGATCAGCAGTCCGGCGGCGGTGACGACGAGTCCGGCGCCGGGGTGCTGCCAGCCGGCGACGGCCCAGATCGCGCTGAGGACGACCGAGCCTATGTACCAGACCGGCATCAGGGCGCCGAGCATCCGGCCGCCGTGGGCGTGGCCGAGCTGGCGGCTGTCCTCGGGTAGCGCGTCCAGGATCCGGTTCATGATGAAGGCGACGGAGAACTCCACCCCCACCATCAGGCCGACGACGACGGTGGTGAAGACCTCGAGTGTGCTGAGCATGACGACCCCTCCAAGAACTAGCGTTGCTAGGTGATGAGGCAACGCTAGTACTACTAACGCTCGATTGTCTAGCGATGCTAGGATCGAATCATGTCGGTAAAGGAACGCAAGGAACGCGAACGGGCGGACCGCGAACGTCTCATCGTGGCGACAGCCCGCGAACTCGCCGAGCAGCAGGGCTGGGACGCGGTCACCACCCGCCGGCTCGCCGAGCGCATCGAGTACAGCCAGCCCGTCCTCTACAGCCACTTCCGCGGCAAGCGCGAGATCATCGGCGCCGTCGCCCTGGAGGGCGCCACCGAGATGGCCGCGGCGTTGCGGGCCGCGACCTCCGCCGCGGACGGCCCACGCGAGCGGGTCGCCGCCCTCACCCGCGCCTACCTCGACTTCGCCGAAGGTAAGCCGGCGGTCTACGACGCGATGTTCCGGCTCGACGGCGGCCTGGCGTTCGCGCAGGAGGACACCCCGGAGCCGCTGAAGGACGCCTTCGCCGCCCTCCTCGAGTGCCTCGCCGAGGTCGCCGGCGACGGCGTCCACCCGGGACTGTTCACCGAGACGTTCTGGGCGGCCCTGCACGGGCTCGCCACCCTGACCCGGGCGGGACGGCTGCCGCCCGAGGACGCCGGGCCGAGGGTGGAGCTGTTGGTGGACCGGCTCGCCATGGTCTGACACACCGTCCCGGCGGGCACGCAGCCGGGGCCCTAGTGGGCTCCGTCGCCGAGTACCTCCGCGAAGTGCGTGTTCACCGCGAGCAGTCCGCCGTCCACCCGCAGGACCGTGCCCGTGATCCAGGACGCGTCCCCCGAGGCGAGGAACGCGACGGCGGCGGCCACGTCCTCGGGGGCGCCGACGCGGCCGAGGGGGTAGACGCGGTCGGCGAGGGCGGCGAGTTCGGGTTCCCTGCCCGCCCATGCCTGCGTCGCGATCGTGCCCGGGTTGATCTGGTTGACGCGGACCCCGCGCGGCGCCGCGTCGCCCGCCAGGGTGCGGGTGAAGGACGCCAGGGCCGCCTTCGCCGCGCTGTACGCGTGGCCGCCGAAGTCCACCTCGGCGTTGACCGAGCCGATGATCACGATCGCCCCGCGCCCGCCCGCCGCCGCCAGGTGCGGAAGCGCCGCCCGGGAGCAGCGGACGGCTCCCATGAAGGTGACGTCGTGCTGGACGGCCCAGACGTCGTCCGGCTCGTCCTCGAAGCGGTCCCGGTCGGGGGTGACGGAGCCGAGGGCGTTGCTGACGAGCACGTCCAGGCCGCCGAAGGTCTCCACGGCGTACGCGACCGCCGCCTCCACCGACCACCGGTCGCCGACGTCGCAGCGCAGGGCCACCGCCCCGGGGATGTCCGCCGCCGTCTTCCCGGCCTCCGCCTCGTCGATGTCGGTGACCAGGACCCTGGCTCCCTCCGCCGCGAGACGCCGGGCGGTGGCCGCGCCGATACCGCGCGCCGCGCCCGTGACCAGTGCCGCGTATCCCTCGAATCGCCTGGTGAGTTCCATGAGCCGATCTCAACACCGAACCCGCCCGTCGCACCAGGGCACCACGACTCTGTCATCTCGCCCTCGCGCGGCGGGCCGGTGATCGGCTAGCGTCGCAAGGCCGCCGCCCTGAGGTCCGGGGCGGGCGGGTGAGTGAGCAAGTGGGGGGACCGGAACATGACTCAGCTGATCGCCGTCGCCGTCATCACGGTGCTGGCCGTCATCAGCCCCGGCGCGGACTTCGCCATGACCGTCCGCAACAGCTACCTGTACGGGCGGACAGCGGGCGTTCTCGCGGCCGTCGGGATCGCCCTCGGCGTGCTCGTCCACGTCACGTACACCATGCTCGGCGTCGGCCTCCTGGTGTCCCGTTCACCGATGCTGTTCACCGCGATGAAGCTGATCGGCGCCGCGTATCTGGTGTACATCGGGTACAAGACCTTCGTCGCCAAGTCCCAGGTGGACGTCGACCTTTCGGACGACTCCGGGCTGTCGAAGGCCGGGGCTCTGCGCACCGGGTTCCTGACGAACGCGCTCAACCCCAAGACGATGCTCTTCGTCCTGAGCACGTACACGCAGGTCGTCAGCGCCGACACCCCCGTCTTCCAGCAGGTCGGCTACGGCCTGTTCATGTCGTTCGCGCACCTGGTGTGGTTCGGGCTCGCCGCCGTTCTCTTCTCCCAGGAGAGCCTGCGCGCACGGCTGTTGCGGCGGCAGACCGTGCTCAACAAGGTCATCGGGGCTGTCCTCGTCGCGCTCGGGGCGGTCCTCGCGCTGACGCCCGCCGTGGCCTGATGCCGACTGCCCGTCAGTCCGTCAGTCCGTCAGTCCGTCGATACCCGCTCCACCCGCGGCTCCGTCAGTGACCTGTAGTCCTTCGTGGACAGGGCCAGCGAGCGGTCCAGGCGCGCCGCGTTGAAGTAGAACTCCTCGTGGACCAGCAGGCCCGGGTCGACGAACAGGTCGAGGCGCTCGTCGAACGCGAACGGCAGGATGGTGCCGCTCGGAGAGCCCGCGAGCTCCTCGGCGATCTCCGGGGAGGCGAAGGAGACGTACGTGCCGCCGTAGAGCGCCTTCACCGCCGCGAGGTCGATCCGCTTGTCGCCGGGTACGACGACGAGCGCGAAGCGCTTCTCCTTCTTGCCGATCTTCACCATGGCGATGATGCACTTGGCCGCCTGCGCGGGAGCATGGCCGCGCAGCGCGCTGACCGCCTCGGTGGCGCCTTCGGGGGCGTGTTCGATCACCCGGTAGGCGGCCCCGTGCTCGTCGAGGAGGGCGAGCAGCTTCTCGTACGCCTCGTACGACTCGTGCGTCCCGTGCGTCCCGTGCGTCTCGGGCGACTCGGGCGACTCGTGCGGCTCGTGCGTCGGGCTTACCGTCATGTGCCTTGCTCCCCTTGCGACGTGCGACGTGGTACGCGTCCGGCGCCTCGACCCTACTCGCCGGCCGGCAGCGCCACCGACCGCACCGCCCGCACCAGCGACTGGGCGCGCGGGTCCGCCGTGACCGTCTTGCGCATGCCGTTCGTGACGTACCCGAAGGCGATCCCGGAGTCGGGGTCGGCGAAGCCGAGCGAGCCGCCGCGGCCCGGGTGGCCGAACGAGGACGGGCCCAGGAGCGGGGACGCCGGGCCGTGCAGCATGTGGCCGAGGCCGAAGCGGGTGCCGACGAGCAGCACCTTGTCCAGGCCCGCGGACTCCTCCGTACGCGCGCGCGTGCGGGTGTCGGGGGTGAAGAGCCCGTCGAGCGTGGCGGCGTAGAAGCCCGCCAGGGCGCGGGCCGTCGCCACGCCCGCCGAGCCGGGCAGTTCGGCCGCCCGGTAGGCGGGGTCGTTCTCGTCGGGCTTCGGGTCGATGACCCCGAAGGCGCGCCGGGTGAGGGAGCCCGGGTCCTTGTACGCCTCGGAGACGGACCGCTTGGGGCGGAGCTTGAGGGCGCCGCTCCCGGCCGGTTCGATCTCCTCCACGGGGCCGAGCCTGCCGACCCGGTGGGCCTCCGCCTCGGGCAGCCCGATCCACAGGTCCAGGCCGAGCGGGCCGGTGATCTCGTCCGCGACCCAGCGGCCGATGGTGCGGCCCGTGACCCGGTGGACCAGGCCGGAGAGCAGCCAGCTGAAGGTGTGGGCGTGGTAGCCGTGCGCGGTGCCGGGCTCCCACATGGGGGTCTGGGCGGCGATCGCGGCGGTCGCCGTCGGCAGGTCGGTCGCCTCGGCGAGGGTGAGGGGGCGGTCGAGGACGGGGACGCCCGCCCGGTGCGCGAGGAGCCCGCGTACGGTCACCCGGTCCTTTCCGGCCGCCTTGAAATCGGGCCAGTACGCGGCGACCGGGGCGTCCAGGTCGAGCAGGCCGCGCTGGTGCAGGAGCAGGGGTACGGCGGCGGCGACGCCCTTGGTGGCCGAGCGGACCACCTGGGCGGTGTCCTCGGTCCACGGAGCCGTACCGTCGACGTCACGGCTGCCCGCCCACAGGTCGACGACCTTCGCGCCGTCGCGGTGGACCGTGACGGCCGCCCCGCGCTCGCCGCGCTGCTCGAAGTTCCGCAGGAACGCGTCCCTGACCGGCTCCCAGCCCGCCGCCACCGTGCCCTGGACGTCCACCTGTGCCACGCTCCCTCTCGTTCGACCGGCTCCCATGGTGCAACGCGGCACGTGGATGGCCGATTCCGGGGGCCCTCAGACCACCGAGGCCGGTACGAAGCCGAACGGCAGCTCCAGGCGGTGCCGGGCCATCAGCTCCTCGTCCGCGAGGATGTCGCCGGTCCGTCCGTCGGCGGCGATGACGCCCTCGCTGAGGATCACCGCGCGCGGGCAGAGCTCCAGGGCGTACGGCAGGTCGTGGGTGACCATCAGGACGGTGACGTCCAGGGAGCGGAGGATGTCCGCGAGCTCGCGGCGCGAGGCCGGGTCCAGGTTGGAGGACGGCTCGTCGAGGACGAGGATCTCCGGCTCCATGGCGAGGACGGTCGCGACGGCCACCCGGCGGCGCTGCCCGAAGGACAGGTGGTGCGGCGGCCGGTCCGCGTACTCCGCCATGCCGACCTGCTGAAGGGCCCGTGTCACGACGGCCTCCAGGGCGGGGCCCCTGAGGCCCGCCGCCGCCGGGCCGAAGGCCACGTCCTCGCGGACGGTCGGCATGAACAGCTGGTCGTCGGGGTCCTGGAAGACGATGCCGACCTTCCGGCGGATCTCGGCCATGTGCTTCCTGCCGACCGGGAGCCCGGCGACGGTGACGCCGCCCGCGCCGCCGGTCAGGATGCCGTTGAGGTGGAGGACCAGGGTGGTCTTGCCGGCGCCGTTGGGGCCGAGGAGCGCGACCCGTTCGCCGCGCCCCACGGTCAGGTCCACGCCGAACAGGGCCTGGTGGCCGTCGGGGTACGCGTACGCCAGGCCTCGGACTTCGAGCGAGGGAACGGTGGTCATCGGAGCGTCCATCCCAGGAGGCAGATCAGGAGTGCGGTGAGCGGCACCGCGGCGGCGTACGCCCATTGCGCGCGGGTGGCGGTGACCTCGTCGATGACGGGCATGCTGCCCGTGTAGCCACGGCTGATCATGGCGAGGTGGACCCGCTCCCCGCGTTCGTACGAGCGGATGAAGAGCGCGCCCGCGGACTTGGCGAGGACGCCCCAGTGCCGTACGCCCCGCGCCTCGAAGCCGCGGGAGCGGCGGGCGACGGACATCCGGCGCATCTCGTCGCTGATGACGTCGCCGTACCGGATCATGAAGGAGGCGATCTGGACGAGCATCGGCGGCAGCTTGAGGCGCTGGAGGCCGAGGAGCAGGGCCCGCAGTTCGGTGGTGGAGGCGAGGAGCACGGAGGCGGCGACGCCGAGGGTGCCCTTGGCGAGGACGTTCCAGGCGCCCCACAGGCCGGGGACGCTCAGCGACACCCCGAGGAGGGTCGTCCGCTCGCCGGGCACGACGAACGGCATGAGCAGCGCGAACGCGACGAACGGGACCTCGATCAGCAGCCGCTTCAGCAGGAAGCCGGCCGGGACGCGGGCCTTCGCCGCCACGCCCGCGAGCAGCAGGGCGTAGAGGGCGAAGGCCCAGACGGCCTCGCGGGGCGTCGAGACGACGACCACGACGAAGCCGAGGACGGCGGCGAGCTTGGTGTGCGGGGGCAGCTCGTGGACCGGCGAGTGCGCGTGCCGGTAGAGCTTGTGGGCGTGCCCCGTGCCCATGTCAGACCGCTTCCGGTTCCGCGTGGGCACGGCGACGACGGACGAGCCAGAACGCGCCGGTGCCTGCGGCGAGGGTCGCGCCCACGCCGATCACGCCGGCGAGGCCGCCGGAGAGCCGGGCGGTGTCGATGCCCTTGACGCCGTAGTCGGCGAGCGGGGAGTCGGCGGCGGCGTGGTCCTCGACCTTGGCGTCGAAGCCCTTGTCGGCGGCGACCTTCTCCAGGCCGTCGGGGCTGGCGGAGGCGTAGAAGGAGACGAAGCCGGCGAGGACCAGGGCGGTGACGACGCCGCCGATCCACAGCTTCTTCGGGGACCTCGCGGGCGTGGCCGCGGGGGTGGCCGGGGCCGCGTCGACCAGTTCGCCGTCGATACGGAGCTTGAGCGGGGCGGTCAGGCCGCGGGCGCCGTACACCAGGTCGGGGCGGACGGCGATGACCGCGCCGACGGTCAGCATGGTGATGACGGCCTCGCCGATGCCGATGAGGACGTGCACGCCGACCATGGCCGAGAGGACCTTGCCCACCGGTACGGCGGTGGTGCCGCCGATCGCGTAGAGCAGGGTGAAGGCGGCGGCCGACGCCGGTACGGAGACGAGCGCGGCGACGAAGGAGGCCGCGGTCACCGAGGCGCGGGTGCGCGGCAGCACGAGGACGAGGCCGCGGAAGAGCGCGTAGGCGACGACGACCGTGACGACGCCCATGACGGTGATGTTCACGCCGAGGGCGGTGAGGCCGCCGTCCGCGAAGAGGATGCCCTGCATCAGCAGGACGACGGCTATGCACAGGACGCCGGTCCAGGGGCCGACGAGGATCGCCGCGAGCGCACCGCCGAGGAGGTGTCCGCTGGTCCCGGCGGCGACCGGGAAGTTCAGCATCTGGACGGCGAAGATGAAGGCGGCGACGAGCCCGGCCAGCGGGGCCGTCCGCTCTCCGCCGTGCCCGTCGTCCAGCTCGCGCCGGGCGCCCCGCAGGCTCACGGCGACGGCGCCGGCGGCGACGACACCGGCGGCGACCGATACGGGGGCGTTGATGAATCCGTCAGGTACATGCACGTACCGAATGATGAGCGCTCCTGCAAAGAGCTTGCAAGAGCGCACAGGTCACAGAACGGCGGCGCGTGGTGGCGCGGGCGGTCGCGCGTGCCCGTCACGCGTGAGAGTCACGTGACTCCGCACACACCCGCGGCCATCCAGGTATGGGCCGCGCCCTCACCGGGAAGGAGTGGGACATTAGTCGATAAGAGGACAAACCGTGAGGAGCCCCCCGATGGCCGCCGCGCACGACCGTGAAGTCGACGACCACGCCAAGGGCAGGATCATCAGCGACGCGCCACTCTCCCGGCCCGTCCCGGTGGCCCTCCGCTACGACCCCGACTCCTCACCCGCGACCGTCCGCTTCGTCTTCCCCCACGACGTCGAGTGGTCCTTCCCCCGCACCCTCCTGGAGAACGGACTGCGCGCCCCGGCCCGCCGCGGCGACATCGAGGTCTGGCCCTGCGGCCGGGTGCAGACGGTGGTCGAGTTCCACACGGACGACGGCGTCGCCGTCGTCCAGTTCGACACCGCCGCGCTGCTGCGCTTCCTCCGGCACACGTACGCCGCCGGTGCGTCGATGTCGACCCACTGACGGCGTACATGCGGCTTGAGGCTTGAGGCTTGGTGATCAGGCCTTCACGAGGTCCGGCTTCGTGCCGGCGCTCTCGTCGGTCTCCGGGGTGTGCTTCGCGAGGCCCTCGCCCTCCACGTCCACGTTCGGCAGGATCCGGTCCAGCCACTTCGGCAGCCACCAGGCCTTGTGGCCGAGGAGCGCCAGCACGGCCGGGACGATCGCCATCCGGACCACGAAGGCGTCGAAGAGGACCGCGACGGCCAGGCCGAAGCCGATCATCTTGATCATCTGGTCCGTCATGCCGATGAAGCCGGAGAAGACCGCGATCATGATGACCGCCGCGGCGACGACGACCCGGGCGCTGTGCCGGAAGCCGGTCACGATCGCCTCGCCGGGCCGCTCCCCGTGGACGTACGCCTCACGCATACGGGTGACGAGGAAGACCTCGTAGTCCATCGCGAGACCGAAGACGACACCCACCATGAAGATCGGCATCATCGACATGATCGGGCCGGTCTGCTCGACCCCGAAGAGGCTTCCGAGCCAGCCCCACTGGAAGACCGCGACGACCGCGCCGAGGGCCGCGACCACCGAGAGCAGGAAGCCGAGGGCCGCCTTCAGGGGGACGAGGATCGAGCGGAAGACCAGGGTCAGGAGCAGGAAGGCCAGGCCGACGACGAGGGCCAGGTAGGGCACCAGGGCGTCGTTCATCTTCTGCGAGAAGTCGATGTTCATCGCGGTCGCGCCGGTGACGAGGACATCGTCCCCGGTGGCGTCCCGGATGTCGTGGACGAGGCTCTCGGTGGCGGCCGAGGACGGCCGGTCCTTCGGGACCACCGTGATCATCGCGGCGTCGCCGGCCTTGTTCGGGGTCGCCGGGGTGACGGCCGCCCAGCCTTCGAGGCCCTTGATCGTGGAGACCGTCTTGTCGGCGGTGGCCTTGTCGCCGTCGACGACGACGAGCAGCGGGCCGTTGAAGCCGGGGCCGAAGCCGTCCGAGAGCGCGTCGTACGCCCGGCGCTCGCTGGTGGAGGTCGGCTTGACGCCGTCGTCCGGGAGGCCCATCTCCAGGGAGGCGGCGGGCAGCGCGATCGCGCCGAGTCCGAGGACGCCGACGACCAGCACCATCACGGGGCGGCGGAGGACGAAGCGGGCCCAGCGGGTGCCGCCGTTCGGCTTGTCGCTCGCCTTCGCGGTGCCCTTGCGCTGCTTGCGGCCGATGACCTTGTCACCGGCGAAGCCGAGCATGGCGGGGATCAGGGTCAGTGCGATCAGTACGGCGATCACGACCGTACCGGCGGCGGCGAAGCCCATCTTCGTCAGCATCGGGATGTTGACGACGGCCAGGCCGACCAGGGCGATGACGACGGTGAGTCCGGCGAAGACGACGGCGGAGCCCGCCGTGCCGACCGCGCGCCCGGCGGCGTCCTCCTTCTCGCGGCCCTCGGCGAGCTCCGCGCGGTAGCGGGAGACGATGAAGAGGGCGTAGTCGATGCCGACCGCGAGGCCGATCATCATCGCGAGGGTGGAGGTGGTGGAACCGAGGTCGAGGACGTTCGCGAGCGCGGCGATCGAGGAGACGCCGATGCCGACGCCGATGATCGCCGTGAGCAGCGGGAGTCCGGCGGCCACGAGCGAGCCGAAGGTCAGGACGAGGACGATGCCCGCGATGACGACGCCGACGATCTCGCCCGCGCCGGTGGCCGGCATGGTCTGGAGGGCGTCACCGCCGACCTCGACGGTCAGCCCCTTGCCCTGCGCGTTCTCGCCGGCCTGGGTCAGGGCCTCGCGGGTCTCGTCGGTCAGCTCCATCGAGTTGACCTTGTAGGCGACGGAGACGTAGGCGGTGGAGCCGTCGCGGGAGACGGCCTGCGCGGTGTACGGGTCGGTGACCGAGACGATCTGGTCCGAGCCGGACCTCAGCGCGGAGACGGTCTCCTCGACGACGGCCTTGTGCCCGGCCTCGGTCATCTTCTGGCCCTCGGGGGCCTTGAAGACGACCCGGGCGGTGGCACCGTCGGCGCCGGCGCCGGGGAAGCGCTCTTCGAGCAGGTCGAAGGCGCGCTGGGCCTCGGTGCCCGGGATCGAGAAGGAGCCGGAGGTCGGGGCGGGTGCGGTGGCGGCGCCGATCCCGGCTATCGCCAGGAGGGCCACCCAGAGGAGGGCGACGAGCCGTCGGCGCCGGAAGGCGGAACGGCCGAGCTTGTACAGGAACGTGGCCACGGGGGCGTACTCCCAGTGTGGGTGGGACAGGGCATGGGGAGCCGGCCCGACGGCGGAGCGGTTCGACGTCAGGTGGAGCGAGGTGGAGAAGGTGGAGCCGGGTGGAGCCGGGTGGAGCCGGTACTGCTGGGGAAGGTGGCGCGAGTACTTCTGGGGAAAGGGATCAGACGCCGAGTGAGGGGAGCACGACGGCGTCGATGTAGGCGCTCAGGAAAGCGCGGTCGACCGGCTGATCGTCGATCAGCGGCCGGGCGACGAACGCACCGATCAGCATGTGGGGAACGAGCCTCAGCGCCGGGTTGGCGGCGTCGACCTCTCCCCTGCGGACCGCTCGGTTCAGCACTTCGTCGAGGCCGTTCATCTCGGGTGCGATGAGCAGCTCGCGCAGCGCCCGGTGCAGTTCGGGGTTGGTGTGCACGGCATGGGCCAGACCCCGCATCAGCGCGGAGTCCTTCTCCATCTGGCAGTCGTCGGTCCGTGCCATCAGCTCGTGGAAGTCGCCGCGCAGCGAGCCGGTGTCGATCTCGGAGAGGTCGGCCGGCTTGTTGGCGCGCAGCGCCCTGGCGACCAGCTCGGGCTTGCTCCCCCACTGGCGGTAGAGGGTGGCCTTGCTGGAGTGGGTGCGGGCGGCGACGGCGTCCATGGTGAGGGCGTCGTAGCCGACTTCGCGGAGGAGGTCGAGCACGGCCGCGTACAGCTCGGACTCCCGCTCGGGAGTGAGTCTGCTGCGTGCCATGGCCGGGTCTCCATCCGGGATGAGCGAACGAAACGGTTTCGTACAGTACGAAGATACCCCCGCCCTCAACGAAACGAAACCGTTTCGTACGTGTCCTGGGCCACAGCCGGGCGGGCATCGGCGGCACGACAGGCACCACCGTCACCACGGGCATCGGCATCACGACAAGCATCGGACCCACACCCCTGAAGACGCCTGTTCACACGTACGAGTTGCCCTGCCACACATGTACGAGTTGCCGCGCCCCCTCCACGCGGAAAGCATGGGGTGGTGAGTCACGACGTCGCGTACCTCCGTTTCCCGCACCTCCACGACGATCTGCTGTGCTTCGCCGCCGAGGACGATCTCTGGATCGCGCCGCTCGTCCCCGAGGGCCACCGCCCCGGCCGGGCCTGGCGGCTCACCGTCGACCGGACACGGGTCGGCCACCCGCGCTTCTCGCCGGACGGGCGCCGGATCGCGTACACGAACTGGCGCAGCCTCGACCCGGAGATCCATCTCGTCCCCATAGACGGCGGGCCCGCCCGGCGGCTCACCTACTGGGGCTCCCCCGACACCCGGGTCTGCGGCTGGGCGCCCCCCGACAAGGACGGCCACTCCGACATCCTCGCCGTCTCCTCGCACGGCCAGCCCTTCTCGTACTACTCCTGGGCCTACACCGTCCCCACCGACGGCTCACCCGGCAGGCGCCTGCCCTGGGGCCCGGTCTCCGACATCGGAGTCATCGACGGCCACGGCGGCCGTGACAGCCATGCCGGCCACGAGGGGGAGCGCCGCACCCTCCTCCTCACCGGCAAGCCGCCGCACGAGCCGGCCGCCTGGAAGCGGTACCTCGGCGGTGCCACCGGACGCCTCTGGCTGCACGGCGAGCGGCTGCTGCCCGACATCGGCGGCCACCTCGACTGCCCCATGGCCGTCGACGGCCGGATCGCGTTCCTCTCCGACCACGAGGGCATCGGCAACCTGTACTCCTGCCTGCCCGACGGCACCGACCTGCGCCGTCACACCGACCACGACGAGTTCTACGCCCGGCACGCGTCGAGCGACGGCCGCCGGGTCGTCTACCAGTGCGCCGGCGACCTGTGGATCGTCGACTCGCTCGCCGCCGATGCCCGCCCCCGGAAGCTGGAGGTACGGCTCGGCGGGCAGCGGGTCGGCCGGCGCGCCTACCAGGTGCCCGCCGCCCTCCACATCGACGCGCTCTCCGTCGACGAAACCGGCCGCGCCAGCGCCGTCTCCGTGCGCGGCAGCCTCTACTGGCTGACCCACCGCGACGGCCCGGCCCGCACGATCATCGACGAGCCGGGCGTCCGCGTGCGGCTCCCCGAGATGCTCGGCAGCGGCGGCCAGGTCGCGTACGTCACCGACGCCGAGGGCGAGGACGCCATCGAGGTGGGCTATCTGCCGCGCGCCAGCGGCGACCGGCCGCCGCGCCGCCTCGCCTCCGGCGACCTCGGCCGCGTCGAGGAACTCATCGCCGACCCCGAGGGCGAGCGGCTCGCCATCGCCTCCCACGACGGACGGCTCCTCCTGCTCGACGCCACCGAGGAATCCAACGGCGAGGTCACCGAACTCATCCGGTCCGTCAACGGCCCCGTCCGCGACCTCGCCTTCTCCCCCGACGGCGCCTGGCTCACCTGGTCCCACCCCGGCATCGGCCGCTCCCTGCGCTCCATCAAGATGGCCCGGATCTCAGGGCCCGGCGCCCGTACCGTCGTCGACGTCACCAACGGGCGCTTCGAGGACGAGAACCCCGTCTTCACCCGCGACGGCCGCTACCTCGCCTTCCTCTCCTGGCGCGGCTTCGACCCGGTGTACGACGTCCACACCGGCGACCTGTCGTTCCCGCTCGGCTGCCGCCCCTATCTCGTCCCGCTCTCCTCCGCCACGCCCTCGCCGTTCGCGCTGCTCCCCGACGGGCGCCCGGCCGCCGGCGGCCTCGACCCCGCCGACGACGACACGGACACCGGCGACGGCACCGTCACCGTCGAGCTGGAGGGGCTCCCCGAGCGGGTCACCCCCTTCCCCGTCGCCGCCTCCAAGTACTCCGCCCTGCACCCGGTCAGCGGCGGCGGCCTGGTCTGGCTGCGCTGGCCCATCTCGGGCGCGCTCGGCGAGACCTTCGCCAACCCGGCCGACACCTCGGGCCGCCCCACCCTGGAACACTTCTCCATCGTCAAGGCCCGCAAGAGCGAACTCGCCAAGGACCTCGACTGGTTCGCGGTCAGCGGCGACGGCACCCGGCTCGTCGTCGCCGACGAGGGCGAGCTGCGGGCCGTGCCGGCCACCGAGTCCGGGGACGGCGACTCCACCGTCTACCTGGACCTGCGGCGCATCCTGCACGAGGTCGACCCGGGCGCCGAGTGGCGGCAGGCCTTCGACGAGGCAGGACGGATCGTCCGCGCCTACTTCTGGGAGCCCGGCATGGGCGGGGTCGACTGGACGGCCGTCCTCGACCAGTACCGGCCGCTCGTCGAACGGGTCGCGTCCCCCGACGAGTTCGCCGACCTGCTCCGCGAGGTCATGGGCGAACTGGGCACGTCCCACGCGTACGTGACCCCCGCCCGCCGCAACGAAGGGCCGCCGCACTACCAGCGGCCCATGGGGCTCCTCGGGGCGAACCTCGTGCCCCGCGAGGCCGGCTGGACAGTGAAGCGGATCCTGCCCGGCGAGTCCTCAGACTCCAAGGCCCGCTCCCCGCTCGCCGGCACCGGCATCCGCGAGGGCGCCGTCCTCACCCACGTCGACGGCCGGCCCGTGGACCCGGTCGCCGGGCCGTACCCGCTGCTCTCCGGCACCGGCGGCACCACCGTCGAGCTCACCTTCACGCCCGCCGAGGGCGAGGGCCGGGCGCGGCGCGTCGCCGTCGTCCCCCTCGTCGACGAACGTCCGCTGCGCTACCAGGACTGGGTCGCCAAACGCCGGGCGGTGGTACGGGAGGTCAGCGGCGGCCGCTGCGGCTACCTCCACATCCCCGACATGGGCGGCTCGGGCTGGGCGCAGTTCAACCGCGACCTGCGCATGGAGGTCTCCCGGCCGGCCCTCATCGTCGACGTACGCGGCAACGCCGGCGGCAACATCAGCGAACTCGTCATCGAGAAGCTCACCCGCAGGATCCTCGGCTGGGACCTCACCAGGAACGCCCAGCCCGTCGCGTACGCCTCCAACGCCCCGCGCGGCCCCGTCGTCGCCCTCGCCGACGAGGCCACCTCGTCCGACGGCGACATGATCACCGCCGCGTTCAAGCTCCTGGGCCTCGGCCCGGTCGTCGGGCAGCGCACCTGGGGCGGGGTCGTCGGTATGACCGGCCGCCACCGGCTCGGCGACGGCACCCAGATCACGGTCCCGATGAACGCGGCCTGGTTCCCCGAGTACGGCTGGTCCCTGGAGAACCACGGCGTCGAACCCGACCTCGCGATCCTCCGCACCCCCCTGGACTGGGCCGAGGGCCGCCACGCCCAGCTCGACGACGCGGTCCACGTCGCCCTCGCGCTCCTCACGGAGACCCCGGCGGCGAGCCCCCCGGCGTACGAGAACCTCCCGGACCGCTCCCGCCCGAAACTGCCGCCGAGGCCGGAGGCGCCTTAATCGGGAAGGCCTTGAACGGACACGCGCTCAACGGACCCGCCCTAACAGGCCAGGGCGATCAGCTCCCCGAGGTCCAGCTCGTAGGACGTGCCCGCCCGTCCGTCGATCGTCACGCTCCCGACCGCGCCGAAGCCGACCCGCCCGAGCACGGCCCTCGACCCCTCGTTGTCGAGGGTCGTGACGGCGGTAAGACGGCTGAGCCCGTACTCCTCGCGCGCGAGCCGGCACACCTCCCTGACCCCGGCCGTCGCGAGGCCGCGCCCGGTCGCCTTCTCGGCCACCCGGTAGCCGAGCTCGGCGCCCCCGTCGGCGAGGTCGACGTCGATCAGATTGAACCGGCCGAGCACCTCCCCGCCCTCCCCCACCAGCACATGGAAGTGGATCGTGCCGGTCTCCTGCTCGTCGAGCAGCGCCCGGTGCCGCTGCTCGAAGTCGGTGAAGTACGCGTCCCCCCGGTCGGGCACGGACGCGGCGAAGTACCCCCGGTTCTCCCGCTCGAACGCGAGCAGGGCGGGGGCGTGATCGGATCGCAGTCGCTCAAGTACGGCCATGGACGCCACCGTACGAAGATCCGCACCCCGACGCGCGTGAGTTATGCGCCATCATGCTGGCTATGCACGCGTTGATCAGGTCCGAGGACGACCACGTCTGGGGCGTCTGCCACACGGTGGAGGGGCTGTACCGGGAACCCGAGCGCGGGACGTACGAACTCACGGGCTGGGTGCCGGACGGGGCGGACGTGCGGGAGGGCTGGCTCGGGGAACGGGTGTGGCTGGCGCCCGGGGGCGACGAGCCCGGCGCCTCTCCCCCGGAGCCCCAGGAGTACCAGGAGCACCAGGAGCACCGGGAGTACGACTCCTGGCTCCTTGAGGACGCGGAGGTCGTCCGCGGCGCGACGGACGGCGCCCTCGTCCTCACCGGCGAGGACGACAACCTGGGGCCGCCCGACAGCCACCGGGGCCCCGTCCGGCTGCACGACGGGCGCCGATGGCTCGGCTCCTGCGAGGGGTTCGCCCTCCTCCTGCCGGACAGCCGCCCCGATCCCCCGCTCGTCCTGCGCGGCCTCGCGCCGGGCGAGCAGTTGCGGGCGGCCCTGGAGAAGGGGACGCGGCGGGCGCTGGAACTGGAACAGGTCGAACTGGAACTCCGGGACCGGCGGGGCGAGCTGCTGACCAGCCGCCTCATATGGGGCCGGGTCACCGGAAGCGGTCCCTCCGCGCTGGGGCCCGACCTGATCGACCTGGATCTGGACGGCACCTTCCACCATCCCGTACCCACGTGGGCCCGGCCCGTGTGGGAGCACTGGCTGGCAGGGCCGCCGGAGGAGCCCGCCGCCTGGGCGGGGCTCGACACCCGGCTGCGCGGCGCCTGGCACGACCTCGTCCGGGAGCGGGCCTGCCGCCACACGCTCCGGGACCGGCCGGCGGGGACCGCGTACGAACTCGACGGCCGGCACGTCACCGACGAACCCGGTTTCTGGCTCGCGCTCGGCGAGGCGGTGAACGGCCCCGGCGGCTACTTCGGCGGCTGCTTCCAGGCCCTCCACGACTGTCTGGGCGGGACCTTCGGCTTCACCCCACCGGGCACGCTGGTCTGGCGGGACTCCGCCGTCGCCCGCGCGCACCTCTCCCGGCTGCTGACGCCGGAGGGGGAGCCGTACGACTTCTACGCGTCGGTCCTCCACGCCCTGGCGGAGGACGGGATGCGCGTGGTGGAGGCCTGACACACGCGAAAGGCGCACCCGGTGTCGCGGGTGCGCCTCGCTCACGGAAGGGCCGGCGTCAGACGCCGGACTCCCGGTCCATACGGTCCCGGTCCATGCGGTCCCGGTCCGGGCGCTCCCGGTCCATCCGGTCCTTGGCTTCCTGCTGGGCCTTGCGGGCCTCGTCGTCGGAGCGGCCGCGGCCCTGGGAGGCGCGTTCGGACGCTTCGTCCTTCGCCTTGCCCATGGCCTCCTTGGCCTGCTGCTTCATCTGCTCCGCCTTGTCCTTGAACTGGTCCTGCATGCCCATGGAAGTTCACTCCTAGAAGGGTGTACGGGGGAGGGGGCGTCGCGCCCCCTGGGCCTCGACCAGCTTTGCACGGGCGAACATTCCACGCATTTCGATCAGTTACGGACAGTGAGCGGCCCGGGGGGGGCGGTCAGGCGTTCCCCGTCCGCGCCTGTTCGTCGGCCGCGCCGCCCGCGCCCACCAGGCCCTTGGACACCGAGCCGAGCCGTGGCTCGAAACGCTTCATCTCGCGCTGCCCGACCGCGGCGATCACGCCGGGCAGGTAGCCGCGGACCGACTGCATCCCGCGCAGCCACCACTGCGCGTACACATGGGCGGAGCGCCGCTCGATGCCCGCCACGATCCGGTCGACGGCCGGGCCGAGGGGGTACGTGCGGTTCGAGGGCCACGGCAGCCGCTGCCGCAGCTCCTTCATCACGTCGTCCTGGTCGGCGCCCCGCACCATGTCCGTGTCGGTCCAGGAGAGATAGCCGACGCCGACCTTCACCCCCTTGTACGCGACCTCGGCGCGCAGACTGTGCGCGAAGGCCTCGACGCCCGACTTGGAGGCGCAGTACGCCGTCATCATCGGGGCCGGGGTGAGCGCGGCGAGCGAGGCGATCTGGAGGAAGTACCCCCGGGACTCCATGAGGACCGGCAGGAACGCCCGGCCCGTCACCGCGCCACCGATGAGGTTGACCTCGATGACCCGCCGCCAGGCGTCGGGGTCGGAGTCGACGAACGGCCCGCCCGCCGCCACCCCGGCGTTGGCGACGACGATGTCGACCTTCCCGAACCGCTCCTTCACCTCGGCCGCGACCCTGGCCATCGCCTCGTGGTCGGTGACGTCGGCGTGCCACCAGTCGGCCTCGGTGTGCAGCCGGCCCGCGACCTCCTTGAGCTGCTCCGGCTCCAGGCCGACGAGCGCGATCCGCGCGCCGCGCGCGGAGAGCTTGCGGGCGAGGAGTTCACCGACCCCGCGGGCCCCTCCGGTGACGACCGCGACCTGTCCTTCCAGGCTCACCCTGCTCATGCCTGCTCCTTCTCCTTCGGCTGCTCCCCGGACTTCACGCCCAGGTACGTGAGGGTCAGTTCGCGGATCTGCGCGGTGACGGCCTCGGGGGCCTCCACCGGTGTCATGTGGCCCATGCCGGCCAGTTCGACGAGACCCGTGCAGTGCGGGAGTGCGTCCGCCAGCGCGCGGGAGTGGACGGCCGGGGTGAGCCGGTCGGCGGTGCCGACGAGCACGGCCACGGGCAGCCGCAGCTCCCGGAGGCCCGCGCCGAGGTCGAGCCCGGCCAGGACCTGCGACCAGCCGTACCGCGAGGTACGGGGGCAGGCGTGGACGATCCGCGCGCAGGCCTCGACCCGGTCGGGCGCCGTGCCCGGTCCCATCGTCGCGTACTTGAGGACCTTCTTCGAGACGGGCGTGACCGGGCCGAGCGGCGCCTTCGCGCCCAGGACGGCCTTGGTCAGCCGGGAGCGCAGCCTGCCCGGCCGCAGCGGTACGACGGTGGCCTCGGCCGTCAGCCGGGAGGGGCCGGTGGAGCAGAGCAGGACGGCGGCGGCGTGCTGCCGGAAGCCGGGGCGCCCTGCGGCCGCCATGATCGTCATGCCGCCCATGGAGTGACCGGCCAGGACGGCCCGCTCACCGGGGCCGAGCGTGGCCGCGAGCACGGCCTCCAGGTCGTCGGCGAGCGCCGTCGTCGAGTACCCGCCGGGGCCGGGCACCGGGGAACGGCCGTGGCCGCGCTGGTCGTAGGCGATGACCCGGTGGTCGGAGGCGAGCGCCCGTATCTGCTCGGCCCAGAAGGTGGTCGAGCAGGTCCAGCCGTGGGCCAGGACGACGGCGGGGGCGCCCTCGGGGCCGTACACCTCGACGTGGATCCGGGCGCCGTCGGCGGAGACGGCGGTGAGTTCACGGGACACGGGCAGCGAGATCAGGTGCCGGTTCACTGGGCGGCTTCTTTCTTGCGCGCCTTGGCGGTGGCGGGCGTCGCGGTGGCGGGCTCGGTGACGGCCGGCTCCGTGACGGGCGACTCGGTGACGGCCGGCTCCGTGGGCTTGGGGGCGCGGATCACCTCGTACTCGGAGAGGTCGACCTGCCGGGTCTCGCGCCGGAACTCGCCCGTGGTGCCCGGCCACAGCGTGGTGTTGCGGCCGTTGGCGTCGAGGTACCAGCTCTCGCAGCCGCCCGCCTTCCACACGGTCCGCTCCATCCGTGCCTGCACCTTGCGGTTCCAGGCGCCGACGGCGGAGGGCCGGACCGCGAGGGCGGCGCGCCCTCCGAGCACGTTCAGCTGGCGCAGGTAGTCGGCCATGTAGTTCAGCTGGGACTCGATCATCAGGATCATCGAGGAGTTCCCGAGGCCGGTGTTGGGGCCGATGACCGTCATGAAGTTCGGGAAGCCGGCGGCGGTGGCGCCGCGCAGCGCCTCCATGCCGCCCTTCCAGGTCTCGGCGAGCGTGCGCCCCTCGGCGCCGACGACCCGCTCGGCGATCGGCATGTCGGTGACGTGGAAGCCGGTGCCGAAGACGATCGCGTCGACCTCGGTCTCGGTGCCGTCGGCGGCGACCACGGTCGAGCCGCGGACCTCGCGCAGACCGGAGGCGACGACGTCGACGTTGGGCTGCGCGACCGCCGGGTAGTACGTGCTGGAGAGCAGGATCCGCTTGCAGCCGATGCGGTACGAGGGGGTCAACTTGGCCCGCAGCACCGGGTCCTTGACGGACTTGGCGATGTTGGCCTTGGCGAGCTTCTCGACGAGCCCGAGTTCGTTCGGGTGCTTGGTGAAGGCCCCGACCTGGAGTTCACGGATGCCCCAGAGCAGGCCGCGACGGAGGGTGCCGGTGACGGGCAGGGCGCGGTGGAGCCAGCGCTCGGGGCCGCTGATGGCCCGGTCCATGCGGCGCATCACCCACGGGGGCGTGCGCTGGAACAGGGTCAGCTTCGCGACCTGGGGCTGGATCGCGGGCACGATCTGGATGGCGGAGGCGCCGGTGCCGATCATGGCGACGCGCTTGCCGGTGAGGTCGTAGTCGTGGTCCCAGCGGGCGGAGTGGAAGACCTTGCCGGGGAAGTCGGCGAGCCCGGGGATGTCGGGGATCTTGGGGTCGGAGAGGGGTCCGGTCGCGGAGACGACGACCTCGGCGCTGAAGCTGCCGGCGCTGGTCTCGATCTCCCAGCGGAGCGCCTCGGCGTCCCACTCCATCCGCCGCACCTCGTGGCTCAGGCGGAGGTGGGGACGGATCCCGAAGGTGTCCGTGACATGCTCCAGGTACGCGCGGATGTGGCGCTGCCCCGAGAAGGTCCGCGGCCAGTCGGGGTTGGGCGCGAAGGAGAAGGAGTAGAGGTGGGAGGGGACGTCGCAGGCACAGCCGGGGTAGCTGTTGTCCCGCCATGTGCCGCCCACGGAGTCGGCCCGCTCCAGGACCACGAAGTCGGTGATCCCCTCGCGGCGCAGCCGGACGGCGGCGCCGAGGCCCCCGAATCCCGATCCGATCACCGCCACCCGTACGTGCTCGTGCTTCGCCATGCCGCCTCCCGTACACCCGGCCAATCACGCCAGCAATCACTGGCACAGTCGGGACTGTAGAGCAGCTCCATACCAAGCGGTAGGGGTAAGGCGAGGGAAAGTTACCGGCGGTACAACATAGGCTGGCGTGCGTGGCAGAAGGATCGGACGAAGAACCGGGGACGGACGCGGACGCGGACGCGGGCGCGAACGCGGGCGGGGGCGCGCACACGGGCGCGCAGACGACCGCGGACACCGGCGCGAAGACGGGCGCGCAGACGGCCGCGAACACCGGCGCGAAGACGGGCACCCACACGACCGCGAACACGACCGCACACCCCGGCGTACGCGAGTACCGGGTGGAGGAACTCGCTGCCGCGGCCGGCATCACCGTGCGCACCCTGCGCTTCTACCGCGAGCGCGGCCTGATCCCCCCGCCCCGCCGCGAGGGCCGGATCGCCTGGTACGACGAACAGCACCTGGCCCGGCTCCGTACCATCGCCGCCCTCCTGGAGCGCGGCCACACCCTCAACGGCATCGCCGACCTCACCACCGCCTTCGAGAGCGGCCGCAACGTCCGCGAGGTCCTCGCCCTCCCGGCGCCCTCCGAGGAGGAGCCCGTCCGCCTCACCCCCGAGGAACTCGCCGACCACTTCGCCGGCGAGGTCACCCCGGAGAACCTCGCGGCCGCCCTCGACCTCGGCTACCTCGTCACCGACGGCGAGGAGATCATCCACATCAGCCGCCGCCTGCTCGACGTCTCCGCCGCCCTCGTCCGCGAGGGCATCCCGCTCGCCGAGGTCCTCAAGGCGGGCGCCCGCGTCCGCGAGCACGCCGACGCCCTCGCGGAGCTCTTCACCGACCTCCTGCGCACCCACGCGGCCGAGGACGACCTGTGGCGCCTGCGCCCGCTCGCCAAGAGCGTGGTGGAGGCGGAACTGTCGATGGCACTCGACCGGCGGCTGCGCCCGACCGCCCCCGGAGAGGCGGCCCCGCAACCGCCCGGGGACGGCTACAGCTCGTAGACGGCGGTCACGGGCGCGTGGTCGCTCCACCGCTCCTCGTGGGTCGCGGCCCGCTCGACGTACGCCTTCACGGCCTTGGCGGCGAGACGCGGGGTGGCGATCTGGTAGTCGATGCGCCAGCCGCTGTCGTTGTCGAAGGCCCGTCCGCGGTAGGACCACCAGGAGTAGGGCCCTTCCTGGTCGGGGTGGAGGGCGCGGACGACGTCGACGTATCCGCCGTCGGCCTCGTCGAGCACGCGCCCGAGCCACTCCCGCTCCTCGGGGAGGAAGCCGGCGTTCTTCCGGTTGGCCCGCCAGTTCTTGAGGTCGGCCTCGCGGTGGGCGATGTTCCAGTCGCCGCAGACGACGACGTCACGTCCGTCGGCGGCGGCGCGGGCCTTGAGCTCCTTCAGATAGGGGAGGAACTCACCCATGAACCGCATCTTCTCGTCCTGGCGCTCGGTGCCGACCTCGCCGGACGGCAGGTAGAGGCTGGCGACGGTCACGCCGGGCAGGTCGGCCTCGACGTACCGGCCGCTGCCGTCGAACTCGCTGGATCCGAAGCCGACGCGCACCCGGTCGGGCTCGCGCCGCGTGTAGAGGGAGACCCCGGCGCGCCCCTTGGCGGCGGCGGGCGCGTGGACGGTGAACCAGCCCTCGGGCGCCCGCACCTCCGGGGGCAGCTGCGCCTCCTCGGCGCGCACCTCCTGGAGGCAGACGGCATCGGCGGAGGTCCCGGCCAGCCACGCGCCGAAGCCCTTCTTGGCGGCGGCGCGGAGACCATTGACATTCACGGACGTCACAGTGAGCATCCCGGGAGAATACCGACACCCGACCACCGCATACATGTACGATACTCCGCATGAACATCCAGCCCACGCCCTATGACCACCCCGACGCCGTCAAGCTCAACGACGCGGTCCAGGCGGAGTACGCCGTCCGCTATGACGACGAGGGCGATGTCACACCGCTGGACGCCGGGATGTTCGTCCCTCCGCGCGGCCTGTACCTCCTCGCGTACACCCCCGAGGGCCACCCCGTGGCCACCGGCGGCTGGCGCACCCAGGACAAGAACGACGAGGGCTACGAGGACGGCGACGCCGAACTCAAGCGCATGTACGTGATCCCCGAAGCCCGCGGCCTCGGCCTGGCCCGCCGCGTCCTGGCCACCCTGGAATCCGACGCCCGCACTGCCGGCCGCACCCGCATGGTCCTGGAAACGGGCACGGCCCAGCCGGAGGCGATAGCCCTCTACACCTCAAGCGGCTACGAACCCTGCGCCAAGTTCGGCCACTACCGCGACTACCCCAACAGCCGCTGCTTCGCGAAGCCGCTGGTCTGACCGGCCTGGCCTGGTCTGCGTCACGGAGACGACGAACGGCGGGGACGCCCGAAGACACCCCCGCCGTCCTGCGCTCAGGTTCCGTCAGAGCCGGAGCCTGTCCTTCCCGAGCTGTCCGCCGGCTCCTCTCAAGGAGACGTCGAGCCACCCGTAGGTCCGGTCCGGCAGGGTGACGTAGTAGACGTCCCGACCGGTCGTCTCGGCTGCCAGCGTCCTGACGTACGTCCAGGACAGCGCCTTGCCCTCGTGTGCGATCGAGGTCACCTCGGCCCCGTGCTCGACGGCGATCATGACGTACCACTCCGCGAACCCGGTGCCCGGTCCGGCGAGCCTCGCCAGCTTCGAGCCCTTGGCGGGGGCCGCCTCCACGGGGTTGCCGCAGGCGACCTCACGCGCGACCTTCGACTCCGTCACCTGGGCGGTGCAGACCTTCCTTCCGGAGGTCTCCCACAGGTAGAAGCGATACCCGCCCGCCCGCCGCGCCAGGCTCACCCCGGCCCCGGTGACGGTCCCGTGCTCGGGAGCCGCCAGTCCGGGGACGTACGCCGTCCAGTCGTCCGGACCGTCCGATTTCGCCGTCGGACCTGCCCCGGACGTCACCGGGGCGGGGGCCGCCGGGGGCTCGGGTACGCCGCCCTCCCGGCCGCAGCCTGCGAGCAGTGCGACCGAGAGAGAGATGGCCGTGAGGCCAAGGGACCTGGTGCTCAGCATGTCGCCCCGGGCACGCACGAGGTCGTCCTGAGGTTCACCAGGTTCGGCGGGTCTCCGTTTTTGAACACGTGGGGTTCGTAGGAGTGCACCTCGAACGACGTCCAGGCCTTCGTGGAGACCCGGCCCCCCTTGTGGTGGTAGACGGTGGTGAAGCTCCGGAGATACCCCGCGGGCACGAGGCCCGCACGCTGCCCGGGCGCCCATTTCACCACCTTCGCGTCGGAGAAGGTGTCGGTCTGCCCCTTGCTGTCCGAGTTCGACCATCCCCATCCCTTGCCGACCTTCAGACCGACGCCGACACTGGCCTCGGCATCCGCGAAGATGATGCCCCCCTTGCCCTTCGTCTCCGCGTTCACGGAGAGTTCGAGACTCCAGTTGTCGGCGAACTCCTCGGTGGCGGCTTCCATGGCAGCGTACGAGTAGATGAGGGTCTGCTGGTACGTCATGCTGATGGTCCTGACGTTCGCACCGGTCGAGTAGTCCGTCCAGGAAATCCTCGGACTCTCGATCGTGTACTTCTCGACCACGTCGGCCCCCCCGTCCGGAACCGAGACGCCCTCGGGGAGCTGGACCGGCTGCGACGGCTTCAGCGGCACGCAGCCGTCGCAGTAGTGCGGCGCCGCCCCCGAACCCGAGTCCGAACCGCTCGGCGTCACCGTGCCCGTCGACGGGTTGTAGCCGACGTCACTCTGCACGTCCTTCGAGCAGTACTTCAGGTCGTACAGGCAGGAGTTCGGCGGTGAGCCGATCTCCGTGCCCGCCGGGTCCGACAGCGTCACCGGGTTGTTGTTGCTGTAGGTGTACGCGTTGTGCTGGCGCGGGTCGTCCGTGACGAAGAGTGGGTCCACCGAGATGAAGCGGCCGAGAGCCGCGTCGTACTCGCGGGCGCCGAGGTGGATCAGGCCCGTCGCCGTGTCGTTCGTGCCGCCGACGAAGCCCTTCTCACCGGTCCAGCCGGCCGGCTGGGTGCCCCGGGCGCCGCCGAAGATCGCGGTCTTGCGGCGCGTGACCGTCTGCGCGGCGTCCGCCGAGATCTGGGTGGTTCCCGTGCCGTGGTGGTCGGTGAGCGTGAACTTCAGCTTCCCGCCCGTCCGGACCGCGATGATCCGCGCACCGGCCGAGTAGTAGCGGGTGCCGGTCAGCACGCCGGTCTTGCTCAGGTGCAGTTCGTTGCCTCCAGGGAGGTAGAGGGTCGTGCCGTCGGCGTCCTTGCCCGCGAGGCGCTGCCCCTCGGTGTCGTAGAGGTAGCTCGCCTTCTCCGTCGTGCCCTCGGTGACCGCCGCGAGGTGTCCTCGGTCGTCCCACTTGAGGGTCTGCTGGGCTGCGCTGCCGATCTTGCGGGTCTGGGTGTTGCCCACGGCGTCGTAGGTGAAGGTCTCGTCGTGCGGGTTGGTCCCGGTCTGGGTGACCTTCGCCAGCTTGTGGGTGCCCGCCGCGGGCGCGGTGTAGGTCCGGAGCGTGTCCGCGGCCGGGCCCGAGGCGGTCTTGTGCTGCGTCTCGGTCTTGCGGTTGCCGAGCGCGTCGTAGGTGTACGACGTCCAGTAGGCGTCCTGGCCGCCGACCACCGTCGCGGACGGAGCCGCGGCGCAGGCCGTGCCGGTGTTGGTCCAGGCCTCGGTGATCCGGGCCAGCGGGTCGAGCGCGAAGCACTGGGTGTCCGTGGTCCGGGCCGCGTCCTGCCCGTAGCCGGTGGCGATGGAGGTGATGTTGCCGGCCGGGTCGTACCCGTACCGCGTGTCCTCGACCCGTTGCGGCGCCAGTTCACGGTCGGTGAAGGTCTGGGTCAGCGCACCGGTGTGCTCGTCGTAGATGTTCGAGAGCATGACCTTCTGGCCGAAG
The DNA here is from genome assembly GCF_044764665.1 of Streptomyces sp. NPDC093795. NCBI lineage: Bacteria > Bacillati > Actinomycetota > Actinomycetes > Kitasatosporales > Streptomycetaceae > Streptomyces > Streptomyces sp. NPDC093795. Next base: position 200,906 of record NZ_JBIWIO010000009.1, read on the forward strand.
GACCCGAGGTCCTGGCGGATCAGCCGGCCGTAGTGGTCGTACGTGCTCGCCGCCACCAACGGGTCGCTGCCCGCGCCGACCGCGCTCAGCAGACCGGTGACCGGGCTGTACGTGTTGGCGACCTTCTCCGCCGGCAGCCCGCCCATGGCCGGCTGCATGGTCCACATCACCTGGCTGGTGTGGGGGTTGTAGGAGGTCGTCCACTTGTAGACACCGGCGGCCGCTCCCTCGCGGGCCGGGATGGTCAGCTGCGTGAGAACGGGCTTGTAGAGGCTGTTGTACGAGGTCACGGCGGACTCGTACGCCTGGCCGGCCACCCAGGCGGTCGCCTTGGAGAGCTGTCCCTTGGCGACGGTGTCGTACTCCCAGGACGACAGGGTCGTGGCGCCCTTCTTGACGGCGGTCTTGCGGCCGAGCGCGTCGTAGTCGGTGTGCAGGGTGATCTCACGGTCGTCCGTGACATCGACGGGCCGGTCGCCCGCGTCGTACGTCGTGTCGACCGTCCCCTTGTCGGGATCGTCGATCCGCACCTGGCGACCGCGGAGGTCGTACCCGTACGACCACGCGGCGCCGGACGGGTCGGTCAGCCGGTCGACACGTCCCTTCCGGTCGAAGCGGTAGAGCGTCGACTGGTACGACGTGAGGGCCGCGTTCGTGTGCTGCCGCAGCTCGACGGTCCGGCCGCGCGCGTCGACCACCTTCGTGGTCGCGATGCCGCCCTTCGGCGGGACCACGACCGTGGTGTCACCGGTGTAGGTGGTGCTGGTGCGCTTGGTCTCGTCGCCGAACCTCCGCGCGATCACGGCCGTGACGCGACCGGCGCCGTCGTACAGGGTGTCCGTGGACGACGGGTACTTCAGCTCCTGGCCGGTGACGAGGGCGGGCTCCGCCGCACCGGTGGCGTAGTAGACGCCGGAGGACCGCCAGACCTGCCCCCGGGTGTCGTAGAAGTTCTCCGAGACGAGCCGTCCGGAGAGGTCGGGAGAGGTCTCCTGGGTCTGCCGGGCGCGGAGCATGCCGTCGTAGAAGGAGTAGGACGTCCGGTACTGCGCGTCGTGCGTCAGCGACCTCGTGGTGACGACGGCCGGGCCGTCCCTGCGCACCAGGTACTCGAACGCGTGGTGGGGAGAGTCGGGATAGGTGACGGCCGAGCGGCTCGGCAGCCACACCTTCGTCTTCCGCCCGATCCCGTCGTACGTGGTCGTGGTCACCTTCCCGTTGGCGTCGGAGACCTGGGTCGGCAGGCCGCGCCGCGGGTCCATCGTGGTGGTCGCGGCGTGTCCGAGCGCGTTGGTGACGAGCACGGAGGCCGGGGGCTCTCCCGTCGCCGGGGTGTAGCGGGTCGTGGTGGTCGCGCCGTGGACGTTCGTCGCCGAAAGGCCGCGGCCGTAGACGTCGAAGTCGGCGGCGGGGGTGCTGGACACCATGTCGTAGCCGGTGCCGGCGCCGTTGATCCGCTCGCTCTTCGTGACGTCGCCCTTGGTCGGCGCCGCGCCGAACGCACCGCCGTCGTAGGAGGTGCGGACGTCGTCGATGACGTCGCCCGGCCAGGCCGCCGTGGTACCGCACGGGACGGCGACGGTCAGGGTCCTGCTGACCCTGTCGAGGATGCCGTCGGCCGTGTTGCGGGCGTAGCTGGTGGTCGTGCACCGCTCGTCGCCGGGCTGTGCGGTGTCCCCGGTCTCGGAGACGGTCGTGACCATGCCGTACGAGTCGAAGGTGCGGGTGAGTTCGGTGGTGCGGGTGCCGCCGGACACCGTGGCCCGGGTCTGCTCCTTCTCCGTCCCCGTGCGGTACGACTCCAGGGCGGGCAGGCCGGGACGGGACCGGGAGGCGACGACGGCCGAGCGCCACGGCGTGTAGGAGGTGGCGGTGAGGGGCTTCGAGGTGTCGTCACCGTTGTACGTGACGCTCTCGCGGGTCATGCCGGCGAACTGCTCGCGGTCCGTGACCCCCGCGCCTGCCGTGTCCTTGACGGTCTCGCCGTCGCGCCCGCGGAAGTAGCGGCGTTCGGTGAGTGTCCTCGGGTCGTCGGCGGCGCCGGTGCGGGTCTGGACCCGCTCGTAGCCGCGGGAGACGGAGTGGGTCCGGTCCTCGGCCTTGGTCATCTCGTCGGTGCTCTTGGTCCAGGCGGCACCGCCGAGGTAGGAGTACGTGCTCACCTTGTCGGGGGACTCGACGAGGTTGTCGCCCTCCACGACCTGGGTCGCCACGTAGCTGTTGAACCAGTCGAGCTGGGACTCGTAGCCCTCGAACGCCCACTTCACCGGGTAGCAGCGCCGGGTGTTGGTCTCGTCCGCGGCCGGCAGGTCGGCCGCCGTGCAGTCGGGTTGCGAGTAGGTGACGCCGATGGTGCCGCCGGTCTCCGTGACGATCTGGTAAAGCCGCAGCCTGATGAACGGGGCGAGGCCGTCGCCGGTCTTGTCGACCCGGTTGGCGAGCTGCTCGCCCGCGAAGGTGACGGGCGGCATCGTGACCGTGGCGCCGGCCTTGCCGGTGCGCTGGACGGAGCTCAGCCACATCGGGCGGGAGATGCCGTCACCGGCCGCGGGGAAGCCCTGCGTCAGGGCCCAGGAGTCGACGTCCTTGTACCCACCGCCGCTCAGCACCTTGGTGTGGATGCCGGTGAGGCGCATCCGGGACCAGAACGTCGGTGAGTAGTTCTCCTCACACTCGACACCGTCCTTGCAGTACGTGTCGAACGGGACGTCCGGCCAGTTCGCGGCGCTGGTCTCGTCGAAGGTGCCGCAGTCGGTGAGGCAGCGCTCGGTGACGTCGAACTCGACCTTGCCCATGGCCTTGCCGCCGTAGACGGCGTCGTCTCGCAGGCCGTAGTCGATGTGGTCGAGCCAGCCGCCACGGACGTAGGAGGTCGCCGTGGAGTCCCCGGTGGTCTCGGAGACGTTCCGGCCGTAGTTGTTCTTCTCCGTCTCCCAGTAGTACGCCATGGCGTTGTCGTGCGGGTCGACCACGTAGTCGAGCTGCCAGCGCCACGCCTGCTGACACCATCCGGCGGAGAACGAGGAGGCGTAGCAGGGCTCGCCTTCCTGGTTACCGAAGACCGGCATGGTCCACGTCGAGTTGGTCACCGGGTCGTCGGCCGCGGTGCCGTTGTCCTGCCAGCCGGGCAGCTGGTTCCGGCCGAAGAAGTACTGGGTGCCGTCGGTCGTGGTGACCTTCCAGTGCTCGCCCTTGCCGTCGACGCCGTCCGTGCCGCCGTCACCGTTGACGGCGCCGGTCAGCTTCTCGACCTTGGCTCCGGAGCCGCCGGCCTCGTGCCAGCCCTTGCCGTCCTGGTAGACGAGCTCGGTGCTCTTGCCGCCCAGGTTCAGCGTCGCGTTGTCGTTGAACCAGCACAGGTCGCCGACGCGCGTGGTGTTCGTCGCGTCGGTCTTGTCGTCGTTGCACGCCTTGTAGCGGCGCTCGATGAAGCCCGGCTCCCAGTTCCAGCCGTCGCCGATCCAGGAAGGCTGGTTGTTGGAGGCCGCCGTGCGGCCGTCGACAGCCTGCGAGGAGTAGTCGAGGGAGATCTTCGGCTGCATTCCGCCGGGCACTTCCGGCACATCGATCGGGTGCGTCCAGGCGAAGGCTCCCGTCGACTCGCCCGCGCTCCAGGACCCGGACGCCTGCAGGCTGCTCGCCTTGTAGTCGCCCGCCGAGCCCTCGGCACCCGCGGTCGCGGCCAGCACCGTCGCACCGGCCAGGGCGACCGGGGCGGACAGTGTGCCCGCGCGGCTGTCGTTCGTGGTGTCCAGGGGCGTCTGCACACGGCAGGCGTCCTTGTCGGGGGTGGTCAGGGCGCAGGCGGGGAGGCGTACGAGCCGGAGCCGGGCCGCCCAGTCGCCGCCGTAGGCGTCACGGAAGGCGGAGTAGTCCACCTGGACGCGTGAGTCGAGTCCGCTCGCCCTCTTCGCCGCCCCGGATTCGGCGCGGCTCACGGACAGCAATAGCCCCGACACGCCCGCACGGCGGGCGGCCTTGCGGTCCGCGACCTGCACTCTGACCTTCGCCGTGGCGGCACCGGTGGCGGCCGCCCCTTCGGTGCCGGTCAGCGCGACGGACACGGGCAGCTCGCCGGCCGCGACCGGGGCGCCGGCCGCGCGGGCGGCCCGGTGGCCGCCCGACGGCAGGGACAACGTCAGGTCGGCCGAGCCGGCGGCGGGCCAGGTGACGCGTGGCCTCCCCTTCCACGCGTGCGCCGCGGCGGCGTCCTGCTTCCTGGTGCCGCCGACGACCGCCTTCTCAACGGGTACGGGCTCCGGCTGCTCCAGCGCCGGAAGCGGATTTCTTTCCTCCGGAACAGCGGAGGAAATCCCCGCCGCCGGTAGAACTCCCATCGTGACCGCGACCGCGAAAACGGTAGCGGAAGCACGTATGTGGTGAATTCTCACACCCCACCTCTCATGGGTACGTAAATGTCACCGCACGCTACTCAGTCCCGGCATCGGAAGTCCGCGATTTGAGCTACACCTGAGAAAAGAGAATGCCTTCGGAAAAGAAACGATGCCCGGGAAGAATTCCCGGGCATCGTCGTCATTGCCTAGCAGGCGTACTCCTGGGGGGCGTACTCCTTAGTTGTAGGGGCGCAGGATGGTGCTGCGCGACCAGGTCCAGCCGGTCTCCGCACCCCAGCCGGCCTTGTGGTAGTCGAAGCCCGTGGCATTGGAGAGGTGGGTGAACGCCTTGACCGCACCGGTTGAGAAGCCGTAGAAGCTGCCGATGTCGTCGCGGCCGTCACCGTTGTAGTCGCCCGTCACGTACTGGGCGCCCTGGTAGTACCAGTAGCCCGTCGGAATCTCCAGGCCCCTGATGGCGGAGCTGGCGAACTTCCCGTCCCGCGCCGTGGAGGCGGGGAGCTTGAACAGGGCGTCGTGGCCGTCGGCGTAGTCGTACCAGAGGCCGACGTCGTCGAGGCCGTCGCCGTTGAAATCACCCCCGTGCAGGTAGGTCTGGGACCAACTGCCCCAGGTGGCGGTGCTGGTGGACCAGGACTGCAGGCTCGTCTGGCTGAAACCGCCATTGGACAGGGCCAGGAAGGTGTGCATCTTCAGGGCCCCGTCCGAGTACCCGTAGAGGGCGGCGAGGTCGTCGCGGCCGTCGCCGTTGAAGTCACCCGTGACGAACTTGCTGCGATTGACGTCCCACCAGCCCGCCTGCTGCTGGGTGGAGGGGAAGGGCGCGTTGAAGCCGCCCTTCACGTTGGCGGTGAAGGTGAAGAGGGTGTCGTTGCCGGCCGCGTAGTTGTACCAGGCCGCGAGGTCGTCCCGGCCGTCACCGTTGAAGTCGCCCGACTCGAGCGTCACGGAGGCGCCGTACCAGCCACCCTTCCCCGACGTCCAGGACGCGAAGGGAGCGTTGAAGCCGCCGCCCGCCTTGCCGAGGGCGGTGAACAGCTTGACGACGCCGTTCCCGTAGTCGTACAGGGCCGCCATATCGCCCCGTCCGTCACCGTTGTAGTCGCCGGTGGCGAACTGCATCCGGTCGACGTTCCAGCTGCCGACCGCGGACTCGTAGGACTTGAACGGGTTGGCGAACGTGCCGTCCGAGTTGGACTTGAAGGTGTGCAGCGCGGACGTGCCGGCCGCGTAGTTGTACCAGGCCGCCATGTCACTGCGGCCGTCGCCGTCGTAGTCGTGCCGGACGACGGTGTTCGCCGCCCACTTCGACCGGCCGGCGGCGTCGTAGACCACCAGGTTGCCGCGGTCCTGCAGGACCGCGTAGCCGTTGAGGGCGCCCACGTTGGACGACCACAGCTGGGCACCGGCGGCGGTGGTGACCACGAGCTTGCCGTCGGACTGAAGAAGGGCCTTGGCGCCGGCGTTGCCGGCCGTGTTGCTGCTCCACAGCACGTTGCCCGCGTTGCCGGTCACGACGAGGTTGCCGTCGGTCCGCATCGTGAGCTTGGCGGCGTTGGAGGTGTAGGACGCGCCGGACGGGATGACGGTGCCGGACGGGATGAAGGCGCCGCCCGTGTTTCCGTCGATGGTGAAGCGGGACCCGAACATGATGGTGCTGGTCGCGGGGGGCGCCTGGCCCTTCCAGGCGACGAGGGCGTTGTCCGACGCCTGGCGCGCCCAGAGCTCCGCGCGGATGTCCTCGGCCGGGTCGCTCGTGACGTCGCCGGAGGAGCCGACCACCGGGTAGGCGGCCTTGGTGACGCCACCGCCGATCTTCATCAGGTTCCCCGGAAGACCCCAGGTGGCGGCGTCCAGACCGCCGTCGGTCGCGTACTTGGCCCAGGCGAGCAGGATTTCACCGGTGGCGTCGTCGCGGAGCCAGAGGTCCGGGAGGCCGTCCCAGGTGACGTCACCGGGGGTGATGATGGTGTACTTGTCCCAGTTCGTACCGCCGACCAGGGTGGGCGCGCGCGTGTTGCCAAGGTCCAGGTCGTCGGTGGCGCGGTTGCCGTAGTAGGCCCAGAGCAGCTTGCCCTGCTTGACCAGGAGGTCGGGCTGGCCGTCGCCGTTGATGTCACCGGGGGCGGCGATCTGGTCGGCGTTGGAATAGTGATCGTCGCCGGTCCAGCTTCCCTCTCCCTCGCAGCCCTCGTCCTCGTTCTTCACCGGGCAGGTGACGTCCAGCTCGGTCCGCTTCTCCGGATCGATCTTGCCGAATCCGTTGTTCTCGTAGACGTAGATCTTCTTCCGCTTGTCGATCTCGTCGTACTCCAGGGTCACCAGGTCGTTGTAGCCGTCCTGGCCCCAGTCACCGAAGGTGGTGACCTGCTTGCCGGCGAACGAGCCGCCGCCGTTGGTGGCGTGGCTGAACTCGCCGGAACCCTGACCGCCGTAGGTCAGCAGGGTGCCGTTACCGTCCACCGCCCAGATGTCGCGGGTGGCATCGCCGTTGAGGTCGAAGGCCACGTCACGCGTCTTCGTCGTGGCCGCGTAGTAGATGTACGTGGCGGTGTCCGAGCGGTTGCCCGCCTTGTCCACGCTGTACGCGTACACGAAGTGCGGACCGTAGTTCGGCGGGGTGATGGTCACCACCGGCGCGCCCGCGGTGACGGGGGTGACGTCCGGGTCGGTGTCCGTCCAGTAGTGGTACGCGACCACGTCACCGACCCCGTTCGGACCGAAGGTGAACGCGCCGGGGGTCCGAGCCTTGCCGGTGTTCGCCGGCCACTTGGTCTCGCCGTTGGGGAAGACCGTGGAGGTGATTGTCGGCGGGTTGCTGGGACGCGTGCGGTCGACGGTGAACTTGCACGTCACCGACGTCGGACCCCACACCTGCTCCTTGTCCCTCGTGACGACGTGCCAGGTGTAGTCACCCGTCGGCAGGTCCACGTCGGGCACCGCCCAGGTCGTGACCTTGTCCTTCAGGGCGGGCAGGTCCATCGTCCTGACCGGCTGGGCAGTACCCGCCTTGTACAGGTTGAAGCGCGCGGTCAGGTTGCCGCCGTCCCGGTCGGAGTGCTTGGCGTAGAGACTGACCCGGGTGTTGCCGATGACACCACCGGTCTTGCAGTCGGTCTTGGGGTACGTCCCCAGGCCGTCCGGGCGCTTCGGCAGGGTGTTGTACGTGATCTCGAGGGTGGCCGACTTCGGGTCGAACTTCTTCCAGGCGAAGGTGTCCGTCTCGTTGGAGGCGTACAGGCCCAGGGTGATGCTCGCCATACCCTGGTTCCGCGAACCCTCCTTGGCCCGGGCCTTGACCTTGCCGGTGACGTCGAACTCGAGGTTGCCCGCCCCGCAACCCTCGATCTCCGGGTTCCAGCCCTTGGAGTCGTTCACCGTGGACAGCTTGGTGAGCTTGGTCGGCTGGCTGGCCCAGGTCGTCTTCGACGAGATGCCCGTGGTGTGCCACACTTCCACGGGGCGGGACTGGCAGGACCAGGACCAGGTGTTCTTGACGCGGAAGGTCGCATCCTTCACCTCGGCGCCCATGACGTCACTCGTGTCGAGCTGGATGAACGAGCGCGAGACGCGGTCCGAGCCGCCCGTCTGGGCCTCGTAGCCGACCCGGATCGGGTCGGTGGAGTTCCAGAACGAGTAGTTCGGGTAATGCTTGTAGACGCGCGTCCAGTTCTGCCGCTCGCCCCACGCCCACTGCGGGTCGATGTAGACCGGGTACTGGGTCTCGGGAGCGGCCAGCATGGCCTGGTCCGGCTTGATCTCCAGGGTGTCCCCGGTGACCGTGGTGTCCATCGGCGCGTCCGTGGCACCCGGCGGCGGCTCGAAGCTGTCCGCCGGCGCCGTCGTCCCGTCATCCGCCGTCCCTCCCACGGCGTTGACGGAGAACGCCTGGGCACCCGCGGCCGGCTGTGACTCGCTGGTGGCCGTCGTGGAGTCCCACATCAGCGGCGTCGGGCTGGAGAAGACCGCGTGTCCCGAGGGGTCCACCGCGGTCAGGCTGCCGGTGTCGCCGTCCACGGAGACGTCGAGGCCGACCGTGTCGAACTTGAACTTCAGGCTGTCCAGATCCGGGTGCTGCGCGGCTTCCGCCGTCTTGACGACCAGGAGCTGCGAGAAGCCCTCGACCTCCGCCTTCAGCTGGAGGTCGACACCGGGCAGGATCTCGGCGTAGGTGGCCACGTTCTCGGCCAGTGTGGGCACGGGCAGCGCCGTGGGCCAGTTGAGCGTGAGCGTGCGTCCGTCCTTCACTCCGGAGAGCAGGGGAGCGGTGCCTCCGCCGGAGAACGTCACGTCCACCAGCGATGCCTTGGGCCGCACGGAGCCGTTCTCGGCGAAGACCAGCGTCGGGTCGGTCGGAACCCATTCCTTGTCACGGAGCAGGCGGACGGCGCTTCCGTGCCGCTTCACCGTCCACGTTCCGTCGGGCTGGGCCCACGTATCCGTGGCCTCGGTGCGTGCGGACTCGAGCTCGTAGGGCTGACCCGTGCTCGCCGCCCGCTCGAGAGCGTAGTCCTCCTCGCTCTGCTCGCCTGTTTGAACCGGGCTCTCGTAGACCGCCGAGGCCGTCGGAGCGAGCCCGGGAAGGGCGACGAGCGCGGAAGTGGAGATGATGCCCGTCAGCGCGACGGATATCAGTCGTTTTCTTCGGAATCCTGCTACGGGTCTTCCAGCAGGCAGCCTTGCAACGGACACGTACACACCCCTTGATGTCTCGATCTTCGACGACGCCGAAAGAATGGCGGCCCGACAGTATGTTCGCCAACCGAATTGAGCGGAACTTGAGCTCGGAGCGATCTCTCAATTTCCGATGATCAGCCGACTTGAGCGCGAGAATCCTGTTCGTCCACCCGGGGCCGATTGCCTGAAATGATGACCTCTGCGGGGGTTCTCGACTCCCGATCCCGGGAACGACGAAAATCCCGCCCGATCTTGCGATCGGACGGGATTCCCGGTGTCTGTGGACCTGTGGGGATTTGAACCCCAGACCCCCTCGATGCGAACGAGGTGCGCTACCAGACTGCGCCACAGGCCCTTGCGACGTGTGAAACATTAGCATCCCGACCGGCCCAGGCAAAAATCCGTTCCTTCGCAGGTCAGCCCGGGGCCGTCGCGGGGCCCCGGTGGGTCATTCGTTCGCCGCTCGGGGGCGGTCGTCGTCCGCGTACTGGTCGAAGAGGGGGGTGCGGCCGTGGTCGCGGGACCGGCGGGGGCCGGCGGGGCGCTGGCGGGGGGCCGGGGAGGGGGCGGGGGTCGGGTCGGCCGCTGTGGAGGAGCGGGCCGCGCTCCAGGTCTCCGGGTCCGTGATGTCGATGCCGCTCGTGGCGCGCGGGGCGACCGGAGCGGTCACGTACGTGGGGAGCGGGACCGGCACCGGGTCCCAGCTGTCGCCGCGGGCCGGGCCGCGGTCGCGCTGCTGGTCGACCCACTCCGCGTGGTCGGTCTGCTCGACCAGGGCGCGCCGGTCCGCCTCCTGCGGGGAGGGGGTCTGGGACGCGTCGGGTGCCGGTTCGGGCGTGGGGGCCGGGCGCCTGCTCTCGCGCAGCCGGGCCGCCGCCGCTTCGGCGCGCCGCCGGTCCATCACGTACACGAAGCGGCGTCGCTCCTGGGTCCGCAGGTGCACGATGTACGCGCTGAGGAGCAGCGCGGGGGCGGCCGGCGCCCAGAGGAAGGCGACTCCGCCGACGGCCGCGACGACCGCGCCGAGGGTGAAGGCCGCGAAGAGGAGCGTCGTGGTGCGGCGGCGGCGCGCGAGGACCTTGCCTCGGCGGGCCCGTTCGGCGGCGGCGCCCGTGACGGGGCGGGCCGGCGCCGGGTTCGGGCCCGGGCTCGGGGCGGGACTCGGCGCGGGGGCCGGTTCCGGTTCGGGATCCGGGAGTTCCAGGCGCGCTTCGGTCCTGGCCGCGGGCGCGGAGAAGGCCCGGACGTCGACCGAGCTCAGATGCTCGGTCGCCGCGTCCGGGTCCACGTCGGGCGTCGGACCCTCCGCCGTACGGTCCCGTTCCCTGAGCTCCCTGGCGTATCGGCGCTCCATTCCCGCCCGTCCGGAAAGCAGCCGGATGGCGGTGCTGAAGCGTTCCGTCGGACGGGCTTCGTTCAGCTCGTCCTGCCTGCGGAGCCACATCGGTACCAAGTAGGCGGCCCAGGCCCCGACGATGACTGCGTAGATGAGGCCGCTGCTGCTCACGCCTCACACGGTAGAGGGGTTCGCGTGACGGCATCGGCCAATTGGGCCGGTGTGTCGCACGATCTGGCTGATATCACTGAAGTTTTTTGTGATTTTCCAGATCGATTGCGCGTCAACTACCGATTGAATTCGAACACTTATTTTATTCTTGCCTGGTGCCAGCGCCGTACCAGCCCTTCCGGCACCTCCTCCACCGTCAGCGCGAAGACCAGATGGTCCCGCCACGCGCCGTCGATGTGGAGATAGCGGGGCCGCAGCCCCTCCTCCCGGAATCCCAGCTTCTCCACGACCCGGCGCGAAGGCCCGTTCTCCGGGCGGATGCACACCTCCATACGGTGCAGCCCGACCGCGCGGAAGCAGTGGTCGACGGCGAGGGCCACCGCCGTCGGCATCACCCCGCGCCCGGCCACCTCGCTGTCCACCCAGTACCCCACGTGCCCCGAGCACATCGAGCCCCAGGTGATCCCGGCGACCGTCAACTGGCCGACGAGCCGCCCCCGGTACTCGATGACGAACGGCAGCATCCGGCCCGCGTTCGCCTCCGACCGCAGATGGCGGACCATCTGACGGTACGTCGGCCGCTGCGGGACCGGGGCGCCCGGGGGCGGCGGCGGAACCGTCGCCTCCCAGGGCCGCAGCCACTCGCGGTTGCGCCGGTTCACCTCCCGCCAGGCCGCGTGGTCGCGGAGCCTTATCGGGCGGAGCACCACCTCGCCGTCCACGAGGACCACCGGCCAGGACGGGATCACGACGGTCTCGGGTGGTCGCCACCACGGATCTGGTCGACGGCGTGCCGGAGGAGCGGCTCCAGGACGGTCAGCCCGTCCCGTACCCCACCGGAGGACCCGGGCAGGTTGACGATCAAGGTGCCGCCCGCGACGCCCGCCAGGCCCCGCGACAGCGCCGCCGTCGGCACCTTCTCCCGGCCGTACGCGCGGATCGCCTCCGGGATGCCGGGGATCTCCCGCTCCAGGACCCGGCGGGTCACCTCGGGGGTCTCGTCGGTGGGCGAGATGCCCGTACCACCGGTGGTGACGATGACGTCGTACCCGGCGGCGACCCCGGCGCGCAGCGCCGCCTCGACGGGCGCCCCGTCCGGCACGACCTGGGGGCCGTCCACGGCGAACCGCATCCGGGTCAGGCCCTCCGCGATCAGCGGACCGCCCTTGTCCTCGTACACCCCGGCCGACGCCCGGTTCGACGCGGTGACGACCAGAGCGCGGTAGGCGGCCGCCGGGGCCTCCTCCGGCCCTGCCGGCTCCTCGTGCTCGTGCGTCCCCGCCACCCGGCCCGCGCGCGTCACGCCTCGGCCCTCGTCCAGTGCCCCGACTTGCCGCCCGTCTTCTCCTCCACCCGTACGTCGGAGATGACCGCGCCCTTGTCGACCGCCTTGATCATGTCGACCACCGTCAGGGCGGCCACCGAGACCGCCGTCAGGGCCTCCATCTCGACGCCCGTGCGGTCCGTGGTCTTCACCGTCGCGAGGATCTCGACCGCGTCGTCCGTGACCGCCAGGTCCAGGGTCACGCCCGAGACGGCCAGCGGGTGGCAGAGCGGGATGAGGTCCGGGGTCTTCTTGGCGCCCATGATCCCGGCGATGCGGGCGGTCGCGAGGGCGTCGCCCTTCGGGACGCCCTCGCCGCGCAGCAGCTCGATCACGCGCGGCGAGACGAGCACCCGCCCGCTGGCACGCGCCGTGCGGGCCGTGACGTCCTTCGCCGATACGTCGACCATGCGGGCCGCGCCCGCCTCGTCGATGTGGGTGAGACCTTGCTGCGTGCTCATGGCCGTGACACTCCCGGTCGCTGTATGGGGACGACACCGTACCCCCACCCTCGCCCCCTCAGCCGAGGAGGACCACTTCCAGCACGGTGCCCGGCTCCACGGTCTCCGTCTCCTCCGGGACCACGAGCAGGCAGTCCGCGTGCGCGAGGGCCGCGATCAGATGGGAACCGGCGCCGCCCACCGGGGTGACCGTGCCCGCATCGGGGTCGTACGTCCCCCGGAGGAACTGCCGGCGCCCGGCGGGTGACGACAGCGCCTTGCCGGCGACGAGCTCCGCCCGCACCCGGGGCCGGTGCAGGTCCTCGACGCCCATCAGGGCGCGGATCGCGGGGCGTACGAACAGCTCGAAGGAGACGTACGACGAGACCGGGTTGCCCGGCAGCGCCAGGAGCGGGATCTGCTCGGCGCCGATCGCGCCGAAGCCCTGCGGCTTGCCCGGCTGCATGGCCAGCTTGCGGAAGTCGACCTGCCCGTCGGCGGTCAGCGCCTCCTTCACCACGTCGTACGCGCCGACGCTCACCCCGCCCGTGGTCACGATCAGGTCGGCCCGGATGAGCTGGTCCTCGATGGTGGCGCGCAGCGACTCCGCGTCGTCGGCGACGGCGCCCACCCGGTAGGCGAGTGCGCCCGCGTCCCGCGCGGCGGCGGCGAGCGCGAAGCTGTTGGAGTCGTGGATCTGGCCCTCGCCGAGCGGCTCGCCGGGCTGGACCAGCTCGCTGCCGGTGGACATGACGACCACCCGGGGGCGGGGACGGACCTTCACGGTGCCCCGGCCGATCGCGGCGAGCAGGCCGATCTGCGGCGGCCCGAGGACCGTGCCCGCCGCCAGGGCCAGCTCCCCGGCCCGTACGTCGCTGCCGCGCGCGCGGACATGGGCGCGGGCCTCGGCGGCGCGGTGCACCCGGACCTCGCCGGCCGCGCCCTCGGGTGCGGCGCTCGCGGCGGTCATGCCGGTGGCCGCGCCCCCGCCCGTACCGCCGTCGGTCCACTCGACGGGGACGACGGCCTCGGCGCCGGGCGGCAGCGGGGCGCCGGTCATGATGCGGGCGGCCTCGCCGGGGCCGACCTCGGGCAGGCCGTCGGCGCCGGCCGCGACGTCACCGACGACGGTGAGGACGGCGGGGAACTCCTCGGTGGCTCCGGCGACATCGGCGACCCGGACCGCGTACCCGTCCATGGAGCTGTTGTCGAAGGGGGGCAGCGCGACCGGCACCGTCACGTCCTCGACGAGGACGCAGCCCTGCGCGTCGAGGAGTTGCAGCTCGATGGGTTCGAGCGGGCCGACGGTCGCGAGGATGTCGGCCAGGTGCTCGTCCACCGACCACAGACCGCGGGCCGGACCCGCGCAGGGGTCGGCCGCGCCCGCCCCGTGGTCGTGGTCGTCGTGGGACGGCGACGGTGCCGTGCTGCTGCTCAAGGCGCTACATCTCCTCGCTGACGTATCTCCGGAGCCAGGACCGGAAGTCCGGTCCCAGATCTTCACGTTCGCACGCGAGTCTGACAATGGCACGCAGATAGTCCCCGCGGTCACCGGTGTCATAGCGGCGGCCCTTGAACACGACCCCGTGCACCGGGCCGCCGATCTTCTCGTCCGAGGCGAGTTTCTGCAGGGCGTCGGTCAGCTGGATCTCCCCGCCGCGGCCCGGCTCGGTCTCCCGCAGCATCCCGAAGACGGCCGGATCCAGCACATAGCGGCCGATGATCGCGTAGTTGCTGGGCGCCTCGCCCGCGTCCGGCTTCTCGACCAGGTCCGTGACCTTGACGACGTCCGAGTCGACGGTCGCCTCGACCGCGGCGCAGCCGTACAGGTGGATCTGCGAGGGCTCGACCTCCATGAGGGCGATCACGCTGCCGCCCTCCCGCTCCTGGACCTCCACCATCCGCGCGAGCAGCGGGTCGCGCGGGTCGATCAGGTCGTCGCCCAGGAGGACCGCGAACGGCTGGTCCCCGACGTGCGGGGCGGCGCAGAGCACCGCGTGCCCGAGGCCGCGCGGGGCGCCCTGGCGGACGTAGTGCATGGTGGCGAGGTCGCTGGACTCCTGGACCTTGGAGAGACGCTCGGCGTCGCCCTTCCGGCTCAGGGCCTCCTCCAGCTCGTAGTTCCGGTCGAAGTGGTCCTCCAGGGGACGCTTGTTCCGGCCGGTGATCATCAGGACGTCGGAGAGACCGGCCGCGACGGCCTCCTCCACGACGTACTGGATGGCCGGCTTGTCGACGACCGGCAGCATCTCCTTCGGCGTCGCCTTGGTGGCCGGGAGGAAGCGGGTACCGAGGCCGGCGGCCGGGATGACAGCCTTGCTGATCCGGCCGAGCCTGGGGAGCGACTGATTCATGCGGTGCACCTTAGTCGTTCGGAATGAGAGGAAGATGTGGGTTCGGTTAACTTCCTCCCCATAAAGACAGTTACAAGAGTTCTGTGAATGCACACGAGGCCGTCATGACACCTGAGATGTCCGAAAAGACCCTGCTGCGCAGTCGACTTCTGGCCGCCCGCGCGACGCTGAACGCCGAATCCCTGGCACACACGGCCGAATCCCTCGCCCGCCACGGACTGGAACTCACCGAACTCGCCGAGGCGTCCACCGTCGCCGCCTATGTGTCCGTGGGCCGCGAGCCGGGCACGCGCGCGTTGCTGGACGCGCTCCACGCGCGCGGGGTGCGGGTCCTGCTGCCCGTCCTGCTCCCCGACAACGACCTGGACTGGGCCGGGTACGAGGGTCCCGAGGGGCTCGCGAAGGCCGGGCGCGGTCTTCTCGAACCCGTCGGGCCCCGGCTCGGCCCCGACGCCGTGTGCTCCGCCGACGCCGTGCTGCTGCCGGGCCTGGCGGTCGACGGGCGCGGGATGCGGCTCGGGCGGGGCGGCGGCTCGTACGACCGGGTGCTCGCCCGGCTCGCACGCGCGCGCGTGGACCCCGCCCTGGTGGTGCTCCTCTACGCGGACGAGGTGGTCGCGCGGGTCCCGGAGGAACCGCACGACCACCCCGTGCACGCGGTGGTGACCCCGGAGGGGGTCGTCCGCTTCTCGGCGGGTGCTACGGCTTGAGGACCAGCGTGTCCTTCGTCGCCGCGTCGACCGCCGCCTTGCCGTAGGCCCAGTCGTAGAGCTCGCCCTTCGCCCAGGCGTCCGTCTGGTCGGTGTAGTGCGAGTGGAAGGCGTGGCCCGAGGCTCCGGTCAGGTTGATCCACCGGGACTTGTCCCAGTCGCCGACGTTGACCACCATCCGCATCGACGGCACCCAGATCACCTCGTAGCCGCCGGCCGCGTTCCAGCCGGTGGCGTCGACGGCCGCCTCGCCGCCGCCCAGGTTCCACGGACCGCGGTTGAGGAGCTGCTGCACGACGCCGGGTCCCGCGGTGCCGAGGGTCTGGTTCTTCAGGGTCAGCTGGTGGAGCCGGCCCCAGCTCCAGGTGGAGACGTCCTTGCCGAGCTTGGCCGTCAGCTCCCAGCGCGCGTCCTTCATGGCCCGGGCGAGCAGCTGGTCACGGGTCTCGGTGGGCGAGTCCAGGCGGTTGCCGGGGGTCGTCCACCACTCGTTCTTCTCCTGCTTGAGGAGCGGGCGGACCACCTCGTACCAGCGGTCGCCGCCGTCCGGCTGCGCCGACTCGGGGTCGCGCTCGCCGCACTCGCGGACGAGCTTGTTCTGCTCGTCGACCGGGCCGGTGGCGTCGACCGGGCGGACGTTGATGCAGTCGCCCTCGACGCGCAGCTCCTTGGGCAGCTTGTCGCCGAAGGACAGCTTGAGGACGTTGCGCCAGACCGCGTTGAAGTAGGCGGCGGCGGCCGAGTCGGGTTCCTGGGTGTAGTCCCAGCCCTCCAGGAGCTTCTGCGCCTCGCGGACGTACGGGTCGGAGATGTCGATCTTCAGCAGGAGCGGGTTGAGGAGGGTCGCGATCTCGCTGCGGTTGTCCGTCTGCATGGTCCGCATGTCGTCCGGCGAGATCTTTCCGCCGTCCTTGATCTTCGACTCGATGAGGTCGTTGATCCGCTGGCTGCGCGAGCCGTAGCCCCAGTCCTTGGTGAGCAGGTCGGGGTAGCCCTTGGGGTCGATCACGGCCTGGTTGGCGGTGACGACGTAGCCGCGCTTCGGGTTGTACTCGTAGGGCAGCTGCTCGAAGGGGATGTAGCCCTTCCACTTGTACGTGGAGTCCCAGCCGGGGGCGGGCAGGGTGCCGTCGCCCTTGGAGCGCTGCGGGATCTTGCCCGGGGACTGGTAGCCGATGTTGCCCTCGGTGTCGGCGTAGACCAGGTTCTGGGAGGGGACCTCGAAGTTCTTGGCGGCGGCCCGGAAGGTGGTGAAGTCCTTGGCGCGGTCGAGGGCGAAGACGGCGTCCATCGACTTGCCGGGCTGGAGGGCGGTCCACTGGAGGGAGACGCCGTAGCCGGTGCCGCGGTCGGGGGCGGCGTTGCCGACGGGGGCCTTCTGGCCGACCTTCTCGAGCTCGGAGGCGCGGTCGGAGACGAGCGGACCGCGGTCGGTGAAGCGGACGGTGATCTTCCGGTCCTTGCCGCCCGCGACCTTGATGATCTCGTCGCGGACCATGAAGGGCTTGACCTTGCCGTCGACGAGGTAGCCGTCGGGGCCGATCTTCTCCAGGTAGAGGTCGGTGACGTCGGCGCCGAGGTTGGTGAATCCCCAGGCGATCTTGTCGTTGTGTCCGATGATCACACCGGGCATGCCGGAGAAGGTGTAGCCGGAGACGTCGTAACGGCAGGTCGCCGAGACCGAGCGGCAGTGCAGGCCCATCTGGTACCAGAGGGACGGCAGCTGGGGCGCGAGGTGCGGGTCGTTGGCGAGCAGCGGCTTGCCGGAGGTCGTGTACCGCCCGGAGACGACCCAGGAGTTCGAGCCGATGCCGTTGCCGTTGGGGCCGAGGAGGGCGGGGACGCCGTCGAGGACCTCGGAGAGCGCGCCGAGCTGGGACTGCGCACCGGAGTCGCCGGAGGAACCGGAAGAGCCGGAGTCGCTGGAGGAACCGGAGTCGCTGGAGGAGCCGGAGCCGGGGACGCCGCCCGGGGTCTCGCCGGTCGCCAGGTCGTCGTCCTCGCCGGCCTTGCCCTTCGGGTCGAACTTCCCGCTGTCCTCGTCGACCGCGCCCTGCGAGACGATCGGCTGGTGGAGCGCGTACGGGTACTCCGGGTACAACTGCTTGATCTGGCTCGCGCTCAGCCGGCTCGTCATCAGCGAGCGGTCGATCTCGTCCTGCATGTTGCCGCGCAGGTCCCAGGCCATCGCCTTGAGCCAGGCCACCGAGTCGACCGGCGTCCACGGCTCGATCGCGTAGTCGTTGGTGAGGGCCAGGGCCGCGTACTCGACGGAGACGTCGGCGGGGTCCCGGTCCTTCAGATAGGCGTTGACACCCTCCGAGTACGCCTGGAGGTACTTCTTCGTCTCGGGCGTCAGGACCTTGTCGTACTCCTGCTGCGCGACCCGGCGCCAGCCGAGCGTCCGCAGGAAGGAGTCGGTCTCGACCTGGCCCTCGCCGAACATCTCGGAGAGGCGGCCCGCGGTCACGTGCCGCCGGACGTCCATCTCGTAGAAGCGGTCCTGCGCCTGGACGTAGCCCTGGGCGCGGAATAGGTCCGTCTCGGTGTCCGCGTAGATCTGCGGGACGCCGTTCGCGTCGCGCTTGACCTCGACCTCGCCGGACAGCCTGTCGAGCCGGATCTCGCCCGTGGTCTGCGGGAACGAGGCCCGGACGGTGCTCACACCCCAGTACCCGCCGGCCCCGACGCCCGCGACCAGGGCGAGGACCAGGACGAGGAGGATCAGGCGGGCGCGCCGCCCTTTCTTCTTGGCGGGAGGCGCGGTCGTGTTGGAGGGCATCGCTGTCCTTCGAGGGGCAGGGTGGTCCTGGAGTACGGGAGCAACCTTAGGCGCAGCGTCCGGACGGCCCGGACGCGGTGTCAGGAAGAGAACCGTACTGATGAACGAGGGGGCGCAAAGAGGGCGTCAAGAAAACGTTAAAGATTAGGTAAGGTAACGAAGTGTCGGCCGCTGGAGGAACGATCCAGCTGCATGTGAGGGCCGCTGGAAGAACGATCCAGCTGCACGTAAGGGGAAGGAACGGCCACTGACTGTCCACGAGCTCAACGAACTCCTGCTCATCAGCTCCCTCGTGCTGCTGATCGCGGTCGCGGCCGTCCGGATCTCTTCCCGCAGCGGGCTCCCCAGCCTGCTGCTCTACCTCGGCATCGGCATCGCCATCGGCCAGGACGGCATCGGCAACGTCGCCTTCGACAACGCCGAACTGACGCAGGTCATCGGCTATGCCGCCCTCGTCGTGATCCTCGCCGAGGGTGGACTCGGCACGAAGTGGAAGGAGATCAAGCCGGCACTGCCCGCCGCGGTCGTCCTCTCCACCATCGGCGTCGCGGTGAGCGTGGGCATCACGGCCGCCGCCGCCCACTACCTCGTCGGCCTCGACTGGCGACAGGCCCTGATCATCGGCGCCGTCGTCTCCTCCACCGACGCCGCGGCCGTCTTCTCCGTGCTGCGCAAGGTGCCCCTGCCCGCACGGGTCACCGGTGTCCTGGAGGCCGAGTCCGGCTTCAACGACGCCCCCGTCGTCATCCTCGTCATCGCCTTCTCCACCGCGGGGCCGGTCGACGAGTGGTACGTCCTCGTCGGCACGATCGCCCTCGAACTCGCCATCGGCGTGGCCATCGGCCTCACCGTCGGCTTCCTCGGCGCCTACGGGCTTCGGCACGTCGCCCTGCCCGCCTCCGGCCTCTACCCGATCGCCGTCATGGCCATCGCCGTCGTCGCGTACGCCGCCGGCGCCATGGCCCACGGCTCCGGCTTCCTCGCCGTCTACCTCGCCTCGATGGTCCTCGGCAACGCCAAGCTGCCCCACGCGCCCGCGAACCGCGGCTTCGCCGAGGGCCTCGGCTGGATCGCCCAGATCGGCATGTTCGTCCTGCTCGGCCTGCTCGTCACCCCGACCGAACTCGTCCACGACTTCTGGCCCGCCGTCGTCATCGGCCTGGTCCTGACCGTGGTCGCCCGGCCCATGGAGATCCTGGTCAGCCTGCTGCCGTTCCGCATCCCCTGGCAGGAGCAGGCGCTCATGTCCTGGGCGGGACTGCGCGGAGCCGTCCCCATCATCCTCGCCACCATCCCCATGGTGACGAAGGTCGAGGGCAGCGAGCGGATCTTCAACATCGTCTTCGTCCTCGTCGTCGTCTACACCCTCGTCCAAGGGCCGACCCTGCCCTGGCTCGCGAAGGCCCTGAAGCTCGGCGACTCCGTGGGGGCCTCCGACCTCGGCGTCGAGTCCGCCCCCCTGGAGCGGCTCCGCGGCCACCTGCTCTCCGTCGCCATCCCGGCGGAGTCCCGGATGCACGGCGTCGAGGTCGCCGAACTGCGGCTCCCGGCCGGAGCGGCCGTCACCCTCGTCGTACGGGAGGAGAAGAGCTTCGTACCGGGGCCCGCGACCGTCCTGCGGCGCGGCGACGAGCTCCTCGTCGTCGCCACCGACCCGGTACGGGACGCCACCGAACGGCGCCTGCGCGCGGTCGGCCAGGGCGGCAAGCTCGCCGGCTGGCTGGGGACGGGAGGCGCGACGGCGGCCTCCGCACCCCCGGGCACAGAGCTGCGTTTCCATCGCCACGGCGACCACCACAAGCGAACATCCGGTTAATCCGAGGCGTTATTTCGGGGGCGGGAGCGTTTTCCCAGGCAGGAAGACGCTCTTCCCTGTACCATGAAGGCACACCTGATCGAACCAACTCTGCCTGACGCAGAGCTGGCGCGACCGTATGGCGGCCGTGGCGCCCCTCCGCAGTGGGGCCGGCCCGGTATCTACCGCAGTAACGCGCATGAGGACAGCTCTCGGCGACACCCGCACCACCGTGCAGGGGCGCGCTACCAGGCGGCAGAAAGGCCAGGACCGTGGTGTCCACGGTCATCTCGGACAAGCGACCCGGCTACGGCCAGTTGCTGCGCACACCCGGTGCGCTGTCCTTCCTTCTCCCCGGCTTCGCCGCCCGGCAGCCCTTCGCGATGCTGACCATCGGCATCGTCCTGCTCGTCCAACACACGACCGGCTCGTTCGGCAGCGCCGGCGCCGTCGCCGCCGTCACCGGCGTCTCCATGGCCCTGTTCGCGCCGCAGAGCGGCAAGCTCGCCGACCGCTTCGGCCAGCGCGCGGTCCTGCTCCCCGGTGTCCTCATCCACACCGCGTCCGTTTCCCTGCTCGTGGTGCTCGCGCTGACCGGCGCCCCGCTCTGGGCGCTGTTCCTGGCCGCCGTGCCCGCCGGTGCCTCCGTGCCGCAGGTCGGTCCGATGGTCAGGGCCCGCTGGGCCGCGAAGCTCGACGGCACCCCGCTGATGCCGACGGCCGCGGCCTTCGAGTCCGTCACGGACGAGTTCACCTTCGTCGTCGGACCCGTCCTCGCCACCGCCCTGTGCACCGGCGTGCACCCGGCCGCCGGCCTGATCGCCGAGGCCGCCCTCACCCTCTTCGGCGGGCTCTTCTTCGCCGCCCAGCGCGCCACCCAGCCCGCCTTCGGCCTCGCCGCCGCCGCGTCGGCCGAGCCCCACCGCTCGGCCCTCTCGATCCCCGGCGTCCGCGTCCTGATCGTCGCCTTCCTCGGCATCGGCTCCGTCTTCGGCGGCATGCAGGTCTCCCTCACCGCCTTCACCGAGGAGATCGGCAACCCCGGCGCCAACGGCCTGCTGTACGGGATCTTCGCCGCCGGCAACATGCTCGCGGGCATCGCCATGGGCACCGTCGCCTGGAAGATCGGGCCCCGCCGCCGCCTGATCCTCGGATACGTCGGCCTCACGGCCGCCGCGTCCCTGCTGTGGACCGCGCACTCGGTGCTGCTCCTCGGCGCCCTGGGCCTGGTCGTGGGCCTGTGCATCGCCCCCGCCCTGATCACCGGCTACACCATCGTCGAGACCCTGATCCCGGCGTCCGCCCGTACCGAGGCCTTCACCTGGCTCACCGGCGCCGTCGCGCTCGGGCAGGCCGCGGCCGTCACGGTCGCCGGCCGCCTCGCCGACGGCCACGGCGCGAGCACCGGATTCCTGGTGCCGATGGCGGGCACCGCGCTCGCCCTGGCCACGCTCCTGGCCCTGCGCTCGCGCCTCAAGCCGCGCGAGACGAGCCGGGTCGCGGCACGTGGTATCGGTCACCGCGTGCCGGTGGCGGTGGACTGATCCCGCGGAATACGTCACTATGGATCGTCGTTAGCACTCGATGAGTGTGAGTGCCAGGAGGAAGACAAGTGCCGACCTACCAGTACCAGTGCACCGAGTGCGGCGAGGGCCTCGAGGCGGTGCAGAAGTTCACCGATGACGCGTTGACCGAGTGCCCCCAGTGCAAGGGCCGCCTGAAGAAGGTGTTCTCGGCCGTCGGCATCGTCTTCAAGGGTTCCGGCTTCTACCGGAACGACAGCCGCGGCTCCTCGTCCAGCAGCTCGCCGGCGTCGAAGCCCACGACCCCGTCGTCCACGCCGTCCTCGACGTCGGACGCGAAGCCGGCCGCGTCGACCGCGTCGTCGTCCGCTTCCTCCTCCTCGGCGTCCTCGTCGAGCACCGGAAGCTCGGCCGCCTGACCAAGCCGTTCCCCCGAGGGCCCCGTCGCGTGCGACGGGGCCCTCGGCGTTCCCGTACGCCCCGCATAGGGTGACCGGCATGGCGACCCACGACGCGTACGCGGACATCGGTGTGATCGGCGGATCCGGCTTCTACTCCTTCCTGGAGGACGTCACGGAGGTGTCCGTCGACACCCCGTACGGCAGCCCCAGCGACTCCCTCTTCCTCGGCGAGATCGCCGGCCGGCGGGTCGCCTTCCTCCCCCGGCACGGCCGGAGCCACAGCGTCCCGCCCCACCGCATCAACTACCGCGCCAACCTGTGGGCGCTGCGTTCCGTGGGCGTACGGCAGATCCTCGGGCCCTGCGCCGTCGGGGGGCTGCGCGAGGAGTACGGGCCTGGCACGCTCGTCGTCCCCGACCAGCTCGTCGACCGTACGAAGGCCCGGGCGCAGACCTACTTCGACGGGGAGCGGCGGGCGGACGGGGCCGTGCCCCGGGTCGTCCACGTGACCTTCGCCGACCCCTACTGCCCGGACGGGCGGCTGGTCGCGGTCAAGGCCGCCCGGGGGCGGGGCTGGGAGCCGGTCGACGGCGGGACGATGGTCGTGATCGAGGGGCCCCGTTTCTCCACCCGGGCCGAATCCCGGTGGCACGCGGCGGCCGGCTGGTCGGTCGTCGGCATGACCGGGCACCCGGAGGCCGTCCTCGCCCGTGAACTGGGCCTCTGCTACACCTCGCTCGCGCTCGTCACCGACCTGGACGCGGGCGCCGAGACCGGCGAGGGCGTCTCGCACACGGAGGTCCTGCGGGTGTTCGGCGAGAACGTGGGGCGGCTGCGGGAGGTGCTGTTCGACGCGGTGGGCACCCTGCCGGCGACCGTGGACCGGGACTGCCTGTGCACCCATGCGCACGACGGCTGGGACCTGGGGATCCAGCTGCCGTAATCCCCCCTGAGGGGTGAGGGAGTTGTCCACAGGCGTGGGGGTGTCCCCAGGCCGGAGCGGGGATGCGGGACGGCCGGGACAGTGGGAGCGCAAGCCACTCCCGACCAGGACGGCGGTACTCCGCGATGACTCCCTTCCTCACCTCCGCTCCCTCTGCTGCCCTCTCCGCATACCCCTCCGTTCCGGCGCCGTGCGCGGTGCCGGCTTTCGAGCCCCTTCGGGTACGGGGCACCCGGTGTCGGCTGCGCAGGGCGCTGCGGCGGGGACGGTGGGCGTCGGCGGTGCTCCTGGCGCTCGCGGCGGTCGCCCTCGCCCTCGCGAGCGGCGCTCCGGGAGCTCCCCCGCCCGGAGTCGAGAGGGCGCCGGTCTCCGGCGTCGCCGCTCGCGCGCGGCCGCCCGTCGCCGTGGCTCTGGTGTCCGCTCCGGTACGCATCGCCGACGCCGCGACCGTACGGCTGTTGCGCCCCGGTGACCGCGTCGACGTGATCGCCGCGCCCAACTCGCCGCTGGGCGCGGAGGGTGAGGCGCGGGTGGTGGCGAGGGGGGCCCGGGTGGCCGACGTCCCGCACCCGGGCGAGACTCGTTCGGACGGAGGGGCGCTCGTCGTCCTGTCCGTGCCGCGGTCGACGGCGGCGGAACTCGCGGGCGCCGGGGTCACCTCCCGACTGGCGGTGACGGTGTGCTGATTCGCACGGACACCCTGTCAAGTCACCGTCCCGTGTGTACGGATTGGACGCTCGTGGGCCCTTCGCGACCTAATGGCACGGCACACAGCGACATGAGCGACGAAAGGCACCTTGGTGACCGAGAACAAGGACAGTTTGCTGGGCGGCTTCAAGGCCTTCCTGATGCGTGGCAACGTGATCGACCTGGCTGTGGCCGTCGTCATCGGTGCCGCGTTCACCAACATCGTGAACTCGGTGGTCAAGGGCATCATCAACCCGCTCGTCGGCGCCTTCGGCACCAAGAACCTGGAGAGCTACGCCTCCTGCCTGAAGGACCCGTGCCGGGTGGTCGACGGGGAGATGCAGGGCATCCAGATCCAGTGGGGTCTGGTCCTCAGCGCGGTCCTGAGCTTCCTCATCACCGCGGCCGTCGTCTACTTCCTGATGGTCCTGCCGATGGCGAAGATCCTCGCGAAGCGCGCCGCGCACGACCAGGCGAAGGAGGGCGTCGCGGAGACCATGGAGATCAGCGAGCTGGAGGTCCTCAAGGAGATCCGCGACCACCTGGTCGCCCAGCGCGGCCCGTCCTCGGGCATGGGGACAGGGGCGGGCACGGGTACGGCGCCCGGCTCGGGCGCCGGTGGCGGTTCGGGGACGCACCCCACCTCCTGACCGGCGGCGAAGGCCGGAATCAGAGGTGGTGCGGCGGCTTCTCGTCGAGGAAGCGCGCGAGGTCGGCGGCACTGTCGCCGCCGACGGGAGGCCGCTCGCCCCACCCACGGTCCGTGTCGTCCGCGGACTGCTGGTCCAGCGGATCGTCGAAGACGAGTACCGGCTTCGTCTCGTTCGTGGGATGCGGGCCGGACCGCTTCGCGTCTCGCGGTCCGTGGGCGGGGGCGGTGCTCATACCTTCAGGGTACGCCCGCCTGCCCGCCCCGCTCATCGGTCCTTCGGGTCCACCAGCCAGAGGCCGAGCACCACGAGGAACGACAGGACGAGGAAGCCCGCACCCCACCAGGCGGTGCCGGTGTCGCCGGACATCCACTCGTCCACGACGACCGTGAGCCCCCAGAGCTGGCCGATGACGACGGTGAGCGCGAGCGTCAGACGGGCCGACAGCTTCGAGGAGCGCTCCGGTTCCTGTTCCGTGCCGGCCCCGGGTCCCGGGCCGGTGTGCCGGATGCGGGGGTCGCCGTATCCGCTGGTGGGACGGATCTGCGGATACCGCTCGTGCACGGGACGGTTCAGGCGGGGCTGGACGCTGCCCGGGGTGTACGCGGGGGGCCGCGGGGCCTCCGGGTCCTGGGGGAACGGCGTCTCCGTCACGTGCGCTCACTCCTCTCCGCCGGCTTCCCTGCCGGGGCGCCGCCGCCGAAGCCGGGGCAGCCCGGACGGTCCTCGCCGTTCTGGCGGCAGAAGCCCTCGACGGCGCTCTCGCCCGAGCGGGCGGTGCCGACGGCCCAGACGCTGCCGTCGACCTGCTCGACGAGCAGCACCTTCGGCAGGCCTCTCGGCGGCGGGCCCGCGGTGACCTCTCCCGTACGGGCGTCGAAGATGCCCTCGTGGCAGGGGCAGTACAGCTCGCCCTCGCTGCCCCGTTCCCTGCGCCACAGCACGGCGCAGGCGAGGTGGGTGCAGACGGCGGAGTAGCCGGCGAGGGTGCCGTCCTCCATGCGGACGGCGATGGCCCGGTCCTCGGCGCCCGGGTAGCGGAAGGCGAGCGACTCCCCCGGTTCGATCCGGTCGGCGACCTTCCTGACCTCGGGCGCGCCTTCGGCGTCCCCGTGCCGGTGGAGGATGCCGGAGGCGACGGCGACACCGCCGACGGCGAGGCCGCCGGAAACGGTCGCGACGATCCGCAGGTAGTCGCGGCGGGTGGTGAGCGAGTCGGCGGCGATCCGGTCGTGGAGCGCCTCCTTGGCCGCGTCGGCGCCGGGGTCCGAGGTGGGTGGCTGGGGGTCGGTGACGCTCAACGGACATCCCTTCCATTGATCTCGACGACGGGGAGCCCGCCGGGGACCGGCCACTGGACCTTGTCGGCGGGGACCACCATCGCCACGCCGGTGGAGACGGTGGTGCTGCCGAAGGTGAAGGAGTCGGCCACCTGGACGCCGGGGCGTTCGGCCCGGAGCTCGTCGAGGGTTCCGTAGAAGAGGGCGCCGGTGGGGCAGACGGTGGCGCACATCGGGGCGAGGCCGTAGGCGGTGCGGTCGTAGCAGAGGTTGCACTTCATCTGGAGCTTCGCCTGGAGGTCGATCTTGGGGACGCCGAAGGGGCAGGCGTTGACGCAGTTGGCGCAGCCGATGCAGCGGGTGGTGTCGGCCTGCTGCACGACGCCGTCGGCGGTGACCAGGATCGCGTCGGCGGGGCAGACCTCGGCGCAGGGGGCGACGGGGTCCTCGCAGTGCATGCAGACGGTGGGGAGGGCGGCGACGGAGTGACCCTCGTCGGGGTAGTCGAGGTGGATCATCGACTTGCCGCGGTGCGAGTCGCATTCGCGGCAGGCGGAGACGCAGGCCTGGCAGCCGATGCAGCGGCCCGGGTCGATGAAGATCGTGCGGCCCATCATGTGCGGTTCAGCTCCTCTCCGCGGTGCCGCGGCCCTGGGGGGAGGTGGGGGGCAGCGGGTCGGTGCGGGAGACCTGGGTCTCGGGGTAGGCCTGGTGGCCGGGGGCGGTCGGTGGGGCGGGGACCTCGTCGATGTGCGGGGCGGCCTCGATGCGGGCGGCGCAGACCTTGTACTCCGGGATCTTGGAGCGGGGGTCGAGGGCGTCGATGGTGAGGGCGTTGGCGGCGGTGGGGACCGGCCAGTGGTAGGGGACGAAGACGGTGTCGGGGCGGATGGCCTCGGTGACGAGGGCGGGGAAGACCTCGCTGCCGCGGCGGGTGACGACGCGGACGGGGTCGCCGTTGCGGAAGCCGTGGGAGGGGTGGACCTCGACCCAGGGGCGCGGGGTCTGTTCGACGAGGGCGCCGAGGCGGCGGGTCTGGTTGCCGGAGAGGAAGTGGGCGACGGTACGGCCGGTGGTCAGCGACAGGGGGTACTCCTCGCTGTACGGGTCCATCGGCGGGTGCCATTCGACGACCTGGAGGTGGATCTTGCCGTCCGGGTGGTAGGTGCGGCCGTCCTCGAAGAGGCGGGGGGTGCCGGGGTGCTCGGTGGTCGGGCACGGCCAGGCGATGCCTCCGGTCTCCTCCAGGCGTTCGTAGGTGATGCCGTAGTAGTCGTTGACGGTTCCGGCGGAGGCGACGCGGAGTTCCTCGAAGACCGAGCGGGAGTCGGGGAAGGCGAACTTGTCGCCCGCGCCGAGCCGCCGGGCGAGTTCACAGATGACCCAGGTGTCGGTGCGGACGCCGGCGGGGGGTTCCTGGGCCTTGTTGTGCTTGACGACCCGGGCCTCGGCGTTGGCCATGACGCCCTCGTCCTCGGCCCACACGGTGACGGGGAAGACCACGTGCGCGTTGGCCGCGGTCTCGGAGAGGAAGAAGTCGAACTGGGCGTGGAACTCGAGGGTGTCGTAGCCGTCCTTGACGGTGGCGTAGTTCGGGAGGGAGACGAAGGGGTTGTTGCAGATGCCGACGAGGCCGCGGATCTCCTTGCGCTGCATCTGCCAGACCATCTCCATCATGGAGGTTCCGGCGGGCGGCAGTTCGGCCTCGTCGATGCCCCAGATCTCGCAGATCTGGCGGCGGTGCTCGGGGTTGGTGATGGAGCGGCCGCCGGGCAGGAGGTCGGACTTCTGGCCGTGCTCGCGGCCGCCTTGGCCATTGCCCTGGCCGGTGATGGTGCCGTAGCCGGCGCCGGGCTTGCCGATGTTCCCGGTGGCGACGCACAGGTTGATGATGCTGAGGCAGTTCTCGACGCCCTGCGAGTGGTGCTCGACGCCGCGGGCGTGCCAGGCCATGGACCGGCCGGCGCCGGCGAACATGCGGGCGACCTGGACGATCTGCTCCTCGGGGACGCCGCAGATCTGGGCGGCGCGGGAGGGCGGGTAGTCGGCGACGGTCTTCCTCACCTCGTCCCAGCCGGTGGTGTGGGCGGCGAGGTACGCCTCGTCGGTGAGGCCTTCGGCGACGACGACGTTCAGGACGGCGTTGAAGAACGCGGAGTCGGTGCCGGGCTTGAGGGCGACGTGGACGTCGGCGGTGCGGGCGACGGCGGTCTCGCGGGGGTCGACGACGATGAGGGTGGCGCCTCGGTCGCGGGCCCCCCACAGGTACTGGGTCATGACGGGGAAGCACTCGCCGACGTTGGAGCCAGCGATGAGGAGGCAGTCGCTGAGGAGGATGTCTGAGAAGGGGTTGCCCGCGCGGTCGATGCCGAAGGCGAGCTTGTTGGCTCCGGCGGCGGAGACCATGCAGAGGCGCCCGTTGTAGTCGACGTGCCGGGTCTTGAGGGCGACCCGGGCGAACTTGCCGACGAGGTAGGTCTTCTCGGAGTAGAGGCTGGCGCCGCCGAGGAGACCGAAGGCGTCATGGCCGTACTCGCCCTGGATGCGGCGGATCTCGGCGACGGTGTGGTCGAGCGCCTCGTCCCAGCTCACCTCGCGGAACTCCTCGTCGCGATTGCGTCGCATGAGGGGCGCGGTGAGCCGGTCGGGGTGGTTGACCTGCTGGTAGGCGTTGATGCCCTTGGGGCAGAGGCGCATCCGGTTGATGTCGTGGTTGCGGGGTTCGACGCCGAAGACCTTGCCGCCGCGGTCGACCCGCAGGTACATCCCGCACTGGACGCCGCAGAAGCAGCAGTGGGTGGGGACGAGGGTCTCGCCGTTCTGGTCGGCGTGCCAGCGGTCGGCGGGGATGCCGCCGGCGTCGCGGAAGGCGCGGGTGCCGGGCGGGGCGAGGGAGGGATCGAGCGACAGCGGCTGCCCGGGGGCGGTGGTCGCGGGGCGGGGCGCCGGGTCGGTCGCGGGGCGGGGCGCCGGGTCGGTCGCGGGGCGGGGCGCCGGGTCGGTCGCGGCG
>NZ_JBIWIO010000009.1:229440-401602 GCF_044764665.1 Streptomyces sp. NPDC093795
GAGCGGGGCGCCGGGTCGGTCGCGGAGCGGGGCGCCGGGTCGGTCGCGGAGCGGGGCGCCGGGTCGGTCGCGGAGCGGGGCGCCGGGTCGGTCGCGGAGCGGGGCGCCGGGTCGGTCGCGCTCACTTGAAGCCCTTCTTGACGTGGTCGAGGTAGGCGGTGCCGCGCAGGACGCGCTTGCAGCGGGGGCAGTACTCGGTCCACTCGTCGAAGCCGAGGTCGAGGTCGCGCATGGTGCCCTTGAGGTTCTCCACGTACGGGGCGGTGTCGATGGGCTCGTGGCAGCGGCGGCAGGTGAGCGCCTCCTCGTCCTTGCGGCGGGAGGTGTACTTGAAGAGCTGCATGCCGACGGCGGCGGGCCGCTGCACGATGTGGAAGAACTTCCCGAAGGGGATGTAGATGAGGGTGAAGACGACCGACACCATGTGGAGGATCGCGAGGAACTCGTAGCCTCCGCCGTGCAGGAAGATCGACGAGAAGGTGAGCAGGAGCCCGGTCACGGAGATGACGACGAGGGCGATCAGCGGCACCAGGTCGTAGGCGAAGCGCTGGCCGGTGACGGCCCCGCGGTCCTTCATGCGGCGCCGGAGGAAGTAGGCGGCGCCCGCGATGACGAGGACGGCGGCGATGTCGAGGCCGTGGAACATCAGCCAGCCGAGGACGCCGAGGGCGTCGAAGCCGATGATCTTGAGGCCCCAGATCCGCATCTCGTAGCCGGGGCCCGAGCCGGTGGCGGAGGTGAAGGTGAACCAGCCCCAGGTGAGCGGGAAGGTGATCGCGGCGGCGAGCAGGCAGCCCCAGAAGATGAGCTGGTGGGCGGCCCAGCGGGCGTGGGAGCGGGCGCCGAGGAACTTCTGGAAGCCGAGGTAGGTGGCGATCATCCTGGGCAGGGCGGTGGGCGCCTTGCGGAAGTTCGCGACGGAGAAGAAGGAGCGCCAGCCCTGCTTGAAGAGACGGCGGGCACCGGGTGCGGAGATCCAGACGGTGTAGCGGTAGGCGATGCCGAAGGCGAGGAAGACAGTGGCGACGGCGTAGGGCAGGAGGGCCGAGTCGAAGTCGCGGAGCAGACGGCTGCCGAAGACGATCGCGAGGATGAGGAGGGCGGAGACGACGACGCCGGCGAGGGTGGCGCGGCGGCGTACGGCGGCCGGAGTCTGCGGCGCGGGGGTGCCGGCGGCCGTGCTGCCGGGTGCGGGGCCTTGGGCGGGGCCCGGTGCGGGGGTCGGCTCGACTGTCTGCGGTGGCTCGGTCACGCGGATACGGTACGACCGTATGCCCCTTTTTGCCCTGTTTTACGGGGTGCCGGGGTGAGGGCGCGTCGCTCGGACGGCGGTCAGACGGGATGACATGGCGACCGGGCCTGGGTCCCGTCGCCGCGGGCGCCGGCTCCTCCGCGTGGCAGCGGGCTCCTCCGCGTGGCAGAGGAACAGGAGGGTCTCCGGCTCTGGTGTGCTGGGGCCCATGACACAACCGTTCCTGCCCCTCACCGCACGCTCCCGCGAGGAGTCCCACCGGGCCGCCACGCCCCTGGAGCTCTTCTTCGACCTGTGTTTCGTCGTCGCCGTCGCCCAGGCGGGCGCGCAGCTCGTGCACGCCGTGGCCGAGGGGCACGCGGGCGAGGGGATCATCAACTACGCGATGATCTTTTTTGCCATCTGGTGGGCTTGGATGAACTTCTCCTGGTTCGCCTCCGCTTACGACAACGACGACGTTCTCTACCGGGTCGTCACCCTCGTCCAGATCGCCGGGGTCCTCGTCCTCGCCGCCGGCGTCTCGCGCGCCTTCGAGGAGCACGACTTCCTCGTCGTCTACCTCGGCTACCTCGTCATGCGGCTCGCGCTCGCCACCCAGTGGCTGCGCGCCGCCCACCACGCCGCCGACAGCGCGGAACGGACGATGTGCCGGCGGTACGCGGGCGGGGTCGTCGCCTGCCAGGTCGGCTGGCTCGGGCTGCTCCTCGCGCCGGAGCCGGCCCGCCCCTGGGTGTTCCTCGTGATGGCGCTGGCCGAGATGGCCGTACCCGTGTACGCGGAGAAGGACGCGCCGAGCACCTGGCACCCGCACCACATCGCCGAGCGGTACGGCCTGTTCACCATCATCGTGCTCGGGGAGACCGTCGCCGCCGCGACCGTCGCCGTGAAGTCGGGCATCGTCGAGAACGACGCCCTCGGCGAGCTGCTGCCGATCGCCGCCGGCGGTCTGCTGCTCGTCTTCGCCGCCTGGTGGATCTACTTCGTCGTCCCCGCCCACGACCGGCTGACGTCGAGCCGCCAGGGCTTCCTGTGGGGCTACGGCCACTACGTGATCTTCGCGTCGGCCGCCGCCGTCGGCGCGGGCCTCGAGATCGCCGTGGAGCAGGCCGTGGGCAAGGCGCACCTCTCCACGCTCGCCGCCTCCGCGTCGGTGACGATCCCGTCGGCGATCTTCCTGCTGTCCGTATGGCTGCTGCACGCGCGCTACTTCAAGGTCGGCATCGCGCAACAGCTCGTCCTGCCCGTCTCGGCGGGCGCGATCCTGCTGTGCTCGTTCGCGGGCCGCTGGGCGGTCCTGGCCGCCGGCCTGGTCGCGGCGGCCACGGTCGCGGTGGGGGTGACGCTGACGGCCCGCAACCCGGCGACGAAGGCCGACGCGGGCCCGGAGAACGGCTGAACCGGCGCACCCACGACGGCTGAATCGGCGCACCCGCGGCGGCTGCCCCCCGTGGTAGGCAGGGGACATGACACAGCCCGAGGGGAAGAACGGCCGCGACTCGATCACCGACGTCGGCGGAGTGCGTGTGGGGCACGCGCGCGTGGAGGGGGGCGGGGCACTCAGTGGCACCACCGTGGTCCTTGGACCCGAGGGCGGGGTGGTCGCCGCCGTGGACGTACGGGGCGGGGGGCCGGGCACGCGGGAGACGGACGCCCTGGATCCGCGGAACGTGGTCCAGCGGATCGACGCGGTCGTCCTGACCGGCGGCAGCGCGTACGGCCTGGATGCCGCCGCCGGCGTGATGGCCTGGCTGGAGGAGCGGCACCGGGGCGTGCGGGTGGGGCCCGACCCGTCCCACGTGGTGCCGGTGGTGCCCGCCGCGTGCGTCTTCGACCTGGGCAGGGGCGGCGACTTCACGGCCAGGCCGGACGCGGCGACGGGTCGGGCGGCGGTCGAGGCGGCCGACGCGAGCGGCGACCACGCGCGCGTGGAGACGGGCGCGGTCGGCGCGGGCACGGGCGCGGTGGTCGGCGGCCTCCGGGGCGGCGTCGGCACGGCGAGTACGGTCCTGGAGTCGGGCATCACGGTCGGCGCCCTCGTGGTGGTGAACGCGGTGGGCTCGGCCGTCGACCCGGCCACGGGCGCGTTGTACGGGAGTTACCACGCCGCCGGCGGTCCGCCCGCCTTTCCCGACCCCGACGTGCACGCGGCGGCCGTGTCGCGCCTCGCGGAGGCGCACGCGGCGAGCGCCCCTCCCCCGCTGAACACCACGCTCGCCGTCGTCGCGACGGACGCGGTGCTGACCCGCGCCCAGGCGCAGAAGGTCGCGGGCACGGCCCACGACGGCATCGCGCGGGGCCTGCGCCCGGTGCACCTGATGAACGACGGGGACACCGTCTTCGCCCTCGCCACCGGCGTCCGGGACCTGCCGGAGGGCCCTGGTCCGCTCGCCCTGAACGAGATCCTGGCGGCGGGGGCGGACCTGGTGACCCGGGCGATCGTACGGGCGGTGCTCGCCGCCCCCGGCGGCCTGCGCGGGCCCGGCGGGGACTTCCCCTCGTACGGCGAGCTGTACGGGCAGAGGAGTGTCCGTACTCCCGGCGAGGGGCGGTGAGTTGGGGGAACTTCCCCCGCGCGCCCTTCGTTTTCCGGAACCCCGGACACGATGTCAGACCCAGGGACTACGTTAAGCAAGCACCGAGTGACATGCGGCGACGGCCTGGAGACCCTCTTGAACGATCCGCAGGATCCTCACGATCCGTACGAGACGACCGAGACGCACGTTGAGCGCCTCCTCGGCCGGGCGCTCAACTCCTTCGACCTGCCCGACTCGACCGTCGAGCGCCTCGGCACGGCGCTCGCCCACTCCAGCGCGCTGCACTCCTCGCACCACAGCGCGTCGCTGCACCGCTCCACCTACCGCCATACGTATCTGCTCGGCGACGGCAGCGCGCTCTCCCTCTGGGAGCTCACGCACAACGCCGGCCGGGACGGCGCCGAGCAGCACGAGCTGTACGCCGAGGAGTCCGAGGCCCGGCTCGCCGCCTCCCGGCTCCCGACCGGGCCGCTGCCGGGCTGGAGCGCGGAGCGCTCCGACGGCGGCGCCCTCGACGAGGGCGACGACGACGACCTGGCGCTCCTCGGGGCCCTGCTCGCCCGCCCGATACCCGCCCAGCCCCGGATGTACGTGCCGGACAACTCCGCCGACCACGCGCGCCGCGTCCTGCGGCGCGCGGAGAACGCGGACCGGCCGGGCGAGGGGACGGCCCGCAGGCTCCGGCTGGCCTTCGCCCACCACATCACGCAGGCCTTCGGGCGCCACTGCCCCGTGGAGGGGGGCCGGGACGCCGGCTTCACGCTCTACGAGCACCAGTTCCTGCTGCTCGACGGCAGCGAGGTCAGCCTCTGGGAGGTGGAGCACACGTCGACGCCGGACGGCCGACACATGTGCGAGGTGTACGAGTCGGAGCGCGCCGCCCGCGACGCGATGGAGTCCCGCTCCCGGGTCCGCTGACATCCCGCGCGTACGTGCTGACGCACGCGACCTCGCGCCGGTCCGCCTCCCGGGGTCGGACCGGCTCGGGGACGGACCGGCGCACCGGTATGGGGTCAGACCGGTGCGGGAGCGGCGGTCTCGGCGAGGCGGTCGACGGCGAACGCCCGGTTGGCCCGGGTCTGTTCGCGGTACTTCTCCGGCAGGTCGGGCAGGGCGAGCAGCCGGTCGCAGGCGGCGAGGGAGGCGGCGTGGTCGCCCACCCAGTACGCGGTGATCGAGTACTCGAAGAGCAGCCCCCACCGGTACACCCACGGCTGGGTGAAGAGCAGGTCGTCGGGGTGCTCCCGGTCCAGGACGGAGGAGACCACGGCGTGGGCGGCCCGGTAGCGGCCCATCCCCCGGAGTCGCGCCGCCAGCTCGTAACAGGCCTCGAGCCGCCCCGGCCGTGACTCCCAGGCGCGGGTGAGGGCGTCCATCGCGGCGGGCCAGTCGCCGGCGTCGGCGCGCAGGACGCCCGACTGGAGCAGGGAGTAGTAGACCTCCTCGCCCCAGCCGCCCATGGCCGCGCGCCGCTCGTAGAGGGCGACGGCCTCACCGGGGCGGCCCAGGTCGCGCAGGGTCTGCGCGAGGTAGAAGACCGTACGGGGGTTGGTCGGGTCCCGGTCGAGCTCGGCGCCCAGGAGCCGGGCGTCCCGCTCGAACTTGTCGTGCCGTGAGCCTCCGTCGGCGTAGTCCTCGACGACGAGGGCGTCCAGGTTCTCCTGGACGTGGTCCCGGTCGGCCGTCAGGTACTCATGGGTGACGCCCTCGTACCGCCACGGCAGATCGCCCCTGACCAGGCGTTTGATGCGGTACTCCAGGGCGCCCTCGTGGCGGATCATGTACGCGTCGGCGGTCAGCGCGGGCAGCGGTCCCTCCTGCCGGAGGACGAGGTCGGCGTCGAGGAGCAGCAGGTGGCCGGCCCGGCCACGGGCGTGCGCGATGTTCAGGCTGCGGTTGTGGCCGAAGTTCACCCACGGCTCCTCGTACAGCTCGCCGGGGATGCCGTCGAGGGCGGTCCGGATCAGCTCCTGGGTGCCGTCGGTGGACCCGGTGTCGGAGATGACCCAGGTGTCCACCAGGCCACGGACGGAGGCGAGGCAGCGCTCGATGACGGCGGCCTCGTTCTTGACGATCATGCACAGGCAGATGGACGGCTGCACGGCAACACCACTTCCGGTGGGGGCGGGAGGAGCGGTCGGTGGAGCGATCGGGGGGCGACCCTACGGAGGGCCCGCCGACGCGTTCGGGCGGCGCGCCGCCGGGCCGTTCGAAGTTCGCCGTGGCGTACGCATCCATTCGGTTGTCCGCGATAGGCCATGGCGTTGAGAGTGCCGCGCGACCGTCAAGACCGGGCCTGCGCGATCCGATGATCCGATTGTGGGAGCGACCATCGCTCCCCTCTCGATCTCGCTCACACCGGCCGTGAAGCCGGTGGAGGAAGGAGCATGCATGCGTCCTGATGCCAGGACCCGGTCCAAGCTCGGTCCCCTGCCCCGACGTCGCTCATGGCTCGGCGGCGGCGCCGCCGCCTCGCTCACCCTCGTGCTCACGGGCTTCGCGTCACCGGCGGTGGCCGGCACGTGGGAGGACGCCCCCCGTACGACGATCGCGGGGCCGTCCACGGGCGACCACTGCGAGGAGCGGCCGCCGCACCACCCGGACGGACCGCCCCCGCACCACCCGGACGGACCGCCGCCGCAGCACCCGGACGGGCCGCCGCCGTGGGAGCACCAGAACGGCCCGCGTCACATGGGCCAGGACGGGTCGGCGCCGACCGGTGACCTCCAGGCGTTCCTGGACCAGCACATCAGGCCACTGGTGGAGGGCCCGCAGTTCCGGACCCTGCCCGCGGCCCCGGCCGGCGGGGACGAGTGCCCGGTGGGCCCGACCGGACCGACCGGCCCGACCGGACCTCCCGGTCCTGAAGGACCGACGGGTGACACGGGCGCGACGGGCGCTACGGGTGCGACCGGGGCAACGGGTGCGACCGGCCCGACCGGGCCGGCGGGCGAGACCGGGCCGACCGGCGCCACGGGCGCGACCGGAGCAACCGGCGCCACAGGAGCGACCGGCGCGACCGGGCCCACGGGGCCCACTGGCGCCACAGGTGCCGCGGGTGTCACAGGAGCGACGGGAGCCACGGGCGCCACCGGAGCCACCGGCCCCTGCTCCGACATCGACGCGTTCAGCCACTCGAACAACGAGGACTTCCAGGCGGTGCTCACCGGCGGCAAGGCCTTCGTCGGGAAGGCGAGCGTGCTGGGCGGGACGATCGCCTGGCAGGACCTCACCAACGCCGTCGCCACCATGACGGACCCCGCGAACGCCAACTACCCGACGGGCGTCTGCGCCATCGCCATCGAGGCCAGGGGCAGCGACGCTTTCGTCAAGGTCGTCACGACCGGCGGCCAGGTCTGGCAGACGCACGGCGACCTCATGAGCAACACCTTCGTCTGGGACGAGGGCTGGTTCCAGCAGTCGACGCCCACCCCGCTGGCCCTCCGCGCGAACAAGTTCACGCGCGCGCTGCCTTCCGGGGCGGCACGGAACCTCGCCCTGCCGGAGGCGGCACGCCCCTGACGGGCTGATCCGGCCATGACGAAGGGCCCTGGCCACGGGAGTCCTCCCGCGACCAGGGCCCTTCGGACCGTTCAAGGCCCTTCGGCCCTGTCGTCGACGGACCTCAGTGCGTCAGCACCGGCTCCTTCTCGACCGCCACGCCGGTGTCACCCTCCTCGTCACCGCCGCCCTCCAGGTGCTGCTTCGGCTTCGACGGAAGCGCGAACATCACCAGGAAGATCACGGCGAGGACACCCGCGACCCAGCCCATCGCGTTCTGGAAGGCGTCCGTGAACGCCGCCCCCGCCTCGGCGGGCGACGTCGGGGCGGGCTTGTCGTCGATCACGCCGAAGAAGACCACCGACACCAGGCCGAGCCCGAGCGCGTTGCCCATCTGGCCCGTCGTGTTGATCAGGCCCGAGGCCGAACCCGCGTGCTCCTTCGGCACGTCCGAAAGGACCGCGTCCGTCAGCGGCGCCACGATCAGACCCATGCCGAGACCCATGACCACGAGCGGCGGGATCATCTGCCAGGACGCGATCCCGGTCCCGTAACGCCCGGCCTCGAAGAGGTAGAGCAGGACACCCGCGACCATCGTCAGCGCGCCCGCCTGGAGCACCTTCCGGCCGAAGCGCGGCACCAGCTTCTGCACCGAGATCCCGGCGGCCACCGACACGGCGATCGAGAACGGCACCCCGGTGAGACCGGCCTTCAGCGCGCTCCAGCCGAGCCCGACCTGCATGTACAGCGTCCACACCAGGAAGAAGATGCCCATCACGACACCGAAGGTCAGCTGCACGGCGATACCGGCGGCGAAGCTCTTCACCTTGAACAGCGACAGCTCGACGAGCGGCGAACCGTCCTTCTTCGTCTTGTACTTCTCGTACGCGACGAGGGCGCCGAAGACGAACACGCTGCCGGCCATCATCAGGTGGCCCCACAGCGGCCAGTCCAGCTCGCGGCCGCGCGTCAGCGGGTAGATCAGCATCAGGAGCGCGCCCGTCACCAGGAGCACACCGACCATGTCGAGCCGCAGCGCCTTCGGCGCCTTCGACTCGGTGATGAACTTCCGGCCGAGGAGCAGGCCCGCGATGCCGACCGGCAGGTTGATGAGGAAGATCGGCCGCCACTCGAGGCCCGCGATGTTCCACTGCGTGAGGAGCGCGCCGAGCAGCGGTCCCGAGACCGCGCCGAGGCCGATGATCGCGCCGAACATCCCGAAGACCTTGCCGCGCTCGTGCGCGGGGAACGTGACGTGGATGATCGACAGGACCTGCGGCACCATCATCGCGGCCGCCGCGCCCTGGAGGAGCCGGGAGGCGACCAGCATCTCCGGGTTCACCGCGAAGCCGCAGAGCGCGGAGGCGACGGTGAAGCCCGCCGTGCCGAGGAGGAAGAGGCGCTTGCGGCCGTAGATGTCACCGAGCCGGCCGCCGGTGATCAGACCCGCCGCGAAGGCGAGGGCGTACCCGGCGGTGATCCACTGGATGGCCCCGAAGTCGGCGCCGAGGTCCCGCTCGATGCTGGGGATCGCGATGTTGACGATCGTGGCGTCGACCAGGTCCATGAAGGCGGCGGTCATGACGATGGCGAGGGCGATCCAGCGCCGCTTGCCGTTCGCTTCGGTGGGGGCCGCGTCCGTGACGGCGTCGTGTGAACTCATACGAAGAAGATAGAAGTCATCTAGGTCAGCTCGTGTCCTAGATCGGCCGCATCCTGGAAGACATGACGGACACTCCGGCACGACTCCTGAATCTGCTCTCGCTCCTCCAGACCCCGCGCGAGTGGCCCGGAAGCGAACTCGCCGACCGGCTCTCGGTCTCCCCGCGCACCATCCGCAGGGACATCGACCGGCTCCGGGACCTCGGCTACCCCGTCGAGGCGACGCTCGGCGCGGTCGGCGGCTACCGGCTCGTCGCCGGTACGGCCATGCCGCCGCTGCTCCTCGACGACGAGGAGGCCGTCGCCATCGCGGTCGGCCTGCGGGCCGGGGCCGGGCACGCCATCGAGGGCGTGGAGGAGGCATCCGTACGGGCCCTGGCGAAGCTGGAGCAGGTGCTGCCCGCGCGCCTCAGGCACCGGGTCTCCACCCTCCAGAACGCCACGATCCCGCTGACGCGCGGCGACGGAGCCACGGTCGCCCCGGCCACGCTCACCGCCCTCGCGGGCACGGTCACCGGCCGGGAGAAGCTCCGCTTCGGCTACCGCGCGGGCGACGGCGCCGAGACGAAACGCCTGGTCGAGCCCTACCGGCTGGTCTCCACCGGGCACCGCTGGTACCTCGTGGCGTACGACCTCGGGCGCGAGGACTGGCGCACCTTCCGGGTCGACCGGGTGAGCGAGCCGCTCGCCACCGGGGCCCGCTTCACCCCGCGCGAGCTGCCGGCGGGGGACGCGGCGCAGCTCCTGCTCCGCTCCATGTCCCGCGCCCAGGCCGAACTCGACCTGGACGTCAGCTTCGAGGCCCCCGCCGACTTCGTCGCCGCGCGCCTCCCCTCCCACCTGGTCCCCACCGCGACGGGCCCGACCACCTGCCGCCTCCACGCGCGCGTGACGGACTCGGTCGAGTGGCTGGCCCTCCGCCTCGCCCTGGTGGACGCCCCCTTCACGATCCACGGCCCCGCCCCCCTCCATGACTACGTGGAGGACCTGGCGAGCCGCCTGGCGGCGTCGACACGGCGGTAGGCCCGTCAGGGCGCCCGGGGGGCGGCATGCCAGGGTCATGCCGGGGTCAGCGGGACAGCTGCGGTCAGTACGGTGCCCTCGCCGGGGGTCGATTCGACGGTGAGCGTGCCGCCGAGCTGCTGGACGCGGGCGCGCAGGCCGTGGCCGCGTACCCCGGGGTCCGGGGTACGCGGCCGAGCGAGCCCGCTAGGCCACCGCGTCGAAGCCCGTGTCGCGGGCCATCCTCTTGAGTTCGAGCAGCGCGTGCTTCTCGATCTGGCGGATCCGCTCCCTCGTCAGACCGTGCTGCTTGCCGACCTCCGTCAGCGTCCGCTCGCGGCCGTCCTCGATGCCGTACCGCATACGGATGATCGACGCCGTCCGGTGGTCGAGCTTGCCGATGAGGTCGTCGAGCTCCTCGCTGCGCAGCAGCGTGAGCACCGACTGCTCCGGGGAGATCGCCGAGGTGTCCTCAAGGAGGTCACCGAACTGCGTCTCGCCCTGGTCATCCACCGACATGTTCAGCGAGACCGGGTCACGCGCCCAGTCCAGCACGTCGACGACCCTCGCGGGTGTCGAGGCGAGCTCCGTGGCGATCTCCTCGGGCTCGGGCTCCCGCCCGTGCTCCCGGTTGAACTCGCGCTGCACCCGACGGATCCGGCCGAGCTCCTCCACGAGGTGGACGGGGAGCCGGATCGTGCGGGACTGGTCCGCGATGGACCGGGTGATGGCCTGGCGGATCCACCAGGTCGCGTACGTGGAGAACTTGAAGCCCTTCGCGTAGTCGAACTTCTCGACCGCGCGCACCAGGCCCGCGTTCCCCTCCTGGATCAGGTCGAGCAGCGGCAGTCCGCTGCGCGGGTAGCGCCGGGCGACGGCCACGACGAGCCGCAGGTTGGACTTGATGAAGAGGTCCTTGGCACGCTCACCCTCGGCGACCAGCGCTTCGAGCTCCTCGGGGGACGCGCCGCCCGCCTCGCTCTCCACCTGCCCGTCGAGGACCTGCTGGGCGTACACACCTGCCTCGATCGTCTGGGAGAGCTCGACCTCCTTGGCGGCGTCGAGCAGGGGCGTGCGCGCGATCTCGTCGAGGTACATGCCGACCAGGTCGCGGTCGGCGATCTCCCCGCCCACGGCGCGAACGCTGCTTGCCCGTGCGGCCCCGCTCGTGGCGGAGGTCTGACGACGGGCGACGGCACGGGTTGCCATGCGTGCTCCCTTGCTGAGTAGGTCGCGACACCCTTACGGGTGCCCTGCATCCGACGGAAACAACGACTGGAATCAGGACAGAATTCCCACCGGGCACATGGATTTTCGCGATCATGCAGTATCCTGCGCGGCCGCCGCCCCTGCGGGCATGGCTCCGACACCCACGGAGGCGCAGGTCAGACCGGGCACGGAGGGTGATCCGGCGCCGCTCGCGGGGTGCCCGACCACACTGTCGGTGAGACCGCGATCACATGCGGCGCCGTCTTTCCAGACGCCCGGACGGAGCAGACGGTTGCTTCGGGGCGCGGCCGGGGGGGCGACCCCCCGTCCTAGTCGCCCGGGGGCGCGGCCACCCGGCCCAGCCACCGCGCCCCGGCCGTCCCCGGCCCAGCCACCCCGCCCCCAGCCGTCCCCGGCCCAGCCACCCCGCCCCCAGCCGTCCCCGGCCCAGCCACCCCGCCCCCAGTCATCCCCGGCCTAGTCCTCCTCGGCCTCGCGGACTAGGTCCCGCGCCCGTTCCGCCCCGCCCCGCCCCCGCCCTAGCGTCCTCGTCATGTGCGACACCACCGGCACCCTCGACGAAGCCCTCGAACGCCTCCACGCCACCGGCCCCGAGCGGCACGGCCGCCTCACCAACCACGCCCCCATGGCCGTCGAGGCCCTGGTCCACCGCGGCCAGGCCCCGGCCGTGCACCGCTGGCTCGATCGCTACGCGCACAAGCTGGAGGAGCCACCGCCCCCGTCGCGCCCCGTCACGGCCGCCGACTGGCGCGAGGCGCTCGGTGACCCGGCCCGGGTCACCGACTGGACCACGTTCTTCACCCGCGAACTCGACGGGCGCCCCTGGCGGGAGGTCCTCGCCGAGTGGTGGCCCCGGCTGCTGCCCGGGATCGCGGGTGGTTCGGCGCATCCCGTGATCCGTACCGGTCATGCCGTACGGACCCTCCTGACGTCCCCGGAGACGGCCCCGCGCCGCGCCGAACTCGCACACGCCCTCGGCTACTGGGCGGCCCGCCACCTGCCGCTTCCCCCGCTCACCCCGCTGGCCGCGGCGCCGACGGCGGCGGCTGCCCTGGAGGCCGTACCGCCGGTCCCCGAGCAGGACGGCCCGCTGCTGGGGCGGCTCGGTCAGCTGACGGCGTTCCCGGTGTGGGGCACGGCACCGGACCCGGACACCGCGCGGGCGCGGCTCGTGGAGCTGGTGACGGCGGCGACGCACCGGTACGCGACGCACGGCCACGGCGAGCCGATCATGCTGGTGCACGCGGCGACCGCGCCGAACGCGGTCCTGCGCGCCCTGCCCGCGCTCCCCCGCGCGCTGTGGGCGCCGAGCCTGGCGGCGGCGTGGGCGGCGGCGGCCGCGGTGACCGCCGCGTACACACCGGCGGCGGCGGAGCCGTACGCGCCCACGTCCCTCACCCCACTGGAGGTCTTCGAGCGGGCGGCGGCGCACGGCGACGACCACACGATCAAGTTCACCGACACGGCACTCGACGTGGGCGACCCGCTGGCACTCGCCGCGGCGGTCCGCTCGGTCGAGCTGAACCCGCCGGTGTTCTGACGACCGTGTCACCCCTTACCCGAACTGCACCGACCGCTTCGCAAGCCCCATCCAGAACCCGTCGATCACCGACCGCTCCGCGTCGAGGTCCCCGGCCGCGTCCGCGGCGCCCATGGTGACGAAGAGGGGGGCGAAGTGCTCGGTTCGCGGGTGGGCGAGGCGTCCGGCGGGCGACTTGTGCGCGAAGTCGAGCAGGGCGTCGACGTCGTGCGCGGCGAGGGCCTCGTGGCCCCAGGCGTCGAACTCGGCGGACCAGCCCGGCACCCCGCCACCGGTGTGGCGGAGGGCGGCGAGGTTGTGGGTGAAGAAGCCGCTGCCCACGATCAGGACGCCCTCGTCGCGCAGCGGGGCGAGCCTGCGCCCGATGTCCATGAGCCGGCGCGGGTCGAGGGTGGGCATGGAGATCTGGAGTACGGGGATGTCGGCGCCCGGGAACATCTCGACGAGCGGCACGTAGGCGCCGTGGTCGAGGCCCCGGTCGGGGATGTCCTGCACGGGTGTGCCGGGCGTCCGGAGCAGTTTGCGGACCGTCTCGGCGAGGGCGGGCGCGCCGGGAGCCTCGTACTGGACCTGGTAGTAGTGCTCGGGGAAGCCCCAGAAGTCATAGACGAGGGGGATGGTCTCGGTGGAGCCGAGCGCGAGCGGGGCCTCCTCCCAGTGGGCGGAGACCATGAGGATGGCCGTGGGGCGCGGGAGGTCCGCGGACCAGGCGGCGAGCTGGCCGGGCCAGACCGGGTCGTCGGCGAGCGGCGGGGCGCCGTGGGAGAGGTAGAGGGCGGGCATCCGTTCCGGCGTGGTGTCCATGGCGACGGCCTCCGGCTTCACTTCCGACGTGGTTATTGAAACTTCAAGCTCACTCTCTCCGCAGCATAAGCCGACATAGTTCAACTTTCAAGGATGAGTCGTACGATGGGAACCATGGGAGACATGACCGAACCCCGCTGGCTCAGCGACGAGGAGCAGCACGTCTGGCGCGCCTATCTGCACGCCACCACGCTCCTCGAGGACCACCTCGACCGCCAGTTGCAGCGCGACGCGGGAATGCCGCACATCTACTATGGACTGCTCGTCCAGCTCTCCCAGGCTCCCCGCCGCCGCCTCCGCATGACGGAGCTGGCCAAGAGCGCCAAGATCACCCGCTCCCGGCTCTCCCACGCGATCGCCCGTCTGGAGAAGAACGGCTGGGTGCGGCGCGAGGACTGC
The DNA here is from genome assembly GCF_044764665.1 of Streptomyces sp. NPDC093795. NCBI lineage: Bacteria > Bacillati > Actinomycetota > Actinomycetes > Kitasatosporales > Streptomycetaceae > Streptomyces > Streptomyces sp. NPDC093795. Next base: position 243,365 of record NZ_JBIWIO010000009.1, read on the forward strand.
CCCTCCGACAAGCGCGGCCAGTTCGCCGCGCTGACCGAGGAGGGGATGGACGTCCTGCGCCGGACCGCGCCGGGCCATGTGGCGGCCGTACGCCAGGCCCTCTTCGACCGGCTCTCCGCCGAGCAGGTGGAGCAGCTGGGCGCGATCATGCGGGTCATGGCGGAAGGCCTCGAACACCAGGGGCCGGACGCGGGCCCGGACGCGGACCTGCCCTGGCTCCGCTGAGCACACGGCTCGCGGAACCAGGGCAGGGAAGACCCACGGCGTACGGGGTCAGTGCACGACGACCGGCACCCTCAGCACGCGTCAGTGAACGATGACCGGCACCTTCAGCTCGTCGTCCGCGCCCTCGCCGGAGCCCGAACCGGCGAGGGCCCCGGTGTCCGGCTTCCCGGTGTTGATCAGGACGAAGGCGATCGCGGCCGAGACGACCAGGATGCCGACGGCCCACCAGATGGCAGCGGTGTAGCCCTCGACCATGCCCTGGAGCTGGAGCAGCTTCTGCCCGGCCGGGGTGGTCGCGCCCGCCGCGTTGTCGGTCAGGTACGCGGTGGTCGCCGAGGCGGCGATCGTGTTCAGGAGGGCCGTACCGATGGCGCCGCCGACCTGCTGCGAGGTGTTGACCATCGCGGAGGCCACACCGGCGTCCCGCGGGTCCACGCCGAGCGTCGCGAGCGACATGGCCGGCATGAACGCCGTGCCCATGCCCAGGCCCAGCAGCAGCTGCGCGGGCAGGATCAGACCGGCGTACGAGGTGTCGACCTCCAGCTGCGTGAGGAGCAGCATGCCGACGCCGGCGGTCAGGAAGCCGGGGGCCATGAGCAGCCGCGGCGGCACCCGGGTCATCAGGCGCGTACCGATCTGGGTGGAGCCGACGATCATGCCCACGATCATGGGCAGGAACGCGAAGCCGGTCATGACGGGCGAGTAGCTCTTCACGATCTGGAGGTAGTACGTCAGGAAGAGGAACAGGCCGAACATCGAGATGACGGCGAGACCCAGCGACAGGTAGACACCGCCGCGGTTGCGGTCGGTCAGGACGCGCAGCGGCAGCAGCGGGGCCTTCACCCGCGACTCGACGAGGACGAAGACGCCGAGCAGCACCACGGAGCTCACGAACATGAGGATCGTGCCGGTGTCGCTCCAGCCCTCGGACTCGGCGCGGGTGAAGCCGTAGACGAGCGCGACCAGACCCAGGGTGGAGAGGATCACGCCGGGGATGTCGAGCGTGGAGCGGTTGCGGCCGCCCGCCGGCTCACGGATCACGAGGTACGCGCCGACGGCGGCGACGATCGCGAACGGGATGTTGACGAAGAAGGTCCAGCGCCAGTTCAGGTACTCGGTGAGGAAACCGCCGAGGATCAGGCCCACGGCGCCGCCACCGCCGGCGATCGCGCCGTAGATGCCGAAGGCCTTGGCGCGCTCCTTGGCGTCGGTGAAGGTCACGGCGAGCAGCGAGAGCGCGGCGGGCGCGAGGAGCGCGCCGAACGCGCCCTGGAGCGCGCGGGCACCGAGCATCGTCGCCTCGCCGGTCGCGGCCCCGCCGAGGGCGGAGGCGGCGGCGAAGCCGATCAGGCCGACGACGAAGGTGCGCTTACGGCCCCACAGGTCGGCTATGCGACCACCGAAGAGGAGCAGACCACCGAAGGCGAGGGCGTAGGCGGTGATGACCCACTGCCGGTTGCCGTCCGAGATGCCGAGGTCCTGCTGCGCGGAGGGCAGGGCGATGTTCACGATCGTCGCGTCGAGGACGACCATCAGCTGGGCGAGGGCGATGAAGACGAGCGCTTTCCAGCGGCCCGGGTCGGCGTGGGTCACGGTGTGGTCGGGGACTTTCGGCATGGGGGTAGCCACCTCTTGGCGCGTACTGGTGAAAAAGGGCGTAAAGGGAGTGCTGGTCAGGTAAGCAAGTACGGGTGAACGCCCGCGTTCAACGTCATGACGTTCATGACGTTCATGACGTTCGCGACGGGCAGGAGTCGCGTCTCAGGCCCTCCAGGGTGGCGGCCGTGCCGGGCAGCTCGGAGCGCGCGGGCGCTTCCAGGCCGTCGAGGAACAACTGCAGATGACGGTGGACGAACTGCTCGAAGTTGGTTCCGCAGGCCGTACCCGGCAGCGGGCGGGTCAGCTGGGACACCGCCACCATCAGGTCCCCGACGCCGACGTCGGGGCGGAGCCGGCCCGCCCGCTGGGCGCGGTCGACGAGCGCCGTGACGGCTTCCTCCACGCGTTCCCGTTCGACGGTCAGGTCGGGGTGGTCGCTGTCGAAGGCCCCGTCGAGCATCGGGCACAGGGCTCCGATGCGTTCGTCGGCGGCGGCGTGGGTGAAGCGCCGGAGGGCGGCGAAGGTGTCGTCCTCCTCCTCGGCGGCCCGTACGGCGATCTCGGTGACCCGGCCCATGATCGAGAGGACGACCTCGTGGACGAGGTCGGCGCGCTCGGGGAAATTCCGGTAGAGCGTGGCGTTGCCGACGCCCGCCCGGCGCGCGATCTCGTCGTACGGCACCTGGGGGCCGAACTCGACGAACATCTCGCGCGCCGCCGTCACGATCCGCTCGCGGTTGCGCAGGGCGTCGGCGCGCGGGCGGGGTACACGGCGGGCGGGCACGGTGTCGGTGGTAGCGGTACCGGTCACGCCACAGCCTCCTCACAGTCGTCACGGTCATCCGGGTCGTCCGGCCATCCGGTCATCAGGCCATCCGGGGAACGAGTCCCCACTTCCTTCGACACAGGCGTAAACGGGGACGCGCTCCCCGGTTATTTCCCCGCACGCCTGTGACCCGCGTCACACACGAGCTGCCCGGGCGGGATACCCACGATCGGGCCACCCGGCGCGCGCGTCCGAACAGCTCGTCACAGGCTGATCGCACAGCGCGGCCCACCGCGAGACCGGGGAGGGACCGTGCCGCCGACCTGACCCCACCGGAGAGGCGTCCGTATGCAGCACCCCCGCCGACGGATACGCAGACCCGTCGCCCTGGCCGCGACCACGGCGCTCTCCCTCGCGCTGCTCGCCTCCGCGAGCACCACCCTCCCCGGGCCCGCCCCCGCCTCGGCAGGACCCGTGGCCACCGCGCCCGAAGCCGCCCAGCTGGGGCCGTGCCGCATCGCCACCACGATGGGCGTGCAGATGTCGGAGGGGCTGCCCACCGCCCCCGGGTACGTACGCTCCACGGGCCAGGTCAGGGCCCTCAACCTGATGGTCGACTTCCCCGACGTCGCCGGGGACGGCACGGCGATGGGGCGCTTCCGCGAGTTCTTCCCGCAGACCACCGACTGGTTCCGCACCAGCTCGTACGGACGCCTCACGTACAAGGCCGAGGCCCCGATACCCGACTGGCTGCGGATGCCCAGGGCGTTCTCCGCGTACGGGATCGAGCGCGGCTCACCGTACGAACCGGGCTACCGCTCCCTCGTCGAGGACATCGTGAAGGCCGCCGACCCGAAGGTGGACTTCAGCGCGTACGACCTGGTCAACATCCTGATCACACCGAACGCCGGGCCCTCCGCCCTCGACACCGTCCTGTCCGTGACGTTCTCCGGCAACGACGACGCCCCCTACGCCGACGGCGTACCGCTCGCCAACACGTCCTTCGTCTACAGCCGCCAGGACGACGGCTCCGGCAGCTTCGCCGAGACCGGCTACCGCGTCCTGCCGCACGAGAACGGCCACGTCTTCGGCCTGCCCGACCTGTACACCTCGGACGGCGGCGGGACCGTCGGGCACTGGGACATCATGTCCGAGGACTGGGGGGCCAACAACGACCTCCTCGGCTGGCACAAGTGGAAGCTGGGCTGGCTCGACAACGAGCAGGTCGGCTGCGCCTCCCGCATCGGCACCGTCGACCTCGCCCTCACCCCGCTCGCCGTCAAGGGCGGCCCCAAGCTCGCGGTCGTCCCGCTCTCCGACACCTCGGGGTACGCGGTCGAGGTCCGCAGCCAGGACGGCAACGACGAGGCGGTGTGCGAACCGGGCGTCCTCGTCTACCGGGTGGAGTCCGACGTGGACACCGGCCACGGCCCGGTGACCGTCTCGGACAGCGAACGCGCCAGCGGCGGCTGCACCCGGCGCGCCAACGTCCACGCGGAGCTGTCGGACGCCCCGTACCAGCCCGGCGAGACGTTCACGGACCGCGCCAACGGGATCCGGATCCACGTACTCGACGAGGACGCGAAGGGCACCTACCGGGTGCGTATCACCCGGAGTTGAACAGACCGTTCCGCAACTCCCGCTTGAGGATCTTCCCGGTGGCGTTCCGGGGCAGCTCCGACTGCCGTACGACGATCCGGGCGGGCACCTTGAAGGCGGCGAGGCGGGCGGCCACGTGCGCGCGGAGCCACTGGAGGTCGGGGTCGAGGCCTGGGCCGGCGTCGGGACCGGGGCCCGGTCCGGCGTCGACACTGGCGTCGAGGCCCGGGCAGGCGGCGGGACCGGGGCCCGCACCGGCGCCCAGGCCCGCGTCGGCACCAGGGCCCGCACCGACGCCCGGGCCCAGACCGGCCCCCGCCCCCGCCCGCGGCCCCGCCCCGGTCCGCAGCCGCACGACGGCCACGACCTCCTCCCCCAACAGGGCGTGCGGGACGCCGAGTACGGCGGCGTCGACGACGTCGGGGTGCTCCTGCAGAACGGCCTCGACCTCGACGCAGTACACGTTCTCGCCACCCCGGATCACCATGTCGGTGAGCCGGTCGACGATGCTGACCCGCCCGTCCTCGTCGACCCGGGCGAGGTCCCCCGTCCTGAACCAGCCGTCGTCGGTGAAGGCGGCCCGCGTGGCGGCCTCGTCCCGCCAGTACCCCCGTATCAACGACTGCCCGCGCAGCCACAGCTCGCCCACGCCGTCCCCATCGGGCCGGTCGATCCGCACCTCGGTGGCGGGCGAGGGCCGCCCGACGCTCCCCGGGTGGGCGCGGTACTCGGCGCCGACGTTGGACAGGACCCCCCCGCTGGTCTCGGTGAGCCCGTAGCCGTTACGGGGCTCGACGCGCTCCCCGTACCCGGCGCTGATCCCGGCGACGATGCCGGGCGGGGCGGCGGCGCCTCCGGTACTGAGCAGGGTGAGGCTATCCAGCGGGTCGCCGGTGGCGCGGGCGAGGTCGAGGAGCTGGAGCGCGGTGGTGGGCACGCCCGCGTAGTGGGTGACCCGGTGCTCCCGGATCAGCCCGAGAGCCTGGCCGGCGTCCCACTTCCGCATCATCACCAGCGTGCCGCCGGCGGCCATCACGGCGTAGAAGGAGGTGAAGGCGGCGACGTGGAAGAAGGGGAACGTGGTCAGGGAGACGGGCGCGGGCCCGGCCCCGGGGACGTCCCCGCGCGCGAGGGCGGCCGCAGCGGCGAAGTACCGGGGGTTCATGGCGGCGCCGGCCTGCGCGAGGTGGGTGGCGACGGCGCCCTTGGGGCGGCCGGTGGTGCCGGAGGTGTAGAGGATGGTGGAGTCGTGCTCGGGCAGGACGTCGACGGGCGGAGGCCCGAGGAGCGGATCCGTATCGGCGACGTACGGGACGAACCCCTCCTCGGTCTCGCCACGAAAGACAACCCCGGGCACCCGGTTCTCACGGGCCCACGCCCGGACCCGCCCGACCCGCTCGCCGTCGACGAGCAGCACGCCGGGTGCGCAGTCGTCGAGCGCGTACGCGAACTCGTCCTCGGTCCACCAGGCGTTGAGGGGTACGGCGACGAGCCCGGCGAGCTGCGCGGCCCAGAAGGCGACCTGCCACTCGGGAAGGTTCCGCATGGCGACGACGGCCCGGTCACCGGGCCGCAGGCCGTACTCCCCGACGAGCCGGCGCGCGAGCCCGCAAGCGGCGTCGAAGAACTCCCGATACGTCGTCCGCCCGCCCTCGGACACGAGGAACACCCGGTCCCCGTAGGCCCAGGTCACCTCGACGAACTCCCGCAGGGTGCGGGGCCCGCCGACGTACACCCCGCCCTCGACGGCGAAGGGCGCACCGGTCGCGGTCAGCCGCGCTTGCGCGTCGGACACGACCACGAGAACCTCCCGGGCGCTCGCTCAGCGCTCTCGACTACTCCAGCGCGGCGACGCTATGCGCCGCGATGTCCCGGGTCAACCCCGGCCTCCAACCCGCTGCCGACGCTGGTGGAGAACCCCGGAGGCCACGGCGGCGACGAAGGCGATCCACAACAGGAAGGCGAAAGCCGGGTTGATGTAGCCGGGGACGACGACCTCGTAGCCGGAGCCGTACGACGTCTCACAGACGAGCCGCAGCGGCAGAAAATCCCCCCGAAGCCCGACGAGCGCACCTTCCCCTCCGGGCCGCCGCAGCTCGCACTCCTGCCCCTGCTCCTGCCGCTCCGTGAGAAAGAGATGAAGGAGCCCCCAGGTATAGAGGGCGACCCCCGAGGCGACCGCGGCCAGGGACAGATCCCGGCAGGCCCGGTGCGGGGTGTACCGACGAAGATTATCCGGCGCGAGCCGCGAACACAGGTACACGATGAGCCCCATCAGGATCGCCGGCCCGACGAACAACAAGACGAGAAGAACACCGGGCTCGTGGCCCTGCCAGGGGTCGGATGCCATGCCGATGAAGCCTGCCATACGACTGTACGGCGACGGGGCTGTACGCCGATACGGGCCCCAGGGGGCGCGGGCTCAACCCCAGCTCCGGTCGATCACCTCCTCGACACCGCCGAGACAACGGCCGACGAACGCAAGCCCTCACCCGCCCACCCCCACCCGCTACACTGACGGCGGCGCGCCACTCCACCGGCCCGCCACGCCTTCGTGGGATCTGCAGGAAATTGGATCGCCGCAGGTCAAGGCGGATGTACTGGAAGGCCACCGAACGCGCCAGGGCGTTTTTCCCAACACGTTTCCAGGTTCGCGCAGGTAGCGCCAGGTCTCACACCGCCGACCGACTACCACTCCGAGCGCTGGCTGGAGCACCCGGGTCCGCCTCTCCAGACACGCCAGCTCACCCGTCTGGCGATCTAGAAGTTGCTACTCAAATAGCAGCACATAAGGCTTGAGGCGTGACTCTTCACGCCGCCCCTTGGGTGCCCTGGCCGCCCTTCGACCGCCGCGCGTACCTCCTCCTACTGGACGATCAGCACCGACTCCTGCTGTGCGGTGGATGTTGCGGCGGTTGGACCGTCCCGCAGGTCCGCATGGCGGGCAGAGCGCAGTTCATGGAGTCGGCTGTCCGATTCCTGAACGAGCAGTTCGGACTGACGAGTCCACGTTTCGGCTCCGTCTGCGGATTCCGCCAGACGCGCGCCGGCGACAACTGGGAGTTCGACCGTGTGACGGCGGCACGGGTCTTCATCGTCCGCATCAGCGACGCCGAGGGGGCTGCGATCGAGCAGAGATCGCCCACGCATGCTCGATGGGGTGTCGCGGACCTACGAAGGCGGAGGCGGGAGATCCACCCGGAGGGCATCGTCTTGTTGACCGCCGGATACGTCGAGGGATGGATTCCCGATGGACCCATCTCTCTTTGTTGAGCCCCGACGACTTGTAGGCATGGTTGCCGGGGCCAGCACTTCACCGAGGCGCCAGAACAAGACCTACCCAGCTCTCTCTCGACCGGTGCCGGGACATGTGAACCGCGTCGGTTCAGCGGAGGTCGGGGCCGCCCGCCTCTGCGAGCTCGCCAAGCAGGCTGATCTCCTCGTCGGCATCGTCCTGAGCCTCCGGGCCGACATCAGGGAACGATTCGGATTCTTCCCCTTCACCGAGATGTGGGTACTTCTCAAGGAGGAACCGCCGCCGGTAGGCCGTGTCAGCGGCGTCGACGATCGCCTCCAAGGTGGTCCAGTTGAGGGTGCCTCCGACGATAATCCCGAACGCGGGTACAGCCTTGCCCAGTCCCTTCTTGGTGAGGCGAAAACCGAATGCCCTCGCGAACTGCTGGGAGACCTTGGTGACAACCGCCTCGTTCAGGACGTCCCACGCCTTGCCGCGGACCAGTGCCTGGGTGAGCCGTGAGATGTCGGCCATCGCAGCGCTCTTGGCAGTAGCCGACGTCGCTGTCCCCGCATTGACGACAGACATCACGAAGAGCTTCTCCGCAGGCTCTTCCGGGTCGTAGCCGTAGAGCAGCGAGATCTGGCCGACGGAGCGGGACGCGAGTCCGAGGACAACCGCGGCATCAGCGGTGAAAGCGCCGACGATCGCGCCTCCCGAGGGTGCTGCCGCTGCGCCGGCGGAGGCGGCGACGGCGAGCTGCCCTCCGGAAATCACAAGCCCTGCGCCCGCTCCCGAGAGCGCTGCTGCGGCCGGGTAGTACCAACTCGATGCTCGTCCACGGACAACGTCGATCTGCTCGAGATCAAGGCGGCGTAGATCGGACAGGGATGTGATGTCGTGCCCGCGCTTATTGTGGAGCGCCACCACGCGTTTGAAGGAGAGCCCCGCTCGCGAGACACGTCCCACCGTCTGCCGTACGGACTGAAAGGCGGTGCCGCTCCAGTCGGGGAGGGCGTCGGTGGCACCGCGAGCCCCGGCACTGACCTTGCGAGCACCCTTGGCGGCGATCTCCTGCCCACGCGAAACCGCCGACTGGGCCCGTGGGTGGTTCTCCAAGTACTTCGTGGCACGCTTGCCGAGCTCCGAGGCGCCGGTGGCCACTTGTTCGCCAGCGCTCCTCATCACTCGTGACAGAGGGCGGCCCTTGAACCGTTGGATGTCACGCCATGCCGCGAGCTCGTAGTCCGAGGGATCTGCCATACCGCGATGGTAAGGGCCGAGGCCTACTCATTGTGTCGTAATGCCGAACATCAGATCACGCGCACAACAGAACCTCCACTCTGTCGACTTCGCCACCAACCGACGCGGCAACACCTGCGCCTACTTCGCCTGCTCCGGCAGGCGCAGGAGCGAACCGAACGGCGACTATTGGTAATTACTCAAGTCCAGACGAGCCAAAGGCGGTGTGCGCGCTCTCGCCGCCCCAACCGGTCGGGCTGCGCCAGATGACATTGACACGGAAGACATCGCGAATCGTGTCTACAGACCAGTCCTCGACCGGCGGTTCGGAGAGGACAAGGTAGAGACCGTCGGCCGGCGCGGGCAGCGTGTGGTTGATCTCGAGCAGCCGGGTCGCGCCCTCACGGAGGTCCGCGTAGGTGGAGCGGTCCGCGCCCAGGGCCTCGTAGAGGAACAGACCGTGCTCGGTGGCGCAGCTGACGTCGACGACCGGCGAGTCGGTGGGCTGGAGATCCGCCCAGAGAAGTGATGCCTTCAGCGCATGACGAACCGCTTCGTGCTTCTTGCACGCGCGGTCGGTGCCGGCGGCCGTCTCCAATGCGTGAAGGAGGCTGTCCTTCGTGGTCGCGGTCGGTGTTGCGGCGGTGGCGTCCGCGGTGGTCATCTGCACTTCTTCCTTCTGATCGGGTTGCGGCGGGACGACGACGACCGCGCCGTCGGAGTTCGGCTTCGTCGCCGTGCCGAAACGCTCCTGGAGCTCTCGCCGCGCTTCGGCGAGGGGCCCCGCCCAGCCGGAAGCTGCCAGCCCTTCCATGAGCCGACCCGCGTCGAACGTGCCCTCCTTGAGCGCGCGGTTGGTCGTCGCGGCGAGGTCGCGAAGAACTCCGAGTCGTTCCCTGTCCGGATCGCCGAACAGGTGAAGCACGTCGACCCAGTCAGCCTGGTCCCGGCGAAGGATGCGGTTGGCCATGCCCTGGAGTTCGGAGAGGCGGCTGCGGGCGTCGGAGACGTCGCCGTCGCTGCCGGTCAGCTCTCCCAGCACGTCCAGCGCCGCGAGATAGCGCCCCGCCATCCGCTCCGAGACGGGCGACCGGCCACGCTGATCGGCGGTGAGCACCGTCTGACTCGTGTCGTTCGCGAACACCCAGCAGTCCAGCTCGTCACCCCGGCGCGGGGGAACCGAGCCCTGGCGGACGGTGAGCACGAGCGGTCGGTCGATCACCGGAGACAGCGGCCTGACCTTGTACCGACCGCCGGAGACGTGGCCCACGACCTCGACCCGGACATCGCTGCCGATCCGGGGAAGGCTTTTCGCCGCGCCCGCCGGCCAGGCGTCCGGTGCCGCGGGTTCGGTATCGTCCGCGGCGGCGGTGAGCGCCGCCGGCAGCGGGGCGGTGTGCAGGACGGTGAGGCTCTGGGTGCTGCGGGTGAGGGCCACGTACAACTGGCGCAGCCCGGCGGGGCCGCGGTCGGCGATGGTGGCGGGCTCGATGACCAGGACGTGGTCGTACTCCATGCCCTTGGCCTGGGCGGCGGCCAGCACGGACACGGCCTCGCGGTGCTGCTCGCCGACGGCGTCGCCCTCGTCGATCCCGCGGCTGATCGCCTCCAGCCAGTCCGAGTCGTCGGGAACAATGACCGCCACGGACCGGGGGCTGCTGCCGTCGCTAGTGCGCACGAGCCGGGCCACCTGGTCCACGGTGTCGTCGAGTAGCTTCCACGGCTCGGTCGCCACGGTCCGCACGGCGTCCGCTCCCGCCTCACGGACGGCCCGCGGATACGGCAGGGACGGGGCGATCGTCCGTGCGAGAGGGGCTACGAACTCCATGATCTCGGCGGGGACGCGGTAGCTGGTGTCGAGCCGGGCGACGCTCCAGTCGCCGTGGTCGGAGAGGAGCGCGCCGAGCAGGTCCCAGCTCGTCGGGATGTGGGCGCCCGTCGCCTGCGCGAGGTCGCCCAGGACGGTCATGGAGCCGCCCGCGGCACAGCGCCGCCGCAGGGAGTGGGCCTGCATGGGCGTGAGGTCCTGGGCCTCGTCGACGACGATGTGGCCGTATCGCGGCGGGGTGTCCCCGCTGATCAGCACGCCGAGCTCTTCGAGGCAGACCTGGTCGTCGAGGGTCCACAGATCGGCGTCGGCGCTGGCGGCGCGGGCCCGCAGCAGGGCCGCCTGCTCGTCCTCGTCGAGGATGCCGTCGGCGCAGTCCCGCAGGAGGTCGGCCGAGTCGTAGAGGCTGCGCAGGGCCTCCCGGGGACCGGGGGACGGCCAGACGCGTTCGACGAGGCGCTCGACCCGGCGGTTGCGCTCCAGGTCACGGCGGATCGTGCCGGCCTGCCCACGACGCGGCGCGACGTCGGCGAGTTCCTGGAGGAGCCGGTCGACGAAGAGGCCGCGGAACCGGTCGCGCCGCTCCTAAAGGGCCCCTCGCCGGCGCGGGCTCGGTCGAGGAGGGCGAGGACCTCGGACTTCGGCACGCGCAGGGTTGTACTGCCGGCCGTGACGACGATCCCGGGCTCGTCGCCCTCGAACGAGGGCTCGACGGTGAGGGCGTCGAGAGCCTCGGGGCGGTAGTCGCTCTCGACGCGGCGCCGCAGCACGGCCGCCATGCGGTCGTCCGACTTCACCAGGCGCGCCTTCGGCGAGTCGGCGCCGAGGATCTCGCCCTCCCACAGCCGGTCCAGCTGGACGGCGTTGACGTCCCGGGTGCCGAGGGTGGGGAGGACCTGTCCGACGTAGTCGAGGAACCGCTGGTGGGGGCCGATGACGAGGATGTCCTGGGCCTTGAAGTGCTCGTTGTTGACGAGCCAGGTCACCCGGTGCAGACCGACCGCCGACTTACCGGTACCAGGGCCACCCTGCACAACGAGGATGTCCGAAGGGGAGCCTGTGACCAGCTCCATCTGGTCCCGGCGGATGGTCTCGACGATGTCCCGCATCCGCCCGCCGCGCGACCGCTGGAGCTCCCGCAGAAGGAAGTCGTCCGGCTGGAACGCCTTCCGCCGCTGCCGCCGCACGACGTCACCGGGGGTGGGGGCGGGCGGGCGGTCCGGGCCCTGGGGCGCCTCCGTCTCCTCCGCCACGCTGTCGTCGGCGGCTTTGCGGGGTTCCGGTACGGCGGCGAGCTCGGGCTCGGGCACGACCAAGGGCGCGGGAACGGACGCCGACGAGGAGATCTCGTCGAAGTAGCTCTCGACGACCTGCCGCACGCAGCGGAGCTGCCGGCGCAGGACCACCTCGCCCGGGGCCTCGGGCCGGGCCTCGATCCAGGTCTTCGCCAGGGGACTGGTCCACGGCAGCACCACCAGCTCGTGCGAGGCGTCATGCACGCTGCGGCGTCCGATGTACCAGGGCCGGGCCTCTCCGCCCGGGTCCTCCGGCGCATCGACGCGGGCGAAGACCAGCGCCTCTTCACCGAGCCCTCCGTACGCCGCCGCGCGGGCCTCCGCCTCGGCCCGGTTGGCGATCCCGTCCTTGCCGCTCGCCGAGGCGGTGGCTGCCGAAGTACCGCTCAGCTCGGCCAGCTTCGCGGCGTAGCAGTCGTATGCGTGGTCCACCGCCCGCTGCTCGCCGGCGAGGATCTCGTCCCGAGTGGTGGTGCTCATGTGCGTCCTCCCTGCGGTGTCGGGGGACACCGCCACGGGCATGTGCCCGTACCCCGCTGAAACAACTATCAGAAACCGGATGGTGACGAACAGTCAGTGGATCAGTTCTCGGACGAGGTCGTCGGCCTCGGTCCGCCAGGCCCGTACCTGGTCGTACGTGGGCCCGAGCTCGTACAGGTGGTAGTGGCACCCCAGACTCAGCTGGGACCAGAGGGCCTTCGCCCGTCGTGCCGTCTCCGCCGGCACGACGGAGTGCAGGAGGAGCAGCTTGGCGCGCCCCGTGGTGCGGGACAGCCCGGGCGTCGCGGCTTCCAGCACCCGGTCGACGCGGATCTCCAGCGCGGTCCGCAGCGCGAGGCAGGCGCCGCGGTGCCGGCCGGCGGTGGTGGCCTCGGCGAGTTCACGTTCGAGGAGGCGGTCGGCGGTCAGCAGCAGACCTTCGACGGAAACGGGAGAGGCGGTGGTCATGCGGTCACCTCCGGCTTGCGGATCTTCTGCGCCAGGTTCTCGACGTCCGTGACGAAGCGGTGGGGGTTGGGAATCGAGGCGCCGTCGGGATGGGCTCCCTTCTGGCACTGCTGGATCAGGGAGCATGCCGGGCTTCCGTAGCGGCGGCGCACCTCCTCCTTGACGTCGCCACCGCGCTTCACATCGCCGAAGAGGGCGAAGGCCGCGACCTCCTGGAACCTCTCCGCGCCGTCAATCGCGGCCTGGAGGTCGTGCTCCGATCCGCCGGTGCGGTGGTGGCGGATCCACGCGGCCTCCAGGAAGGCGTTCTCCAGGGCGATACGGCACAGGCCGGGCAGCACGTGGCTGTACGTCTCGGGGCGAAGGCCCGGGGTGGAGGCGATGGCCCGAGCATCGCCGATCGCCTGGGCCACAGGGTCGTCGACGCGCTCGACCTTCACCCGGGACCTCTCGCCACGCGTCACCTGGAAGACCATGACCGGCAGTTCCTGGTCGGTGAACGCCTTCTGCAAACGGGGGTCGTGGGTGAAGACGACGATCTGCCGGTGCCTGCCGATCTCGTGCAGCACCTGGGCGAGTCCGTGCACCTTGGTCGGGTCCATGGACTGCACGGGGTCATCGATGACGAGGAAGCCAAATGGGCTGTCCGCAGTCGTGGCCCTCGGCAGGAAGAGGGAGAGCGCGAGGGAGTGCAGCTCCCCCTGGCTCATGACGTCGAGCGCCGGGGCGTCCTGGCCGTCGACGGAAGCCGCCATGACGAGCTTGCGGACGTTCGCCTTCTCGCTGCCCTTCAGGCTCACGGCCGTGAGGTCGACGTTGCTCTCCTGTCGCAGGCGCTCCCAGATGCCCTGGGTGGCGTCGGTGAAGCGCTCCATGCGCTGCTCCCGCAGCTCGGTGGAGAGGCTCTTGAGCCACCGCACCGCCTTGCCGAGGTCGGTCCGCAGGGACTTGTCTCGTTCGACCCCACGCGCCTTGTCCGCCCAGGCGGCGAGCCGGGTGACGAGCGCGCGCCACCGTTCGTCGCGCTCCTCCAGTTCGCGGGCCGCGTGCCTCCTGACGGTGTCGCAGGCGTCGGTGAGAACCACGGCGGCCTCCTCAGCGCTCCGGGCAAGCTCGACGGGGTCGGTGATCTGCCGGCAGTCGGTCCACGCCTTCCACGGGTCGGTCAGGGCCGCGGGGATCCGCGCGGGACGCTCGATGAGGTTCTGGAGGTTCCGCGCGCCTGTCCGTACGGCGGCGCGCGCGTCCTCGGCAGTCTTCGCCTCGCGGCGCAGCTCCACGATCTGCCGGGAGGCACGGTCGTACCACTCCCGCCCGAGGACCCGTTCCGTTCCGCACGCCGGGCAGACGTCGTCGTCGGGGTGCCGGTCGGCGTGGGCAAGGGCCTTCTCCAGCAGGTCGGCCCACAGCCGGGCGTTCTCGGCGTCGGTGCCGTGGAGGTCCTCCACGTCGGCGAGGGCGATCCGCAGCCGCTGGACGGCCTCCCCGACCTCCGCCAGGTCGGGCCCGTGCACCCCGGCCTCGATCTGGAGCTCGGCGAGCCGGCTGTCGTCGGCCGGGGGGAGGCCGGCGACGAGCGCGTCGATGGTGTCGAGGTCCAGGGCTCCCGGGGTGTCCACGGCGAGCAGGGCCTGTACGGCGCGGTCGTCGTCCTCCAGCGCGTAGAGGGCGTCCTTCAGACCGGGCAGGGCATCCCTCGTCTCCTTCGCGGTGGTGGCGAGGGCCTTCTCCCGCGCGCTCAGCCGGCTGGTCGCGGTGGAGAGCAGGTCCATGCCGAGGATGGTGGCGATCGCGTCGTACCGCTCGGACGGCTTGCCGTTGAGCATGAGGTCGAGGTCGGTGTACGAGAGGAACGGCCGGTGGTCGGCGATGGCCGTGTCCCAGCCGGCCTCGGCCAGGGGGACGGCTCCGTGGCCCGGGCGATTGAAGGTGGCCTCGGAGCTGCCGAACTCCTCGCTCGTCCATGTGCGAGTGAGGGTGCTGTTACCGGTGTCGCCCTCGATCACGAGCTTGAGCTCGATCTTGGGGCTTTCGGCGTTGTGGAGGTTGGCCCAGTGGCCGCCACGCGTGGCGTCCTGGCCCGGCCGGTGGGCCCGGGTGCCGGTGAAGCCGACCTCGATGGCGTCGGCGAGGCTGGACTTGCCGGAACCGTTGCGGCCCACGACGAGGTTCACACCGGGGCGGGGGCTGAGGCTCAGCCGGGCGCGGGGACCGATGCCACGGAAACCGTTGACGGCGAGGGAGTCGAGGTAGACGCGCCCGGAGGCGGCGGACGACGTGGTGGTGGTGCCAGCATCGGCGGTGTCGCTGCCGAATGCGTCGCGGAGAAGGGCCTTGACGGGCTCGGGGAGAGCCGACTCGGCCAGGCGCGTCGTCACCGTCTCGGCGAGGGGAAGCGCGGTCTGCTGGTGCTGTTCCGTCTCGGTCACGAAGGGCCTCCTGCGCGGTGTGGCGGGGATGAGGCGGTGTCATGCACCACCTGCTGACAGGACGGAACGTTAAAGAGAAAGCGAGACTGACTCTCTACGATGCACTGGTAACCCGGGTTATCAACTTCCGCTTTAAATACGCTAGTTGAGCTCGCCGCCACCTCCCTCTCACCTCTTGGCATGACGAGGCCCTGGCGCCGGGCGGCTCGACGGAGCCGCAACTCTGGGGCCAGGGCCTCGCCGCGACGGTGATCGTCGCCGCCGCCGGGCCGGCACATAGGTGCGCCGGTGGCCCGACAGCCCGTCGCCCGACCGGTGTCGTCGTTCAGTCGTTGCCCAGGGTGAACACAAGCCCCCCGGAACGGAGTTCGTCCTCGGTCTGGGTGAGGCCGCCGCGGTGGGACACCTCCACCGTGTAGAACTTGGAGCCCTGAGGTATCCCTTCGATCGCGAACGGGAACTCGCACCCGAGCGCGGTCTTCTTTCCGCCTTCCAGCTCGCTGGTGGCGACGAGAGTGCCGTCCGCGCCGGTAACGTTGACCTGCGCACCTCGCTGGATGTCCGAGTAGCCGTCCAGCCCGGTGCAGTCTTCTCCCTCCGCAAGGAGGGAGAAGGAGGAGTCGGCGAGGGTGAGCGTGCCTCTCGTACCGAACGTCTCCCCGGCGGGGGACGCGTCGCCATCGGCCAAGGAGACGGCCAGCCAGCAGCCGCCCATGACCGCGGCACCGAGGACCACGCCGACGGCGAGGACCGCGAGGCGGGGCAATCGGGCCCAACGCGCACCGGCCGCCGCGGCGTCGGAAGCGGGAGCCGGTCCTTCTCCCCCGGATGCGGGCGGTTCCGGAGGCGGCGGGATGCTCGGAGGCTGTTCTGGCGGGACGGTCATCGAATGCTCCTTCCATCGGGGGTGCGGCGGTACTCGTCGAGCGCCGCGGCGGCCCACAGGGGGACGAGCCGCGGGAGCTCGTCCGGGGGAACGGTGCCGCGCACGGCGCGCAGGCCGAGCTTGGCCAGGGAGTCGGCGGCCTCGTTCAGGGGGTTGCCGACGTGGGCCTTCTCATGGACGAAGGTCAGGTTCGGGGTGTACTCGACGCACATCTGGAGCTGGACAAGGCTGGGGCTGCGACCCTGGGACCGCAGCGCCGTCTCGTACCCCTCCGGCATCCGAGTACCGCCGGCCTGCCAGGCGCGGAGGTAGCCGAGGGCGTCGAGGCTGTCGACGCGCACTTCGACGGGGCTGCCGGGGCGTGCGGCGAGTACAGGCTTCAGCCCCCAGTGGACCGCGCGCAGTTCGGAGACGGTGACGCGGGTACGGGGGCGCGCCAGGTGCTCCGGGTATTGGTGGGCGCGAAGTCCGGTGTGGCCGGTCGTGGCGAGGAAGCCGATGGAGGCGTGCTTCCTGTCCGCGGAGGCGTCGGTGGCGAGGACAACGGGCCCGGGCACGGCCTTGGTCTCCTGGTCGATGGCGATCCCCCGCCGGCCACGGGACGCGGGGCGAGGCGGACGGGCGAGGGGAGAACGATGACCCACGGTTCCTCCGGCTTGGGACGAGGGGAGCAATCACTTCGCGGGGGCCGCAGCCCCGATCGGTGGCTCAGCCGGCCTTCTTCCATGGCATGCAGCCCTTGACCTCCAGGTACTCGCCCTTGCGGACGGTCACCCGGGTCTGCCCCTGGACGTTGCCGTTGGCGATGATCGACGTGAGCTCGCCGGAGGCGTCCTTGTGGCGGGCCCAGTAGCAGTTGGGGATGAGGCTGTCCGCCGCGCCAGCGGTCTTGTACGTGCCGGCCGCGATGTCCTCGCCGACCAGGTACTGACCGTCCCCCTCGAAGGAAGTCGCCGGGCCGGGCTTCGGCTTGGGAGACGGGGGCGGGGTGCTCGGGGCCGTCGTGCGCGGCGCCGACTCGGTGGCCGGGGACTCGGGTACACGCGTGGTCTCGGCGGCCCGGGAGGGTGCGGTGACGGTGGGCGCGGGCCGCTCCCGGCCTGCCTTGCCCTCGGTGTCGCCGGGGCTGCCGATCGCCACGCCGACGATCAGGGCGACGAACGCGGTCACGCCATGGGTCAGCCAGGCCTTCCCACGGGACGGCCTGCGAGCAGGGGCCGGCGGCATCGGCGGCGGGACAGGACCCCAGCCGGGGCCGGGGTCAGGGGATCCGGGCTGTATGGGGGACGTGCCAGTCATGACGAGGCTCCCTACCTCCGGGGATCGCGTGGTCGTCACGCGATCGGCCTGTGGACGAGGAAAACCTGTCACTCCAAGTGAAGGATTCTGCTCCCTTGTTTTGATAAGAGGGGTTATCAGGCAAACAAGGGATCTTTTCTTGATCGGCGGTAGGCTTCTGCCATCCGTCGCTGACGGCTCTGCCCGGAGCTGTAGCGGCGGTCGCGATTCCACGGAGCTCCGTGGACGTACACGAGAGCCCACGGGAGGGTGACCGATGAACAGCCTGACACCGGTCGACGGCTCCCCCATCCTGCCCGGCCCGCTGTCCTGGCGTATCGGTTACGCCGAGATTGCCGCCCTCGCCCAGGTGAAGCGGCCCGTCCCCACCACCTGGAGCCGGCGCCACTCCGACTTTCCCGCGCCGGTGACCCGCGAAAACGGCAGCCCGCTCTTCGACGCCCGGGAGGTCGTGGACTGGCTGGTCCGGACCGGCCGCGGCAACGCGGAGCCCCGCCGCCTGCGGGCAGAGGCGGCCCTGCACACCCTCTCCGCCTGGCGGTCCTGTCTCTCCGCCCCCGACCTGGTGGGTGCTTTGACGACCCTGATCTGCCTGCGCCAGCAGCACGACGCCCCCGTCGGAGAGAAGGCCTGGGACGACCTCCTCTCTCAGGCCGCCGACCTCGACGCGGAGGACACCTTCCTCCTCTCCGAGTTGCAGGCCGTCCCCGACCCGGACCGCCTGGGCCCGCCCCTGGGAGCGCTCGCCGACGAGCTGACCGAGGCCGCCTACACCCCCGCCGAAGCGTTCGACTGGGTCCTGGAGGCCCGCCGCCGCCTCGGCTCCCACGATCTGGCCGCCGACGAGCCCACCCCGGCAGTGGCGCACGCCCTCGCGGCCGTGGCCGGTATCGACAGTCTGCCCGACGAGTCCGTCCTCGCCACCCCGTACGCCCGCAGCGGTGACCTGCTCGCCGCCCTGCACGCGACGGCGGCCGAGGACGCCGGCCACACCTACCTCGCGGCCGAGCCCGACCCGGCGCTCGCCCGTCTCGTCCGGCGCCGAATGCTCGTCCGGGGCGTGTACGAGTTCTCGCTCGATGTCGCTGAGGGCGAGACACTCTCCACGGAGGACTGGGGCGACCCCGACGTGCTGGTCTGCGCGCTCCCGTACGAGGCGGGCGAAACCCGCAGCGCCCGCCAGGCCTTGGAACGGATCCAGGACCTCACCGACTACCTCGGTGACGGCTCGACGGCCGTCGTCCTCGGCCCGGCCGACGCGCTGGTCCGGCCCCTGCCCCGGCACGGCGATGCGGACCGGCTGCGCCGCTCTTTCCTCGACGAGGGCCTCCTCAAGGCGGCGATCAGCCTCCCCGACGGAGCCTTCGCCTACCGCCCCGGCTACCGCACCGCCGTCTGGATCCTGGCCCGCACACCCGAGGAGGAGCGCACGGGCCGCGTCCTCCTCGCCGACTACTCCGCCCAGCCGCTCACCGAACCGGTCCTCGACGCGCTCGCCGAGGACGTCACCATCTGGCGGGCTACGGGATGGCGCGGGGACCGCCGTCACGAGCTCCGCCACGCGGCTGTCGTGCTGGCGAAGGACCTCGACGATCGGCCGGGCTCGGCCTTCACCCCCCAGCACCGCTCCCCCGAGGCCCGGTACACCCGGACCGTCGTGGAACGCCCGGCCCGCATCGCCGACGTGGAACGGCGCCTCGCCGAACTCGACGAGCGGGCGACGCGCCAGACCGGCGTCGACGGCTCTCTGCAGACCGGGGCGGTCCTCCGCCCCGAGGACCAACAGGTCCGCCGCACGACCGTCCGCCGACTCCTCAAGGACCGCCGCCTGCGCCGCCGCCCTGGCCACCGCGTCGCCCGCGAGCACCTCTCGGCCGACGGTCACTACGCGGTGATCGGCCCGGAGGAGATCCTCGGCGCCGCACGGTTCGGCAGCCGCCGCATCGACCGGGGCCTTGTCCTCACGGCGTACGAACACGTCCAGTTCACCGAGCCGGGCGACCTCGTCGTCACCACCAGCCCGCACTTCGGTGTCCACGTCGACACCGAGGGCCTGTCCGTCGTCGTCGCCCCCGCCCGCATCCTGCGGGTCCACCCCGACGCCGACCCGCCGGTACGCCCCCGGGCCCTGGCGGCTCTCCTGCGGGCCGCCGCCTCCGAGCACGGCCGCACCAGCGGAGCCGTACGGGCGTCACGCGGCATCGAGGACCTGAGCGTCCCGGACCTGGGGCTCGAGGAGCTGGAGCGGTACGAGGCAGTGCTCGCCAAGATCGAACGCCGGGCCGAGCTACTGCGCCAGCAGTCCCAGGCCCTTGACGACCTGGCCCGCATCACGGCCGCTGGCATGACCGACGGCACCCTGACCATCCAGAACTTTCCCGAAACCGCCAGCTGAAGGAGACGGCCCACCTCATGCCTCCGCGCAAGAAGAAGCCCACCGAGCAGGAGGAGCTGTTCAGCGCCTCCACCGCCAAGGAGATCCAGGCGATCCTCTGGAAGGCAGCCGACAAGCTGCGCGGCTCGATTGACGCCGCGCAGTACAAGGAGTTCGTCCTCGGCCTGATCTTCCTGAAGTACGTCTCCGACGCCTTCGAGGAGCGTCGTAACGAGCTGGCCAAGGAGCTCGCCGAGGACGGCATCTCCGAGGACCAGGTCGGTGACTTCCTGGAGGACCGCGACGAGTACACCGGCGCCCACGTCTTCTGGGTCCCGGAGACGGCCCGCTGGTCCTGGATCGCAGCCAATGCCAAGAGCCAGGGCGTGGGCAAGCTCCTCGACGAGGCCATGGACGCGGTCATGCGGGAGAACGCTGCCCTGACTGGCGTACTCCCGAAGATCTTCAACCGCGACAACGTCGACCAGAAGCGCCTGGCCGAGCTCGTCGACCTCATCAGCGACGCGCGCTTCGGCGGCACGGAGGACAAGCCGGCGCAGGACGTGCTCGGTGAGGTGTACGAGTACTTCCTCGGCAACTTCGCGCGCGCTGAGGGCAAGCGGGGCGGCGAGTTCTACACCCCGCAGTCGGTGGTCCGGCTCATCGTCGAGATCCTGGAGCCGTACAACGGCCGGGTGTACGACCCGGCGTGCGGCTCAGGTGGCATGTTCGTCCAGGCGAGCAAGTTTATTCAGGCTCACCGGGGTCGTGGCCACAAGGCCGACATCGCGGTCTACGGCCAGGAGCTCAACGAGCGCACCTGGCGCCTGGCCAAGATGAACCTCGCGATCCACGGCATCGACGGCAACCTGGCGGCGCGTTGGGGCGACACCTTCGCCGACGACAAGCACCCGGACCTCAAGGCCGACTTCGTGATGGCCAACCCGCCGTTCAACATCAAGGACTGGGCACGGGACGAGAGCGACGCCCGCTGGAAGTACGGCGTTCCGCCAAGGAACAACGCCAACTACGCATGGCTCCAGCACATGGTCTCCAAGCTGGGCGAGCGAGGGACGGCTGGCATCGTCTTGGCGAACGGCTCGCTCACCGACCAGCAGGGTGGTCAAGGAGAGATCCGACAGTCCCTGATCGAGGCGGATCTGGTCGCGTGCATGGTCGCGCTGCCGTCCCAGCTGTTCAGGACGACGCAGATCCCGGCATGCCTGTGGTTCCTGGCGAAGGACAAGTCACCGCAGGGTACGAAGGGCTTGGCGGACCGACGCGGGGACATTTTGTTCATCGACGCCCGGGAGCTGGGCGAGATGTCGGACCGCACGGAGCGCATCCTTACGGAGGCAGACCTCGCGAAGATTACTGGTACGTACCACGCTTGGCGCGGAACGGCCTCGGCCCGCGAGGAGGGGCTGACGTACGAGGACGAACCTGGCTTTTGCTTCTCGGCGGACTTGGAGGCAGTCCGCGAAAACGGGTACGTGTTGACGCCACCGCGCTACGTGGGGGCCGTGGAATCCGATGAAGAGGACGCCGAGGCGGTGGCGGCCAGGATCGCCACGCTGACGGAAGAGCTGTACGGATTCTTCAAAAAGTCATCAGACCTGGAACAGACGGTTCGCGAGCAGCTTGGGAGGGTCGGTGTCTGAGTGGAATTTCGTCAGCTACGAGTCCCTTACTTCTACTGCAAAATCATCGTTCTCTATGGGGCCTTTCGGGTCGAAGATTACGAAGGAGAACTATGTGAGTGACGGAGTCCCCGTGATTCGCGGCGTCAACCTCGCACAGGGAATCTTCGTGGATGATGACTTCGTTTTCGTAACGAGTGAAAAGGCGGATGAAATCATGTCCGCTAACGTAGAACCAGGGGATCTGATCTTCACGCATCGCGGAACTATTGGACAAGTTTCCATGGTTCCACGGAAGCCTCGATTTGATCGCTACGTGATCGGATCCAGTCAGGTTAAAACTCGCCTTGACGAAAAGAGGGCTGTTCCGGAGTTTTACTACTACTGGTTTCAGTCCCCGGGGGGCCAGCATTCGATCCTGGCGCACGCCTCGACGGTCGGCGTACCGGGCATCTCAACTCCGCTCACTTCTATCCGTAACCTCAAAGTGCCGCACCCGAAGCTGTCGGAACAGCAGGCCGTGGTTGAAGTTCTCGGCGCACTGGATGACAAGATCGCCATCAATGAGAGC
This sequence comes from Streptomyces sp. NPDC093795, assembly GCF_044764665.1. Taxonomy (NCBI): domain Bacteria; kingdom Bacillati; phylum Actinomycetota; class Actinomycetes; order Kitasatosporales; family Streptomycetaceae; genus Streptomyces; species Streptomyces sp. NPDC093795. Next base: position 265,301 of record NZ_JBIWIO010000009.1, read on the forward strand.
ATTGCGGCTACGTCCCGTCAGCTTGGCCTTAAGCTCTTTTCTCAGGCTGTGCTTGCCGGTGAGGCTGTCGAAGTGGCGGTCGAGTCGGTCTCCGCCGCCCTGACCCGAGGCATCACTCCCAAGTACTCGGAGCATGCAGACGATCTCGTAGTTCTCAATCAGAAGTGCATCCGTGATGGCCGTGTGAGTCTTGCGCCTGCACGCCTCACGCTTCGTGAAAAAGTCAGGGAGCCGAAGCTTCTTCGCCGTAACGATGTGCTGGTCAACTCCACCGGTGTCGGGACCCTCGGTCGAGTCGCACGATGGACTTCTGATGACATGGGAACCGTCGACTCACATATCACGATCGTGCGCTTTGATGAGAAGGAGGTCGACCCGGTCTGTGCAGGGTTTGCGATGCTCCAGTCCCAGACCGAGATCGAGGCGATGGGCGAAGGTAGTACTGGCCAGACGGAACTTCGACGCGCCCAACTGGGCGGACTCGAGATCAGGCTACCTAGCAAGGCTCAACAGCAGCGTCTGCGCGCCAGGCTCGACGCGTTGGAAGAGCGGGCTGATCAGGCCCTGACTGAGTCTGTGTCACTTTCCGCCCTCCGCGACACCCTCCTCCCCCAGCTCATGTCCGGCCGCCTTCGCGTCCGTGACGCCGAGAAGATTGTCGAGGACCACGTATGACCAACGCCCCCGACGACAGACAGAACCACCGCCCCCACGAGTCCGACTGGGAGCTGCTCGCCCTTGACGAGCTGGCCGAGCTCGCCTGGGAGCCCGCCCCCGGTAATGAGTTCGCGCCCGGTTCCGGGCACCGGAAGTCCTGGGATGACCTGATCCTGTACCCGGACCTCCAGGACGCGATCGAGCGGCTCAACCCGAACCTGCCGCCGGAGGCCGTCCGGGGCGCGATCGGCGCTGCGACGACACCCGGCTCCCAGGACACGTACGAGGAGAACCGAACCGCCCACGGCTACCTGACCGCCGGCATCCGGTCCGTCACGTACACCGACGCCTTCGGGGCCGAGCACAACCCCACCATTCGGCTCGTCGACCTCGACGACCTGAACGGGAACGTGTACCGCGTGCTCAACCAGGTGACCGTCATCGACGGCGAGAAGCGGCGCCGTTTCGACGTCGTGCTGTACGTCAACGGGCTGCCGCTCGCCGTCCTGGAACTGAAACGCGCCGGCGACGAGGACGCAACGCTCCAGGATGCGCACACCCAGGTCACCCGCTACGTGGAGGAGTTCCCGACCGCGTTCCGGTACAACGCGGTCGTCCTCGTCTCGGACGGGATCACGGCCAAGTACGGCACGCCGTTCACCCCGTACGAGCACTTCGCACCGTGGAACACGGACGAGTTCGGCGAGCGCGTCGACCCGTTCTCGGCCGAAGGTATATGGGACTCGGGCCAGAACCTGGCCCTGCACGGCCTGTTCACCCAGGACCGGTTCCTCGCCCTCATCAAGTCCTTCATCAACTTCGTTCCGTCGAAGCGCACGAAGCGGATCGCGAAGCCGCACCAGTACTACGCCGTGACCCGCGCCGCCGAGGCCGTACGCGTCGCGGCCGCAAGCGATGGGAAGGCCGGCGTCGTCTGGCACACGCAGGGCTCGGGCAAGTCGGAGGAGATGGTCCTCACCACCACCATGGTGATGAAGGACCCGGCCCTGCTGAACCCGACCGTCGTCGTCATCACGGACCGTACCGACCTCGACGACCAGCTGTACTCGACGTTCCTGGAGAGCGAGATCCTCCCGGAGGAGCCGAAGCAGGTCCTCACCCGGGCCGAACTGCGCGAGAAGCTCGCGGCCAAGCGCGTCGGCGGCATCCTCTTCACGACGCTGCAGAAGTTCGGCCGCACCAAGGAGGAGAAGGAATCCGGCGCTGACCACCCGCTCCTCTCCGACCGCCGCAACATCGTCGTCGTCGTCGACGAGGCGCACCGCAGCCACTACGACAGCCTCAACGGCTATGCCCGCCACCTGCGCGACGCGCTCCCGCACGCCACCCTCCTCGCCTTCACGGGTACCCCGCTCTCCCAGGCTGACCGCAACACCCGCGAGGTGTTCGGCGACAAGGGCGATTACAACGGGTACATCGACGTCTACGACCTCAAGAGAGCCGCCGACGACGGCGCAACGGTCAAGGTCTTCCACGAAAGCCGGGTCATCCAGCTCGTCATCAACCGGGACGTCGACCCGACGACCATCGACGAGGAGGCCGACCGGATCACCGACGGCCTCGACGACGTCGAGCGCACCCGCGTCGAGCAGGCCGTCGCCACGATGAACGCGATGTACGGCGCGCCCGCCCGCATCCGGGACCTCGCCGCCGACCTCGTCCAGCACTGGGAGACGCGCCGTGCGGCGATGCAACCGTTCGTCGGCGTCTCCGAGACGGGCGGCGCGCCCGGCAAGGCGATGATCGTGTGCGCGACCCGCGAGATCTGCGTCAGCGTGTACGACGCCCTGCGCGAGCTGCGGCCCGAATGGCACAGCAACGACTTCGAGAAGGGCGCGATGAAGATCGTGTTCTCGTCGAACACGCGCACGGATGGCCCCCGGCTGCTCGCCCACGCCCTGAGGGACAGTCGCCGCAAAGCCGTCATCAACCGGGCCAAGGACCCGGAGGACGAGCTCCAGCTCCTCATCGTCAACAACATGCTGTTGACCGGCTTCGACGCGCCGCCCGTCCACACCATGTACCTGGACCGGCCCCTCAAGGGCGCCGGACTGATGCAGGCCCTGGCCCGCGTCAACCGCCGCTTCCGGGGCAAGGAAGACGGCCTCCTCGTCGGGTACGCGCCGCTCACCGAGAACCTCCAGCGGGCGATCGCCGAGTACACGGACGCCGACCAGCAGGACCGTACGCTCGGCCAGGACCTCGACCGGGCGCTGGACGAGCTGCGCAACGAGTACGACATCCTGAACGACATCCTGCGGGGCTTCGACTGGCGGGCCAGGCTGGACATGCCCTCCAAGACGGCGTTCATCGACGCCGCACTACGGGCCGCGAACTACCTCCTCGACCCGGCCACCGCAGGCAACAACCCAGAGACCCTCGACGATCCCCGTCAGACGCTCGGCCGGCGGTACCGCGAGCACGCCCACCGCTTGGAGCGCTTCTACGCGCTCTGCGGCAGCTCCACCGACATCGGCGAACGCTTCCCGGACCACCCGGCCTGGCGGCGGGACATCCAGTTCTTCGTCGAGGTCCGCGCCTACATGGCGAAGATCGACGCGATGAACCGCGAGGCCCGCGGCCTCCCCGTCGCCCGCGACGTCGAGCTGTACCTCGCGCAGCTGACGTCCTCGGTCGTCGAGACCGGCGGGGTGACCGACCTCCTCGCCGAGGCCGGCCTGGAGACCGCCGACCTGACCCACCTCAACGACGCCCTCGTCGCGAAGCTGCAGAGCAGCGAGACCCCGCACCTGGCGGCGGAGGCCCTGCGGCGGCTCATCGAGCAGAAGATGCGCGAGGTGACCCGGCACAACATCGTTCGGCGCACGACCTTCTCCGAGCGGCTGCAGGACCTCATGGTCCGCTACATGCGGCAGCAGTGCACGAGCGCGGAGCTCATCGCCAAGCTCGTGGAGATGGCCAAGGAGGTCATGGAGGACGCCCGACGCGGCGAGAAGTTCGAGCCACCGCTGGACTGGCGCGAGCTCGCCTTCTACGACGCCGTCGCCGACCACGGCACGGCACGCTCCGTCATGGGCGACGAGGTCCTGGCCGGCATCGCCCGCGAGTTGGTCGCGGAGGTCCGTAGCAAACTCAAGCCGGACTGGATCGCCCGCGAACCGGTCCGCGCCCGCCTCCGCAGCGCCATCAAACGCCTCCTGGCCCGCCGCAACTACCCGCCGGACGAGGCCCCGGAGGCCATCGACCTGGTCCTGAAGCAGATGGAGCACTTCGCCAACGAGTGGTCCACGAACGGCACCCAGGACAGCTGACCAAGGTGGGAGACGAGAGGACCGGTACGTGGCAGCAGGACCCCCTCGTACTGGTCCTTCTTGCTTCTTGGACGCTGCTCTCGGACAGCGGAGCTGATCGCCTTCCGGACCCTTGCGGTTTCGTAGACGAGTCCATGCCGTCAGGGGCGTATAGATTCGTCTACGAAGTCGAAACTGAGGGCTCTCATGGACCACCCGACCATGCGCGCGGCGGTCGTCGCCGCACTCGCCGACGTCGAATCACTCCACACCAAGCTGACCGGCCTGCTCGCCGACATCGACGGAACCGACGTCGTCGTCGACCTCGGACGCCAAGGGTTGTGGACGAAGGCGCAGGTCTCGCTGCTGTGGAGCAGGGTGAATCACCTTCCCGGCGTCCGCGCGCTCTTCGAGGTCACCGCCGAACGGCCCGACGAGAAGATCACCTTCACTGAGGTCCTCCAGCGCTCCGGACTCCAGGAACGCCAGCAGAGCAACGAGCACGCGGCCCTCAGCCGTATCTCTTCCCAGCTATTCAAGGAGAAGCGTTGGCCCATCGACAACAGCCAGGGTGGTTCCGACAGCACGACAGGCAAAGCCGAAATGCTCTACTGGATGGACAGCCGCGTCGCCGAATGGTGGCGCGACATCATCCAGTAGAGCCCGGGCAGAAGAGATCAGTGTCGCTGGCGGAATGGACCGTCCACTATGCCTTGGCGGATATGAGGAGCGCTCAGTGGATAGACGGTCACGGTAGGGCTACTCGCCGGGCAACCGGAGATGCGGGTTTCAACGTTCACGCCGCAGCGAAACCCGTACGTTCAGATCGTCGTCACGATCAAGAAACAGGCCCGACCCGTTCACGCTGGTGAGGTACGGAACGCGCACGCCTGTACCGAGAACCTTCGGCTCCCCTGCACTGGTTGTCAGATCCAGCTCGGCGACAACCGCTTCCGATCCGCTGGCCGCCGACTTCCCCAGGACCGCCCCGTACGCCGTGCCGTCGTCACGGATCGCGGCGACCGCGATCGTCTTGCGGTCGCCGTCGCCCTCCAGACAGATACCCTTGCCTTGCCTCAGGTCAAAGGCGACAGGGCCGGCTGCTAGGTAGCGTCCGTCCGGCGACGTAATCACGGGGTAGTCGCGAGCTTCATTGGAGTCGGCAACATCGGACGCGCAGGTCATGCTGGCCCGGAGCCGCCCCGTTCGCGCATCGTGTACCGACCACAGCGGGTCGTTCGGAGCGCCGAACTTGCCGCCCGTCGACCAGCCGACGAGAAGGTTGCCGCCAGCGACGCCGTACGCATCGCCATTCCAGGAACCGACGAGCCCTGTCTTCGCTTCGAGGCCGTGCGGGCGCACGTCGTCGCTGAACCAACGGCCCGGGACGCCGAAGCCCCCGGTACCCATACCGACCAGCGGGCCGTCCGGCGTGGCTGCCATCACGCGGGTGCTGGAGCACGCCACCGCCGTTGCGCATTGGGAAAGCAGCCCGCTCGGCTTCTGGTACGAGTCGACCCTTCCGGTCGCCACGTCCACCGCCGCAGCCGAGCGAGGAAAGGCCTCATTCCCACCCCAGGCGACGAGGACCCGCCCACCAGTCGATCCCACACGCACCTCACCGGGGTCCGCCGAGACGGGGACATCGATCTCCCGCAGCGGCTTAACCAAAGTGTCCGAGGCGTCGGCGGCGTACACGGCGAGCCGCACCACCTCCGCTCCCTCGTGGAGAGGGTCCTTACCCCGCATTCCGTGCGCGTACGCAAGCACGTACTCACGCCCGTCCTGCTCGACCGCCGTCACATCCGGGATTTCTCCCATCTCACCGGACTCCGCGTTCCCCTCCGCGCCCTCAACCGGCGTGGGCGGGTTCCAGGGCGCGGAGTACCAGCGAGCCTCGCCGGTGTCGGCGGCCTTCGCCTCGACGGTGTAACCGTTCGAGGCGGCGTGGAGCATGGCGATCACACCGGAGCGCGGCGCGGCGGTCACTGGAATCGTCCGCACTACGCCTGGAACCCAGTTCAAGGTTGCGTCCCAGCCTTTGGCAGGGTCGTAGGCCGACGGCACGTTCAGCTCCGCGAGCGGCTTCGCCTTCTGGTTCGGCTGGGCGAACCCGTTCTTGCCCTGGTCGACGTTGCCACTGTTGCCGCCGCTACAGCCCGCCACCAGGACGGCCGCCAACAGGACCCCGCCTACCGACGTGGCCACACGCATGTTGCTCTCCCTCTTCGCCCCCTTGGCAGCCCTCCCGGGCGCCCGTGATCAAGCGTTTGGCGACGCTACCAGGGGTGACTACACAGCCGTCGTGGGCGATCACTCTCTGCTCGCCACCAGCAGCACGTTCACCTGCGTCTTCTGGCTGACTCCGTGGAAGCGGCGTTAGCCCGCCCAATCCAGAGGCACATACAGATTGGCTGATAGGGGCCGCTGTATGGCGGGGAGCCGACCTTGACCAGGTTCCGCGAGAGCTGGTCCGCTTGTGCGCGTCGAGGCGTCGGATTCGGGGGTTGCCTTCGTGACCAGATCCAAAGCGGTTGGGCTATGCCGTGTCACAGGTGACCAGCCAAGGCGAGACAATTCCTGCTCCGGCAAGGCGACCCAGGCATGAGACTTCGGCGAGGGATCACGGTCGCGGTCGTGGCCGCCGGCGGAGCCGTGACGACGCTGCTAATCGGGCTCGTCACGAACGCGGTGTCCGAGTCGGAGTGGCCCGGATGGCTCGGGTGGTTGCAGCGCCATGCCTGGTTCTCGTTCGCTGTACTGGGCGGAGCTTTGGTCGGGCTGACCGTACTTCTTGCGGCGCTGTCGGAATCAGGGGCGCCGGAACGTCCCGCTGATCCGGCGCCGCGGCCAGAGGAAGGCGCGGAGCCTCCGGGTGCCGCGCTCGTGCTGCGGGCTTTGCCACGCGATACCACCGCGTTCACCAATCGGACCGCCGAGCTGGAGGCGTTGGTGCGGTCCGTACAGAACTCACAGGAGAGTGGCGAAGCGCTGCCTGTGCATGTGATCGACGGAATGCCAGGAGTAGGGAAGACGACGTTCGCCGTGCACGCGGGGCATGTGCTGTCGGAGCGGTTCCCGGACGGCCAGCTCTTCGTGAACCTCAACGGGCACACGACGGGCAGACCGCCCGTACAGGCCACCGAGGCGCTGGCCTCCTTGCTGGCGGCGTCCGGGGTGCCGGCGCAGCGGATCCCCGTCGGCGACGACCTGGGTGCGGTCACCGAGGCACGGGCGGCCATGTGGCGGAGCCAGCTCGCGGACAAGAAAGCGCTCCTCATCCTCGACAACGCGGCCAGCTATCGGCAGCTGGAGCCCCTACTCCCCGGCGGAAGCGGTTGTCTCGTGCTGGTGACCAGCCGGAAGCGGCTGGCTGCGTACGAAGAGGTGGTCCTGGCGGTGGAAGCGCTGCCACCGGAGCATGCGATCGACCTGTTCGTACGACTCAGTGGGCGGCCGGCGGCCTCACTCGATCGTGTCGTCCTGGAGCAGCTGGTGGCTCTGTGCGGATACCTGCCACTCGCGGTGTCACTGCTCGCCGCGCGGCTGCGCCATCATCCGTCGTGGGGCGCCGAGGATCTGCGTACGCGCCTGGCCGCGACCCGGGACCGGTTGGGGGAGCTCCGGGCCGGGGAACGTGGGGTCGCCGCAACGTTCAGCCTGTCCTACCAGGACCTCACACCTGAGCGGCAACACTTCTTCCGGTGTCTCGGCCTCTACCCTGGCACCGACCTCGACGCCTTCTCCGGCGCCGCGCTCGGCTCGGTTTCAGTGGTGGTGGCGCGCGAGCGACTCGACGGGCTCTATGACGCCCATCTGATCGACGAGCATCCCGGGAGCCGCTTCCGGCTTCACGATCTCCTACGCGACTACGCCCGCGGTCTCGCCGACGAGGGAGGCAACATGGAAGCTGTTCAGGCCGTTCAACGCGTGTGCACCTACTACCTGGCCACCCTCGCTGTCGCGAACCGCCACATCGGCCGCAGTGGCGCGACCTACTCAGCACCTCGGAGTGGCGCCACCCTGGTCGAGACCCCGCCCATCGAGTCGCGGACAGCGGCCCTGCGCTGGCTGGAAGACGAGCGAGCCAACGTGCTGGCCAGCATTCGGCGGGCAAACGACCTCGGGCTGCACGAGCTGGTGATCCACATGGCTGCGGCAATGGCACCCTTCCTGCGCCAGGCCGGCCCCTGGGACCAGGCCGTTGGCCTCCACCGAGCAGCCGCCGAGGCCGCTCGGCACACTGGCAACAGACGGGCGCTGGCGGACGCGCTGGCCGAGCTCGGAGTCGTACGGCGATTCATGGCGGCCTACCCCGAGGCCATCGAGGCACTGAACGAGGCGGTGACGGAGTACCAGGTGGTCGGCGAGAAGCAAGGCAAAGCCGACGCCCTGAACCAGGTAGGCATCGTCTGGTACATGATCGCGGACAACGAAGCATCCGCACGAGCCCAGATCGATTCCCTCGCGCTCTACCGCGAGCTCGGCGACCGGCTCGGCCAGGCGAACGCACTCGCGGACCTCGGCATGGTGCGCCGACAGACCAGCCGCTTCGACGCGGCGGTGGAAGCGCAGACCGAAGCGCTGTCGATCTACCGTGAGCTGGGAGACCGGTACGGGGAGGCCAACTCCCTGCGGGACCTTGGAATCGTGCACTGCCTCCTGGGCGAGTACCGGCTGGCCGCGCAGCACCATCGTGAGGCGTTCGACATCTACCGGGAGCTCGACGACCGGGTCCATCAGGCGTACGCCCTCAACGAGCTCGGAGTCGTGCGGCGCCTGACCGGCGATCTCGTCGAAGCGCGGGAGGCACACACCCGGGCGCTGGAGTACTTCACTGAGCTCGGCGAACGGTTCGGGCGCGCGAACAGCATCCGCCACCTCGGGGTGCTGGACCGCATGGACGGGAACGTCACCGAGGCGATCCAGCTGTTGGCTGAGGCCTTGGGCTCGTACCGCGATCTCGGCAGCCGTGGTGGGGAGGCCGCCTCGCTGGGCGAGCTGGGTGTGGCGCGAGGGGACGCTGGAGAGCGGGACGGTGCCGTCGAGTCGTTCCGGCGGAGTCTGGAGATCCTGCGGGAACTCGGCGATCGGTGCGGCGAGGCGGAGGTCCTGAACCACTGGGGGGCACTGCTGCGGTCCTCCGGTGACTGGGCCGCCGCACGCGAACTCTTTGGGCAGGCAGTGGGGCTGGCCCGGGACATCCGCTGCCCGCTGGAAAAGGCACGGGCCCTGGAGGGGATCGGCCGTTGCGACTGGATGGCCGACGAGCGGGCGCAGGCCGAGGAATCGCTACGTGAAGCACTGGATGTATACCGGCAGTTGGGCATGGGCGGGGCGGCAGATGCCATCGAGAGATTACTTGCGCCGCGGGCCGGGTGAGCCGGGCACGTGGCCTGATTCGGTATGCCGACGAGGCTGCCGGTGCTGCTACGTTGCGGGCTGGTCTGCTCACTCAATTGCCGTTGTACTGCCTCGAGGAGCGTCGAATGCCGTCACGCACGCCGGTTCCCGCGCAGCACGTCTCAGCGCCCCTCGTCGCGGAACCCGCGCACGGTTCGGTCGTCCTGGACCATGTCGCCGTCCGCGTACGGCAACGGCTGGCAGCCGAGCAGTCCGCGTCCAACCGTGTTGGCGAGGGTGGCCACCAGGCTTCGCTGATCTGGACCTGGCCTCTGTGAGCCCTACCCCGCGATGACACCTCGCGAGAACATCGCCCCCTTCCGGTCGTTCATTCTCAAGGTCGCCAACCGCTGCAACATCGACTGCGACTACTGCTACGTCTTCAACTCCGCAGACCAGGCGTGGCGGCATCTGCCCGCCCGGATGAGTGTGGCCGTGGCCCACGCTGCGGGGCGGCGGATCGGTGAGCACGCGGCAGCACACGGTCTGCGAGACGTACATGTCGTGTTGCACGGCGGTGAACCCTTGCTCACTGGCACCCGGCACATGGCGGACCTGCTCGACGCCATACGGGCAGGTATGCCGACAGGGGTGGCTGTCCGTTTCGAACTACAGACCAACGGGACCCTTCTCACGAATCTGTGGCTGGACCTCTTCGAGCAGTACGAGGTCGTCGTGGGCGTCAGTCTCGACGGGCCGCCTGCTGCGAACGACCGGCATCGGTTGACTCACACCTCACGGTCGAGCGCTGCCTCGGCCGTCCGTGGAATCGAGCTGCTGCGGTCTCGACCGCACCTGTTCGCAGGGCTACTCGCCGTCGTCGACCTAGCCAACGATCCGGTCGAGGTCCACGACTACCTGGCATCGTTCGAGCCGCCTGTGATCGACTTCGGCCTGCCGCACGGAACTCACGACGAGCCGCCGCATCGCGACGATCCACGCGTGCCCGAGTACGGGCTGTGGATGAGCCGCGTCTATGACGCCTGGCTCACCCGGCCTGAGAATCGGCACAGCGTGCGAATACTGGAGGACATCGTGGGGCTGATCTCCGGCGTGCGCGGCTCGGTGGAGTCCCTCGGCCTGGCCCCACCGACGAGCGTCGTGGTCGAGTCGGACGGAACGATCGAGGGCGTGGACACCCTGAGGTCCGTCGCGGAGGGTGCCTCCTGGCTGGGGCTCGATGTGTTCGGGCAGTCCTTCGACGAGGTCGTTCACCATCCGAAGCTCCTCCACCGGCAAGGCGGGAAGGCCACACTCGCCGGACAGTGCCAGAGCTGTCCTCTGGTGGAGGTATGCGGCGGGGGCTACCTGCCGCACCGCTTCAGTACCGACCACGGCTATCGGAATCCCTCCGTCTACTGCGCAGACCTGGAGTACCTCATCCGGCATGTTCAGGGCTCCCTGCGCCAGCACGGCTGGGCGCCGCACACGGCGACGCCCCCGTAACCACAAGCCGTGCCGTCACAGCAGGATCATGCGTTGGAACGAGCGAGTGAAGCGAAGAGCGACAGGAGATCTCGATGACCGTGAGGATTCGCCCGGCCCATAGGAGCGACATCGAGGCCTTGGCCGAACTGATCGAGGAGATCGAGCGGTTCTATGGATCGACCGAGATCCAGCCCCTCGAAGAACGCCGCTCCCAGGTGGAGGACGCGCTCTTCGGCTCTCCACCGCTGGCCTCCGCGCTCTTGGTCGAGGACGAAGCCGGCGCTCTCGTTGGACTCGCCGCCTATTCGTTCCTCTGGCCGGCGGCCGGCTCCTCCCACTCTCTGTTCCTGAAAGAGCTCTATGTCCGCAGCACTCTCCGCCGTCAGAGCGTCGGCGCCCGGCTTATGGGCGAGCTCCGCACCCTGGCCGCCGCACGTCCCGGATGCAGCCGGGTCGAGTGGATGACGGACCGCGACAACTCTGGAGCACGGGCCTTCTACAAGTCATTGGGGTTCACGGAGTTCGACGGGAAGATCGTCTACCGTGTGGACAGCGGTACGAGGTAAGGGTGGGGCGAATCTGTGTCGGAAGTACGTTGCGATCGCTGTGATTTCGTCATCGGTCTGGGCTGTGCGTGTCCGCCCGACGGATCCACACCAAGGGCGCGGACAGCGGCCTCGCCCCGACTGTCGTGGCAACACTTCGCTGCGGACACGATTCTGATCTCCCCTGCGCAGTGCGCACACCTTCCCGGAGCCTGCACCCACCTGACCGAAGATCTGGTCACCGCGCCACGCTGGGGCTGGATCCCCTCACCACCGGCCGGGCTCTGGGACCGGCTGAGCAGCAGCCATCCGGCGACCGCGACAGAAGGAAACACGGCACGGCAGGCGGTACGGCGGTGCGAGGATTGCCAGACAACGCTGGCGTGATACGAGCTGCCGCAGACGCAGGCGCAGGGGGACGCCTTGAGCTTGCCGGGCGAGCCCTCGCAGCGACGCTCCCCTCAGACGTTCCCGTCGCAACCGGCCATGCCCCAAGGGCCGCCGACCTCGCTTACCCCACGCTGTCTGGTGCGCTCGAACCTGCGGCGGACGCCTCCTCCGCCTCATCGTTGTAGCCCTCGGGAGCCTCGTCGGCTGCAGGGATGCGCCACTGCACGTGATCGGGCCACAGGATCACACCCAGAGCACCTTCCAGGTCGATCACGGTCAGCGTGTCGGCCCAAACTGTGCCGTTCAGGACGTTGGCGATCACCTGTCGATTGACGCCGCTCCTGCGAGCAAGGGCATTGGCACTCAACCCTTGGTCCGACATCGCCTGGGCGAGTTTCCGAGCGATGGCCTGTGCGACGAGGGCGCCACGGTGCGGCTCCATCATGGCATGCGGCCATTCGCCGCCGACCACGTATGTGTTCGGCCTCTGCGCACGTCTCGTTCCTCCAGGCACCTGACAAGTGTGACGGAAGGGCGCTCGGAATGCGGACCCACCTCACCCATGCTACTGATATAGCACCCTTGGAGGAGCGGGTCCGGAAAGGAATCTCTAGTGATCTTTCACGCGCGACCGAGCTGCATCTCACGCTTGGGGCGGCCGCCTCGCGCGGCCTATCCACACGCAGCGCAGATGACACCCAAAACCCACCGCCAGCGCTGGCGTGGATCAAGTTATTAGCGTCACGCCTCACCCCCTACAGCATCGCCGAGCTGCACCATGACGACGTCGCAAGAGGCGTCACCTGGCGAGCGAAGGGGCTGACATGCCAGCGCAGCTCAACTCCGGCCGCTGGCAGCCGTGTTGCTTGGCAACAAGATCCATAGATCGCCTGCGCCAGGCGACGACTGTGTTCTACGCTGCGCACGCGCCAACTCTCGCACGGCCCCTGGAGGACGCCTTGGCCAGCAAAGGTCAACACTCGGCACAGGCCGAGCCGGCGAAACCGCTGCCTCACCCTCGCGTGCCTGCGTCGACGTACTGCGACCTGATCCCCATAGCAGGGAGGTTCACCGAGCAGTTCCACGTCAGCGCGCTGGATGAGGCAACTGACATCGGTCCGTGGCGGATCGGGATCTCCATGAAGTTCTTGGCCGACTGTGGTCTGGTCGAGAAGATCTCCGCCCGGGGCATCTACCAATCGTCACTCGAGCGCTCAGGAGATCGCCCACGCCTGGGCAAGCGGTCGGGCAGAGGGACTGAGTGCCCTCCGCACCGCCTGGCAGAAGCTGTGGTTCGTACGTTCCGCACGAGAGCGTCTCGAGCAGGGATCCGCGCCCCGGGTCGCGCTCAGGCTGAAGTTCCTCCGACAAGTGCGAACGCGTGGTCACGAGAAGGCAGTCGACCGACTGCTCGACCTGATGGTCACGACAGGCTTTCTCATCGAGGAGCCTGACGGCCTCGTCCGGTGGTACGAGCAAGTAGCGCCTGCCTCTGACAGCGCCGCGGCGCCCGGGGTACCCACCGCCCAGACGGGTCCGGGGCAACGCTCCACCACCGGGGAGCCTCAGACAGACGAGCCAGCTGGCGATACCGGACCTTCATTCTCCCCAGGCCCCAGCGCCGATACCCCCCGCCGTTCGGACAAGGACGAGCCGACCGTCCCCGGCCCCCGGAGAGAAGGCGAATCCGACCCCCGCCTTGGCCCCGACGTGGACGTCGAGAAGCTGCTGTCGGCACACCTCGGCATGGGCGAGGCGTGGCACATGAATCCCGACGAGGCCGCCGCTCTGCATGACCACATGACCGGGCTGGTCACTGTGCTGTCTGCGGTGAGCGCTCGCGCGCAGACGAGCGAGGCCCCTCTGAAGGCCGAACTCCTCGTCCCGTTGTGGCCACTGGCGGCCATCGCGGCGATGGACCGTGGCGAATGGCTCGACACCCATCGGCTGATCCAGCAGCTGGGTTCCGCCGCGCCGCTGCGAAAGGAGTCCATGAACAACTGAGAGCTGGGTCCGGAGGCGCTCTCTCCTTGGCCGGTTCGGCGCCTCCGGACCCCCACCGAAAACCCACCACTTCCCCGCGGGCAAACAGCCCACGAGAGAGGGGGCTTTGGCGTGCCCTCCCACAAGGCGAGAGCCACCAGTCACCGTAGCGCGGCTGAGCCGCACACCCCACACGTTTCGTCGAATCCAGTGATCATGACCGCTGTCCAGCGGTACTCCGGCGAGCGAGCGGGAGGTATCCATGCCTAGGATCACTCTCCGCTCAGCCTTCCTACGCGTCGTGCACGAGTGGGACACGGCGGTCCGGCAGGGGCGCCTGAGCGCCCAGACCGCCGAGTCCTACATCAAGGTCGGCGAGCGCCTACTGCGGTTCACCGCAGCCCTGGGCGTCACTCGGCTGGACGACATCACGGACGTCGTCGCTCAGGCCTTCGTGGACGCGCCAGGACACGACCGGCAGGGGCGACTGATCACGACACCCGCCGACAGCACGCGCCGCGTCCGCAAGTCGGGGGTCGACGCACTGTTCGCGGAGGCCCGGCACCTCGGCCTGACGCCGAAAGCCCCGTTGCTCGATCTTCCGCCGATCCCGCGGTCCGCGCCCCGGCCCGCCGGCGCGCTCTCCGACCGCGACATCGAAGCGCTACGGTTCCACGCCGAACGCGGCATGCCCCAGACCCGGCACGCCACCGTCCTCGGCCTGCTGCTCTCCGGCCTGCACACCGGCGAAATCGGCTACACCACCGTCAGCGATCTCGATCTCCCGCACGCCCGGGTCTGGGCCTGCGGCGCCACCCACACCACAGCCCGCTACTGCCCGCTCGACGACGACTGGAGCATCAGAGTCCTGCGCCTGCGCGCCGACTGCATCGTCAAGCACTCAAGCGCGGACGGCTCCGAAACCCTCGCCACCATCGCGGCCTCACCCACCTACCGGCGCCAGGCCAGCGTGTGCACCGCCTTCGGTGAGATCGTCCGTAGTAGTGGCATCGCGGCTGAGGGACGCTCGGCGGCCCCGCGAGACGTCTCCAGCTGGCTCGCCGCGAAGACCTTCGAGCAGACCGGTCAGATCGCCGACGTCGCTCTCCGCTTCGGCCTGTCCTCCCTCGATGGTGCAGCCCGGCTGGCCGGCTACCAGTGGCGACCCTCCGCAGAGGAGGGCGACACGTGAGCCCGTCCACCAGCGCCCCACGCAAACTCAAGAAGGCCATCAAGACCAAGAAGAATCCCGACTGGATTCTCGGCCCCACGCCTCGGGACATCTTCAGCCCGGCCAGCCTCGATCCCGAACCCAAGGGTCCCGAAGCGCGGAACATCCCAGAGATCGAACGGCTGGAGCTCGTCGTCGCCAACCCTGCCCTGTATGAGGTGGCCACCGCCGTCCTCCCCCGGAAGGAGCCGGGGACACGCGGACGCACCCCCCACTATCCGCCCTACGTCTTCCTCATCTACGTCTGCGCCATCTCTGTCTTCAACACGGCCCGCTCCACCGAAGCCAACCTCCAGCACAAAACGATCTGGGAAATCGTCCGCGAAGGAGTACGCCGGTGCCTGGGCGACGAGGAGGCCGACTCCCTCCCCGAAACCGGCCCCCAACGCCATCACTGGCTGCAGTACCGGCACAAAATGCTCGACGCCCTCCCTCAGCTGCGTGAAGCCTCCCGGGACGCCTGGATCAAACAGGCGATCGCTCTCGGCTACCTGTCGGAGGAGAGACCCCGCGGCTGCTGGCTGCGCCCCGACCGCAGCCAGGTGATCAACGGCGACGCCACCGTCGTCAGACCTCCTTCGGACCAGACCGAGGAGTTCACCCGCGACGAGAAAACCGGCGAGATGCGACGGCGCAGAGTCGATCCGGACGCCGGAATCCAGATCGAGGGTGGCGACAGGGCCGTCTACGGAAAGAAGATCGTCTCCTTCTCTGTGCGCCTGCCGGAGAGAGCTCACAGCCGGATCATCCTGAACGCCGACGGCGCCCGCCACCGGTCCCCGGAAGAGGACCCGGATAGGGAAGAGGAGGCGAGCACGGCCTTGCGCCTCGCCCACGAGATCCTCGACCGCGCGCCAGGTGTCATCGCCGCCGTGTTCGACACCGCCTGGCGCGGAACCCACCGGGCCAGACTCGTCGCCCGGGGAATCGTCGTCTACACACCACAGCACGACGGAATCAGCCCCAGGCCACTGAACAAGTACCGCTATGACCACTGCATCCACGACGTCTACGCGGCAGCGGGCCGGTCATGCGAGCGACGCATCTCCGTCGACGGGCAGACCATCTACACGCCGCTCCCCGTGCGAGAACTCCCGATGCGCTCCGGAGTGAACAGCCGCCGCTTCTACCACGCAGTCGAAATCCCCTGCAGGAACGGACCGCACATCGAGCTGATCCCCGTCTACGAGACGAAGGAGGACAGGACGCTCGACCCCAGAACCAAACGACCGAAGTTCAACCGCTGCGAGCACCTACGCCAGATCCCACCGAATACTGACCTCGGGGACCGTCTCAAAGGATTCCGCCAGGACAGCGAGTCCACCAACTGCACCCTCGACTACTCCCACTGGGACAAGCGCCTGCCGGCCTACGGCGCCCCCGGAGCCCTGCTCATCTACCTCGGCTTCGCCTGGATGATCAACTCCATCGCCCTCGGCACCGTGGGTGAGCCACGCAGGTGACTCGCTGGCTGACCGGCGGCCGGTCAGCCGTCCATCCGGCGCCGGGCGGGTAACCCCCTCACCTGCGCACCCCCACCCGCTACACTGACGGCGGCGCGCCAGTCCGCTGGCGCACCGCTGGATCAGTGGGCCGATGTGTCCGGGATCGTGGCTTCCGCCGCAATTTCCTGCACATTTTCCTACAGATCCCCGCCTTCGTAGCTCAGGGGATAGAGCACCGCTCTCCTAAAGCGGGTGTCGCAGGTTCGAATCCTGCCGGGGGCACAGGAGTGTTGTTGAGTGAGGGTCCTTTCGCTGTGGCGGGAGGGCCCTTGTTCTGTGTTCGGGGTTGCTTGTCGGGGGTGGGGGGTGGCGGTAGTTTCGGGGGGTGATCACTTCATGAGTTCGCTGCCGTTCGTCGACGAGCACGTCGTCGTCGTGGAGGTCGGGGCCGAGGAGTTGTGGCAGCGGCTTCTCGTGCGGGTGGAGCGGTCGCTCTCGCGGGGTGCTGGGGCGCGGTACGCGCGGCTTGTGCGGGCTGAGCCTCTTGGGGTGGGTGGGCCTCGGCCGCTTGCCGTCGGGTCCGCGTTTCCCGGGTTCCGGGTCGCCCGGGTCGTGCCGGGGAAAGAGCTGGCCCTGGAGGGCGGGCATCGGTTCTCCGCCGCTTACAGTCTCGTCTTCCGGGTCGACGAGCTGGCGGACGGGCGCTCTCGGTTGCGGGCCGAGACCCGGGCCGCCTTTCCCGGGGCGGCGGGGCGGGTCTATCGGCTCCTCGTCATCAGCAGTGGCGGGCACGCCTTCGGCATGCGGCGGATGCTCGCCGGTTATCGGCGGCCGTAGCCGCCCCCCTCAGTGGTCAGCGGAGTTCTTCCGGGCACGGCGTGCCCCGCGACAACTTGTACGGGGCCGCCAGGCGGTACACGCCCGCCTTCGGGGCGAGCAGTTCCGTCCACTCGTCGCCCTCCGCGTCCGCCTCCGCCTTGAACAGGCAGCCCTTCTCGTTCGCGAAGATCTTCACGAGTTCCGTCTCGGACTCCTCGCGGGCCAGTTTCGAGGCCTCCGTCTCCTGCGGCGCCTCGATCTTGCCGCCGTTCTCGTCCACGAGAGCCAGCCACGGCGAGTACGGGACGCGGATCAGGACCCGGCCGGGGCGGTCGACGCTGATCACGACCTCGTTCTCCTCCGCGCTCCGCACCTCGGCCGGCGGGTCCGCGAGCGGCGTCGGGTTCTCGACCTCGTACAGCCGCCAGTTCTCGTCCGACCACACCTGCTCCAGGTACGGCAGGCCCTCGGCGACCAGTTCCGCCTCCTGCTCCGCGCCCGAGTCGGGGGCGCCGGTCGGCAGCACCACGTAGTGGACGGCCCAGCGGTCCAGCCACTCCTCGTAGTTCACGGCGTTCAGGGTGTCGTCGTAGAAGAGCGGGTTGCGCTCCATGTCGGCCTGACGGTTCCAGCCCCGCGCCAGGTTGATGTACGGGCTCAGCGCCGAGGACTCGCGGTGGCTGGACGCCGGTACGACCTCCACCCGCGCCTTACCCGCGCCCCGCACCTGGAGCTGGTTGATCAGCGGCGCCAGCTCCCGCGCCCAGGAGGCGTCCGGGGCGGTGCGGATCACGTCGTCGACGCCCTTGAAGCCGATCCAGAAGTTCAGCCCGGCGAAGGCGAGCAGCAGCGCGTACCAGCGGCGTGAGCGCGGCGCCGTGTACGGCAGGGCGGCGAGCAGCACCACACCGGCGAAGAGCATGGGGAGCCGCGAGATGTTCGAGCCGATCTGCGAGTCGATCAGCCACGTCAGGAGCGTCCCGATCGTGTAGACCGCCGCCGCGGTACGGACCGTCCGCCAGTCCTTCGGTACGAGCAGGAAGATCAGTACCCCGAAGGCCAGGGGCAGCGCGGTCGAGCCGAAGGCCATCGGCTGCGTACCGGAGAAGGGGAAGAGCCAGGACGAGAGCGCGACCACGGCCACCGGCGCCAGACCGAGGGCGTACGCGCCGGGGCGCCGCTTGTTCAGGAAGAGCGCCGCAGCCGCCACCCCCAGGAACAGCCCCGCGACCGGGCTGCACGCCGTCGCGAGACCGGCGAGCGGGGCGGCCACCACGGCCTTGGCCCAGCGCTTGCGGCGCCAGCGGTGCGGCCAGCAGAACACGGCGGCGACCGCGCCGAGCGCGAACATCATGCCCAGGCCGAAGGTCACCCGCCCCGACAGCGCGTTGCAGAGGAACGCGAAGACGGCCGCCACCGAGCACGCCAGCGGATTACGGACCGCCGGCACCCGCACCAGGATCAGCGCGGTCAGCGCGGCCGACAGGGTCCCGGCGACCATCATCGTGCTGCGCACGCCGAGCAGCGACATCAGATACGGCGACACGACGCTGTACGAGACCGGGTGCATCCCGCCGTACCAGGCCAGGTTGTACGCGGAAGCCGGATGCCGGCCGACGAACTCCGCCCACGCGTCCTGCGCGGCCAGGTCCCCGCCGCTGTTCGCGAAGAAGAAGAACCAGAGGACGTGGGTCACGGCCGCCAGGCCGGTGGCCGCCATCACCGTGTAGCGACGCTTCCGCCGGGGGGCCGAGGGCGTCGGCGTCGGCGCGGGCGTCGCGGTCGGGGTCGGGGCCTTGGAGGGCGGGGTGTTCCGCTGCGCCGGGAGCATTATTCGCGGGTGCGAAGACGGACCCGCGTCGGGGGCCGTGTCCGGGTCGGAGACGTGGTCGGATGCATGGTCGGGGCCGGCTTCTGCGCGGTCGAGGGGGGTAGGGGGGCAGGAGCGGGAGTCGAGAGGGGAGTCCGGGTAGGGGTGGGGGGCGAGAGGGCAGTCCGGGTGGGACTGGGAGTGGGAGTCGAGAGGGGGGTCCGGGTGGGGCTGGGAGTCGGAGTCACGGTCGGGTCCTGACTCTGCGCGATCAGCGCGGTCGGCGCGGTCGGCGCGTGTCGGCTCGGCGGTGGTCACTACGGCCCTTTCCCGTGCTGCCCGTCTCACTTCTCACGTGTGTCACGCGTGCTACTCGTCCCCCGAAGACGCTAACAGCCGGGCGCCCCGGAGAACCGGGGCGCCCAGCCAAGCGGGTGGCTTCTCAGCCAGGCGAGTGCTTCTCAGCCCACGCGGCTCAGCTTCTTGTCGAAGCCGGGCTCCACCAGATCCGTCCGGAGGGCGACCGGCGCGCTGACCTTCCCGGCGCCCGTGCCGATCGACACCTGGCCGACCACGTCCCCCGCCTTGCCGGCGTGCGGGACGGCCTTGCCGCCGTCGGTGAGCTCCAGCTTCACCTGGAGTCCCGGCCAGCCGATCGCCTTGAGCTCCTTGGTGGCCACGACCGGCGTCCGGCCGCCGAGGCCGTCGTCGACGTACCCGAGGACCTGGCCCTTGCGGACCACGGCGGCCGACGTGACGTCCTTCTGGGCCTGCTTGATCAGCTCGTAGCTGTAGTCGATGGAGAGCTGGAGCTTCTCGCCGAGCTGATCGGCGTCCTTGGCCCCCATCACGATGCCGAGGACGCGCCGCACCTTGCCGTCGATGACGGTGTTGGCCGACCAGAGCAGATTGCCGCCGGCCGGGGTGGAGGAGCCGGTCTTGATGCCGCTCACCCCCGGCTTCAGGAGGATGTTGTTGTTGTTCTCGATCTGGCCGGGGATGCCGTCGACGGTCAGGTTCGGCATGTTCACGATCTCCCGGAACACGTCGTACTGCATGACCGCCTTCGCCAGCTTCAGCTGGTCCTGCGGGGTCGACATGGTGCTGTCGAGGAGGCCCGACGGGTCCGTGTACGTGGACTGGGTCATGCCCAGGTCCTTGGCGGCGGCGTTCATCTTCGCGACGAACGCGGCCTCCGAGCCCGCGTCCCAGCGGGCGAGGAGCCGGGCCACGTTGTTCGCGGACGGGATCATGAGGAGCTGGAGCAGCTCCTTCTCCGAGTACGTCTGCCCCTCCTGGACCGCCGCCGTCGACTCGTGCTCCGCCTTGCCCTGATCGGCGGCCTTCTTGTCGATGGTGATCTCGGGGCCCTTCTGCTTCCCCTTGAGCGGGTGGTCGCGCAGGATCACGTACGCCGTCATCGTCTTCGTGACGCTCGCGATCGGGGCCGGCTTCTGCGCCCCGTACGTGCCCATGGATCCGACGCCCTCGACCTCGACGGCGCCCTGTCCCTCGGTGGGCCACGGCATCTTCAGCTCACCGCCCTCGAAGGTGAAGGTCGGCGCGGCGGAGAGGGTGAGCACGGGCGCGGGCAGCGGGCGGACCATCTGCACGATCGCAAAGACGATCAACAGGAGGAGGACGAGCGGCGTCCAGATCCGGACCCTGCGCATGGTCGTCCGCAGCGGGGTCGGAGGCGGCGGCGGGGTGTTCGTCAGCTCGGCGAGCAGGTCGAGCGGGGGCAGCGGCGGCAACGGCTGCTGCCGCGTCCGCTCCGCCTCCGCGAGAGCGGGGGCCGGGGCCGGGGCCGGGGCAGGCGCCTGGGCCCGGGACGGGGCCGGTGCCGGTACGGGGGTGGGCGTGGGGACCTCCTGCGCCTTCTCGGCCTTCTGCTCGGCCGGGATGTCCGCACGCAGCGGTACGAAGGTGCTGGTGCGCTCGCTGTCGGAGTCCGCGCCCAGGGAGGACGGAAGCTTCAGCGCGGTCGTCGGCTGGTCCACGGCGGGCGCCACGGGCGGGCGGACGGCCCGGAACATGGTCGTCGGCTGGTCGGCGGGCTCGGGTTCCGGCTCCGGCTCCCCGTCTTCGGCATCCTCGGTGTGCGCGGCGTCCTCGGCGTCGCTCGCGTCCTGCGGGCCGGACGCGGGCTCGGGCGCGGTCGGCCCCGAGGGCTTCTCGTCCGCCCCCGGCTTCCGCGCCGCGAACCAGGACTCGGCGCCCGGCTCATCGCCCTCGGGCTCGTCGCCCGCCGGCGCCGCAGCCGCCGACTCGGCATCCGTCGGCGCCGCATCCGCCGACTCCGCATCCGCCGGCTCGTCATCCGCCGGCTCGGCCTCGGCCTCAACCGACTCCGACCCCGACCCCGACTCCGACGGCTCAGACTCGTCCGCGTCCGCGCCCGCGTCCTCCGGCTCCTCCGCCGTCGCGACCCACGCCGCCACCGCCGCCTTCAAGCGCTCGCTCTCCGGCTCCACGGCCGCCGGCGCGTCGTCCTCCGGGGTCCTCGGCGCCAGGTTCTTGAAGACGGCCGTCGGCTGGTCGACCTGAACCGACGAAGCCGAGCCCGACGTCGTACCCGAAGCCGACGACGAACCCGAACCCGAACCCGAAGCCGAAGCCGAACCCGACGACGAGGCGTCTGACTCACGGAGCACGGAAAGCCGAGGATCCCGGCCGCCGCCGCTCGAGGCCGCCGTCTCCTGCGACGGCCCCTGCTGCTCCGCCCTGTCGGGGGACTCGCCCGCCACCGTGCCTCCTCCATGCGTCATGCGTACGTACGGGCCGTGTACCGGTCCGCGTACCAGTGTCCTGTGTGAACCCCTTGGCCCCCGTGCTAGACGAGAACGACATACCTACTGGTTCCCGGATGAACCACCCAGGCACTCTCGACAGATGAATGTGAGAGGGGTCACCCTGTCATTCATCCACGCGGGGAGGCATGGATGGGCAGGAGCCGCAGAAGTATTCCGGAAGAGCTTCTGTTGCTCGCTCTGGACCCGACCACGGGTACCACAGCGCAGCCGCAGTCGCTCGACCTCGGCCTGGCCGGTGCACAGCTAGTGGAGCTGGCATTGGCAGGCCGGATAGCCCCTGACGGGGATCGTATCGCCGTGGTGATGCCACGGCCGACCGGAGATCCGACCTTGGACTCCGCACTGGAACTGCTGCGCAGGCGTGGCAGTCCGGTCCGGGCCGTCCACTGGATCGGCGGGCCCCGACTGGGGCTCCGCCAGACGTATCTCTCGCATCTGGAGCGATGCGGCATGGTGCATGCCGTGGAGGGCCAGATGTGCGGGGTGTTGCCGACGACTCGCTACCAGGCGACGGACACGGCGATCAGTCGGGAGATCCGTTCCCGGCTGGACAGTGCGATCCGCACCGGCGTACCGCCGGACCCGCGGACCGCGGCGCTTGCCGCGCTGGCCCACGCGGTCGGTCTCGGGAAGCACCTCTACCCCGGTAACGAAGGACGGTCGTCGCGGTCCCGGCTGCGCGATCTGATCCGGCACGACCCCATGGGCGGACTCGTGGCGCACGCCGTGATGGACGTCCAGAACGGCGCGGCGGCCCAGCCGCGCCGGAGCGCCCCGGGTGTCCCGGCGCAGCCACGCGGCAACATGGCCCGCGCAGCGGCGCACTAGGACGACTCCGAGGACTCCGAGGTACCAGCCCGGGAGCCGCACAGGTGGGCGGGGCGGTCAGGACGACCGCCCCGCACACGTGCGGCCTCCGCGCATACGTTGTGGTCATTTTCCAGCGCACACCTGGCCTTTGGTGGCAGTCTGCCAAGCGGTAGATACTCACAGCTACGCAGCAGAGAGCCGGAGGTGCAGTTTCCGTGGCGTCCAACGTCAACCCCACCGTCAGGCGACGCCGATTGGGCCAGGAGCTGCGAAAGCTCCGGGAAGCGAAGAACATGACGGCCGAGCAGGTCGCCGAGCGTCTTCTCGTCTCCCAGTCCAAGATCAGCCGCCTCGAGAACGGCCGTCGCTCCATCAGCCAGCGTGATGTCCGTGACCTGTGCGGCGTGTACGAGGTCGAGGACGAGCGCATGGTCGACTCGCTCATGCAGATGGCCAAGGACTCGCGCCAGCAGGGCTGGTGGCACGCCTTCGGCGACATCCCGTACAGCGTCTACATCGGTCTGGAGACGGACGCGGAGAGCCTGCGGATGTACGAGCCGCAGATCATCCCCGGGCTGCTCCAGACCCACTCCTACGCGGAGGCCGTGATCTCCGGCGCGCTGCCGGAGTCGACGCCCGCGGACATCGAGAAGCGGGTCACGGTCCGTACCCGCCGCCAGGAGCGCATCCGGGACGAGGAGCGTCCGCTGCGGTTGTGGGCGGTCATCGACGAGGGTGCGCTGCACCGGATCGTCGGCAGCCGGCAGCTGATGGTGGAGCAGCTGGAGCACCTGCTCGAGCAGTCGCATCTGCCGCATGTCACCGTGCAGGTGATCCCGTTCGAGATGGGTGCGCATCCGGGGATCAGCGGCCAGTACTCGATCCTGGAGTTCCCCGACACCTCGGACTCCAGCGTCGTCTACATCGAGGGTGTGACGAGCGATCTGTACCTGGAGAAGGCGCAGGACGTCGGCAAGTACAGCGTCATGTACGAGCACCTCAGGGCGCAGGCGCTGAACGTCGAGCAGACCCGCGACTTCATCTCCGAGATGGCCAAGAAGCACGCTCGGGGCTGACTCCGGCCCGGCCGGGGCAGGCACCGTACACCTCGTGATCGCTCCCACGGAAGCCGAGTTGGAATATGCCACTCGGACGTGTGAACGCCGGTCCCGTCGACGGGGACCGACCAGTAGCGTCGATCACGCCGCCAAGAAGGTCGGTGCGACACACCCCACACGCAGAACCGGAGTTGAGCGTAATGGCGATCATCCAGGGTGCAACGGACATGTGGACCAAGTCTTCGTACTCGGGCGGGAACGGAGCCTGCGTCGAAGTGAAGTCCCCCCTCGTGGCCGCGATCGCGGTGCGGGACTCCAAGTCCCCGGAGGGCCCGTCCCTCTCCTTCGGTCCGGGATCGTGGAACGCGTTCGTCGGCGAGGTGAGCAACGGGGCCCTCTGAGCCCCGATGCGCACCCGCCCCCACCAGCAGTACCCGAAGAGCCCTCTCGTCCGGTCCGCCGTCCTGGCCGAGGGGGCTCGGTCTTTGCCCGGACGACTTCCGGTACGACTACCCGTACGCCCGCATCCGGATCAGCGCAGCTCGTCCACGTACCGGTCCGTCCCCGGCACCGTCGGGATGAACGGCGCCACCAGCTCGACCCGGCCGCCGGAGCCCCCCAGCGACTCCAGGTCCGCGAAGTGCTCCGTCCAGCACTCCCGGGGGTCGCGCTCCAGGAACCAGAGCAGTGTCAGCCGGGTGTCGACGCCCTCGACCTGCTTCACGTACGTCATGCGGTCGCCGGGCAGCGGGGTCGGCCGGAAGACCGTGACCATCGCCGCGGGTGAGCCGGCGAGCCGCCGGGGCAGCTCCCGGGTCCGCAGCCGGTCGAGCAGCGCCGCCCGTTCCTCCGGGCCCTCGGCGTCGACGACCTGGAGGATCAGCCCGGCGTAGGGGTGGTCGAGGGCGTGGAAGTCGCGCGGGCCGGCCGCGCCGTCGCGGTACACGGTCGCCTCGTGGTCCTGGAACGCGGTGAAGACGTGCGTCCGCTCCTGGTGGACGCGGGCGTCGCGGTTGAGCCG
Organism: Streptomyces sp. NPDC093795; assembly: GCF_044764665.1. Classification (NCBI taxonomy): domain Bacteria; kingdom Bacillati; phylum Actinomycetota; class Actinomycetes; order Kitasatosporales; family Streptomycetaceae; genus Streptomyces; species Streptomyces sp. NPDC093795. The sequence continues at coordinate 289,986 of NZ_JBIWIO010000009.1, forward strand.
TTTGTTGATGCCGACGGTCCACTTCATGTGCTCGTCGTAGCGGCCTTCGGTGATCCAGTACGTGGAGAGGTAGCAGCCCGCCGTGACCGGCTGGGCCACCGCGGACTTCTCCGGCCGCCGCAGCTCCTGGAGCTCCCGGGTGGCGACCCAGCGCCGGCCCGCGTACATCCAGGGCATGGCCATGGCGCCGGCGTAGTAGTGGTCGTCCTCGTACCAACGGTTGTACGCGTACTCGTGGCCCGGGTGCGGCTCGACCATGGTGATCAGCGCATGGCCGGGCCGGACCCCGTACGGGCCGACGGCCGCCAGTTCCGCGTACATGGCAGTGTCACTGGACGTCTCCTCGCTCACTCCCGTACCCCTTCCCTAGTCGGTGACGGGCACCTACTCTGACGGACCGTCAGATACTTTGGCCAGGGTCGAGGAGGGTCCGGATGCTGCTTCAGGGGAAGACGGTCGTCGTGTCGGGCGTCGGTGCCGGGCTCGGGCGCCGGATCGCCGAGACGGTGGTACGGGACGGGGGCAACGCGGTGCTCGGGGCGCGCACCGAGGCCAATCTCGCCAAGTCCGCCGCCGAGATCGACCCGGAGGGGCGCCGCACCGCGTACCGGGTCACCGACATCACCGACGAGGAGCAGTGCGAGGCCCTCGCCACTCTCGCCGTCGCACGCTTCGGCGGCATCGACGCGGTGGTCCACGTCGCCGCCCTGGACTCCTACTTCGGCGGCCTGGAGGACGCCGACTTCGCGACCTGGCAGCAGGTCCTGGACGTCAATCTGCTCGGCACGCTGCGGATGACCCGGGCCTGCCTGCCGGCGCTCAGGGAGCGCGGTGGTTCGGTGGTCCTGATCGGTACGCAGTCGGCGGTGGCCGCGCCCTCGCAGGTGCGGCAGGCGGCGTACGCGGCGTCGAAGGGGGCGCTCACCTCGGCCATGTACTCGCTCGCGCACGAACTCGGGCCGTACCGGATCCGGGTCAACACGGTGCTGCCGGGCTGGATGTGGGGGCCGCCGGTACAGGCGTACGTCCGGTTCGCCGCGCACGGCGAGGGCGTGCCGGAGGCGGAGGTGCTCGCCCGGCTGACCGAGCGGATGGCGCTGCCGGAGCTCGCGACGGACGGGGACGTGGCGGAGGCGGCGGTCTTCCTCGCCTCGGACCGGGCGCGGGCGATCACGGGGCAGTCGTTGCTGGTCAACGCGGGTGAGCTGATGCGGTGAGCCTGCCCCGGAGAGGGCTCCGGACCACAGAGACAAGTTCATAGACATGAACAAGGGTCAGTAAGTAGAACGATTTTACTGTCCCTTGACCCTCCATTGCATTGTCCCCGCCGGACAACACGCCACACCATGAACGGCGTTCACAAGGGCGTCCACAAGGCGGACCAGACCCCTGGAGGGGGCTTCATGAACAGTCTCGACTGGGCCGTGCTCATCGGCTATTTCGGCGTGATGGTCGCGATCGGCGTCTGGTCCCACAAGCGGGTGGACACCGTCTCCGACTTCTTCACCGCCGGCGGCCGGATGCCCTGGTGGCTCTCCGGCATCTCGCACCACATGTCGGGCTACAGCGCCGTGATGTTCACCGGGTACGCGGGCATCGCCTACACCTACGGCGTCACCTCCTACGTCACCTGGTCCTTCCCCATCGCCATCGGCATCGCGATCGGCGCGAACCTCTTCGCGCCCCGCCTCAACCGGCTGCGCTCCCGGCTCCGGGTCTCCTCCCCGCTCGAATACCTCAAGGACCGCTACAACCTCCCCACCCAGCAGGCCCTCGCCTGGTCCGGCGTCCTCCTGAAGATCGTCGACGTCGGCGCCAAGTGGGCCGCCATCGCCACCCTGCTCTCCGTCTTCACCGGCATCTCCCTCAACCAGGGCATCCTCATCACCGGCGTCGTCACCGGCATCTACTGCACGGTCGGCGGGCTCTGGGCCGACGCCCTCACCGAACTCGGCCAGTTCGTCATCCAGTTCTTCGCCGGAATCGCCATGCTCGTCGCCGTCATGGCGAAGCTCGGCGGCTTCAGCGCCCTGTGGACCGTGTGGGACCGGCCCGAGCTCCAGGGCCACACCGCGCCGACGGCCGGCCCGTACACGATGACGTTCCTTCTCGCGTACCTCTTCATCAAGACCTTCGAGTACAGCGGCGGCATGTGGAACCAGGCCCAGCGCTACATGGCCACCCCCAACGCCCGCGCGGCCACCCGCTCCGGCCGGCTCTCCGCCGCGCTGTGGTTCGTGTGGCCGCTCGTCCTCTTCTTCCCCATGTGGGTCGCGCCGCTGCTCGTCGACCCGAAGAAGCCCGACGCCTCCGACAGCTACGCCCTGATGACCGAGCAGCTGCTGCCGCACGGACTGCTCGGCCTGGTCGTCGTCGGCTTCTTCTCGCACACCATGGCCATGTGCTCCTCCGACGCCAACGCGATCGCCGCCGTCTTCACCCGGGACATCGCGCCCGTCCTCAGCAAGGCCGCGCGGAGCTGGACGCAGCAGGCCGGGCTGCTCGCGGCGCGCTGGTCGACGATCGCCTTCCTCGCCCTGTCGATGGCGGTCGCCACCCAGGTCAACTCCCCCACCTTCAAGGACATCATCACCGTCGTCATCAAGTGGGTGGCCGGTCTGATGGGCCCGATCGCCATCCCGTTCATGCTGGGTCTGCTGAAGGCCTTCCGGAAGTCGGGGCCGACGGCCGCGCTCGTCTCCTGGGCGGCCGGGCTCTTCGTCTTCTGGTTCACCAACTACGGCCTCGACGGCGTCGAGCTCCAGATCCAGATCGTCTCGCCGCTCGCCACCTCGCTCGTCCTGTACGTCCTCATCGGCTTCGTCCGGCCCGAGGACACCCCGGAGCGGGACGCGCTCCTGCACCGCATCGGCACCGACCCGGACGGGGACGAGGACGGTCACGGTGACGGGACCGGCGTCGCCACCGTGCCCACGCAGGGCGGCCCCGAGCGGAGCGGTCAGCCCCGCGGGTAGCGCGCAGACCGGGCCGACCGCGGCCCGTCAGCCCCGCGGGTAGCGCGCCAGCCAGCCCGGGGAGGCGCCCGTCGGGCTGTGCAGGGCCGGGCCCTGCGTCATCTCCATCGCGAAGTCGTCCGCGAGCTCCAGGACCGTCGCACGGCCCTCCAGTTCGGCCAGCCAGGCCGGCGGGAGGGCCGTCTCGCCGTGCAGGGCGCCGAGCAGGGCGCCGGTGAGCGCCCCCGTCGCCGCCGAGGGCCCGTCGTGGTTCACGGCGAGCCGCAGCCCGTGCCGTACGTCCTCGCCGACCAGGGCGCAGTAGACGGCCGCCGCCAGCTGCCCCTCGGCCCGGTCCTCGTCCGCGCCGAGGGCCGCCACCCGCTCCGGGGTCGGCGCTCCTTCCCGTACGGCTCCCAGGGCGCGGCCGAGCGCCTCGGTGACCGGCTCGTGGCCGGGGCGCGCCGCCAGCAGCTCCACGGCCCGGTCCACGGCCGCCTCCACGGAGCCGCCGCGCGCGAGACCGTGGACGGTGACCGCGAAGGCGCCCGCCGCGAGGCCGGCGGCGGGGGCGCCGTGGGTCTGCACCGCGCACTCCACGGCGAGCTGGCAGACGAGCTGCGGCTCCCAGCCGACGAGCAGCCCGAAGGGGGCCGAGCGGACGACGGCGCCGGAGTCGGTGGCCTGCGGGTTCTTGGGCTTGTCGAGGGTGCCCAGATGTTCGTCGCCGAGGCCGGTGAGGCAGGCGCGGGGCGGGTTGCGGCGGGCGTAGAGCCACTCCTCGCGGGCGAGCCAGCCGTTGTCCTTGCGGCGCTCGTCGGGGCCCCAGTCGCGCTGGGTGGCGGCCCAGCGGAGGTGCGCCCGGTGGACGTCGGTGGGCGGGTGCCAGACGCCGGTGTCGCGCCGGACCTGGGCGCGGATCAGGCCGTCGACGGTGAACAGGCCCATCTGGGTGGCGGCGGTGACGGCGCCCGGGCGGCCGAACGCGGGCGCGGGCTCCGTGAGTCCGTCAGGTCCGTGGGCGTCCTGGATCGCGGCGAGGGTGAGCCCGTCGACGCCCGCCCCCAGCGCGTCGCCGAGGGCTCCGCCGAGCAGACAGCCCCGTACGCGGGCGCGGAAGTCCTGCTGTTCGGCGCGGCCCCACACGGCCGCGGCTGTCGTGGCCACGTCGTGCCCTCCCCCCGTAGACCGGTCTGCGCAGCACTGTAATCGACCGGGTACGTCCGTTCGGGGGCCGGAACGTTATGTGATCCGACGCCCTTCAGGCCGCTTTTGACCGGGCTCGCCACCCTCGATCACCGGCAGCAGTTCGGGAAGGTGGCCGTCGGAGGCGCGGGCGGTGTGCTGCCGTTCCTCGGGGACCTCGCCGTACAGGGTCGTGCGGGGTTTTGCCGGGCGGCCCGCTGCCTCCGCGATGGCCTCCAGGTCGCGGATCGAACGGTACGAGCCGTAACTCGACCCGGCCATGCGGGAGATGGTCTCCTCCATGAGCGTGCCGCCGAGGTCGTTGGCGCCCGAGCGGAGCATCTCGGCGGCGCCCTCCGTGCCCAGCTTGACCCAGCTGGTCTGGATGTTGGGGATGTGGGGGTGGAGGAGCAGGCGGGCCATGGCGATGACCGCGCGGTTGTCGCGGGCGGTCGGGCCGGGGCGTGCGATGCCCGCGAGGTAGACGGGCGCGTTGGTGTGGATGAAGGGGAGCGTCACGAACTCGGTGAACCCGCCGGTCTGTTGCTGGATGCGGGCCAGGGTGCGGAAGTGGCCGAGCCAGTGCCGGGGCTGGTCCACGTGCCCGTACATCATCGTGGAGGACGAGCGGATGCCCAGCTCGTGGGCCGTGGTGATGACCTCGATCCACGTCGCCGTCGGCAGCTTGCCCTTGGTGAGGACCCAGCGGACCTCGTCGTCGAGGATCTCGGCGGCCGTGCCGGGGATCGAGTCGAGCCCGGCCTCCTTCGCGGCCGTCAGCCACTCGCGGATGGAGAGGCCGGTGCGGGTCGCGCCGTTCACGACCTCCATCGGGGAGAAGGCGTGCACGTGCATGCCGGGGACCCGTTCCTTCACCGCGCGGGCGATGTCGAAGTACGCGGTGCCGGGCAGGTCGGGGTGGATGCCGCCCTGCATGCAGACCTCGACGGCGCCGACCTCCCAGGCCTGCTGGGCGCGGTCCGCGACCTGGTCGAGCGAGAGCGTGTACGCGTCGGCGTCCGTGCGGCGCTGGGCGAAGGCGCAGAAACGGCAGCCGGTGTAGCAGACGTTGGTGAAGTTGATGTTCCTCGTGACGATGTACGTGACGTCGTCGCCGACCACGTCACGGCGGACGTCGTCCGCGATGCGGGTGAGCGCGTCGAGGGCCGGTCCTTCGGCGTGGAGCAGGGCGAGCGCCTGGGCGTCGGTGAGCTTCGTCGGGTCGTCGGCGGCCGTGCTCAGCGCCTCGCGGACGTCGGCGTCGACCCGCTCGGGGACCATTCCGGGCGCGGCGGCCTCGCGCAGCGCCTCCCAGTCGCCGTACACCTCGTCGAAGTCGTCGCGCCGGTCGTGGGTGCGGCCCGTGGTGTCGATGGTGCGGTGCAGGTCGGTCCGGCCGGCGGCGGTGAACGCCTCGTCGGGCTCCTGCCAGGGCAGGCCGCGCACGGGCGCGTCGGGGTTCGCGAGGCCGGTCTCGGGGTCGGCGAGGGCGCGGACGTGCGGGAGGAGTCGGGGGTCGAGCCAGGGTTCGCCCCGGGTGACGAACTCGGGGTAGACGCAGAGACGTTCGCGCAGCTCGAACCCGGCGGCGGCGGAACGGGCGGCCAGCTCCTCGATCTGCGGCCAGGGCCGCTCGGGGTTGACGTGGTCGATGGTGAGCGGGGAGACACCGCCCCAGTCGTCGATACCGGCGGCGATCAGCCGCTCGTACGCGGAGTCGACGAGGTTCGGCGGGGCCTGGAGGCAGGCGGAGGGGCCCAGGATGAGACGGGCGACGGCGACGGTGGCGACGAGGTCGTCGAGTTCGGCGTCGGGTGTTCCGCGCATGGCCGTGTCCGGCTTGGCGCGGAAGTTCTGGATGATCAGCTCCTGGATCGAGTGGTACGCCCTCGACACCCGGCGCAGCGCGAAGAGGGACTCGGCCCGCTCCTCCAGGGTCTCCCCGATGCCGAGGAGCAGCCCCGAGGTGAAGGGGACGGAGGACCGTCCGGCGTCCTCCAGGACCCTGAGCCGGACGGCCGGTTCCTTGTCGGGGGACCCGTAGTGGGGGCCGCCGGGTTCGGACCAGAGGCGGGTCGCGGTGGTCTCCAGCATCATCCCCATGGAGGGCGCGACCGGCTTGAGGCGCTGGAAGTCGGTCCAGGACAGGACGCCCGGGTTGAGGTGCGGGAGGAGCCCGGTCTCCTCCAGGATGCGGATCGCCATGGCGCGTACGTACGCGATGGTGTCGTCGTAGCCGTGCGCGTCGAGCCACTCGCGGGCCTCGGGCCACCGGTCCTCCGGCTTGTCGCCGAGGGTGATGAGGGCTTCCTTGCAGCCGAGTTCGGCGCCGCGCCGGGCGATGTCGAGGACCTCGTCCGGCGACATGAACATCCCGTGGCCGTCGCGGCGGAGCTTGCCGGGGACGGTGACGAAGGTGCAGTAGTGGCACTTGTCCCGGCAGAGTCGGGTGAGCGGTATGAACACGCTCTTCGAGTACGTGATGACCCCCGGCCGCCCGGCGGCGTCGAGCCCGGCGTCCCGCACCCGCCCGGCGGAGGCGACCAGATCAGCCAGGTCGTCCCCCCGCGCCCACAACAGCACGGTGGCCTCGGTGACATCGAGCGCCACCCCGTCCCTGGCCCGCTTGAGGGCACGGCGCATGGCGTTCTCGGTGGGTCGCGCTGCCTGGTGATCCGTCATGGACCGAGCATACGAGCGGGTACGGCGGGGAGGGCCCGGGTCCGCGCGGGAAGGCCGGTCAGTCGGTGTCCTTGGGATGCCGGGGCGCGGCGTACACCAGGTGCACCGTCCTGCGCGGCTCGTCGACGAGATACCGCACGCGACCACCGACCGGTGGCGGGGCGACGTCGTCCCCGCGCTTCGGCGTCACGGGGCCGTCACCTCTCCGTGGTCCTCGTCGGGGAGGGGGCGGGTGAGCTGGGCCGTGAGACCCGGGTCGGCGAGGACGCGCGCCGTCGCGCGCCACTCCACGATCGTGCGGTGGAGGGGGGCGTGGACGTCCAGTTGTGCGGCGTCGTGCGTCGCGTCCAGCAGGTCCTGGGCGAACTCCCTGAGTTCGTCGGCGGACAGATGCCGCACCCAGGGGAAGACCGAGGGAAGGGCGCGCCCTATCACGCGCGCGCCGTCGTCGGCGGCGAGGAGAGCGGCGAGGAGACGGGCTGTGACGTCGGCCGTCTCCTCCCGGTCCTGGTCGTAGGCGGCGGTCGTGAGGTAGAGATCCTGCCCGTCGCGGCGCGTGACGAGCAGGCGGTACTCGCTGTCGAGCCTCTCGGCGACCCGCTTCGAGTTCTTGGAGAGCTCGGAGAAGGAGACGGTGGGGGTCAGCATGGACCGACGGTACTTCGGAACGTGTTCCGAAGTCCATCGCTCACAGGTACCGTGCGAACGCGTCCAGCACCCCCAGCACCTCCGTCTCACCCCCCGGCGGCAGCTGGAGGACGACCTCCTCGCAGCCCAGTTCCTCGTAGCGGGCGAGCTTCCCGGGGTTCGGCAGCACCGCGTACGGGACGACCTGGAGGGCCTTCGGGTCGCGGCCCGCGCGCTCCCAGACCTCCCGCAGGACCGGGAGCGACTCCGTCAGGCCCCGGCCTCCGATCGGCATCCAGCCGTCGGTCCGCGCGGCGATCTCCGCGAACAGCTTCGGCCCCGCCGCCCCGCCCAGGAGGATGCGGGGCGCCCCTCCGGCCGGCTTGGGCCAGGCCTCGGACGCGCGTACCGAGTGGCCGAACCCGCCCTCGTACGCCGTCGGCTCCGGCGCCCACAGCGCCCGCATCAGGTCCAGGCGGTCGCCGGTCAGGTCCCGGCGGGTGGACCAGTCGACACCGTGGTCGGCGGCCTCCTCGCGGTTCCAGCCGTAGCCGACGCCGAGGGTGAAGCGGCCCCCGGAGAGGTGGTCGAGCGTGGCGATCTGCTTGGCGAGGGCGATCGGGTCGTGCTGGGCGAGCAGGGTGATCCCCGTCCCGAGCCCGAGCCGCTCGGTGACGGCGGCGGCCTGCCCGAGCGCCACGAACGGGTCCAGGGTGCGCCCGTACTCCCGGGGCAGCTCGCCGCCCGCCGGGTAGGGCGTGGCCCGTTCGACGGGGATGTGGGTGTGCTCGGGGAGGTAGAGCCCGGCGAAGCCGCGCTGCTCCAGCTCGCGCGCGAGCCGCACCGGGGTGATGGTCTCGTCGGTCAGGAAGATCGTGGTCGAGATCCGCATAGCGGCACGGTAGGCCGTGCGGCACGGTTTTCCGAGGGGTACGGCACGGGCGGCGCCCGGCAGGATGTGCCGGGGAGTACGGACGGGCCGTGTCCGTCAGGAACGGCCCGGGTCCACCGCCCGCTGCTCCGCCGCCAGATCTCCGTACCCGCCGTGCTCCCAGACCTTCTCGCGGAAGCGCTGGAAGGTGAGCGGGGTCCGGTCCTCGCCGGGCACGCCCTCGAAGTGGACGGTGCCGCAGCGGTGGCAGTACCAGCCGTGCGACCAGAGTTCCTCGGCGACGTGGCGCCTGCGCGTCACGCGGGCGAAGGCGGTCCGGCGGCGCAGCAGCATGGTGAACACCAGGACGGCGGCGAGCAGCGCGAACGCCGAGATCCAGCCGAGGAACTCGAAGGCCGGCGGAGGATCGGCGGGGTGGTCCTGCGGCATGTGCCAGCCGCTCAGCTCGGGCGGCTCGTGCGCGGGCTCGTCCCGGAACCACTTACCGGCCAGGGCCCCGCCCAGGAAGGTGCCGAAGGAGACGGCCGCGGCGAGGTAGCCGAGGCAGCCGATGGCGTAGCTCGGCCGCTGCGGCACGGGTGCGAGCGCGTCCGAGAGCCCCGTGGTCGCCGTCCGTGTCACGGTCCGCATGTCGCCGTCCGAGTCCCGCTCGCGGCTGGTGACCGCGTCCCGGCCCGCGAGGTACACGGCCGGCACGGCCTGCACCCGGTCGTCGCGCCCGCAGCCCGGGCACGTGTGTGTCCTGCTCATCATCGGCTCCCCCAGTCGACAGAAGTGACGGGATCATGCCACCCGCGGTTCCTTCCCGTCCGGGAAATACACCTGCGCCGCCGCTCCCCGCCCTCTACCGTTGCCCGGTGCTGAAGCAGATCGAGACGTACTACGACGCCGTCCCCCGCTCCTCCGCCCGAGCCGAGGACTTCGGGCCGCTGACCCTTTTCGTACGGGAGGGCCCGGGCTGGCCCTTCTACGCCCGCCCAGCCCTCGGGACCACCGGTGACATCCCGGTCGAGGCCGTGGACGAGGTGAGGGCCCGGCAGCGGGAGCTCGGCGTGCCCGAGGCCTTCGAGTGGGTCGCGGAGACGACTCCGGGGCTGCGGGCGGCCGTGGAGGCGAGCGGGCTCACCGTGCACGAACACCCGCTGATGGTCCTGGACGGCGACGGGCTCGCCGTACCGGAGCCGGAGGACGTCACCGTCCGGATGGTCGGCGCGGACGACCCCGCCCTGGAGAGCGCCGTCGCGGCCCCGTTCGCCGCCTTCGGCGCCGCCCCCGAGCCCGGCACCGCGGCACGGACCGGCGCCAGGATCGAGGCCGGGTGGACCCGGCTCGCGGCGGCCCTCGACGGCGCGGGAGGCGCGCTCTCGGCCGGCCAGCACCAGCCCGTCGGGCCCGTCTCCGAGGTCGTCGGCGTCGGTACGGTCCCGGCGGCCCGGCGGCGGGGTCTCGGCCTCGCGGTGACGGCCGCCCTTGTCGCGGACGCCCGCGCCCACGGGGCGGAGCTCGTGTTCCTGTCGGCGTCGGACGCGGCCGTGGCCCGGCTGTACGGCCGGCTCGGCTTCCGTACGGTCGCGACGGCGCTCATCGCGGAGGCGGAGGCGGGGGCGTAGGCGTACGACAAAAACGAAGGTGGCGGGCCCCCCACGGGCCCGCCACCTTCGCGTTCGTATGACTCAGGAGCGCACGACCGTCAGTCGGCCACCACCAGCGACGGCGTCTCCTTCGTCAGGACCTCGCCCCGGAAGAAGGCGGGGCTCCTGCGCTGCATGACCAGCATGATCACCACGCCGAGGAGCAGCAGCCCGACCCCGATCACGAAGACCGAGCCGACACCGAGGACCGCGGAGCCGGAGCCGTACGCCGGGTCCCACATGTCGTACAGCGTCTTGCCGAAGACGGCGGTCAGCATCAGGCCGCCGAGCAGCGGCATGAGGCCCTTGTAGGCGAAGTTCCGGCCGGAGCGGAAGAGCTCGCCGCGGAAGTACCAGACGCAGGCGAAGGCCGTGAGCGCGTAGTAGAAGCAGATCATCAGGCCGAGCGCGTAGATCGTGTCGACCAGGACGTTCTCGCTGAGCAGGGTCATCACGGTGTAGAAGACGCCCGTGGCGACGCCGGCCACGATCGTGGCCTTGCCGGGGGTCTTGAAGACCGGGTGGACCTTGGTGAAGGACTTCGGCAGCGCCTCGTACGTCGACATCGCGAGCACCGTACGGGCGACCGGGATGAACGTGGTCTGGAGGCTGGCGGCGGCCGAGGCCAGGACCGCGACGAAGAGCAGGATGCCGAGCGCGGGGCCCATGACGGGGCCGGCGAGCGCGGCGAAGACGTTGTCGGAGGTCTCCGGGTTGGCGAGGCCGAGGCCCTCCTCGCCGGAGCCGACGACCATCTGCGCGGCGATGCCGGTGGCCAGGTAGGAGGCGACCAGGACGACCATCGCGATGAGCGCGGCGCGGCCGGGGGTCTTCGCGCTGCCGGTGGTCTCCTCGTTGGTCGCCATGCAGGCGTCCCAGCCCCAGTACATGAAGATCGAGAGGGAGAGCCCGGCGGTGAAGGCGGCGAAGGACTGGACCGCGAAGGGGTTCATCCAGGACCAGGAGAAGGAGACCGAGGTCTCGAAGTCGCCGGCCTTCGAAAGGGCCATGGCCACGAAGACCACGAGGACGACGAGCTGGAGGCCGACGAGGGCGTACTGGACGCCCTTGGTGGCGGTCATGCCCCGGTAGCTGATCGCGGTGGCGACGGCGATGAGCGTGAGGCAGGTGAGGATGTGGACGGCCTTGTTCTCGTCCAGGGCGGCGATGGACTCACTGCCGCTGATCTCACCCGCGAGGAGCCAGAAGTAGGAGGTCGCGACGCCGGCGAGGTTGGAGAGCACGATGATCGTCGCGATGACGAGGCCCCAGCCGCACATCCAGCCGATCTTGGGGCCGAAGGCCTTCACGGTCCACGTGAAGGAGGTGCCGCAGTCGGGCATGACCCTGTTGAGCTCCCGGTACGCGAAGGCGACGAGGAGCATCGGGAGGAAGCCCGCGAGGAAGATGGCCGGCATCTGGAGGCCGACCTCGCCGGCCGTGGAGCCGAGCGTCGAGGTCAGACAGTAGACGGGGGCGACCGTCGAGATGCCGATGACGGCACTGCCGAGGAGGCCGACGGAGTTTCCTCCGAGGCCCTTGGTGCGAACGCCGTGGCTGTCACCCGGGGCGTTGACGCCCCTTACCGTGTCTCCGGCCTGAGGCCGTGCTTCCACCTGAGTCATGAACAGGACGTTAAGTGCTGCGGTTTCCACATCCGGAGGTCTTGACTCCGCAAGACTCGCCGCTTCTCCGCCTTGCTTTGAGAGGCGGAAGCGGGACACGTGCCAATGATTGAAAGATCGACGACCACGAGGGGTCGACCAACCGGTAGGTCGATCGACTCCTCGTCCGATATGCGGGAACCGCAGCTGGGCCCGGAATGTCCGTTTCTAAATTTTCCCGAGGAATTTTCGCGGAGGTCGTACGGACGCCCTCGACCCGGGCTCAGCCCGGCCACACCAGGGCCTGCAGCTCGCTGTACGCGTGCAGCGCGTACGAGCCCACGTCCCGCCCGACCCCGCTCCGCTTGAATCCGCCGAACGGCGCCTCCATGTTCCGTCCGATCGTGTTCACCCCCACCCCGCCGGCCCGCAGCCGGGCCGCGATCCGGAAGGCGCGGGCCACGTCGCCCGACCACACGTAGTCGATGAGCCCGTAGTCGCTGTCGTTGGCGAGCGCGATCCCCTCCTCCTCGTCGTCGAAGGGGACGACCACGACGACCGGACCGAAGATCTCCTCCCGGACCACCCGCATCTCGGGGGTGCAGTCGGCGAGCAGCGTCGGCGCCACGTAGAAGCCCTTGGCGAGGTCCGGGCGCTCGCCGCCCGCCACGACCCGCGCCCCCTCCTTACGGCCGAGCTCGACGTACGACTCCACCCGGTCGCGGTGGGCCGCCGAGATCACAGGCCCGACCACCGTGCCCTTCGCCGCCGGATCCCCCACCTTCATGAAGGCCATGTACCCGGTCAGCTTCTCGACCAGCCGCTCGTAGATCCCGCGCTGGGCGAGCACCCGGGTCGGGGCGGTGCAGATCTGCCCGCTGTAGAAGGAGAACGTCGTCCCGATCCCCATGACCGCCGCGTCCAGGTCCGCGTCGTCGAGGACGAGCGCGGCGCCCTTGCCGCCCAGCTCCATCAGCTGCCGCTTGAGCTCGCGGCCGCAGACCTCGCCGATCGCCTGCCCGACCGCCGTGGAGCCGGTGAACGAGACCATGTCGACGTCCGGGGAGTCCACGGCCGCCTGCCCGGCCTCCACCGAGGAGCCGGTGACGACGTTGACGACACCCGGCGGGACGCCGGCCTCCTCCAGGGCGCGGGTCATCGCGTACACGGAGAGCGGGTCCTGCGGGGCGGGCTTCACGAGGACCGTGTTGCCCATGGCGAGGGCCGGGGCGATCTTGCCGGCCGGGTTGGCCCAGGGGTTGTTGTACGAGGTGATGCAGGTGACGACGCCGACCGGGCGCCGTACCGCCACCGCGCCGAACACCCCGGCCCTGCCCATCGGGCCCGCCTCGTTGATCTGCGGGGGCAGCGCCTGCTCGACCGGCTCCATGGCCCCGCGCGCGTACCGCCGGAAGCGGGCGGCGCCGACGGCGACCTGCATGCCGCGCGCGGTGGCGGTGGTGGCCCCGGTCTCGGCGCGTGCGAGCGGGACGTTCTCCTCGGCGTCCCTGGCCATGAGGTCGGCGGCCCGGTCGAGGATCGCCGCCCGCTCCTCCGGCCGCGTACGGGACCAGGAGGCGAAGGCCTCGCGGGCGGCGGCGGCGGCCTCGTACACCTGGTGTCTGCTCGCCTCCGGGGCGAGGCCGACGACCTCCTCGGTGGCCGGGTCGATCACCTCGTAGTGACCGCCGTCGGGCTCGACCCACTCGCCGCCGATGAAGAGCTGCTGGTTCACCTGGTCGCCACCGTCCTCGTGTCGCGGCCGGAGCGCAGGACCTTTCCGGGGATCGCGCCGGTCACCTCGTCGTCCCGTACCGTCTCCACGCCGTTGACCCGCACCGACACGATCCCGACCGCCCGCGAGTCGAGGCGCGGGCTGTCCCCCGGCAGGTCGTGCACGAGGGTCGCCGGGCCGGCGTCGATCCGCTCCGGGTCGAAGAGGACCAGGTCGGCGTGGAAGCCCTCCTCGATCCGGCCGCGCTCGCGGAGGCCGAAGAGCCGGGCCGGGTCGTCGGTCAGCATCTGCACGGCCCGCTCCAGGGGGACCAGCCCGCGGCCTCGCAGACAGTCCCCGAGGAACCGGGTCGTGTACGGGGCGCCGCACATCCGGTCCAGGTGGGCGCCCGCGTCGGAGCCGCCGAGCAGGACGTCCTCGTGGTCCCAGGTCTCGCGGCGCAGGGCCCAGGAGGCCGGGTCGTTGTCGCTGGGCATCGGCCACAGGACGGTCCTGAGGTCGTCGTTGGCGCAGATCTCGACGAGGCACTGGAAGGGGTCCTGGCCGCGTTCGGCCGCGATGTCGTCGACGACGCGGCCGGTGAGGCCCTCGTTCTCGCGGCTGTACGTGTCACCGATGACGTACCGGCCGAAGTGCGCGAGGCGCCGGAAGACCCCGGCCTCCTTCGAGTCGGCGCGCCGCAGCATCTGCGCCCGTACGTCGGGGTCGCGGAGCTGCGCGAGCCGCTCGGGGAGGGGGAGTCCGAGGATCTCGCCCCACCCCGGGATGAGGTTGAGGGCGCAGAACGTGCCGAGGGACATGTTCATGGGGGTGAGGATCGGCATGGTGAGGGCGACGATCCGGCCGCCGGACTTACGGGTCCGCTCGGAGGCGGTGAGCTGGCGCGGGACGCGTTCGGGGACGGCGGCGTCGATGGTGAGGACGTTCCAGTTGAGGGGTCGCCCGGCGGCGGCGCTCATCTCCACGAACAGGTCGATCTCGTCGTCCGAGAACTGGTCGAGGCAGCCGGCCAGGATCGCCTCGATCTGGGTGCCCTCGTGTTCGCCGACGGCCGTGGAGAGGGCGATCAGCTCGGCGGGGGTGGCGTGCCGGGAGGCGACGGGGGCGCCGTCGCCGTCGGAGTGGGTGGAGGACTGGGTGGTGGAGAGCCCCCAGGCGCCCGCTTCCATGGCCCCCTTGAGCAGGTCCACCATCTGCCTCAGCTGCTCGGGGGTGGGCCGGCCGCCGACGGCGTCGGCGCCCATCACGTACCGGCGGAGGGCGCAGTGGCCGACCATGAAGCCGGCGTTGACGGCGATCCGCCCGTCGAGGGCGTCGAGGTACTCGGCGAAGGACGACCAGCTCCAGTCGACGCCCTCCTCCAGGGCCGTGAGTGCCATGCCCTCGACCTTGGACATCATGCGACGGGTGTAGTCGGCGTCCTCGGGCCGGTCCGGGTGGAGCGGGGCGAGGGTGAAACCGCAGTTGCCGCCGACGACGGTGGTGACGCCGTGGTTCATGGAGGGGGTGGCGTACGGGTCCCAGAACAGCTGGGCGTCGTAGTGGGTGTGGGGGTCGACGAAGCCGGGGGCGAGGACGAGGCCGGTGGCGTCCTGGGTGGTACGGGCGGGCTCGGTCGCGGTGCCGGGTTCGGCGACGAGAGCGATGCGTCCGTCGCGTATGCCGACGTCGGCGGGGAAGCCGGGGGCGCCGGTGCCGTCCACGACGGTGGCGCCCTTGATCAGGTGATCGAGCATGACGTTCCCTCTCTGGACGTGGACACGGGTGCGCCCCGGACCGGGGCCGCCGCGGGGGCCTCCGGCCGGGGCGGATACGGGGCGACGGTCCGGGAAGACGCCACCCCGCGCTTCGGATGCCGGGGCGCCCCCGTCAGGAACCCGCGGCCTGCCGGAAGCGGGTCGTGCGGTGGACAGGGTCCGTGTCGATCTTCGGGATCACGTGCTCACCGATCAGCCTGATCGAGTTCATCGTGTCCTCGTACGAGATCCCGATCGGAAGTCCGAAGGACAGCTGATCCGCCCCCGCCTGCTCCCACCGCTTGCACTGGGCGAGCACCTCCGACGGATCGCCGCAGATCATCAGCTCCTCCTGGATGAGGAGTTCGATGATCTCGGCCGAGTACTCGGGCAGCAGCTCCGGCCACTCGGGCACGCCCTCGGGCCGGGGGAACGTGTCGTGGTAGCGGAAGAGCAGCGACTGCAGGTAGTTGAGCCCGCCGCCCACCGCGATCTCCACCGCCTTCTCGTGCGTCTCCGCGCAGATCGCCGTCGACGTCACCATGACGTTGTCGTTGACGAAGTCACCGACCGCCCGCGCCTCCTTGATCGCCGTCTTGTACGACTCGACGACCCACTCCATGTCGGAGACCTTCTGCACGCTGAAGCCGAGGACCCCGAGCCCCTTCTTCCCCGCCATCGCGTACGAGGAGGGGGACCCGGCCGCGTACCACATCGCCGGGTGCGACTTCCCGTACGGCTTGGGGAGGACCTTGCGCGGCGGCAGCGACCAGTGCTTGCCCTGGAAGCCGACGTACTCGTCCTGGAGCCACATCTTGGGGAACTCGGCGATCGTCTCCTCCCACAGCTCCTTCGTGAAGTTCATGTCGGTGACGCCCGGCATGAACCCGAGGATCTCGTGGGAGCCGGCACCGCGCCCGGACCCGAACTCGAAGCGCCCGCCGGACAGGTGGTCGAGCATCGCGACCTTCTCGGCGACCTTGACCGGGTGGTTGACCGGGGCGAGCGGGTTGAAGATCCCGGAGCCGAGGTGGATCCGCTCCGTCGCGTGGGCGAGGTAGCCGAGGTAGACGTCGTTGGCGGAGAGGTGGGAGTACTCCTCCAGGAAGTGGTGCTCCGAGGCCCAGGCGTACTTGAAGCCGGACCTGTCCGCCTGGATGACGTACTCGGTCTCCTCCATGAGGGCCTTGTGCTCGGCTTCGGGATCGGTCTCGGCGCGCTTGCCGACGTATCCCTGTACGAAGATCCCGAATTCCAAGGGGGTTCACCGTCCTCGTCGTCACCCAATGAATTCTGACGTACCGTCAGATTCTCGATGTGCCCGACTGTCGCACCACCCGACAGGGGCGTCAATACCTGATGGTGCGTCAGAAAAGGCTGACCCCGGCCAGCCAGCCGCCGTCGATCACGAACGGCTGGCCCGTGATGTACGCCGACTCGTCCCCGGTCAGGAAGAGCGCGAGGGCCGCCACCTCCTCCGGACGCCCGATCCGCCCGAGCGGCACGAGCGTGCGGTACAGCTCGGCCGTGGCCGCCGGGTCCACACCCTCCGGGTTGCTCATGGGGGTGTCGATCGCCCCCGGGCAGAGGGCGTTCACCCGGATCCCCTTCGCGGCCAGCTCCAAGGCGGCGACGCGGGTGAGCCCGAGGACGGCGTGCTTGGAGGCCGCGTAGGCGCCGACCCCGGCCATGCCGGTGAGCCCGGTGTACGAGGCGGTGTTGACGATCGTCCCGCCGCCGGCCGCCGCGATCTCGGGCGCGACCGTCCGGATGCCCAGGAAGCAGCCGGTCTGGTTGACGGAGACGATCGCCTGGAACTCCTCCAGGGGCGTGGAGAGCAGCTCGTTGAAGCGGAGGATGCCCGCGTTGTTGACGAGCCCGTCGATCTTCCCGAACCGCGCCTTGGCGAACTCCACGGCCGCCGCCCAGTCCTCCTCCCTGGTCACGTCCAGGTGGACGTACGCGGCCCGCTCCTCCCCCGACCCCGCCGACTCCCCCAGCCCGGCCCTCTCCCCCAGCTCCTTGGCCAGCGCCTCCCCGGGACCGTCGAGGACGTCCGCGAGCACGACCCTCGCCCCTTCCCCCGCGAACAGCCGCGCCTCCTGCTCGCCCTGCCCGCGCGCCGCGCCGGTGACGAGGACGACCCGCCCGTCGAGCTTGCCCATGTCCGTACTCCCTACAGGTGGGGGGCGACCTCCGTACCGAAGGCCGCCATCTGGTCGATGAGTTCGGTACGGCTCCGGGAACGGAACCGGACCTGGATCTGGTCCACGCCCATCTCCCCGTACGCGCGCAGGGAGGCGGCGATCTCCTCCGGCCGGCCGCTCAGGGTGCGGCGGCCGACCCCCCAGCCGGGCGTCCCGACGTACAGCGGCTCGGTGATCGCGCCCACCGTGATCGGCTCCGCGATCCCGGCGTCCGCGCGGAGCCGCAGCAGCCGCCGGATCTGCTCGGCGAGCCGGTCGCGCGGATCGCCCTGCGGCAGCCAGCCGTCACCCTTGAGCGCGGCCCGGCGCACGGCGGCCGGGGAGGAGCCGCCGACCCAGAGCGGGACCCGCTCCTGCGCGGGCCGGGGCAGCTGGCCCAGCTCCTTGAAGGTGAACAGCTCCCCCGAGTGCTCCGGGTACTCCTCGGGCCCGAGCGCCGCCCGCAGCGCGTCGACGGTCTCGTCGAGCACGGCGCCCCGGCGCGCGAAGTCCACGCCGAGCGCCTCGAACTCCTCCTGTACGTGCCCGGCGCCGACCCCGAGGACGAGGCGGCCGCCGGAGAGGTGGTCGAGGGTCGCGTACGCCTTGGCGGTGACGAGCGGGTGGCGCAGCCCGACGACGGCGACGTGCGAGAGGAGCCGGACCCGCTCGGTGGCGGCGGCGAGGAACGAGAGCGTGGCGACCGGGTCGTACCAGACGGTGCTCATGGCCTCGGCGAGCCGGCGCGGGATGGCGACGTGGTCGCAGCTCGCGAGGTAGTCGAAGCCGTGCGCCTCGGCGGCCCGTGCGACGGCGAGCAGATCCCCGGGCCCGGCACCCGCCTCCCAGGGCTCGGCGTAGAGGGCGGACTGCGACTGGACGGGCAGCTGCATCCCGTAGACGACCATGGGGTCCCCTTAACTGACGGTACGTCAGATGTGACGAGGGGGCCCATCGTCACCGGTGACGGGCGAGGAGGCAAGGGGTGGGGCGGGGATGGACCCGGTCGGGCGCCGGGCCCCGGGCGGACCGACAGGCAGCCGAAATGTTGATGCAGTACAATTTTTTGTACATAGCCAACATCAGGCGCCGGGAGGTACGGCATGGCCGTGACCCAGATCGACATTGACGATGACGCACTGCAGCGCGCCATGGCCCTGTCCAAGGCCAGGACCAAGAAAGAGGCCGTCAATCTGGCCCTCCGGTTCTACGCCGACCAGCAGGACCGCGCCGCACGCATCAGTCGCCACTTCGAGCGGGCCGCGCGGTGGGGAGCGGTCGAGGACGCCGAGCGCCGCCATCAGGCCGAGAAGGACAGTCGGTGATCTATCTCCTGGACACGTCCGGCCTGGTCCGGCTGCTCAGCGATCCCAAGCTCCAGTCCGCCTGGCATGACGCCATCGCCGCCGAGGCGATCGCCTCCTGCTACCCGCAGCGCACCGAGTTCCTGTACAGCGCTCGGAACAGCCGCGAGTACGACGAGATCGCCGAGATGTTCACCGACCTCTACCCCGACGTGGCCGTACCGAAGAACGCCGGACGCTGGATCGGTTCCGTCCAGCACCGGATGGCGAGGGCCGGGGAGCACCGGAGCGCCTCGGCCGTCGATCTGATGATCGCGGCCACCGCGGCCCATCACGGCCTGACCGTTCTCCATGACGACGTCGACTACCGCACCATCGCCCGGCACGCGGCCGACCTGAGCGAGCACAGCGTCCACGACGTCGGGTAGCAGCCGGGCTCGACGTCGGGCAGCGGCCGGGCTCGACCGGGCGCCCGGCCCCCGTCACGGCCGCCAGAGGCCCTCCGGCGACAGCCCGAGGAGGTCGATCGCGTTGCCGCGGACGATCCGCTCGACGACGTCCGGCGGCAGGTGGCCCATCTGGGCCTCGCCGACCTCCCGCGACTTGGGCCAGGTGGAGTCCGAGTGCGGGTAGTCCGTCTCGTACAGGACGTTCCCCGCCCCGATGGCGTCGAGGTTGCGCAGCCCGAAGGCGTCGTCGAAGAAGCAGCCGAAGACATGCCCGGCGAAGAGCTCGGACGGCGGGCGCAGGACCTTCTCCGCGACCCCGCCCCAGCCCCGGTTCTCCTCCCAGACGACGTCCGCGCGCTCCAGGATGTACGGGATCCAGCCGATCTGCCCCTCCGCGTACATGATCCGCAGGTTCGGGAAGCGCTCGAACGTGCCGCTCATCAGCCAGTCGACCATCGAGAAGCAGCAGTTCGCGAAGGTGATGGTCGAGCCCACGGCCGGCGGGGCGTCGGCGGAGGTGGACGGCATCCGGCTGGAGGAGCCGATGTGCATGGCGATGACCGTGCCGGTCTCGTCACAGGCGCGGAAGAAGGGGTCCCAGTGGTCCGTGTGCACCGAGGGGAGCCCGAGGTGTGGCGGGATCTCGGAGAAGGCGACGGCCCGGACCCCTCGCGCGGCGTTGCGGCGCACCTCGGCGGCGGCGAGCTCCGGGTCCCAGAGCGGGATGAGGGTGAGCGGGATCAGCCGCCCGTGGGCCTCGGGCCCGCACCACTCCTCCACCATCCAGTCGTTGTACGCGCGGACGCAGAGCAGCCCGAGTTCGCGGTCGCCCGCCTCGGTGAAGGTCTGCCCGCAGAAGCGGGGGAAGGTGGGGAAGCAGAGCGCGGACTGGACGTGGTTGACGTCCATGTCGGCGAGGCGGTCGGGGACGGAGTGGGAGCCGGGCCGCATCTGCTCGAACGTGATGACTTCGAGGCGGATCTCGTCGCGGTCGTAGCCGACGGCGGTGTCGAGCCGGGTGAGGGGCCGGTGCAGGTCCTCGTAGACCCACCAGTCGCCTATGGGTCCGTCGTCACCCTTGGCACCCATGACCGGGGCGAACTTGCCGCCGAGGAAGGTCATTTCCCTGAGGGGCGCCCGGACGATCCGGGGGCCGGTGTCGCGGAAGCGGGACGGGAGCCGGTCCCGCCAGACGTGCGGGGGCTCCACGGTGTGGTCGTCCACCGAGATGATCTTCGGGAAGGTCTCCATGGGTTTCACGGTAGCGCTGATCTGACGATGCGTCAGCTATCGTGCGGCAGATGGGAGGTGGGGTGGGTGAGCGGGTCTCGTTCGTACGCGGCGCCGGCGGCGGTACGAGGCAGCGGCTCGGGCGGCGGTACGGGGCGGCTCGGGCGGCGGTGCGTGCGGGATGCGGCGGCTGTATGGGGGTGCTGTGACGGGCTGTAGTGCGATCGACCCGATGCTGACGGACTCCCTCCGGACAAGGCAGACTGTCCTGGGCGAAACCAGCGGTACGGGCAGGGGGAGCGATGGACCGTGAGAACGGGCCGCGAGTTCCGGTGCAGCGGACACCGAAGACGGACGCGGGTGCCGACTCCGGCGCGGGCGCGGGTACGGGTACGGGTACGGAGATGAGCCGGGGCGCGGGCGCGCGCGGCGACGGGGGCGTAGGCGCGGGGGCCGCAGCGAACACGGGCTCCGGCGCAGGACTCGGCGCCGACGGAGGCACCGGCGGCGACTCTGGCGCCGGCAGCGGCGCGGTAGCTGGTACTGGCACCGCCGGTGACCCCGGCACCGGCACCACTGCCACCGCGACCACAGGCACCAGCCCCGGCACCGCCACCCACACCAGCCCCTCCAGCCCCACCACCCCCACCCAAGGCCTGCGTTTCGCCGTGCTCGGGCCCGTGCGGGCCTGGCGGGACGGGGAGCCCGTGCCCACCGGGTCGCCGCAGCAGCGGGCCCTGCTCGCCGCCCTGCTCCTGCGGGGTGGGCGTACCGCCACCGCGTCCGAGCTGATCGACGCGCTCTGGGGCGAGGAGTCGCCCTCGCGGGCCCTCGCGGCCGTACGGACGTACGCCTCCCGGCTCCGCAAGGCCCTGGACCCCGAGGTCCTCGTCAGCGAGTCCGGCGGCTACGCCCTGCGGACGGCCACCGCCGCCCTCGACGTCACCACCGCGCAGGAACTCGCCGCCAAGGCCGAGCAGCTGCGGTCCGCCGGGGACCGCGCGGGCGCCCGCGACCGGCTCGCCCAGGCCCTCGACCTGTGGGACGGCGAGGTGCTGGCCTCCGTACCCGGCCCGTACGCCGAGACCCAGCGGACCCGCCTGGAGGAGTGGCGGCTCAGCCTCCTGGAGACCCGGCTCGACATCGACCTGGAGGTCGGCGCGCACGCCGAGGCCGTCTCCGAGCTGACCGCGCTGACCGCCGCGCAGCCGCTGCGCGAGCGGCTCCGCGAGCTGCTCATGCTGGCGCTCTACCGCAGCGGGCGGCAGGCGGAGGCGCTCGCCGTGTACGCCGACACCCGCCGGCTCCTCGCCGACGAGCTGGGCGTCGATCCGACACCTGAGCTCTCCCGGCTCCAGCAGCGCATCCTCCAGGCCGACGCCGAACTCGCCCGCCCGGTCGAGGAGGCGGCCCCGGCGGCGGCGCCCGTCGCACGCCCGGCCCAACTCCCGGCGACCGTGCCCGACTTCACGGGACGGGGCTCGTTCGTACGGGAACTCGGCGCCCGGCTCGCCGCCGCCGAGGGCCATGTCATGGCGGTGTCGGCGCTCGCGGGCATCGGGGGCGTCGGCAAGACGACACTGGCCGTGCACCTGGCCCACGAGGCGAGGCCGCACTTCCCGGACGGCCAGCTGTACGTGGACCTCCAGGGGGCGGGTTCGCGCGCCGCGGCGCCGGAGACGGTCCTCGGTTCGTTCCTCCGCGCGCTCGGCACCCCGGACTCCGCCATCCCGGACTCGCTCGACGACCGGGCGGCGCTGTACCGCTCGACGCTCGACGGCCGCCGGGTCCTCGTCCTCCTGGACAACGCCCGGGACGCCGCCCAGATCCGCCCGCTGCTCCCCGGCACGGCGGGCTGCGCGGCCCTGGTGACGAGCCGGATCCGGATGGTGGACCTGGCGGGGGCGCACCTGGTGGACCTGGACGTGATGTCCCCCGAGGAGGCGCTCCAGCTCTTCACGAGGATCGTCGGCGAGGAGCGCGTACAGGCGGAGCGGGAGGCGGCCCTGGACGTGGTCGCGGCCTGTGGCTTCCTGCCGCTGGCGATCCGTATCGCGGCCTCCCGCCTGGCGGCCCGCCGGACGTGGACGGTCTCCGTCCTGGCGGCGAAGCTGGCCGACGAACGCCGTCGCCTGGACGAGCTCCAGGCCGGCGACCTCGCGGTCAAGGCGACCTTCGAACTCGGCTACGGCCAGCTGGAACCGGCCCAGGCGCGCGCGTTCCGGCTCCTCGGCCTCGCCGACGGCCCGGACATCTCCCTGGCGGCGGCGGCCGCCGTCCTCGACCTCCCGCTCTGGGACACGGAGGACCTCCTGGAGGCCCTGGTCGACACGTCGCTGGTGGAGTCGGCGGCGCCGGGCCGCTACCGGTACCACGACCTGGTCCGCCTCTACGCGCGTGCGTGCGCGGACCGCGACGAACAGCCCCCGTCGGAGAAGGAGGCGGCGCTCTCCCGGCTCCTCGACTTCTACCTGTCGACGGCGGCGCGCGTCTACGCGATCGAACGCCCCGGCGACCGCCTGGTGGACCACCTGGAGCCGACGGGCTACGAGGGCCTGACCTTCACGGACCGCCACGAGGCCCAGGACTGGCTCTACGCCGAGGCGAACTGCCTCCTGGCCACCGTCCGCCAGTCCGCCGCGTCCCCGACGACCCTGCGCAGGGCGGTGGACCTGCTGTGGGCGTCGCTGGACCTCGGCGAGTCCGGGGCGAACTCCAAGGAGTTCGAGGCGACGGGGGCGGTCGTACGCGACGCCGCCCACGCCCACGGCGACGACAGGGCCGAAGGACGGGCGTTCACGGTACTGGCGGGCGTCCACCACACGGCGGGCCGCTTCGAGGAGGCGGACCGCGACGCCGAACTCGCCCTGCCCCACGCCGATCGGGCCGACGATCCGGTCCCGGCCTGCTGGTCCGCCAACGCCAGGGGCATCATCGCCCTCTACCAGAACCGCTTCGCGGAGGGCGAGCAGTACCTCACCTCGGCGATCGAGCGGTTCCGGGGCATCGGGGACGAGCCGGGCGAGGCGAGCGCCCTCTGCAACCTGTCGCGCATCCACCTGGCCACGGGTCGTACGTCGAGCGCGATCGCTCTCGCCCGGCAGGGCACGGAGATCTACGACTCGATGGGACACACGCTGCGGGGCGCCAACGGGCGGTACGCCCTCGGCCTGGCGCTCACCCAGGACAACCAGCTCACCGCGGCCGGCGACCGGCTCCGTGAGGCGCTGGCCGTCTTCGCCGACAGCAGACAGCGGCTGTGGGAGGGCATGACCTACTTCCGTCTTTCCGAGGTCGACCTCGCGGCCCGGCGTCACGCCCAGGCGGCGTCGAACGCCGAGATGGCCCTCACGGTGCTCCGGGGCATCGGGGGCGAGTGGCGTCGGGGCAACGTCCTCACCGTGCTCGGGCGGGCCCTCTTCGGCATCGGCCAGAGCGGCCGGGCGCTGGTCTGCTGGCGGGAGGCCCTCGGCATCTTCGAGGAGCTCGGGGCGCCGGAGGCCGCGGACGTCCGCGCGCTGCTGGCCCCCGCGACGGCCGCATAGGCCGGTGGCCAGTACGTTCATCGTTCGTTTATCGCCGCCCGGCATGCTCTGCCACATGACGATCCGCCGCGTCGGGGGGCAGACGGGTCGCCGATGAGGGCCACACCCCGGGGGGACTAGGGTGACCGGCCCCGGAGATTCGTCCAGCCGTCCACGGGGGAACGACTGGACGAATCTCCTCACATCTCGGACATCACACGCAGGAGTTGACGAGCATGACCGACCCGAACAAGCAGGACCCGCTCATCACCACCAAGGACATGCACGCCACCTCCGAGCCGGCGGTCGGCGCGATCACCGAGAAGATCACCGGCGGCAAGGAGGCGACCATCACCACCAAGGACATGCACGCCACCTCGGAGCCCGCGGTCGACGCGATCACCGAGAAGATCACCGGCGGCCACGAGGAGTCCATCACCACGATGGACATGCACGCCACGACGGAGCCGGCCAAGTAGACCACTCCCGACGGGGAACGGCCGCGGCGGCGACTTCGGGGGAGCCGCCGGGGCCGACCAGGGAGGTCCGGTCGACGGGGGAGCACACGGGTTCGGGGGACACCCGACGGCACCAGGGGGGAGCCGTCCGGGCAGCGCCCGTGCGCAACGCGATCGGACCACCGCACGTAGGAGGGGCCGGGCAACTGCCCGGTCCCTCCTACGTGTTGGGGTGGCGGTATAGAACCGTGTCATCAGCCGCGAACGGCGGTGACCGGTCCTTGGAAGGTGGTCTTGCCGGACCGGACGGCTCGTACACTGACGACAATGGAGGACCACACGGCCACCGGGATCGGTGCACGTCCGGCGCCCGCCTTACGGCAGTACGTCGACTCGTATGTCGGCTTCGACCTCCGCGGGCTCCCGGCGGGGGTGCACTGCGGCCCGCCGAGCCGCGCGCTCACCGCGGTGATCAGCCTGTCGGATCCTTTGGAGGTGGCGGCGGGCGTTGACGACGGTTCACCGGTCACCCGCTTCAGCAGCCTGGCCGGCGGCCTGATGCGCCGGTCCGTCGCGATCCACCACGACGGGCGCCAGCACGGTGTGCAGGTATCACTGACACCGCTCGGGGCCCGGGCCGTCTACGGCACGCCCGCCGCCGAGCTCGCCCACCGGCTGGTCCCGCTCGACGAGCTTCTCGGAACGCTTGCCGTCGAGCTGGTCGACCGGCTCCGATCGGCGACGACATGGGCGGCGCGGTTCACCGCGCTGGACGAAGTGCTCC
Organism: Streptomyces sp. NPDC093795; assembly: GCF_044764665.1. Classification (NCBI taxonomy): domain Bacteria; kingdom Bacillati; phylum Actinomycetota; class Actinomycetes; order Kitasatosporales; family Streptomycetaceae; genus Streptomyces; species Streptomyces sp. NPDC093795. The sequence continues at coordinate 314,967 of NZ_JBIWIO010000009.1, forward strand.
TCCGAGCCGTCGACCGTGGCGCCCGCGACGACCCTGTGCGCCGGGTACGCCCCGAGGTGGCCGAGGCGTGGCGCCGCCTCGTCGCCGCACGGGGTCGCGTCCAGGTCGGTGCGGTCGCCGCGGAACTCGGCTGGAGCCGCCGGTACCTCACCGAGCGGTTTCGCGGTGAGGTGGGCCTGTCGCCGAAGACCTTCGCCCGAGTCCTGCGCTTCGAGCACGCGCACGAACTGGCGGCGACGCGGGACCCGCTCCCGTGGGCCGATGTGGCGACCGTCTCCGGCTACGCCGACCAGGCCCATCTCGTGCGGGACTGGCGTGAGTTCACCGGCCGGTCGCCGACGGCCTGGCGTCGCGGCGAAGTCCTCCTCGGAGCCGGGTAGCCGCCGACCGCCTGCCCGTCGCGTCGGCTTCTCTTCCCTTTCCTTCAAGACCGCCCGATCACTGTCGTGGACGATCGTCGGCATGAGACTCGTCAACCACGAACGCAACGCCATGGACCTGCGGACCACCCCCGTGCACCTCGGACTGGGATCGCGAGCGAAACCCGTCGAGGGCTTCGCCTGGGACCCGGAGGTGCTCCGGGCCTACAGCGCCGCGGTCGCGGCGGACGGCGCGGAGGGCCGGATGGTGATGATCTTCGAAGGCGACGGCCCCGGCGACCACTGGGAGAGCCACCCCGCGGGCGACGAACTGGTCGTCTGCCTCAGCGGGTCGGTGACGGTCACCCGCGACGTGGACGGGGTGCCCGACCGCGTTCTGCTCGGGCCGGGCGAGGCCACCATCAACCCGGCCGGGGTATGGCACGTGGTCGACATGGAGGGGCCGACGTCCCTCCTGTCCATCACCGCGGGCCTCGGCACCGACCACCGTCCTCGGACCGACACCTGCCCGACCGAACGTGACGGCACGACCGGCCCGGAGGAAGCGCCGTGACGACACGCGTCGCGTGCCTCGGCGACAGCATCACCCGCGCGCAGTTCAGCGTCGACTACCTGGATCTTCTCGGACGACGCCACCCTCCCGGTGACGTGCGGCTCGCCCGCTTCGGCGCCAACGGCGACTTCGCACACAACCTCTTGCAGCGCCTCGATGCCGTCATCACGGACCCGCCCGATGTGATCACCGTGTTGATCGGAACCAACGACGCCCGAGCGAGCCTCGCCGGCTACCCCGTCGAGCAGGCCATGAAGCGCAAACAGCTTCCCGATCGCCCGTCGGCCGACTGGTTCCAACAGTGTCTGGGAGCTGTCGTCACGCGGCTGCGGGCGGAGACCGACGCGACGATCGGTCTGCTGTCGCTACCGGTACTCGGCCAACAACTCGACGGAGCGGCGGCACAGGCATCGCAGGCGTACAGCCGGATGATCGCCGAGGTCGCCGCCACCGACGGGGTGGCCTACCTTCCGCTCCACGAACGCCAGATCGAGGAACTGCGCCGAGCGGACCCGCCGCCGATTCCGTACCGGGAGGTGACGCCCGCAGCAGTCGTCGGCGTCCTCGCCCAGCACGCGGTACTGCGCCGCAGCCTCGACACGATCTCGCGGCGCCGAGGTCTCGTGCTCACGACCGACCACATCCACCAGAACAGCCGCGGCGCCGGCCTCATCGCCGAGGTCATCGACGCCGGTCTGCTGACCCGGAGCGCGTAGCCGTTCCGGCGCCCGGCCGGCCGGACGCCGTCCACCGCACGGAGGCGGCGTCCGATCCGGGCGCTCGCGCGGGCGGGTCAGCGGGCGTAGGAGCCGAGGCCGATCAGGCAGTACACGTACTCGCTGACGACGGAGCCGTTCATCGTGTAGCGGTGCGAGAAGGCGTACTGCGTCTTGGGGTTGGAGTTGCAGTTGTCCATGTCGGAGGTGAAGGGGAAGGTCTGGATCACCTTGTAGTGGGCGTCGGCCGCCGAGCAGGGGACCTCCTCGACGTCGTCGACGGTCTGCGCGGTCGTCGAGTCGGGGAGGGAGCCGTTGAGGCAGGTGCCCTTGTCGTAGGGGTCGGGCTCCTCCTCGGTGGGGGTGGCCGTCGCCGTGGCCGTGGGGTCGCCGAGGACGGGCGGCGGCTCGAACGAGAAGGTCGGCACCACCACCGGGCCCGGGCCCTTGGAGCCGGCCGTGCTGTCCTCGCCGTCGCTCAGGAGGGATATGCCTCCGATGATCGCGCCGATGACGAAGAGGGGCACCAGACAGCCGAGGATCCCGGACTTCTTGGCGGGCTGCGCCGCACCGGCGACCGTGATGCGCAGATACACGGTGCCCTCGCCGAACCGGGCCGCGACGAGCTCGCCGTGGCGGCAGGGGCGGACGGTGATGTGAGCGGGGCCGGACGGCAGCTGGACGGTGAGGATCACGCCCTGAGCGGCCTGCTGAGGGGTGAGGGTCAGGGGAATCTCTTGCGTCGACACCGGCTGCTCCTGAGGAGGGGAGGGGTGGGAGGTAGAGGTGCGGGACTGACCATATGACGTGTACACGGAGGGAGTTGGTTGCGCACCGGCCGCGCGGGGCGCGCGGGGCGCGCGAAGCACGGGAGGCGCGGGAGGCGCGGTCAGCGATTCCGGCACCCCCTCCTTGGACGCCCCCCACCTACCTCCCCTCCCTCAACACCCCCTTCACCACCTTCCCGCTCGCGTTTCTCGGCAGTTCGTCCACGAACTCGACCTGTCTCGGCACCTTGTAGTTCGCCATCTCCCGCCGCGACCAGGCGATCAGGTCGTCCGCCGTGACCCTCGCCCCCGGTCGCCGTACCGCGAAGGCCTTGCCCACCTCCCCCAGTCTCGCGTCGGGGACGCCGATCACGGCCACGTCCGCGATGTCGGGGTGGAGGCCGAGGAGTTGCTCGATCTCGGCCGGGTAGGCGTTGAAGCCGCCCACGATGAACATGTCCTTGAGCCGGTCGGTGATGCGCAGGTTGCCGGCCTCGTCGAGGACGCCGACGTCCCCCGTGCGGAGCCAGCCGTCCTCGTCGATCGCCGCCGCCGTCGCCTCCTCGTCCTCGAAGTAGCCGCTCATCACGTGGTGGCCCCTGACCAGGACCTCACCGGTCGGGGAGAGACGGACCTCGGTGCCGGGGATCGGGCGGCCCGACGTCATGGCGACGGTCTCGTCCGGGTCGTCGCGGCGGCACATGGTGACGATGCCGCTCGCCTCGGAGAGGCCGTACGCGGTGAGGACCGTGCCGACGCCCAGGTCGGCGCGGAGGCGTTCGACGAGCCGGAGGGGGACGACTGCCGCGCCCGTCACGACGAGGCGGAGGGAGGTGAGGTCGTGGGCCGGGCGGGCGGGGTGGTCCAGGAGCGACTGGTGGAGGGTGGGCGGGCCGGGCAGGACCGTGATGCGTTCGGCGGCGATGTTGGCGAGGACCGTGTCGACCGTGAAGACGGACTGGGGGACGATCACCGCGCCCCGCATCAGGCAGGCGAGGATCCCGGCCTTGTAGCCGAAGGTGTGGAAGAAGGGGTTGACGACGAGATAGCGGTCGCCCTCCCGGAGGCCCGCGAGCTCGGACCAGACCGCGTAGCAGCGCAGGCTCTGGGCGTGGCTGATGACCGCGCCCTTGGGGCGGCCGGTGGTGCCGGAGGTGTAGATGATGTCGGAGGGCGCGCCGGGGTCGATTCCCTCGGCCCGGGCGCGGACCCGGGCCGCCGGGACCGTGTCGCCCTCCGCGAGGAAGGCCTTCCAGGTCGTCCAGCCCGCGTCGTCCGGGGCGGTGTCGCCGAGGACCACGACCCGCTCCAGGTGCGGCAGCGCCACTCCGCAGCGGCGCAGGGAGGCCACGTACGAGGTGCCGAGGAAGGTGCCGGTGACGAAGAGCAGCCGGGCCCGGGAGCGCTGGAGGACGTGGGCGGCCTCGGTGCCCTTGAAGCGGGTGTTCAGGGGGACGAGGACGGCGCCGGCGGTGACCGCGCCGAGCGCGGAGACGATCCAGTCGAGGGTGTTGGGGGCCCAGACCGCCACCCGGTCGCCGGCCCGGACGCCGGTGGCGAGGCAGGCGGCGGCGGCCCGCTCGACGCGTGCGCCGAGTTCGCCGTAGCTCACGCGGGTCCGGCCGTCGACGACGGCCTCCCGCGCGCCGTACCGCTCGGCCGCCGCCCGTACGAGACCGGGGATCGTGCCCCACTCCAGGTCGCCGCGCATACCCCACCTCCTGTAGCTGACTGTTCGTCAGATTAGTTGTAACCTGACGCGCTGTCAGCAGTGCTGTCGCATCGGGAGGTTCCGTGCTCAAGGACGCCACCGCCATCGTCGGGATCGGGCAGACCGCTTTCGCGAAACAGCTCCCCGAGACCGAGAAGGCCCTCGCCTGCCGGGCGATCCTCGCCGCCCTCGACGACGCGGGGATCGATCCGTCCGAGGTCGACGGCTTCGCCTCGTACACGATGGAGGAGACCGACGAGGTCGAGGTCGCCAAGGCCATCGGCGCCGGCGACGTCACCTTCTTCTCCAAGGTCGGCTACGGCGGCGGCGGCTCCTGCGCGACCGTCGGCCACCTCGCCGCCGCCGTCGCCACCGGTCAGGCGAGCGTCGGCGTCGCCTGGCGGTCGCGGAAGCGGGGCAGCGGACCGCGCCCCTGGAAGAACACCGCCGTCCAGCTGCCCACCCCCGGCCAGTGGACCCGGCCCTTCGGCCTGCTCCGCCCCGCCGACGAGATCGGCATGCTCGCCCGCCGCTACATGCACGAGTACGGCGCCACCCGCGACCACCTCTTCAACGTCGCCCTCGCCTGCCGCAACCGTGCCAACCAGAACCCCGACGCGATCATGTACGAGCGCCCGCTGACCCGCGAGATGTACATGACCGCCCGCTGGATCAGCGAACCCCTCTGCCTCTTCGACAACTGCCTGGAGACGGACGGGGCGCTGGCGTGCGTGATCGTGAGCGCCGAGCGGGCCCGCGACTGCCGCCGGAAGCCGGTGTACGTCCACTCCGCCGCCCAGGGCCTGCCCGCCCAGCACCACGGCATGGTCAACTACTGGAACGACGACCCCCTGTCAGGACCCGCCTGGACGGCCGCCCGCCACCTCTGGAAGCACGCCGACTTCGGCCCCCAGGACGTCGACGTCGCCCAGATCTACGACGCCTTCACCCCCCTCGTCCCGCTCTCCCTGGAGGGCTACGGCTTCTGCGAGCGCGGCGAGGGCGCCGCCTTCACCGAGGGCGGCGCCCTGGAGATCGGCGGCCGGCTGCCCCTCAACACCGGCGGCGGCGGGCTCTCGGAGGCGTACGTCCACGGCTTCAACCTCATCACCGAGGGCGTGAAGCAGCTCCGCGGCACCTCCACCGCCCAAGTCCCCGACGCCGCCACCTGCCTCGTCACGGCCGGCGAGGGCGTCCCCACCTCCGCGATCCTGCTCAGGAACTGAGGAGTCGAGATGCTGACCCCCGTCACCGACACCGACGGCGCCCCCTTCTGGGAGTACACCGCCCGGGGCGAGCTGCGCGTCCAGGCCTGCGCGGCCCCCGACTGCGGCGAGCTCCGCTTCCCGCCCCGCCCCTGCTGCCCGCACTGCCGCTCCTTCGACAGCGAGTGGCGGCTCATGTCCGGACGCGGCCGGATCTGGTCGTACGTCCTGCCCCACCCGCCGCTCCTGCCCGAGTACGCCGCCCAGGCCCCGTACAACGCGGTGCTCGTCGAACTCGCCGACGCCCCCCGCATCCGCCTCGTCGGTAACGTCGTCGCCGCCCCCGACGCGCCCCTGAACTCGGTCGACCCGGGGCGGCTGCGCATCGGCGCCCCGGTGAAGGTCGCGTTCACCGAGCTCGACGGCCTCGCCGTCCCCCGCTGGCTCCTGGAGCGCGGATGAGCGCCCCCGGCATCACGGTCGACCGCGACAAGGAGACCGGCGTCGCGGTCGTCACCCTCGACCGACCGGAGAAACACAACGCGCTCACACCGGCGATGGCCCGTGAACTCGGCGCCGTCTGGCGGGCGTTCCGGTACGAGGACGAGGTCCGCGCGATCGTCGTCACCGGCGCCGGGGGGCGGGCCTTCTGCACCGGGATCGACCGGGCCGCCGTGGGGGACACCCCCCAGCCCTCCTCCCCGTACACGATCGACGACCCCCTCCTCACGATCGGCCCCAAGGCGAACGACCTGTGGAAGCCGGTGATCGCCGCCGTCGAGGGCATGGCCTGCGGCGGGGCCTTCTACCTGCTCGGCGAGTCCGAGTTCCTGATCGCGGGCGAGGACGCCACCTTCTTCGACCCGCACACCACCTACGGGATGGTCAGCGCCTTCGAGACCGTCCACATGGCGCAGCGGATGCCCTACGGGGAGATCGCCCGGATGGCGCTGATGGGCAGCGCGGAACGGATCTCGGCCCGGCGGGCGTACGAGACGGGGCTGGTCAGCGAGGTGACGGAGCCCGGCGGGGCGCTGACCGCCGCCCGCGAGGCCGCCGCCGTCATCGCCTCGTACCCGACCGAGGCGGTGCAGGGCACGGTCCGGGCCCTGTGGTCGGTGAAAGAGGCCGCCAGGGCCCAGGCGCTCGCCCACGCGCCGCACCTGGTCGCCCTCGGAAACCTGCCGCCGGAGCGGCAGGCGGAGCTGTTCGGGCGGCGGGGGCCGGGGTTCAGGACGCGGTAGGCGAAGGGGTGGAGGAGGGCGTGGTCGAGGCGGTGGCCCCCGGGACCTCGCCCTCGTCGAAGGCGATGCACTCCCTCACCCGGTCGACGGCCCCCGGGTGCGCCATCTTCACCTCGAAGGTCTTCGTCCCCCGGCGCTCGACCGTGACCGTCGTCTCGGCCTCGTCCACCACCTTGTGACCCGCCCCCTCGAACCGCACGACGACCCGGAACGTCTTCTCCTCCCACGCGTCCGAGGTGATCCTCACCGTGGCCGTGGTGTCCGCCTTGCGGGCCGGCTTGCCCTTGCGCTTCTTCTGCGCTGGCTTCACACAGTCGACGACGGAGACGTGGACGTCCGCCGTCGGAGAGGCGGTCGGCGTGGGGTCGTACGTGTACTCGTCGGCGGCGGATCTGCCCGAGCCGTCCGAGCCGCTGTAGTCGTCGTTGCTCTTCTCGTCGCTGGAGCAGCCGCCGCCGGAGCCGTCGTCGTCCGAGCGGCTCTTGCTCTTCCCGCTGCCGCCGCCACTGCTGCTTCCGCCGCTGCTGCCGCCCTTGCCGGTGTGGAATCCGGTCAGCGCGAGCACCACCACCGTGAGCGTCGCCGCGAGCTTCAGGCGCGTACGTACCATCGCTGCTCCCGCCCCTTCTGTCGTGTCCGCGCCACTCTAACGACGCCCCCGGTGCCGCGTGGCGGGCCCCTCCCACCGGGCGTAGCGTCGGGAGCGAGAGCGCCCGGACCGTCAGGAGGCCGCATCGATGATTCGCAACGTCGTCGGCTCGGTCCTGGCTCTCGCCGGAGCGACGGCCGCCGTCCGGAGCCCCTTCCGTGCCTGGTACGACGGCCGTCACGGACGCGACTACGCCCTCGGCGACCTGTTCACCGGCATCACGGGCGACAAGGCCGGCGTACTGGGCTCGATCCTGCTGCCGTTCCTCCTCGCCGCCCTCCTCACCCTCGTCGGGGTGGTGCTGCGCTCCCGCCTGCTCGTCGCCCTCGCCGGGATCGTCGTCCTCGGCTTCACGATCCTGTGGATGGTGCGGGTCGGGCAGGCCGAGGGCGGCCTCACGGTCGGCGGTGACGGTACGGGGCTCGGTGACGGCGTCGGATTCGCCTTCGGCGGCGGCGTCCTGCTGCTGCTCGGCGCGCTCGTCATGTCCGGCAGGACCCGGGCGCACCGGGTGGACGGGGAGCCCCACCACCAGCACCCGCCCCTCGGCGGCCCGCCGCGGGACGACACCCCGGCCGATCCCCGTCGGCACCCCCAGGCCTCGACGCCGTACGCCGCGACCCAGACGTACGACGTACCGACGTGGGACCCGGACCGGGAGAACCCGCCGCCACGGCAGTAGCCCCGCTACCGCGCGGCGGCCCCCCGGCCGGTGGCCGTGCCCTTCACCGCGTCGAGCGCGTACACGCAGCGGTCCTTGCTGCACGCGTACACGACTCCGCCCCTGGCCACCGGCGAGCCGGTGATCTCGCCGCCGGTCGCGAGCTTCCAGCGCAGCTGACCGCCGGTCGCGTCCAGGGTGTAGAGGACGTGGTCGGCCGAGCCGAAGTGCACCCGTCCGTCGGCGACGACCGGGGAGCCGACCAGCTCGCCACCCGCCGCGAACCGCCACCTGGGCGTGCCCGTGACGGCGTCGAGCGTGTAGAGCGCGCTGCCGCTGCCGACGTGCACGTTGCCGTCGGCCACGAGCACCGGCTCGGCCGACTGGCGCGGCTCGGTCGCGATCCGCCAGCGGTCCTGCCCGGTGGTGGCGTCGATCGCGTACACCGTGCCGAGGTGGTCGGAGAGGTACACCCCGCCGCCCGTCACGGCGGGCCCCGGCGCGAACGCCGGCGGGGACAGGAAGACGGCCGGCGCCTCGAAGTGCCAGCGGACGTGCCCGGCGGCGATGTCGATCGACAGGACCCGCGTCCCGGCGGAGACGTACACGCATCCGTCCTCGGCGGGGGCGACCCGGACCGGCACGTTCGCGCAGGAGGCGGCGTCGCCGATGGGGTACGACCAGCGCTCGACGCCCGTACGGGCGTCGAGGGCCTGGAGCCGGGCGTCCCGCCACACGTACACGGTGTCGCCGTGCACGGACGGCCCCGCCTCCGGGGTCTCGAAGTCGGTCTGGGCGCCGGAGATCTCCCACAGCTTGGAGCCGTTGGAGGCCTCCCAGCCCTGCACCCCGCCGCCGCGCGTGCCGGTGACGACCGTGCCCCGGTCGACCTGGAGCGAGTACACCCAGGCGTCGGTCCGCAGCCGCCAGCGCTCGCTGCCGTCGGTCGCGTCGAGGGCGTAGAGCGTGGGCCCGTCGGAGGCGTGGATACGGCCCGAGGCGACGGCCATGGACCAGGCCACGTCCCGGGTCTTGAACTGGCGCCGGCCGCTGCCGGTGTCCAGGGCGTGTACCTCGAACGAGGTCACGTACAGCAGGTCGCCGTCCACGACCGGGGTCCCCCACACGTCGTTCGACATGCGGAAGCGCCACGGCCGCCAGGGGCCGGGCTCGGCCGGCTCGGAGCCCTGGGAGGGGACGTTCACCGGGCGGGAGCCGGGCGGCGGGCCGGGCTCCCCCGCGTGCGCACCCGGGTCCGCGCCGTGGGGGCCGCCGCCGGGCGGACGGATCCAGCCGGTCGCGGGACCGGGACCGGCGTCGGCGCCCCGGCCGACGGCGAGCGCGGCGCGGGTGTCGGCGACCCGGGGGCCGGGGCCGATCGGGACGGTCACGCCCGCGAGGCGTACGGGGCCGCCCGCGCTCTCGGCGGGCCCCGCGTGCCGGCCGCCACCGACGGGCGCGGGCTCGGGACGACGGCCACCGCCGCCGCGCGCGGCCTCGGGGAAGCGCGGGTCGCCGCCACCGCCGCCGGGCTGTCGCGGCGGGCGCGGCGGCATCGGCGGCGCGGTCGGCGCCGGGGCGGGGCGGCCGCCGCGGCGGGTCTCGATCATGGCGGTGGCGCTCTCCGGCAGCCAGGCCGACGCCGTACCGCTGTCGTCGCTGCCGGGGCCGAAGAGATGCGGGGCGAGCTGCGCCTGGAGGTCGGCCGGGGTGGGCCGGCGGGAGACGTCCGTCTGCATGCAGGAGGCGATGAGGGGCCGCAGCTCCTCGGGCAGGCCCTCCAGGTCGGGGTTCTCGCGGAGCAGCATGAAGACGGTCTCGACCGGATTGGCGCCGTGGTACGGCGCGTGGCCGGTGGCCGCGAAGACCAGCATGGAGCCCAGCGAGAAGACGTCGCTGGCGCCGGTGACGCTGCGCGAGTCGCGGGCCTGCTCGGGCGACATGTAGGCCGGGGTGCCGACGGCGACATTGGTCATGGTCAGGCGCGTGTTGGAGACGCCCGACGCGATGCCGAAGTCGATCACCCGGGGGCCGTCCTCGACGACGAGGACGTTGGAGGGCTTGAGGTCACGGTGGACCAGGCCCGCGCCGTGGATGGACTGCAGGGCCTCGGCGACGCCGGCGGCCAGCCAGCGCACGGCCTGGGCCGGGAGCGGCCCGCACTCGTTCACTATCTCTTCGAGCGAGGGCGCGGGAACGTAGGCGGTCGCCAGCCAGGGCACGGCGGCCCGGGGGTCGGCGTCCACGACGGCGGCCGTGTAGAAGCCGGAGACCGCCCGCGCGGCCTCCACCTCCCGGGTGAAGCGGACCCGGAACAGCTGGTCCTCCGCGAGCTCCGTGCGCACGGTCTTGATCGCCACGCGCCGGCCCGAGGCCGAACGCGCGAGATAGACCAGGCCCATCCCGCCCGCGCCGAGCCGGCCCAGCACCTCGAAGGGCCCGATACGTCTCGGGTCGTGCTGCGTCAGCTGTTCCACTTGCCTGTCACCTCCCCGTACGGGCCATGAGTACGGCCCCGTGGCCCTGATTCTTCCTGTCCGAGGGCCCGGTTGCGAACCCGGGGGCGGATCGGGGTGTCGCAGGTCGTGGGGGGCGGTCCTGTCGGGGGTGGGTACCCGCCGGTACGGCTCAGTCCAACCCGGCTCTTACGGGTCGGCTCGTACCGGCCCGTACGGCTCAGCCCGTACGGCTCAGCTCCCGTCGGCCGGCTTCGGTTCCGCGAGGACCGCGAAGCGGGCGCCCTGGTTGTCGTGGAGGACGGCGATGCGGCCGTGCGGGGTGTCGAAGGGCGGGGTGGCGACGCGGCCGCCGAGGCGGACGGTGGTCGCGCAGGCCTCGTCGCAGTCGTGGACGACGAAGTAGACGAGGACGTGACCGGGCATCTCGGCGGGGAAGTCGTCGGTGATGACGGCGCGCCCGCCGAAGGCGGCGCTGTCGTCGCCGGGCCGGGAGCCGGGAGGCGACCAGACGCGGTAGTCGAAGCCCTCGTCCCTGCCCTCCTCCTCGGCGTCGGTCTGGCGGCCGAGGTAGCCGAAGACGGTGGCGTAGAAGGTGTCGACCGCCTCGGGACGGCGGGTGTACACCTCCATCCAGCAGAAGGCGCCCGGCTCGTTCGTGATCTCGAACCCGTCGTCGTCGCCCGCCTGCCGGAGTCCGAAGACGGCGCCCCCGGGGTCGGCGGCGAGGGCGAGGACGCCGAACGGGCCGACGGGGTACGGCTCCATGACCATCTGCCCGCCGGCGGCCTTGATCCGGGTGGAGAGGGTGCCCGCGTCCCGGGTGGCGAGGTAGAGGGTCCAGGTGGTCGGCATGCGGCCGTCGCGCTTGGGGAGGAGCCCGGCGACGCGTCGCCCGTCGAGGAGGGCCTCGTCGCGTTGGGGGTCGAAGGTCCAGCCGAAGAGCTCGCCGTAGAAGCGCTTGCCGGCCTCCAGGTCGGGAAGCTGTGCGTCCACCCAGCAGGGGGTGCCCTCAGTGCGTGCCGCCATGGGGCCACGCTAGGTCGCCGGGGGCGGCGCCGCACGCTCCGATATACGAACAAAGAGACGATTCAGCCCGCTACAACCCTTGGGGCGCTTGACTTGTCCACCGAAGTTGTCCACAGGCTGTTCATAAGTCTATTCGGGTACGGGTCTCCCCCGTGGGGTTTCCCCGGAGTTCCCCAGGGGCTCCCCGGGGGCCGCCCTGGAGACTCCCCCGGCCTCCCCCGCCGACCCGGCAACGCCACCGCACTGGCTTGAACCCGCCCCTGCGCACCGAGCCGCAACACGCGAGCCGACCTCGCAGAACGCTCGCGGAACAGGGTCGCACCCCATTTGCACTCGGCCGAATCGCGCGCCGACCCCCCCTCGGTAAGCTGACGGCATGACAGGACAAGTACGCACCGTCGACGGCCGCGTGGCCGGACGACGCGGTCAGGCGACGCGGCAGAAGCTGCTCGACTGCCTCGGTGAGATGCTCAGCTCCTCGCCCTACCGGGACGTCAAGGTCATCGATGTGGCCCGGAAGGCGGGTACTTCACCCGCGACGTTCTATCAGTACTTCCCGGACGTCGAGGGAGCGGTTCTCGAGATCGCGGAGGAAATGGCCAAGGAGGGCGCCGGGTTGACCGCGCTGGTCTCCGGCCGCTCCTGGGTCGGTAAGGCCGGCTGGCAGACTTCCGAGGAACTCGTCGAGGGCTTCCTGGACTTCTGGCGGAAGCACGACGCGATCCTCAGGGTCGTGGACCTCGGTGCCGCCGAGGGCGACAAGCGGTTCTACAAGATCCGCATGAAGATCCTGAACTCGGTCACCAACTCCCTCACGGACGCGGTGAAGGAGCTCCAGACCAAGGGCAAGGTCGACAAGGAGGTCAGCCCCGCCGCCATGGCGGGCTCGCTCGTGGCGATGCTCGCCGCGGTCGCCGGCCATCAGAAGGGCTTCACGACCTGGGGTGTGAAGCAGGCCGAACTCAAGCCGAACCTCGCCCTGTTGGTGCATCTGGGCATCACCGGCAAGAAGCCGACCAGATAGCCCCGACCCCCTCCTCCACCCGTCCTGTCGTCGACGCCGACGGCGGCCCGCCCCCACGGACCGCCGTCGGCGTCGCCGTGTCTCCGGCGGGGACGCCGCACCGCACCGGGCGGGACGCCCCCCGCCACCGGCCGGATGGCTCACCGCCGGGTGAGCCGGAAGAGTCTGATCTCGCGCTCCACCCGCGCCTGGTACGTGGCGTACGGCGGCCAGAACTCCAGCGCCGCCCGCCAGGCCTCCGCCCGCTCCTCCCCCGTGAGCAGCTCCGCCCGTACGGGCACGTCCTCGCCCCGCCAGTTGACCTCGGCGTCCGGGTGGGCGAGCAGGTTCGCCGTCCACGCCGGGTGTCCGGGGCGGCCGAAGTTGGAGCCGACGAGCAGCCAGCCGCCGTCCGGCTCCGGCATGCAGGCCAGCGGGGTGACCCGGGGCAGCCCGCTCCTCGCACCCCGGGCAGTGAGGACGACCCCGGGCAGCATCTGGGCGCTGAGCAGCACTTTTCCCCGAGTGAGCCGGTGGACGGCCCGGTCCATGGCGGGGATGACGTGGGGGCCGACGCGGGCGAAGGCCCGGGTCGAGGAGATCTTCTGCACGAGTCCGCGTCCGCGTCCGACGGGCATCTACGCCGCCACCTCTCCGAAGAGTCCGGTCCGTTCCGCCGCCCGGGCGCGCAACCGCCGCACGGGACCGAAGAGCAGCTCGTCGGACGTGGCCCGCTCGAAGAAGAGGAGCGGGTCGTGTTCCGCGGCGGAGCCGTCGCCGCCGTGGATCCGCAGGGACTCCTCCGCGGTCGCGCGCAGGGCCTCCAGGGCGTGGGCGAGCGCGAGCGGCCCGCTCTCCGGTCCGGGGCCGGGTTCCCGTACCGCGCAGGAGGTGAGGGAGCGGGCGGCCTCGACCTGGACGTGGAGGTCGGCGAGCCGCTGCTCGGCCGCACAGGACGAGACGGCTCGGCCGACGGCGCGGTCCGCGGCGCGGTCGACGATGCGCTCCGCGGCGCGGTCGAGGGCCTCCCGGGCCGCGCCCACCGCCTCGGCGGCGAGCATGACGGCGGCGGTGCGGCCGGTGGCGGCGAGGGCGCCGAGGACGTCGGCCGGCTCCTCGCCGAGGAGTTCGGCCCGGGTGTCGCGGAACTGGACGGTGGCCCGGGGCCGGGTCCGGTCGAGGGCGGGCGTCCGGGTGCGGACGAGACCGGGTACGTCGGCCCCGTCGGTCCGTACGAGGAAGAGGAGCGTACGGCTGCGGGCGAAGCCTCCCGTGTGGGCTGCGACGAGCAGCAGTCCGGCGCTGTGCCCGTCGACGACGTGGGCGGCCTCGCCGTACAGCCGCCAGCCGCCGTCGGCGGCGCGGGCCTGGACACCGCCCGCGCGGCCGCCGCCGGACCAGTCGCCGGCGGTGTTGTCGCCGGTGAGGCCGAGGGCGAGCGCGAGGGAGCCGCCGGGGACGGCGAGGGCGCAGGTGAGGGTGGCGTCGGCGAGGCGGGGGAGCAGGGCGGCGCGCTGGGCGGGGGTGCCGAGGGCGGTGAGGAGCGGGGCGGTGAGGACGCTGGTGGCGAGGAGCGGGGAGGGGGCGAGGGCGCGGCCGGTCTCCTCGCAGACGAGGGCGAGCTCGGCGGGCCCCCGGCCGGCGCCTCCGTACTCCTCGGGGAGGGTGAGCCCGGCGAGACCGAGGGCGCCGGACATGCGGGTGCCGAACATGCGGGCCCAGAGCTCGGGGTCGTACCCCTGGGGGCCGGCGACGGCCGCGCGGTTCTCGCGGGGCCCGGCGCGTGCGGCGAGGAGCTCGCGCAGGGTGCGGCGGATCTCCTCCTGCTCCTCGGCGAACGGGGCGGTGGGCGGGTCGACGAGCGGGGCAGTGAGCGGGGCGGCGATCCGTTCGGTCCCGGTGGCGGCGAGCGGCGCGCGTTCGGCGGCGTCCATGAGGCTCCCTCCGTATCTGACGGAGCGTCATGTTAGGACCGGGCGGCACTACTTGCCCAGAGAAGCACCGGACCGGTTCCGCAAATCTGATGTACCGTCAGATCCATGGCGCCCACCCTGTCCACACGGAGCTCCCGCCGCGTCACCGTCGCCGGCGTCTCGCTCGCCGACTGCGGCCGGGTCGACGAGGCCACCCCGTACGCGCTGCACGCCCAGGCCGCCCGGCGCGCGCTCGCGGACAGCGGCCTGGACCGCTCGGTGATCGACGGCCTGGCCTCGGCGGGCCTCGGCACGCTCGCCCCGGTCGAGGTCGCCGAGTACCTGGGTCTCCGGCCCCGCTGGGTGGACTCGACCGCCGTCGGCGGCGCCACCTGGGAGGTCATGGCCGCGCACGCCGCCGACGCGATCGCCGCCGGGCACGCGAACGCGGTCCTCCTCGTGTACGGCTCCACCGCGCGCGCCGACATCCGCGCCCGGCGCCGTACCGCCAACCTCTCCTTCGGGGCGCGCGGCCCGCTCCAGTTCGAGGTCCCGTACGGGCACACCCTGATCGCCAAGTACGCGATGGCGGCCCGCCGCCATATGCACCAGTACGGGACGACCCTGGAGCAGCTCGCCGAGGTGGCGGTACGGGCGCGGGCGAACGCGGCGCTCAACCCGGAGGCGATGTTCCGCGACCCGATCACCGTCGACGACGTCCTGTCCGGGCCGATGATCGCGGACCCGTTCACCAAGCTGCACTGCTGCCTGCGCAGCGACGGCGGCTGCGCGGTGCTGCTCGTCGCCGAGGAGTACGTCCAGGACTGCCGTACGGCCCCGGTCTGGGTGCTCGGCACCGGTGAGCACGTCTCGCACACCACGATGTCGGAGTGGGAGGACTTCACGGTCTCCCCGGCGGCGGTCAGCGGCCGGCTGGCCTTCGAGCGGGCGGGGGTGACGCCCGCGGACGTCGACCTGGCCGAGATCTACGACGCCTTCACTTACATGACCCTGGTGACCCTGGAGGACCTGGGCTTCTGCGCGAAGGGCGAGGGCGGCCCGTTCGTCCAGGAGAAGGACCGGCTGCCGGTGAACACGGACGGCGGCGGACTCTCGGCCTGCCACCCGGGCATGCGGGGCCTCTTCCTGCTCGTGGAGGCGGTGCGGCAGCTGCGCGGGGAGGCGCCGGGCCTCCAGGTGCGACGGGCGGACGGTTCGCTGCCGGAGGTGGCGGTGGCGTCGGGGACGGGAGGCTGGTTCTGCTCGTCGGGAACGGTGGTCCTCGGCCGGGGCTGACCCTCACTCAAGAAACTTCGACCGCCCCGGGAACCCGACCACCACCCCGCGCCCTACCGTGGCCGCATGACCGACTTCCACCACGCCCTCCGCTCCCTCCGCGTCTGGGACACCGAGCTGCCCTCCTTCGACCCGGCGGGCGCCCCGCCCGAGCCGCTGCCGCTTTTCCACGACTGGTTCACGGCGGCGGTCGCGGCCGGCCAGACCGAACCGCACACGCTCTCCCTCGCCACCGTGGACGAGGACGGCAGACCCGACGTCCGTACGGTGATGCTGCACGACGCCGACGCGCGCGGCTGGCACTTCGCCTCGCACGCCACCAGCGCCAAGGGCCGCCAGCTCGCCGCCCGCCCCGAGGCCGCCCTCCACTTCTACTGGCCGGTCCAGGGCCGCCAGGTCCGGATCAGGGGCCACGTCACCACCGGCACCCCCGAGGAGGCGTACGAGGACCTCCACGCCCGCACCACCGGCGCCCTCGCCTCGGCGCTCGTGGGCCGGCAGAGCGAGGTCCTGGACTCTCCGGAGACCCTCGCGGAGGCGAGCGCGGCGGCCTGGCGGCGGGCCGAAGCGGAACCGGACGCCCAGGCGCCCACCTGGACCCTGTACGTCGTCGAGCCGGCCGAGGTCGAGTTCTTCCAGGGCGACGGACACCGCCGCCACCTGCGCCTGCGCTACCGCCGCGACCCGGCGACCGCCACCGGCTGGCTGCGCGAGCTGCTCTGGCCGTGAGGGCGCACCATGGAAGTGGAGGTGGGTGAACGATGGCAACGTACATGGACGTGCACCGGGGCATGATGGGCATCACGGCCGAGCAGCTGAACGAGGCGCACCAGGCCGACCTCGCCGTCGAGAAGGACGAGGGAGTGCACTTCGAGAGGGCGTGGGCGGACCCGGAGTCGGGGACGGTCTACTGCCTGTCGCACGGCCCGTCGGCCGAGGCGGTCCAGCGGGTCCACGCCCGCACGGGCCACTCCGCCGACGAGATCCACGAGGTGTCCCTCATGGTGTGAGGAGCGCCGCGCGTACGGGCGGGCCCCCACTCGGGCCCCGCCCTACTCCGCGTCGGCGCCCCCCGCCCCGTACATCTCCTCGATCTCCCGCGCGAAGTCCCGCAGCACGGCGCGCCGTCGGAGCTTGAGCGACGGCGTCAGATGCCCTGAGCTCTCGGAGAACTCGGCGGTCAGGACGCGGAAGGCGCGGATCGACTCCGCGCGCGAGACCAGCCGGTTGGCCTCGTCCACCGCGCGCTGGAGCACGCCGAGCAGCTCCTCGTCCCGGGTCAGCTCCCAGAGCGCCAGATGGTCCTTGTGCCGCATCCGCCGCCAGTGGGTGAGGCCCTCGTGGTCGAGGGTGATCAGGGCGGTGATGTACGGGCGGTTGTCGCCGAGGACCACGCACTGGGCGATCAGCGGATGGGCCCGCAGCCAGTCCTCGAGGGGGGCGGGAGCGACGTTCTTTCCCGCCGAGGTGATGAGGATGTCCTTCTTGCGGCCGGTGATCCGCAGATAGCCGTCGGCGTCGAGCGACCCCAGGTCGCCGGTGGGGAACCAGCCGTCGTCGGTGTACGGCACGGCCGCCCCGCGCTGGGCGTCCCAGTACCCGGCGAAGACGTGACCGCCCTTGAGCCAGACCTCGCCGTCGTCGGCGATCCGCACGGCCGTGCCGGGCAGCGGCCGGCCGACGGTGCCGGTGCGCGGCCGCTGCGGCGGGGTGACCGTCGACGCGCCCGTGGTCTCCGTCAGGCCGTACCCCTCGAAGACCTCGACGCCGGCGCCCGCGTAGAACTCGGCGAGCGGCGCGCCGAGCGGGGAGCCGCCGCAGATCACGTACCTGACCCGGCCGCCGAGGGCGGCGCGGATGCGCCGGTAGACGAGCGGGTCGTACAGCGCCCGTGCGGCGCGCAGGGAGAGCGAGGGCGTGTCCTCGTGCCCGTACCGGCGGGCGACCCGGGCGGCCCGGTCGAACGCGGCGGCCTTCCCGCCGCGTTCGGCGGTGGCGCGGGCGGAGTTGTAGACCTTCTCCAGGACGTACGGGATGGCGAGGAGGAACGTGGGGCGGAAGCCCGCGAGGTCGGCGAGGAGCTCCTGGCCCTCGACGGAGGGGGCGTGCCCGACGCGGACCCGGGCCCGCACACAGCCGATGGCGACCATCCGCCCGAAGACGTGGGAGAGCGGCAGGAAGAGCAGGGTGGCGGCGGGTTCCTCGCTCTCGGCGACGAAGACGGGGTGGAGGAGCCGGACGGCGTTGTCGACCTCGGCGAAGAAGTTGGCGTGGGTGAGGGCGCAGCCCTTGGGGCGGCCGGTGGTGCCCGAGGTGTAGACGAGGGTGGCGAGGGTCTCGGGGGTGAGCAGCCCCCGGCGGGCGGTGACGGCCTCGTCGGCGACGCGCGAGCCGGCGCGGCGGAGCTGGTCGACGGCGCCGGTGTCGAGGACCCAGAGGTGGGCGAGGCCGGGCAGTTGCCGCCGCTCGGCGGAGACGAGCCGGGCCTGCTCCGGGTCCTCGACGACGCAGGCGGTGGCGCCGGAGTCCTGGAGGATCCAGCGGGTCTGGAAGGCGGAGGAGGTGGGGTAGACGGGGACGGTGACGAGTCCGGCGGCCCAGGCGGCGAAGTCGAGCAGGGTCCACTCGTAGGTGGTCCTGGCCATGAGCGCGAGCCGGTCGCCGGGGCGGAGGCCGTGGGCGACGAGGCCCTTGGCGACGGAGTGGACCTCGGCGGCGAAGGCGGAGGCGGTGACGTCGTACCACTCCCCCTGGGGTCCCTTACGGGAGAAGAGGACGGCTGCCGGATCCTGGCGGGCGTTGTCGTACGGGAGGTCGGCGAGCGACCCCCGCCGGACGGGCGCGACGAGCGCGGGCACGGAGACCTCCCGCACCACTCCGTCGACCAGGACCTTGCGCGGCTCGACCGGCTCACTCGCGGACGGCTCGTTGACGACGGACACGTGCGGCTCCTCGGTCTGCGCGATGAACTGAGGTCGTACGTCGGTGCGTTGCCCTCTCCACGAGGAGTGACTAGCCGGTAACCTTACTGCGAGGTAAGAGTCAACGGGGAGACCAGCGCTCGCTTTTCATGAGGTTCCCGAGCCCGGACCACGCGAAGTTCATCAGCGTCGCGGCCGCCTCCTTCGCCGTCACCCCCGGTGTCTCGTTGGCCCAGCTCGCCAGCGACTCGGCGGACCCGACGAGCGCCTGCGCCAGCGCCGCCACGTCCCGTTCGGTGATGTCCGCGCCGCCCCGCGCCTCCCGCGCGGCCTCACCGATCAGGCCGGCCACGAACGCGGTGATCTCGTCCCGCATCCGGGCCGCCTCCCCGGCGAACGGCTCCCCCTGCGTCCGCGCCTGCCGGCTGAGCACCGCCCAGGAGTCCGGGTGCTCGGCGGCGTACGTGAAGAAGGCGAGCAGCCCGGCCCAGAGCCGCTCGTCGGGCGGCGCGCTCCGGTCGCGCGGCTCCTCGGACGACGTACTCCGGTCGACGACGGCCTCGGCGACCACGGCGAGCAGCGCCTGCGCCTCCCGCCGGATCACGGCGGTGAAGAGCTCCTCCTTGGAGTTCAGATACAGGTACACCAGCGGCTTGGAGACCCCCGCGAGCTCGGCGATCTCGTCCATGGAAGCCGCCTGGTACCCGCGCCGCGCGAAACTCCGCACCGCCGCGTCCATCATCTGCCGCTCCCGCACGGCCCTCGGCAACCGCCGCGCCTTCGCACCACCGGCCATGGCGCCCCACCCCTGCTTCCAAGATCCACTGGATGCCCCGCAGAAGCGTACGTGCCCCCTGCCCGGACGGGGCAGGGGGCACGTGGGACGCGCTGCGGAGGTGTCGCAGTGGACGTGTCGCAGTGGGACGTGTCAGGCCGCGACCGGCACCGAGACCTTGCGCTCGGCCTCGCGGCTGTCGGCCAGGTCGTCGATCGGGGACGACGAGGCGTTCTCGTACGCGGTGAGGTCGAGGATCTTCTCGCGGGCGGAGACGATCACCGGGACCAGAGCCTGGCCCGCGACGTTCGTGGCCGTCCTGATCATGTCCAGGATCGGGTCGATCGCCATGAGGAGGCCGACGCCCTCAAGGGGGAGACCGAGGGTGGAGAGGGTCAGGGTCAGCATGACCGTCGCGCCGGTCAGGCCGGCGGTGGCCGCCGAGCCGACGACGGAGACGAAGGCGATGAGCAGGTAGTCACCGATGCCGAGCTGTACGTCGAAGATCTGCGCGATGAAGATCGCGGCGAGCGCCGGGTAGATCGCGGCGCAGCCGTCCATCTTGGTGGTGGCGCCGAACGGGACGGCGAAGGAGGCGTACTCCTTCGGGACGCCGAGGCGCTCGGTGACCTTCTGGGTGACCGGCATCGTGCCGACCGAGGAGCGGGAGACGAAGGCCAGCTGGATGGCCGGCCAGGCGCCCTTGTAGAACTGGACCGGGTTGACCTTGGCGACCGTGGCGAGCAGCAGCGGGTAGACGCCGAACATGACCAGGGCGCAGCCGATGTAGACGTCGGCGGTGAAGGTCGCGTACTTGCCGATCAGGTCCCAGCCGTAGTCGGCGATCGCGAAGCCGATGAGGCCGACGGTGCCGAGCGGGGCGAGGCGGATGACCCACCACAGGGCCTTCTGGAGGAGCTCAAGGACCGACTCGGAGAGCGTGAGGATCGGCTTGGCCTTGTCGCCGAGCTTGAGGGCGGCGACGCCGGCGACGGCGGCCATGAAGACGATCTGGAGGACGTTCAGCTCGGTGAAGGGCGTGATGACGTCCGTCGGGATGATGCCGGTGAGGAAGTCGATCCAGGAGCCCTCGCGCTTCGGCAGCTTGCCGTCCTGCGGGGTGAGGCCGGTGCCGGCGCCCGGGTTGGTGATCAGGCCGATGGCGAGGCCGATGGCGACCGCGATCAGCGAGGTGATCATGAACCAGAGCAGGGTGCGGGTGGCGAGCCTGGCGGCGTTGTTCACCTTCCGCAGGTTGGTGATCGAGACCAGGATCGCGAAGAAGACGAGCGGCGCGACGGCCAGCTTGAGCAGCTGGACGAAGATGTCGCCGACGTGACCGAGGGTCTCCTTCAGCCAGGACACGTCCTGGCTGCGGGCTATCCAGCCGAGCAGGACGCCGAGGACGAGACCGGCGATGATCTGGGCCCAGAAGGGGACCTTGGGTATCCGGGACGAGGGCTTGGTCTCGTTCTCGGGCGTGGTCGCGGACGCGGACACAGACACACTCCACAGGTGCGTATCGGGCAATACGGGGACGGGGGTGCGGCACACACGCGCTTTCACGCGGGCCGCTGCATGATGCCGGGTCAGAGCGCGCGGCAACAGACCGCGGACATACAGCGGCACAGATCGACGTGCAGGCGCGCCACGAGCGGGGTGCTCACGGCGTCGAAGGGGCGCACTGCTGTCGTCATGACGGACACGTTAACACTTGAACTTTGAGAACCTCAAAGCCCTTCTTTGGGATGCAGGGACGCCTTCCCGCCTCCGAAACGCAGAACGCCCCAGACAGGAGCCTTGGAAGCTCTTGCCCGGGGCGGGTGATCTGTGAGGAAGCTTACGCAGCCTTTACGGCTCTACAGCGCATCCTCCTGCGACCGGTTCGCCGCGAGGCGGCCCTTGGCGCGGTCGACCTTCTCGACGACCGCGATGCTCGCCTCGTCCCGCACCTTGCGCAGGAGGACGAAGCTCAGCGGGGCGGAGATGACGAGGGAGAGCATGAGGACCCAGAGCAGGTTCGAGTCGCCGAGGCCGCGCGGCAGCGCACCGACGTAGACGAGACCCCACAGGGCGAGGAAGCATCCGGCGAAGATGCCGAGACGCATCAGCGTGTAGCGGAGCATGTCAGCCCACTCTTCCGTTCCGACGTTCCGAAATTGTTCGTTCCGAAAAGTGCCCAAGATCCCTTACGGGACCGACGCCCCTCCAGTGAAGCACGGAGGGGAGAGCCTCCCGGGACCGGGCCACTTGAGCACCTCGCGAGTAATATCTACGATCGCTCCATGACCCTTACGTTCGAGGTGGACCCGTCGGCCGACCGCGCCCTGCGCGACGGCTTGCTCTCCCTCTGGGCCGACGTCTCCAACGCCGGTGGCTCGGTCGGCTTCGTCCCTCCCGTCACCCCCGAGGACATCCGTCCCGCGCTGCTCAAGCACCTCGTCGGGATGACCGAGGGCGGCACCCGGCTGCTCGTCGGCCGTGACGAGGACGGCGAGGTCGCCGCCACCGCCTTCTTCACCTTCAACACCCACCCGCTGATGACGCACTGGGTGTGGCTCTACACGGTGATGGTCCACCCCCGCCACCAGGGCCGGGGGTACGGCCGCGACCTCTTGGCGGCGGTCGAGCACACCGCCCGTACCGCCGAGGGCTTCGAGGCGATCGAGGCGATCCGGCTGACCTGCCGGGGCGGCACCGGCGTCGACGGCTTCTACGCCAAGGCCGGCTACAAGGAGGTCGGCCGCGTCCCCGACGCGATCCGGGTCGCCCCTGGCGACGACCGCGACGACATCATCATGCTGCTGCCCCTGACCTGACCCGTCGGATCCGACGGACCCGACCGGACCGGACCCGACCGGATCGGGCACAGGATGTCGGGTGCGGGGCCTCCCGCCCTTCCTACGGTGAGGACAAGGAAAAAGGGAAGGACGGACCACGTGCTGGACCGGCTCAACCAGGCACTCGACCACATCGAGGAGCGCCTCGACGGCGACCTCGACACGGCCGAGCTCGCCCGGATCGCGACGACCTCCGAGTACCACCTCCGGCGTCTGTTCTCCGCGCTCGCGGGGATGCCCCTGTCGGAGTACGTACGCCGCCGGCGGCTCACCGTCGCGGGCGCCGAGGTGCTCGCCGGGGAGCGGACGCTCCTTGAGATCGCGGTCCGGTACGGCTACGGCTCCGGGGAGGCCTTCGCCCGCGCGTTCCGCGCGGTGCACGGGGTCGGCCCCGGCGAGGCCCGCCGCACCGGGGCGGCGCTGCGCTCACAGCCGCGGATGTCCTTCCGCCTCGTCGTCGAAGGGAACAGCACCATGCGGTACAGGGTCGTGGAGAAGGAAGCCTTCGGGATCATCGGGCGCGGGGCCCGGGTCCCCCTGGTCCACGAGGGGGAGAACCCGGCGATCGCCGCGCACATCAGGTCCATCGGCCAGGAGGCCCTGGACCGGCTCGCCCGCCTCTCGGACGGGGAGCCGGAGGGGATCGTCTCGGCGGTCACGCACCTCACGGAGAGCCGGGAGGAGGGCGCCGAGCTCGACTACTGGCACGGGGTCGTCAGCGGCGCCGAGGTCCCGGACGGGTTCGAGGTGCTCGGCGTGCCGGCCGGCACCTGGGCGGTCTTCGAGAACGAGGGCCCGTTGCCGACGGCCATCCAGTACCTGTGGCGGGACGTCTTCACCCAGTGGTTCCCGTCCAACCCGTACGCGAGCCGGCCGGGCCCGGAGATCCTGAGCGTCCGGCCCTCGGCGGACTGGACGACGGCTCGGGCGGAACTGTGGATCCCGGTGGAGCACACGGGGGCATGAGGAAGGGCCGGTGGGCGAACCCCACCGGCCCTTCTCCGTACGAGCGACTCAGACCCGCATCGCCTGCGGCGTCTCCCGCAGCTCCGTGTCCGGGCCCGGGTACTCGCGGATGATCTCGTACCGCGTGTTCCGCTCGACCGGCCGGAAGCCCGCGTCCCGGATGAGTTCGAGCAGGTCCTCGCGGCCCAGCTTGTTCGGCGTGCCGTAGTTGTCGGCGTCGTGCGTGATCTTGTACTCGACGACCGAGCCGTCCATGTCGTCCGCGCCGTGCTGGAGCGCGAGCTGCGCCGTCTGGACGCCGTGCATGACCCAGAAGACCTTGACGTGCGGCACGTTGTCGAAGAGCAGCCGGGAGACCGCGAAGGTCTTCAGGGCCTCGGCGCCGGTCGCCATCGTCGTGCGCGCCTGGAGCTTGTTGCGGATCTTGCCGTCCTGCATGTCCACGAAGTCGTGCTGGTAGCGCAGCGGGATGAAGACCTGGAAGCCGCCGGTCTCGTCCTGGAGTTCCCGCAGCCGCAGCACGTGGTCGACGCGGTGCCGGGGCTCCTCGATGTGCCCGTACAGCATCGTGCTCGGGGTCTTGAGCCCCTTCTCGTGCGCGAGGCGGTGGATCCGGGACCAGTCCTCCCAGTGGGTGCGGTGGTCCACGATGTGCTGGCGGACCTCCCAGTCGAAGATCTCGGCGCCGCCGCCGGTGAGGGACTCCAGGCCGGCCTCGATGAGCTCGTCGAGGATGTCGGAGGCCGACATGCCCGAGATGGTCTCGAAGTGGTGGATCTCGGTGGCGGTGAAGGCCTTGAGGGAGACGTTCGGCAGGGCCTTCTTGAGCTCGGAGAGGGAGCGCGGGTAGTACCGCCAGGGCAGGTTGGGGTGCAGCCCGTTGACGATGTGCAGCTCGGTGAGGTTCTCGTTCTCCATCGCCTTCGCGAGGCGCACGGCCTCCTCGATGCGCATGGTGTACGCGTCCTTCTCGCCCGGCTTGCGCTGGAAGGAGCAGTAGGCGCAGGAGGCGGTGCAGACGTTGGTCATGTTCAGATGCCGGTTGACATTGAAGTGCACCACGTCGCCGTTCTTGCGGGTCCGGACCTCGTGGGCCAGACCGCCGAGCCAGGCGAGGTCGTCGGACTCGTACAGGGCGATGCCGTCCTCACGGCTCAGCCGCTCACCGTCCCGGACCTTCTGCTCCAGCTCGCGCTTGAGCCCCGCGTCCATACGGCCGCCTCCCTCTTTCTCCGTCATCCAGACTTCGTCGTTCACCGTACTCTCAGCGGTTCCGTCAGCCCTCTTCGGGCAGCTCCCCGACCCGGTTCTCCCACTTCGTGGAGAGCACGATGGTCGTACGGGTGCGGGAGACGCCCTTGGTGCCGCTGAGGCGGCGGATCGTCTTCTCCAGGCCGTCGACGTCGTTGGCGCGCACCTTGAGCATGAAGGAGTCGTCGCCCGCGATGAACCAGCAGTCCTCGATCTCGGCGAGGTCCTTCAGGCGGCGGGCCACGTCCTCGTGGTCGGCGGCGTCGGAGAGGGAGATGCCGATGAGGGCGGTGACGCCGAGGCCGAGCGAGGCGGCGTCGACGGTGGCGCGGTAGCCGGTGATGACTCCGGCGACCTCAAGGCGGTTGATGCGATCGGTGACGGAGGGGCCGGAGAGCCCGACGAGCCGGCCGAGCTCGGCGTACGAGGCACGTCCGTTCTCGCGTAGAGCCTGGATGAGCTGCCTGTCCACGGCGTCCATAGGTATGAGGCCTTCCATTGTCCAGCGATACCGCAAGTTTAGGTATAGAATCTAAGGTACACAGGGGTCGACACCCTGTGAATCTTTCAGCAGATCAAAGACGATCTTTCAGGAGTGGTGTTCACCGTGTACACGATCGAGATGGCCTACGCCCGTATGCGCGAGCTGCAGGACCTGGCCAACCGCTCGCGTGCCCACCAGCCGACCGCCGCCTCGAAGCGTGCCGAGAAGAAGCACGCCAAGAAGCGCTGATCAGACCGGGCGGGTCGCTCCACCGAGCTCTCCCTCCCAACGGCGGTACAGCCCGTGCGGCACCCCTGCCGCGTCGAGCACCCGCCCGGCGACGAAGTCCACCAGATCCTGGATGTGCGTCGCCCCCGCGTAGAACGCCGGAGAGGCGGGCAGCACCACGGCGCCCGCCTCGTCAAGGGCCACCATGTGCTTGAGCGTCTGCCCGTTCAGCGGGGTCTCCCGCACGGCGACCACCAGCGGCCGCCGCTCCTTCAGCGTCACGCTCGCGACCCGCTGCAACAGGTCCTTCGAGAGCCCGAGGGCCACTCCCGCCACCGCCGCGGTCGAGGCCGGCACCACGAGCATCCCCTTCGCCGGGTACGAGCCCGAGGACGGCCCCGCGGCCAGATCGCCGGCCGCCCAGTACCGCACAGCGCTCACGTCGACCGCGAAGGTGTCCGGCTTCCCGTCGGCGCCCCGCGCCAGCCACGTCTCCAGGTCCTCGCGCCAGTGCGCGTCCCGGAAGGAGATCCCCGTCTCGTCGAGCAGCGTGAGCCGCGAGGCCCGCGACACGACGAGGTCGACGCTCTCCCCCGCGGCGAGCAGCCCCCTCAGTACGGCGGCGGCGTACGGCGTACCCGACGCCCCGGAGACGCCGACGATCCAGGGAGTGCGCTTGCCGTCGTCCATGCCGTCGAGCCTATCCGTCATCAGACCGGCGCTACGGGGTGAGCCCGCGGACCAGCAGATCCAGCAGGGCGCACACGAAGAGGCTGATGCCGATGAAGCCGTTCGTCGTGAAGAACGCGCGGTTCAGGCGGGACAGGTCGTGCGGCTTCACGATCGAGTGCTCGTAGCAGAAGGCGGCCGCCACGATCACGAGCCCGGTCCAGAGGAAGACACCGGCGCCGGTCGCCAGGGCGTACCAGACGAGCAGGCCCGTGGTGACGACCGCGGAGGCGCGGGCGCCCCACAGCGCGGCCGGGATGCCGAAGCGCGCCGGGACGGACAGCACGCCGTGGGCGCGGTCCGCCTGCACGTCCTGACAGGCGAAGATCAGGTCGAAGCCGCCGATCCAGACGCCGACCGCGAGGCCCAGGATCACCGCGTCCCAGGACCACTCGCCGGTCACCGCGATCCAGGCGCCGATCGGCCCGATCGCCTGGGCGAAGCCGAGGATGGCGTGCGGGAAGTTGGTGAACCGCTTGCCGTACGGATAGACGACCATCGGGATGACGGCGAGTGGCGCGAGCGCCAGACAGAGCGGGTTGAGCAGGGCGGCGGCGCCGAGGAAGACGACGACGGCGACCCCGGCCCCGGTCCACGCGGAGCGCACGGACACCGCGCCGGTCACCAGCTCGCGGTTCGCGGTGCGCGGATTACGCGCGTCGATCTCGCGGTCGATGATCCGGTTGCAGGCCATGGCGAAGGTCCGCAGGCCCACCATGCAGACGGTGACGAGGAAGAGCTTCCACCAGTGGATGTTCCGGTCGAGCTGGAACATCGCGGTGAGCGAGGCGGTGTAGGCGAAGGGCAGCGCGAAGACCGAGTGTTCGATCATCACGAGCCGCAGGAACGCCTTCGTACGCCCCGGCTGGGCGCCCGGTACAGCGGCCGTGGTCACAGCCCGTACTCCTTCCAGCGACGGTCCACGAGGGCGGCCGTCGCCGGGTCCGACTCGACCATGTCCGGCCAGCCGCCGTCCCGGGTGTAGCCCTCCTCGGGAAGCTTCTTCGTGGCGTCGATACCCGCCTTGCCGCCCCAGAACTGCTGGTAGGAGGCGTGGTCGAGGTGGTCGACCGGACCTTCGACGACCGTGAGGTCACGGGCGTAGTCCGTGTTCCCGAGGGCCCGCCAGGACACCTCGTGGAGGTCGTGGACGTCGCAGTCCTTGTCGACGATCACGATCAGCTTGGTCAGCGACATCATGTGCGCGCCCCAGATGGCGTGCATGACCTTCTGCGCGTGCTTCGGGTACTTCTTGTCGATCGAGATGATCGCGCAGTTGTGGAAGCCGCCCGACTCCGGCAGGTGGTAGTCGACGATGTCCGGCACGATGATCTTGAGGAGCGGCAGGAAGAAACGCTCCGTCGCACGGCCGAGCGGCCCGTCCTCGGTCGGCGGCCGGCCGACGACGATCGACTGGAGCAGCGGACGCTTCCGCATCGTGATGCAGTCGATCTTCAGCGCGGGGAAGGGTTCCTGCGGGGTGTAGAAGCCGGTGTGGTCGCCGAAGGGGCCCTCCGGCAGCATCTCGCCCGGCTCCAGCCAGCCCTCGACGACGACCTCGGCGTTCGCCGGGACCTGGAGCGGGACGGTCTTGCAGTCAACCATCTCGACCCGCTTGCCCTGCACGAAGCCGGCGAAGAGGTACTCGTCGATGTCGCCCGGCAGCGGGGCCGTCGAGGCGTACGTCACGGCCGGCGGGCAGCCGAAGGCGATCGCGACCGGCAGCCGCTCGCCCCGCTCCGCCGCGACCGCGTAGTGGTTGCGGCTGTCCTTGTGGATCTGCCAGTGCATGCCGATGGTGCGCTTGTCGTGCCGCTGGAGCCGGTAGAGGCCCAGGTTCCGCACGCCGGTCTCGGGGTGCTTGGTGTGGGTGAGCCCCAGGTTGAAGAAGGAGCCACCGTCCTTCGGCCAGGTGAAGAGCGCGGGGAGGAGGTCGAGGTCGACGTCGTCTCCGGTGAGGACGACCTCCTGCACGGGTGCCGCGTCGGACTTCACCTTCTTCGGCGGCACGTGGACCATGGAGCCCAGCTTGCCGAAGGCCTCGCGGACGCCGATGAAGCCCTGCGGGAGCTCGGGCTTGAGCAGGCCGCCGATCTTCTCGCTGATCTCGGCGTACGACTTCAGGCCGAGGGCCTTGAGCAGCCGGCGGTCCGTCCCGAAGACGTTCATCGCGAGGGGCATCGAGGAGCCCTTGACGTTCTCGAAGAGAAGCGCCGGGCCTCCCGCCTTGTTCACCCGGTCGACGATCTCCCCGACCTCCAGGTACGGGTCGACTTCGGCCTTGATGCGCTTGAGGTCGCCTTCGCGCTCGAGGGCCCTGAGCAGCGAGCGGAGATCGTCGTAAGCCATAGGGGCAAGTATCGGTCACCGGCTAGGCTTGACCTGTCACCGGGGCCTTCGAAACGAACCCCGTCACCGCATCCAGGGGGCTGCACCACATGCTCAGGGCACTGATGTACATCCTGCCGCTGGCGCTGACGATCTACGCCTTCATCGACTGTCTGAACACCCCCGAGGACGAGGCCAAGCACCTGCCGAAGGTCGTCTGGGTCATCATCATCCTGCTGTTCTGGATCGTCGGCCCGATCGTCTGGTTCGCCGCCGGCAAGATGCGCCGCGCGCCCGCCGGAGGCCGTACGCCCTCCGAGTGGCACCGCAACCACCGCACCGAGTGGGTCGCCCCCGACGACAACCCCGAGTTCCTGAAGTCCCTGAAGGACGAGAACGACAAGGACGAGGCCGTCCTCAAGGACTGGGAGGCGGACCTGCGCCGCCGCGAGGAGGAGCTGAAGAAGCGCGAGCGCGGCGAGGACACCGAGGGCTGATGGCACCGGAGCGGGGCGAGGGGCGGGAGGGCTGATGGAGCTGCGGCTCCTCGCCACCTTCGAGAAGGTCGCGGCGGTCCTGTCCTTCACCCGGGCCGCCGCCGAGCTCGGTTACGCGCAGTCCAGCGTCACCGGCCAGATCCGGTCCCTGGAGTCCTCGCTCGGCGTGGAGCTCTTCGAGCGGCTCGGCAGCCGCATCCGGCTCACGGAGGCGGGCGAACGCCTCCTGCCGTACGCCCGCCGCATGGCGGACCTCGCGGAGGAGGCCCGTACGGCGGTGGCCGACGCCGGCGCCCCCTCGGGAACGATCGCGGTCGGCACGATGGAGTCGCTGACCTCCTACCGGCTGCCGCCGCTCCTGGAGTACTTCCACCACCGCTACCCGGCGGTGCGGCTGACGCTGCGGCCCACGCTCGGGGACGAGACCCGGCAGGCGCTGCGGCAGGGCACGTACGACGTCGGCTTCCTGATGGAGCCGGAGACGGAGCACGAGGGCCTGGAGTCGGAGGTCCTGGCGCCGGAGCCGCTGGTGCTTGTGGCCGGGCCGGGGCACGCCCTGGTGGGACGTACGGCCCTGACGGCCGCGGACCTGGCGGGGGCGCAGCTGGTGGGCACGGAGCCCGGCTGCCCGTACCGGGACCTGTTCGAGGCGGAGCTGCGGGAGTGGGCGCCGCCGTTCACGGAGTTCGGCACGATCGAGGCGACCAAGCGGGGAGTCGCGGCGGGCCTCGGGGTCGCGCTGCTGCCCCGGGTCGCCGTCTCCGGGGAGCTGGCGTCCGGGGCACTGGTGGAACTGGCCTGGGAGGCCCCGTTCACCCTCTTCACACAGCTCGCGTGGAGACGGGGGAAGCAGCTTCCGGCGCATGTCCGGCTGTTCGTGGAGCAGGCGAGGCGACTGGTGCGGGAGCAGAGCCCGAGCGGGAGTGCGGCCCCGAGTCCGAGCGGGAGCCCGAGCGCGACCCCGACAGGGTGACCTTGAGGCTCGCGAGCACGATGAGGGGCACGCCGAGGGCCTGGACGAGCCCGATGTGATGCCCGTACACCGCCCAGTCGACGCCCATGGCGACGGCCGGGTAGGTGAAGGCGAGGACGGCGATCTTGGCGGTCGGCAGCTTGGCGTAGGCCGCGTACATGAGCACGTACATCAGCCCGGTGTGGATCAGCCCGAGCCCGACGAGCCAGGCCCATCCGCTCCCGAGCCCGCCGACGGCGCCGAAGTCGGCGAAGGGCAGCAGCAGCGGAAGCCCGACGAGCACCTGCACGAGGGCGATCAGATGGGGTCGTACGCCCGTGATCCGCTTGGTGACGAAGGTGGAGAGGGCGTAGAGCACGGCGGCGGCGAGCGCGAACCCGAGCCCCTTGAGGGAGGCGGTGTCCCCGGGCCGTACGCCGGAGACGAGCACGAGCCCGACGAAGGCGAGCGCGAGCCACCCCAGCTTCCCGCCGGATATCCGCTCCCGCATGAACACCGCCCCGAGGAGCACCAGGAAGAAGGGCTGGGTGTGGTAGACGACGGTGGCGAGGGAGATCGAGGTGGCCTCGTACGCCTCGAAGAGGAACACCCAGTTGAAGACGATGAACACCCCGCCGAGCGCGGCGAGTCCGAGCTTCTTCGGGGTGAACCCGTGCCCGGTGAAGAACCCCCGGACGAGGCTGTACGCCCCGAGCGCGGCGGCCCCGAAGAGGCACCGGAAGAACACCACCTCGAACGGCGAAGCGCCGGACTCGACGACGAAGACGCCGAGGGTGCCGGAGAGCACCATGGCGAGGGTGAGTTCGATGGTTCCCCTGGTCTCGTTTCTCATGGGGACGACGCTACGGACGGCCCCGGAACCGGTCCACGAGCCAGTGGACACCGCTACCGATGGGGCCGATCGGCGCGGCCGATGGGGGCCCGGAATACGAGCCGGGGAGCGGGAGTTGGCCCCGAAGCAGGAGGCACCCCCGACACCGGAGCAGCAGACATGACCCTCGACACCGCAGGTGGCTCGTCCCGCCCGGACCGCTCGTTCCTCTTCGTCCTCGGCAGCTCGCGCTCCGACGGCAACACCGAGATCCTGGCCCGCGCCGCCGCGGCGCAGCTGCCCGCCGACATCCCGCAGCGGTGGGTGGACCTGAACCGGCTGGCGCTCCCCGACTTCCAGGACGGCCGGCACGAGACCACGGGCTGGCCGGCCGACGAGAACGAGGAACTGCTGCGGCAGGCGACGCTGGAGGCGACGGACGTCGTCATAGCCTCGCCCCTGTACTGGTACACCCTCTCCGCCCAGACCAAGCGCTACCTCGACTACTGGTCGGGCTGGCTGAACGTCCCCGACTCGGACTTCAAGCGGCGGATGGCGGGCGGGACGCTGTGGGGAGTGACGGCGATGGCCGACGACGACCACGCGGTCGCGGACGGCCTGACGACCACCCTGAACCACTCGGCGGCGTACCTGCGGATGCGCTTCGGCGGAGTACTGACGGGCACGGGCTCCCGCCCGGGCCGAGTCCGCGCCGACGAGGCGGCCATGCGCCGCGCGAAAACGTTCTTCGAGGGGGAGCCCCCGCTGGCCCGGTTCCCCTACGAGGAGGTCGGGGCCGGCGTTCAGTGACTGCCCGGTAAGTCGGTGCAGGTCACGGCGGAGACCCGCACCGCCTCACCGGCCGCCGCACCCCCCTTCACATCTCCCGCGCGCCGGTTCACTCCCCGCCGCAGCGCCCGAGGTGCAGCCGCCCGGAAGGGAAGCGGACGGCCCCTCAGCTCGCCCAGGGCATCAGGGCGGGGTAGGGGCCGCCGGATGGCACGTACACCCGCACACGAGAAATCGGACTCCTGGTACGCCGCTGTCGCGGGGCGCGTGGTCACGGCAGCGGTCATGGCAGCCGACGACGCAGCGCGGGGACGTGTACTCCGGCTCGGGCGCCGTCTCCGTGAGCGCGTGGGCCAGCAGGGACACGGTCACCGCGTCGGCGATCTCCGGGGTCATCCACCAGCCGTCACCCGCGCGGTCGCGGTGCGGGCCATCGTGCGCCACGGCGAGCACGCAGACGGAGCCGCCCCACACCGGCCGCACCACCTCCGCGACGGCGAACACGGACCGCCTGGCCCCGCAGCGACTCATCGGGCACCGCCGGCGTGGATGTTCCGCTGGTCGACGTCCACCCCGACCGTGGCCAGCCACAACGCCCGCCGTCGCTTGCGCTGCGCCGCCGCTGCGTAAGGACGCTCCAGAGGCGACCGGGCGCCGTCGAGGAGCATGGTCTGCTCCCGGGCGTAGGGGGATCGCCGGGCGGGGGCACGGTGGCGCGGCGCATGCGGCCGGGGCGCGGGGCGGGGATGGGCGACCGGGCGGGGCCGGTGCCTGCCGGTGGGCGGCAGGGTCAGCATGAGCAGCCCGAGCAGGACGGGGATCAGTGCCCTGCCGAGTAGGCGCGCGATAGGGTTCCGCACGTCATCAACTCCGTTGGTAGTTGGTGGCCATGCCCCGGGAGGTCTTGCCACCTCGCCGGGGTCTTCGTGTGCTGTGACCCTATAAGGCATGTATAGCTCTGCATAGCTCACCACTGGTTCGCACAGGTCTTCGATGCTTACGTTGGTCGGGTGACTGATCGCAGCGAGATCCCCGAGTTCAACCCGCAGGGCCCCCAGCTGGTGTACGTCGCGGTGGCCGACCACATCGCCGCCCGCATCGCGGCCGGAGAACTGGTTGCAGGCGCCCGCCTGCCCGCCGAGCGGGACCTCGCCAAGGAGTACGGAGTCGCGTATCTGACCGTCCGCCGCGCAGCCGGAGTCCTGCGCGAGCGGGGTCTGATCCTCACCGTCCACGGCAAGGGCACATTCGTCGTCGACCCGCTGCCTACGGACGAGAGCCACCAGCGGCCGTGATGGCCGGGGAACGGTTGCAGCAGTAGCGCCACCCAGGAGCTGCGGGAGCGCGGCCTCGTGATCGCCGCGCCCGGCAAGGGCTCCTACGTCACCCCGCCGACGGCGGGTAGGGCCGCACCCCCTCAGACGGAGGTCACCATGAGTCTTGACCCGCACTCGGCCCGTCCGCTGTACATGCAGCTGGCAGAAGTGATCGCAGCGAAGATCGAGACCGGGGAGTACGCCCCCGACCGAATGATCCCCACGCCGGCCCGCCTCTCCGAGGAATACGGCATCGCCGTACTCACTGCCCGCCGGGCCATGCGGGAACTCCGCGAGCGCGGGCTGATCATCACCGTGCCCGGCAAGGGCTCCTTCGTCACTCCCGCCGACGGCGGGTAAGGGCCGCCCTCTCCGAGGTGGGTCACCCGGAGAACACATCCGCACACGCATCACGGGACGAGGAGCCCACCGCCCTGTGCGCGGCCCGGATGATGTCCCCCGCCGCCTGTACGTACCGGCGGCTCTCCTCCGGATCCTCGGCGACCTGGGCCAGATACTCGGCGCGGCGCAGCTCGCGGGCGGTCTCGGGGAAGCGTTCGATCTCGATGACGGCGGCCCACTCGATCAGGAACAGGCGCAGGGGAGTGATGCCGCTCTGTTCGATGGCCTCCGTCACGGCGACGCGCTGGCCGGCGTCCATCTCGGGCAGCCGTTCGGGGGCGACGACCGCGAGCGCTGCCCGCAGGGCGAAGGGGGTCTGCTCGGGGCGCGGAATGAGTTCTCCGACGTGGTCAGACTGTGTCGTCACCATGTCCTTCAAGGGGGTGCCCCGGTCTCCGCCCGACCGTCTCAGGCCACCGAGGCCCGCTTCGGGTCGACGGGGTCGATCGCATGCTCGTCGAAGCGGACTTCGAGTGCTTCGAGCCCCATCTCCCGGCGGAAGTCCTTTTCCGCTGCGGTGATCGGCAGTAGCCACAGGATCCGGGCATGGGCTCCCCCTTCCCACTCGCAGACCTCGAAGTCGGGTCCGAAGGGGTACGGCAGGCTCACCAGGTAGTGGTCGCAGTCGGAGTCGTCGAGCCACGGGCGGCCGATGGGGACGGTGTGTCCTACGTCGAGTCGCTGGTGTTCCGGTCCGCAGTGGTAGTACGCGTTGACCGTGACGCTCTCCAGGTTGATCCATTCGTCGCGCGGTGCCGCGAGGAAGAACTCCGTGCCATGGCCGTCGTGCTGGGTCGCCTCCCAACAGCCCGACGTCACGTACAGCCACCAGCCGCCGGGATACGCGGGATGAATCCGGAACACCCGGAAGCCGGGGACGCGATCCTCGATGGGCCCGTCCACACCCGGGACCTCGTCGATGACACGGCCCGGGAGCGTCCGACGGAGGTGGTCGAGGAGAGCAGTGCGTGCTGTGTTTTCCGGCATCCGGCCATGGTGCCAGGGGGCTCCGCAGCCCACCGGAACGGGGCCGCCCCCAGCCCCCGGCCTACTCATCCAGCCCCTCGCCGACCGTCGAGACCGTGGCGCCTCGCCACGCGCGGCGGGCGAGCAGGCGTGATGTACCCGCGCCGCCGGGGAAGAGATCCCGACATGGACCAAGAACAAGCCCGGCGCTGGCTCGCCACCGCCCTGGCCGAAGCCCGGGCCGGGCTCGCCGAAGGTGGGGTTCCCATCGGGGCCGCGCTCTACGGGGCCGACGGGGTGCTGCTCGGGCGCGGGCACAATCGGCGCGTGCAGGACGGGGATCCTTCCGCGCACGCGGAGACCGATGCCTTCCGGGCGGCGGGGCGGCAGCGCTCGTACCGAGGTACGACCATGGTCACCACCCTCTCGCCCTGCTGGTACTGCTCCGGGCTCGTGCGGCAGTTCGGGATCTCGCGGGTCGTCGTCGGGGAGGCGCAGACCTTTCACGGTGGGCACGAGTGGCTTGCCGAGCACGGCGTGGAGGTCGTCGTGCTTGACGATCCCGAATGCGTCCTGCTCATGCGGGAGTTCATCGCCCAGCACCCCGCTCTCTGGAGCGAGGACATCGGCGATGAGTGAAGCCCGACTGCCCGTCATCGATCTCGCCCGCGACCCCGCCCCGCAGCTCCCCGCCGTCGACCGCGCCCTGCGCGACGCCGGGTTCCTGCTCGTCACCGGGCACGGCGTCGACCCCGGTCTGCGCGCCGCCATCCGCGAGACGGCCCGCGCCTTCTTCCACCTGCCGGCCGCCGTCAAGGAGCCGTACGCCGTGCGGGTCGGTGGGCGCGGGTGGCTCGGGCCCGGGGCCGAGGCCAACGGGTACGCGGAGGGGACCGCGACCCCGCCCGACCTGAAGGAGTCGCTCTCCTTCGCGGCGGACGAGCCGACCGGGGACCCCGCCGTGGACGCCGAGTGGTTCCTGCCGAACACCTGGCCCGCCGAGGTCCCCAAGCTGAGGCCGCTGGTGGAGACCTACCTCGCGCAGATGAAGGAGCTCTCGGACCGGGTGCTCGATCTCCTCGGGGTCGCGCTCGGTGAGGAGGCCGACTTCTTCACCCGCCACACCGGCCACCCCACCTTCGGCTTCAACATCAACTGGTACCCGGGGCGCGAGCGGACCGGCGACCCCCAGCCGGGTCAGTTCCGGATCGGCCCGCACACGGACTTCGGCACGGTCACCGTCCTGGACCGGCAGGCGGGCAAGGGCGGGCTTCAGGTCTTCACCGACGCCGGCGGCTGGCAGGACGCGCCGTACGACCCCGCCGCGTTCACCGTCAACATCGGTGACTTGATGGCGGGTTGGACCGGTGGACGGTGGCGTTCGGGGCGGCACCGGGTGCTGCCGCCGCCCGCCGACGTACCCACGGAGGAGCTGATGTCGCTGGTGTACTTCTACGAGTGCACCCCCGGGACGACCATCCACGGCATCGAGTCGCACGGCTACCTGCGGGCCCAGCTCGACTCCATCGCCACCACGGAGTGACAACACCTCCGCAACGACTCGAAAGCCGTGTCGAAAAGGCCACCTCTTTCCCAACACGCCGTCGATATCCTTGGGTTGACTGTGACGGGGGTGACGGGGCGTGGACAGGGAGCTGTACGGCCGCGAGGCGGTCCTGCACGATGCCGGGCTGGTCGCACGTCTCAGCGGCCTCACGCGGCACGGCGCCGCCCGGGTGCCGTTCGAGCACGGCGACGACCCGCCGGTCACCGTCTTCACCGGCGGCCGCGGTACGGGCAAGACCGCCCTGCTCAAGGAGGTCCGCAACCGCTACAAGGGGTACACGCCGCTCGCGCTCGTCGACTGCGCGCACATCGAGCCGCCGGCCGACCACGGCCCCGGCTGGACCCCTGTCACCGGGGCGCTCGCGGAGCTCGCCGTGCAGCTGTCGCCGAAGGTGCTCGGCGCCCGGCCCGTCCGGTTCCCCCGGCTCTCGCTCGGTCTGGTGGCCGTCGCCTCGCTCGGGTGGACCCAGGAGGACGACGAGCGGGCCCGGCGCGATCTGCTGCGGCTCGGGCCACTGCTCGCCACCGTCGACGCGACCAGGGGCGCCGCCGCGAACTGGGTCGGCAAGGTCCTCGCCAAGCTCGCCGCGAGGTTCGCGGAGGCCACCGTCCCGCTCGCCGGGCTGCTCGCCGAGGCGACCGTCGAGACGGTCCTCGAGGAGGTCTTCGGGCGTCTCCAGCGCACCTCGGAGAACTGGTACGGCAGTTACCGCAACGCCGGCGGGCACGGCAAGGCCGGTCTCCAGCAGCTCGCGATCGACTTCGAGCAGGGCGGCCGGCGCCGCCGCGAGGCCGAGGACTTCCTCGTCGGCGCCCTGACCGAGGACCTGCTGCACCCGTACACCGGGCTGCGGCGCGGCAGCCGTATCGGCCGCCCCCTCCTCCTCCTCGACAACGCCCACGAGCCGCTCGGCCGGCAGCTCGTCGAACCGATTCTGCGCGCCCGCGCCGACGGCCGCCGCGACCGGGTCGTCGTCCTCGCCGCCTCCCGGGTCCGCGAGCACGAGGGGCTGCGGCACGCCATCCGGACCCGGCTGCCGGAGACCGCGCACCGGGCGCCCTGCCCGCGCGGCACGAGCGTCGGCTCCGGGATCCTCGCCGTCGAGCTGACGCC
Organism: Streptomyces sp. NPDC093795; assembly: GCF_044764665.1. Classification (NCBI taxonomy): domain Bacteria; kingdom Bacillati; phylum Actinomycetota; class Actinomycetes; order Kitasatosporales; family Streptomycetaceae; genus Streptomyces; species Streptomyces sp. NPDC093795. Next base: position 351,506 of record NZ_JBIWIO010000009.1, read on the forward strand.
GCTCTCCCCCGCCCAGACCCGATCCGCGTTCGACCGGTACGACCCCGCCGGGCGGACGCCCCCCGAACTCGCCCGCGCCGTGCACCGGCTGACCGGCGGCCGCCCGCTCGGCGTCGCGCTCCTCGGCCGGGCCGCCGGCGAGGCCCCCGAACACCTGCGGGCCGGACTCACCCCCGGCGGGCTGCTCGACCTGACCGTGGAGCTGCGCGAGGACACCCCGCCGGTGCCCGTCGCCCCCACCCTGCTCGCCGAGCTCCTCCCCGTACGGCGGCCCGGACCGTACGCGGTGCTCGCCGCCGCCCACGACGAGGAGTCCGCCCGGATGCTCGCCCACGCCCGGCTCCAGGGCGAGTCCCTGGACGGGGACGTGGCGCTGCGCGTCCGTGACCAGCTGCGTTCCGAGGACTGGCCGGAGGGCCCGGGGCACTTCGTCGCCGACCCGCTGCTGCGCGCGCTGCTCCTGCACCGGCTGCGCTTCGAGGACGGCGACCATCCGCGGTACGCCGCCTGGCACGCCGTCCACGAGACCCTGCACCGGCATTACGGCCCCGAGCCCGGCCCGTACCGGCTCCATCACGATCTCGCCCTCGGCCGCACCGAGGAGGCCGTCACGCATCTGCGGGAGACCTTCCCCGAGCAGGACGTCGTCGGCTGGCTGGGGCGGCTGCGGTTCATCGGTTCCGCGCCCTGCCCCCGGGAGCGGAACCGGACCGGGCCGGACCCGCGACGGGCCGTCGCCTTGGGCCAGGGGCTGCCGGGAGAGCCGCCGACGGGCGTCGCCCTGCCGCCCGGCCTCGACGCCGACACCACGGAACTCCACCTCTCCGTACGGCGGTTGCTGCACGCCGTATGGCTGCTCACCGACCCGCTCGCCCTGCCCGACGACGAGGTGGCCGACCGCCTCGCGCACGAACTGCGCCGGCTCTCCGGCCGTCATCTGACGGGCAGCGGCGCCCTCTGGGACGCGGCCACCCACTGGCCGCACGACATCCGCGCCTGGCGGGATCTCTCGCTGCCACCGGGCCGCGAGGGGCTCCCTGATCCCGCCTGACGGACCAGGACCGGCCCGACCGCCACGACACCCCCTGAGGACGGAGTCCGACGCCATGCCCGACCGACCGCTGGACCGGCTGCGGCGCCGCGTCCGCACCCCCCGCCAGAAGCTCGTCGCCGCCGTCGTCACCGCCGCCGTCGTCGTCGGCCTCGGCGGCTACGGGATCAGCCGGCTCACCACCCCGGAGGACCGTTCCTGCGCGCCGGGCGTCGACCGTCCCGCCGGCAGCTCCGAGTGCGTCGGCGTCAACGGCGAGGGCCACGCCTTCGGCATCGCCGAACTCGACGAGGTCGCCAGGGCCATCCACGCGGAGAACACGCTCGTCACGGCCGGCGAGTACGTCACCGTCGCCGTGCTCCTGCCGCTGACCTCCACCGACAGCGGCATGCGCGGCAAGGTGCTGCACGAGCTCCAGGGCGCGTACGCCTACCAGTACCGCGCCAACCACGAGTCCAACAGCGAGACCCCGAAGATCCGGCTCGTCCTCGCCAACACCGGCCAGGGCAACGCCCACTGGCGTCCCACCGTCGACCGGCTCATCGCCATGACGGACGCACCCGACCGGCTGCGGGCCGTCTCCGGAGTCGCCACCTCCTCCACCGAGATACGCGACACGGTGACCGCCCTCACCGGCGCCGGGATCGCCGTCGTCGGCACCACGATCACCGCCGACGACATCGCCAACGGCCCCGGCGCGGGCAACCGCTACCCCGGTCTCGCCCGCGTCTCCCCCACCAACGGCGACGAGGCCAAGGCCCTCGCCCACTTCGGCAAGGTGGACGCCGCCAAGGCCTTCCTCGTCCAGGACACCCGGACCGGCGACCACTACACCGACACCCTCAAGGCCGCGTTCGCCGCCAACCTCAAGGGCGCCCCGCACGAGCCGGCGCTCTTCACCTCGCCCGCCGACCCGACCGCGGAGGGCACCACCGCCAACACCTTCCGGCAGATCACCCATCTGATCTGCGACACCCGCGCCGAGACGGTCTTCTTCGCGGGCCGCCACACCCAACTGCGGCAGTTCATCAACGCGCTCGGCGCGCGCGGCTGCGTCGACCGCCACTTCACCGTCCTGACCGGCGACGAGGGCTCGTACCTCGGGGCGGACGAGAAGCTCGACCGGAACGCCCTGAAGGCGAAACTGACGGTGCGGTACGCGGCGCTCGCCCACCCGGACGCCTGGAGGCCCGCGCCGGGGCGGCAGGTTCCGTCGACGGGCGGTTCGGTGGTGGCGTACTCGACGTTCCTGACGGACATCGCCCGCGCCTCGAAGAAGCCGGTGCCGCTCGCGGACGGGCAGGCCATCGTCGCGTACGACGCGATGGCGACGGCGGTCCACGCGATCCGCCAGGCGACCCCGCAGGGCTCCCACTACCCGGAGCTCGCGGACGTGGTCACCCAGTGGCCGCAGGTCAAGGGCTCGCTGCGGGTGCAGGGCGCGAGCGGCTGGATCTGCCTCGACAACTACGGAAACCCGTACAACAAGGCGGTCCCGATCGTGGAACTGGCCCAGGACGGCTCCCAGCGCTTCGTCCAGATCGCCTGGCCGGAGGGCAAGCCGCCGACGCTCTCCTGCCTGCCGCCGAAGCGCGGCTGAGCCACCGCCCTACCGGACCCGCCCCCGAGTCCCCGCCCCCGAACGGCCGAGCGGAACCGGGGAGCTGTTGTCGCCCACGACAGCTCCCCGGAAGCTGGGACAGCGGCTCGCCCCGCATACCCACACGCCCCGGGGGTACGTGGGCAGCCCGTATGACGGGACGAAGGGAGCGCGATCCATGGGAGTCGACTCGGCACCGGCCCCCGTACCCGCGGCAGGCGCGGGGGCGGGCACGGGCACGATCACCACGGCGGTTCCGGCCCGCCTCGACCGCCTGCCGTGGTCACGGTGGCACTGGATGATCGTGATCGGCCTCGGCACCGTCTGGATCCTCGACGGCCTCGAGGTCACCATCGTCGGCAACGTCGCCGGCCGCCTCGCGGAGGAGGGCAGCGGCCTCGCCATCACCTCCGCGCAGGTCACCGGCGTCGCCGCCGCCCTGTACGTGGCGGGAGCCTGCACGGGAGCGCTGTTCTTCGGCTGGCTCACCGACCGCTACGGGCGCAGAAAGCTCTTCATGATCACCCTCGCCGTCTATCTGGGCGCGACGGCGATGACGGCGCTGTCCTTCGAGTCCTGGTGGTTCTTCCTCTTCCGCTTCCTCACCGGCTTCGGCATCGGCGGCGAGTACGCGGCCATCAACTCGGCGATCGACGAGCTGATCCCGTCCCTCTACCGGGGCCGGGTCGACCTCATCATCAACGGCAGTTACTGGCTGGGCGCCATCGGCGGCGCGCTGCTCTCGATCGTCATGCTGGACACGGACATCTTCCCGAAGGACCTCGGCTGGCGGCTCAGCTTCGCCCTCGGCGTCGTCCTCGGCCTCGTCATCCTGCTCGTCCGCCGACACGTACCGGAGAGTCCACGCTGGCAGTTCATCCACGGCCGGGGAGAGGCCGCGGAGGAGCTGGTCTCGTCGGTCGAGAAGGAGATCGAGCGGGAGAAGGGCGAGGCCCTGCCGCCGCCGGCCGGCGAGATCACGATCCACCAGCGCAAGAGCATCGGCTTCGGGATGATCGCCAGGACGGTCTTCGCCCGCTATCCGCGCCGTGCGGTCCTCAGCCTGTCGCTCTTCGTCGGGCAGGCGTTCCTCTACAACGCCATCACCTTCGGCTTCGGCGCCATCCTCACCACGTTCTTCGACGTGCCGACCGGGAACACCGGCTACTACTTCGCCGTCATCGCGGCGGGCAACTTCGTCGGCCCGCTGCTGCTCGGCAGGCTCTTCGACACCGTCGGCCGCCGGATCATGATCTCCTCGACGTACGTGCTGTCGGGCCTGCTCCTGTTCGCGACGGCGTGGCTCTTCGACCGGGGCTCGCTGACGGCGACGACCCTGACGGCGTGCTGGTGCGTGGTGCTGTTCTTCGCGTCGACCGGTGCGTCGAGCGCGTACCTGACGGTCTCCGAGATCTTCCCGATGGAGACCCGGGCGATGGCCATCGCCTTCTTCTACGCCGTCGGCACCGCCGCCGGCGGGATCAGCGGCCCGCTGGTCTTCGCCGAGCTCACCGAGTCGGGTGTGGTCGGCGAGACGGTCCTCGCGTTCCAGATCGGCGCGGGGCTGATGTGCGCCGCCGGGCTCGTGGCGGCGTTCCTGGCGGTGAACGCGGAGCGGCGCTCCCTTGAGGACATCGCGGAGCCGCTGTCGGTGGCGAAGCAGGAGAGCGCCTGAGGCGTGGGGGCCGGATCAGGGCTCCCACTTCGGCCAGGTGGCGGCCTCCCGCGCGTACAGCTCCCGGAGGTGCCGCCACCGCTCGGACGTCCGCTCCCGCCAGTCGACGGGGTGGCCGTCCAGGGCGCGGGCGAGCCACTCGAAGTGGTCGTGCCAGGCCGCGAGGCGGTCGAGGCGGTGCTCCGGCGGCCCCCGGAGTTCGTTGGTGAAGCGGAGCACGGTCGAACCGCCGCCACCGGGCCCGGGCTCCAGCCGGAACCGGATCCGGCCGTGTGTCGGATCGACCGTGTACTCGGCCACGCGCTCGGGGTCCCAGGCGGTCACCACCCCCGCGTCCTCGGTGTCGCCGCTGGTCAGCCGGTGGAGGGTGACCCGGCCGCCGAGCCGCGGTTCCAGCGGGTCCACCGCGCACAGCCAGCCGGCCAGGCCCTCGGGCGAGGCGACGGCCGTCCACACCGCCGGTACGGGGTGCGGCAGCTCGACGGCGAACCGCAGCAGGTGCGTGTCGCCGTCGTGGGTCTCGCTCCTGCCCCGGGGTATCTCGCTCATACCCTCAAGCGTGGCCCCGGGACAGGTCCGCTGCCAGCTCAGACGCCCGCGTACGAGTGCATGCTGTTCACGAAGATGTTGACGCCGTAGTAGTTGAACAGGAAGCAGGCGAAGGCCACGAGCGCGATGTACGCGGCCTTGCGGCCCTTCCAGCCGGCCGTCGCGCGCGCGTGCAGGTAGGCCGCGTAACCGACCCAGGTGATGAACGCCCAGACCTCCTTGGCGTCCCAGCCCCAGTAGCGGCCCCACGCGTCGCCGGCCCAGATCGCGCCCGCGATGATCGTGAAGGTCCAGAGCGGGAAGGTCGCCGCGTTGATCCGGTACGCGAACTTGTCGAGGGTCGCGGCGGCCGGCAGCCGCTCCAGGACCGAGCGGGCGAAGGCGCCGGGCTTGCCGCCGTTCGCGAGCTTGTTCTCGTACGAGTCCCGGAAGAGGTAGAGCAGGGTGGCGACGGCCCCGAGGTAGAGGACCGAGCCGCAGAAGATCGCGGTCGAGACGTGGATCCACATCCAGTACGAGTCGAGCGCGGGAACCAGCTGGTCGCTCTCGGTGTACAGCACGGTCGTGGCGACGCCCAGGTCGAGGAGGACCGTGGTGACCAGGGGCAGGCCGATCCAGCGCACGTTCTTCTTCGCGACGAGGAAGGCGACGTACACGCCGACCGCCACCGTGGAGAAGGTGGTGGAGAACTCGTACATGTTGCCCCAGGGGGCACGCTGCACGGCGACCGCGCGGGCGATCACGCCCGCCGCCTCGATCGCGAAGGCGAGGACGGTGAGGGAGACGGCGATACGGCCGTACAGGTCGCCCTTGACCGTGCCGCCGGCCGCGCCGGGACCGTCCGGCACGTCCCGCGTGCCGGCCGCGGAGCGGGTGACGACCGTCGGCTTGTCGAGGACGGCGGTGGCGCCGCCGGCCTGCTTGACCTGGACGGTGACGGCGGAGGTGGCGGCCGGGGCCTGCGACGCGGTGAGGGCGGCGGCGGTACGGCCGACCTTGCTGCGGGAGCCGAACACCCACTCGGCGATATGGGCCAGGAAGGCCAGCGTGTAGACGGCCATCGAGGAGTAGATGAGCGTGTTGCTCATCTGCGCCAGGCTCTCGTTGGTCGTGGCGGCGAGGATCACTTCTCGGCCCCTTCAGCCTCTTCGGCAGGTTCGTCCACAGCGTCTGCTGCGGGTTCCACAGCGTCTGCTGCGGCTTCCGGAGCGGATCCCTCCGCTGCTTCCGGTGCGGGCGCGGGTGGCGCCTGCGCGGTGAGCGTGACCGCGAGGTCGGCCAGCTCCTCGGGGAGCCTGGCCGACTCGCTGCGGCCGAGCCCCGCCATCTCGACGACGGTGACGCCGTCCTCCCCCCGTACGGCCCTGACCCAGACCCGGCGCCGCTGGATGAACAGCGAGCCGCTCAGACCGGCGATGGCGGCGGCCGCGCCGACGAGCGCGAGGCCGTTGCCCGGCTGCTGCGAGATCTGGAAGCTCGCCCACTCCTTGATGTCCTTCTCGAAGGTGATCGAGCCGGCGCCGTCGGGCAGCGTCATCGTCTCGCCGGGCCGCATCCGCTGGGCGACACCGGTGCCCTTGTCGACCTTGAACTGGGTCATCTTGGAGGTGTCCAGCTGGTACACGTTCTGCGGGAGACCGGAGTTCACGCGCAGGTCGCCGTGGTAGCCGGTGAGCGCCATGACGGGGAAGTCGAGCGCCGGGAACTGCGAGAACATGTTGCCCTGGCCGGCGCCCGCGAAGGTCGGCACGAAGAAGGCGTTGAAGCCCAGCTGTTCCTTCTTGCCGTTCTTGTCGCGGTAGCCGTCCATGACCTTGATGGCGCCGGTGGACGTGACGTTGTTGTCGATGGGCAGCAGCGGTACGGCGCCGTGGAAGACGACCTTGCCGCGGCCGTCCTTGACGGTGACGACGGGCGCGTAACCGTGGGCGATGAGGAAGACCTTCGAGTCGCCGACCTTGAGCGGCTCGTTGACGCGGATGACGGCCTTCTTGTCCTTGCCGCCGCCTTGGGAGTACGAGACGGCCGCCTCGAACGTGCGCGGGGTGCCGCGCTGGGGGCCGCGCTGCTCGTACGTACCGCTGAAGGAGTCGAGGGTGAAGCTGAACGGCTCCAGCTCGTCGGTGCCGAACTGGGAGCCGGACTTGAAGTCGTCGTACTGGGTGAGCGTGTTGGAGAAGCCGTCGCCCTCGATGACGAGTTTGCCGCCCTCGGACTTGAAGAGCTGGCCCCAGGCGAAGGCGGAGAGCATCACGATCAGGGCGATGTGGAAGGCCAGGTTCCCGGCCTCGCGGAGGTAGCCCTTCTCGGACGCGATCGCGTCACCGGCCGTATGGGCGCGGAAGCGGCGCCCCTTGAGGACGCCCAGCGCGGCCTCGCGGACCTGCTCGGGCTCGGCCGTGGTGCGCCAGGTCGTGTACGCGGGGAGCCGGTCGAGGCGCCGGGGGGCGGCCGGCGGGCGGCTGCGGAGCTGGCCGACGAACTGCCACGTGCGCGGCACGATGCAGCCGATGAGGGAGACGAACAGCAGTATGTAGATCGCGGAGAACCACACCGAGCTGTAGACGTCGAAGAGCTGGAGCTTCTCGTAGAGCGGGGTGAGGGTGGTGTGGGCGTCCTTGAAGGCCTGCACCTTGAGCTCGTCCACGCTGGTCTGCGGGATGAGGGAGCCGGGGACGGCGCCCAGGGAGAGCAGGAAGAGCAGGATGAGGGCGACCCGCATGGAGGTCAGCTGCCGCCAGAACCAGCGGATCCAGCCGATGACCCCGAGCCTGGGGCCACCGATGACGCTCGTCTCGCCGCGGTCGTCGACGGGGGCGGTGGAGAGCTGCGCCCCGGCCGCGGCCTCACCGAGGTTCTCCTGCTGCTCCGACGTATCGGTCTTGCTCATGGAACTCAGATCCCCACCGTGAAACCGCTGGACCAGCCCTGCATCGTGGCGACCATGCTGTCCCACGCGCCCGTGAGGAGCAGGACACCGGTGACGAGCATCATGCCGCCACCGATCCGCATCACCCACACATAGTGCTTCTTCACCCACCCGAACGCGCCGAGCGCCTTGCGGAAGGCGACGGCGGCGAGCACGAACGGCACGCCGAGGCCGAGGCAGTACGCGAAGGCGAGTATCGCCCCGCGCCCGGCGCTGGCCTGCTCCAGGGCGAGGGCGTTGACCGAGGCGAGGGTCGGGCCGATGCACGGGGTCCAGCCGATGCCGAAGAGCGCGCCGAGCAGCGGCGCCCCGACGAGCCCGGCGACGGGCTTCTTGTGGAAGCGGAACTCGCGCTGGGTGAACCAGGGCATCAGGCCGAGGAAGAACACGCCCATGAGGATCATGAGCACGCCGAGGACCGTGGTGAGCGTCTCGCGGTACTCCTGGAGCGTCGACCCGAAGTAGCCGAAGAGCGCCCCGCCGGACACGAACACGGCGGTGAAGCCGAGGACGAAGAGGACGGCCCCCGCGGTCATCCGGCCGCGGCGGTTCTCGGCGAGGTCGGTGCCGGTGACGCCCGTCACGTAGCTCAGGTAGCCGGGGACGAGCGGGAGGACGCACGGCGAGAAGAAGGAGACCAGGCCGCCGAGGACCGCGAGGGGCAGGGCGAGCAGCAGGGCTCCGCTGGTGACCGTCTCGTTCACGGGCTGCTCACTTCTCCTTGAGGAGAGGCTCGATCATCGACCGGAGCTTCTTCTCGTCGAGTGCCATGAGCGAGCGGGCGGCGATCTTGCCCTCCTTGTCGAGGACGACGGTGGAGGGGATGGACTGCGGGTTGAGCGTGCCCTTGGGGAAGCCGAAGAGGATCAGCCGGCCGTTGGGGTCGTAGAGGCTCGGGTACGGGACCTCGTAGTCCTCTTCGAAGGTGAGGGCCTGCTGCTTGTTGAAGTCGCGGGTGTTGAGGCCGACGAACTCGACGCCCTGGTCCTTGAGGTCGTTGGCGACCTTCACGAAGTGGGAGGCCTCGGCGCGGCACGGGCCGCACCAGGAGCCCCAGACGTTGAGGACGACGACCTTGCCCTTGAGGTCGGCGACGTCGAGCTGCTCGCCTTCGAGGGTCTCGCCCGCGATCTTCTCGGTGGCCGTGCGCTTGTCCTTGGCGACGGTGGCGATACCGCCCGTGTTGGTCACGAAGTTGGTGTTGCCACCGCCGCCGGACTTGCCGTTGTCGTCGCCGCCGCAGGCCGAGAGTGCGAGGGCGGCGGTCAGCACTCCGACGGCGAGCAGGGTGCGGCGAGGGGCACGGCTAAGGCTCATGTGAAAAGTTTCGCATGGGCGTTTGGGGGATCTTGGGCACCCCCCTACGTGCCCGTAAAGCCCCTTGTCAAGATCTCCTAAGCGGGCGGGGCGGACGAGGTGGGCGCAGTGGACGAGGCGGCGGCGGGCCTGAGGAAGGCGTTCCAGCCGCCGGCGGGCTTCTGTCCCACGTCGAGCGAGCGCAGCTTCTGGAGGATCTTCGGGTCCTGGACGTCGAGCCAGTCCACGAACTGCTTGAAGGAGACGAGCCGGACATCCTTCTTTCCGGCCATGCCCTTGATCGCCTGCTCGACGGCGTCCATGTAGATGCCGCCGTTCCACTGCTCGAAGTGGTTGCCGATGTAGAAGGGCGCGCGGTTCGACTCGTACGCGCGCGTGAAGCCGCCGAGAAGGGCGTCGGTGGCCTGCTTGCGCCAGCCCGGGTAGCGCGAGGGCATGCCCTTGGTGGTGTTCTTCGACTGGTTGGCGAGCATGTTGTAGTCCATGGACAGGACCTCGAAGGAGTGCCCGGGGAAGGGCACGGCCTGGAGCGGGAGGTCCCAGATGCCCTGGCGCTTGGTCGGCCAGGTCTGCCGGCCGCCGGGCGAGCTGGCGTCGTAGCGCCAGCCGAGCCGCTTGGCGGTGGGGAGCAGGTTGTCCTGGCCGAGGAGGCAGGGGGTGCGGCCGCCGACGAGCTCCTTCGAGTAGTCGAAGGGCAGCGGCTCGAGGTCGGTCCAGCCGCTGTTGGTCTTCCACTCGGTGACGAACTTCATCGCCTGGTCGATCTCGCTCTGCCACTGGGCCGGGGTCCAGTTGCCGACGGAGCCGGAGCCGCCGCAGAAGTGCCCGTTGAAGTGGGTGCCGATCTCGTGGCCTTCGAGCCATGCCTGCCGGACGTACTTCAGCGTGTCCTTGATGTGGTCGTCGGTGAGGTAGCCGATGTCCGAGGCGCCGACGCGGTTGTTCGGCGGGCGGTAGAGGTTCTTCTTCGACTCGGGGAGGAGGTAGATCCCGGAGAGGAAGAAGGTCATCGCCGCGTCGTGGTTCTTGGCGAGTTCGAGGAAGCGCGGGAAGAGGCCGTTGCCGACCTCGCCCGCGCCGTCCCAGGAGAAGATCACGAACTGCGGCGGGGTCTGGCCCGGTTCGAGCGGGACGGGGGCGTCGGGCTGGTGCGGCTGCTTTCCGGTGTCGGCGGTGGAACCGTCGCCGATGAGCCGGACGTCGTCCTTGGTCGGGGCGGCCGTGCTCGGCTTAGCCGAGACGTCCCCACCCTTACCAGGTCCGGAAGGTCCCGGCTTGTCCGTATTGTTGGAGCTGCAAGCGGCGACGCCCATCGCGGCCGCAGCTCCAACGCCCGCCCCGAGCAGCCCCCTTCGACTGATTCCACTGATCCCGCGCATGACATCCCCATTCGCGCTGACGTATGACCTGAACGTCATCCAAACCGACAATGAGTGAGATGCCGGGAGGAACACATAGGTTCCGGGAAATAGCACAAAAATTTCAGGGCGGTCGGTTGGCATGAACACCACCCGACCGCCCTGAACTGTGGACCGTGCGCCGCGGCGCTGTCCAGTGGAGCGTCTTTTCCGGTCTACGCCCCTGAGCCGCTTTTCCGGGAGCTACGCTCCGAACGCCTTCGACTTCCCCTTGACCGGCTTCGCACCGGCCCGCAGGTGTACGGGCACGAGGTCGAGCGCCGGCTCGCTGTACCCGACCGAGACGATCCGGTCGCCCTGGTACGTGAACGAGGTCAGCGAGGCCAGCGTGCACTGCCGCCGCCGCGGGTCGTGCCAGAGCCGCCGCTTCTCGACGAAGCTGCGGACGATCCAGATCGGCAGCTGATGGCTGACGCAGACCGCCTCGTGCCCCCGGGCCGCGTCCTTCGCCGCGTCGAGCGCGCCCATCATGCGGACGACCTGCTCGATGTACGGCTCGCCCCAGGACGGCTGGAACGGGTTGGTCAGGTGCTTCCAGTTCCCCGGCTTGCGCAGCGCCCCGTCGCCGACACCGAAGGTCTTGCCCTCGAAGACGTTCGCCGCCTCGATGAGCCGCGGGTCGCTCGCCAGGTCGAGACCGTGCGACTTGGCGACCGGCATGGCCGTCTCCTGCGCCCGCTCGAGGGGGGAGGAGACGACGTACGTGATGTCCCGGTCGGCCAGGTGCTCGGCGACCCGGTCCGCCATCTGACGGCCCAGCTCGGACAGGTGGTAGCCGGAGCGGCGCCCGTAGAGCACCCCGTCCGGGTTGTGGACCTCGCCGTGCCGCACGAGGTGGACGACGGTGATGTCGTCGTTGCTGGTGCCGTCGTTGCGGATGCCGTCGCTGCCGGCGCCGCTGTTGCTGATGCCGTCGTTGCTCGCGGCGCTCATGCGGTGGCCTCCGCGGCGGCGCGGGCGGCGGCCGGCAGGGCGGCGGCGATCCGCTCGACCGCCCGCTCGTCGTGGGCGGCCGACACGAACCAGGACTCGAAGGCGGACGGCGGCAGGTACACGCCGTCGGCCAGCATCGAGTGGAAGAAGGCGTTGAAGCGGAAGGCCTCCTGCTGCTTCGCCTCGTCGTAGTTCCGCACCTCGTCGGCGGTGAAGAAGACCGAGAACATGTTGGAGGCGGTCTGCAGCCGGTGCGCGACACCCTCCTTGGCGAGGGCGCCGGAGACGAGCCCCTGGATCTCCCTCGAGACCGCGTCGACCTTCTCGTACGCCGCGTCGTCGAGCAGCCGCAGCTGCGCGAGCCCGGCGGCGGTCGCGATCGGGTTACCGGAGAGGGTGCCCGCCTGGTAGACCGGACCGGCCGGGGCCAGGTGCCCCATGACGTCCGCGCGGCCACCGAACGCGGCGGCCGGGAAGCCACCGCCCATGACCTTGCCGAAGGTCAGCAGGTCGGCCTTGACGCCGTCGACGCCGTACCAGCCGGCCTTCGACGTACGGAAACCGGTCATCACCTCGTCGGAGATGTACAGCGCGCCGTTCTCCCGGCACAGGTCCGCGAGGCCCTGGTTGAAGCCCTCGGCCGGCGGGACGACGCCCATGTTGCCCGGCGAGGCCTCCGTGATGACGCAGGCGATCTCGCCCGGGTGCGCGGCGAAGGCGGCCCGCACCGCGGCCAGGTCGTTGTAGGGCAGCACGATCGTGTCGCCGGCCTGGGCCCCGGTCACGCCGGGCGTGTCGGGGAGGCCGAGGGTGGCGACACCGGAACCGGCCGCGGCGAGCAGCGCGTCCACGTGGCCGTGGTAGCAGCCCGCGAACTTGACGACCTTGGCGCGCCCGGTGAACCCGCGGGCGAGCCGGATCGCGGACATCGTGGCCTCGGTGCCGGAGGAGACGAGACGTACCTGCTCGACCGGCTCGATCCGGGCGACGATCTCCTCGGCGAGCGCGACCTCGCCCTCGCCGGGCGTACCGAAGGAAGTGCCGCGGGCCACGGCGGCCTGCACGGCGGCGGTGACCTCGGGGTGCGCGTGGCCGAGGATCATCGGACCCCACGAGCACACCAGATCGACGTACTCACGACCGTCCGCGTCGGTGAGGTAGGGACCGGAACCGGACACCATGAACCGGGGCGTTCCGCCCACGGCCCGGAAGGCACGCACCGGTGAGTTCACGCCGCCGGGCGTCACGAGGGAAGCGCGGTCGAAAAGCGTCTGTGAGACTGGGGCTTCGTATGAATACGGCACTGTGATCCTGACCTGCGAGAACGACTTCGGGCACGACTTCGGGAACGGAGGGACCGCGTGGACATCCTGGGTATTACGCCGGGGCGTACGCCCTCCGCGTCTGCGAAACTGGGGCGTCATAGGGATGGCTCACGGAATCCATGGTGTCAGAGGCCACGGCGTTCTTGCGGACAGGTGTTTCACCGTACGAACGCGGGGGAGGTCACTGACACGATGATCGGGTCGCGCGGCGGGGTCGTGTTGCCGAGAAAAAGCAGTCGGGTGGAGATATGCATCGCGGTGGCGGACCGGGCGAGGGGACGGACGACCTGGGCCCGGAGTCTGCCCGGCGGGGGAGGCACCGGCGCCGGCGGGCGGAGGATCCGACCGCGTCGGAGCGCCGGGCGCGCCCCGAACCGGCCGCGGAACCACCCCCTGCGACGACCGGGGGCCGGAGCTTGGGGGTGACGTACAAGTACTTCGGCGCGCCCAACAGCTCGACGGCGGCCCAGGTCCCTATCTCCATGCGCCCGGAGGAGCTCGGCGGCGACGAGCTCGGCATGGGCGGCATGTTCACCAAGATCAAGCCGGAGACCATAGCGGCCATGGTCCTGACCGGCATCCAGGGCATGCCCCTGAGCAAGGTGCCGCCGCTGGAGCTGGTGGTGCTGCACCCGGACTACGCGGTGGTGAAGCTGCCGATGACCGTGGTCGATCCGCTGCGCGCGATCGGCGAGGAGTCGGTCGGCGCCGCCGCCTTCATCTGGTCGACGGTCCCGGACCGCGGCGGCCCGCGCGACGCGTTCGACGTCTACCAGCTGCTCCACGAGTGGCAGGACTTCTCGGTCCGCCTCCACGAGGCGGGCCACCAGCCGTACTGCCTGGTGTGGCCGTGAGCCGCTGAGCGAGCGGGGGCGGTCGGGGGGCAGGGGTGGTCGGGAGTCGGGTGCGGTCGGGAGTCGGGTGCGGTCCGCCTCCGACCGGGCTGACCGCTGTCCGCCGGACGATCTACGAGCAGGCGTTTCGCCGCACTTTCAACTCTCATAAGTGATGAAATTCGGACGAATAGTACACGGCGTGCGGAAGCCGCGCCCGGTGGGAGCCCCGTACGAGGAAGGACGCGACGCGTGAGCGGAGTACGAGAAGTGCGAGGAGCCCGAGGAGTACGCGTGGCCGGCGAACCCATGCAGCTCGCCGAGGTCGCGGCCAGGACCGAGCTGTCCCTGCGCACGATCCGGCAGTACGAGGACTGCGGCCTGGTCGTGCCGTCCGCGGCCTCGCCGGGCGGCTTCCCGCTCTACACGGAGGCGGACGTGTCCCGGCTGATGGTGGTCCGCCGGATGAAGCCGCTCGGCTTCACCCTCGACGAGACCCGCGAACTCCTCACGGCCGTGGACCGGCTGGCCGCCGAGCGCGCGGGCACGGACACGGAACTCGACGCGGACGAGCGGGCCGCGCTCCTGGCCCGCGTCCGCGACTGCGAAGAGGCCGCCGCGGAGCGGGTCACGGAACTGCGGGCCCAGCTCGCCCGCGCGGAGGAGTTCGCCGACTCCCTCCGGCACACCCGCCTGACGTCGGCGGCGCCGGCCTGACCTGTTCCCCGGAGCCCCCCCCCCCCCCCCCCCCCCGGCGGGCGGGCCTCAGGGAGCGAGCGCGGCCGCGAGGTCGCGGAAGAAGCGGGCGTAGGCGGCCGGGCTGGGCGGGGTCTCGGGGTTCCACGGCGTGGACCGGACGCCGGACAAGGCCCCGTCGGGCGCCGTCGCGTGGGCGCGGCTGTCGAAGAGGACCAGGTCGGGGCGGAGTTCGGCGGCGCGGCCCCAGTCGGCGGTGAGCCAGTTGGCGCCCGGCCCGGGGCCCGGGTCGACGAGCCGGACACCGAGCTCGGCGAGCCGCGCCAGCTCGGGCCAGGCGTGCGGCCGGGCGAGATGCACCTGGCCGGGGCCGGCCCCCGAGAGGGCGAGCACGGCGAACCCGCCGGCCGCCGCGGCCTCCCGGAGCAGCTCCTCGGCGGCCCGCAGCCCGGTGGAGGAACCGGCCGCCGCCGCGTCACCGCGGCTCACGGCCTCCTGGCTCACGGCCTCCTGGCTCACGGCCCCCTGACTCACGGCCCCCAGGCTGACGGCCAGCGCGCCGAAGCGGTCGAGGATCGCCGACAGGGTGAGCTCGTTTCCGACGGAGAGCGCGACGAGCGGTATCCCGATCCGGTCGGCGACGGCCTCGTCGAGCGCGTACGGGCTCTTCCCGTCATAGGTCACGTCGACGATCACGTCCGGCCGCAGCTCCCGCAACCGCCCCTCGTCCAGGGCGCGCCCCGGCCCGAGGTACGTCACCCCGGCCGCCCGCAGCCCGCCCTCCTTGGCCGGGTCGAGGGACTCGCCGTCGTGCCCGGAGCCGTAGACGGCGACCGGCGTCACGCCGAGGTCGCACAGGGCCGCCCCGGCCCGCACGTACGCGATCACCCGGCGCGGCACGCGCGCCGCTCCCAGCTCCGTACCCCTGTCGTCCGTGAATCCCCATGCCTGTGCACCGGACATACGGCGCTCCCTCCCCGGCCGGAATGTGCCTCTTCCGCCACCTTGGAGCGGTTCCCCGGCGCGCACAAGAGGGCCTGCCCACCCGCGAGACGGGTCTCAGGCCTCCCGGACGGCGCGGGGGTCGCGTCCGGTCGTCGCGAGCAGCCGCTCGAAGGCGGTGGCGCGGCCGGGGTCGGGCAGGTCGACGGCCTCCGCGAAGACGCTCATCTCCCGGGCCATGGGGGCCATCCGCTCCACCTCCCCGACGAGTTCCGCGACCACGGCCGGGTCGGGTTCGAAGCTCCGTCCGGTGGCGCGGGCCAGGTCCCAGAGGTGCACGGTCAGGTCGAGCAGGACCATGAACCCGACGGTCCGCGCGGGCAGCCCCATGGCGCCCGAGGTGCCCTCTTCGGCGCCCGGCGCCGACCAGGCCTCGACGAGCTGCCCGGTCTCGGCCGCGAACCGGTCGCGCCAGTCGGCCTCGGCGAGCCGGTCCGGGGTGTGGGAGAAGTCGACGGCCCCCTTGGCGGCGAGGGCCTGGAAGTTCACGACGACGTGGAAGAGATGGTTCAGCAGGGCGCGCACGTCGTACTCGGCGCAGGGCGTGGGCGAGCCGAGTGCGGTGTCGGCGGTGTCCCTGATGAAGGGCGTGGCGCGGGTGGCGGCGCTACGGAGCAGGTCACCGATGCGGGGCGGGGCGTCGTTCGTCATGGGGGCGACGTTAGGCAAGCATGCCCGCCCCGGTCTTGAAGAAACCCGCCAGGGCGGACACGCCCTAGCATCGGAGGATGCCTTCCTCCGCTCCCCGCCGGGACACCCGGGGCATCGTCGACCCCGCCGAGCTGCTCTCCCGTGTCCGTTTCCGCCGGCACACCCCCGCGCCGGAGCTGCGGCCCTATCTGGAGCACTACTGGCTGATCGACTGGGAGCTTCCGGAGCCGTACGCGACCCATGTCGTCCCGCATCCCTCGGTGAACGTCGTCTTCCAGCGGTACGGAGCGCTCGGCGCCCCGGTGTCGGCGGCGGAGGTGTCCGCCGAGGTCTCCGGGATCGGGCTCGGGGTCTTCACGCAGAAGCTGGCGGAGTCGGGCCGGGTCTGCGGGGTGCAGTTCCGTCCCGGCGGTTTCCGGCCCTTCGCGCCCGCGTGGCCGGTGTCGAGGTGGACGGGCCGCCGGGTCCCGCTCGCGGAGGTGTTCCCGGACGCGGCCTTCGACGTACCGTCCGCTGTCCTCTCCCCCGACGCCGACCACGCGCGCGTGGCGGCGCTCGACGCCTTCCTGCTGGCGCTCGGCCCCGGCGCCGACCCCGATCCCGCCGCCGAGCAGGCCATGCGGCTCGTGGACCTGGTCCGCACGGACCGCACGGTCCGCAAGGTGTCGCAACTGGCCTCGGTGACAGGTCTGTCGGCGCGCTCGCTCCAGCGTCTCTTCGCGTCCCATGTCGGCGTCGGACCGAAGTGGGTGATCCTGCGCTACCGCCTCCATGAGGCCCTGGAACGCGCCGAGGGCGCCGGGGAGGCGGGCGCCCCGGACTGGGCGGCCCTGGCGGCGGAGCTGGGCTACAGCGACCAGGCGCATCTCGTCAGGGACTTCACGGCGACGATCGGGGTGCCGCCGACGGCGTACGCCCGCGGTCTGTCAGTGCCCTGACCTACCGTACGGACATGGACACCGACACCTCCGCCGTACGGCTGGAAGCCTGGTCCGACGACGACGCCGGCCTGCTGCGCGCCCTGAACGCGCCCGCGTTGACGGGGCACCTGGGCGGCCCGGAGACCGAGGAGCAACTGGCCCGCCGCCACCGGCGGTACGTCGAGCTGAGCGCGGACGGCACGGGCGCGGGGCGGATGTTCCGGATCGTGCTGCTGCCGGAGGAGGCCGTGGTGGGCAGCATCGGCTACTGGACGCAGACCTGGGACGGCGAGCCGGTGTACGAGACCGGGTGGGCCGTGCTGCCGGGCTTCCAGGGCCGGGGCCTGGCGACGTCCGCCACGCGCGCGGTGATCGCGGAGGCCCGTTCGGCGGGCCTCCACCGCCACCTGCACGCGTTCCCGTCGGCGGACAACGCCGCTTCGAACGCGGTGTGCCGCAAGGCGGGCTTCGA
This sequence comes from Streptomyces sp. NPDC093795, assembly GCF_044764665.1. Lineage (NCBI taxonomy): Bacteria > Bacillati > Actinomycetota > Actinomycetes > Kitasatosporales > Streptomycetaceae > Streptomyces > Streptomyces sp. NPDC093795. The sequence continues at coordinate 368,877 of NZ_JBIWIO010000009.1, forward strand.
ACTGCGCGGCGAGCGGGACTTCGAGTACCCGCCGGGCCGCCCGATGCGCTGCAACGACTGGCGCCTCGATCTGGAGACGCCCTAGGCGCCGGGGAGGCTCAGGAGCCGTCCTCCGGGGTGGTGAGCGGCCGGGTGAAGTGGAAGGCCACGATGTCGAAGCGCTCGCGCAGGTAGAAGCGGTGGGCTCCGGTGCGGTGGGTGCCGGAGTCCAGGTTGAGTTCGTGGCAGCCGGCAGCGCGGGCGTGCGCCTCCAGGTGGGCGATGAGCGCGTGGCCGACCCCGGTGGAGCGGGTGGTGGCGGCGGTCACGAGATCGTCGACGTAGAGCTTGCGCAGGGAGCTGGTGTTGTTGATGATCCGCCAGCCGGCCGCGCCGACGCAGCGGCCGTCGTCCGCGTAGGCGGCGGAGAACCGGAGCCCCTGCGGGTGGCCGGCCTCGTACACCTCGCGGAAGAGCGCGGGGGTGAGGTGGGGGCGGAGTTCGGAGAGGACCGGCAGGAGGTCGTTCTCAAGGCGGGAGTCGCCGGGTTCGAGGTCGATGATCTTCATGGCGGGACGGTACCTCAGGGCTTTTTCCGGGTCGACGCCCCGGGCGCGGCACCGAATTTCCCTGGCAGCCCGTCCCGCCCCGATGCCATCCTGTCCCCGTGAACGGACCGGAGATCCAGATCAGCTTCGCCCCCGGCCTGGGGCTCTTCGTCTCGCCCGAGCGGCGTTCGGGCCGCACGCCCATGACCACCGACGGCGCCTCCTCGCTCGGCCACGTCGTGGAGTCGCTGGGTGTGCCGCTCACCGAGGCCGGGCGGCTCCTGGTCGACGGGCGGCAGGTCGACGCCTCGCACGTCCCCGTCTCGGGCGAGACGGTCCAGGTGGAGGCCGTCGCCCGTCCGCAGCCGGTGCCGGGCGCGCCGCTCCGGTTCCTGCTCGACGTGCACCTCGGCACGCTGGCCCGACGGCTGAGACTGCTCGGGGTGGACGCGGCGTACGAGAGCGAGGACATCGGCGACCCCGCCCTCGCCGCGCTCTCCGCGCGGGAGCGCCGCGTCATGCTCTCGCGGGACCGCGGCCTGCTGCGGCGCCGGGAGCTGTGGGCGGGGGCCTACGTCTACAGCGACCGGCCGGACGAACAGCTCCGCGACGTCCTTGAGCGGTTCGCCCCGCCGCTCGCACCGTGGACGCGGTGCACGGCGTGCAACGGGGAGTTGAGCGACGCCGACAAGGACGCGGTCCGCGAGCGCCTGGAGCGGGGCACGGAGAAGACGTACGACGTGTTCGCCGAGTGCGTGGAGTGCGGCCGGGTCTACTGGCGCGGCGCCCACCACTCCCGCCTGGAGACGATCGTCTCCGAGGCGGTACGGGAGTTCGGCGGCGCGACGGCCGGCTGACCCGCCCCCTGCCCGGGTCGGCCCCGGGCAGGTCCCGGGTCGATCCCGACCCCCGCCCGGGTCGGCCCCCGCGCGGCTCCTCCCTCAGGGCGCCTCGGCGGTCAGATAGCGCTGCACAGTCGGGCCGAGCCAGGCCACGACCTCCTCGGTGGACATCTCCACGACCGGCGGCAGGCGCAGCACGTAGCGGGTGAGCGCCATGCCGAGGATCTGGGACGCGACCAGCCCCGCCCGGTGCGGGGCCTCCGCCGGGTCGGGACAGACGCCCCGGGTGACGGGCCCGAGCTGCTGGGCGAAGATCTCCCGCATCCGCTCGGCCCCGGCGGCGTTGGTGACGCCGACCCGCAGCATCCCGGTGAGGACCTCGTCCCGCTCCCAGCGCTCCAGGAAGTGGGTGACGAGAACAGCCCCGATGTGCCGGGCGGGCAGCGCGCCCAGTTCGGGCAGGCCGATCTCGATCTCGGAGGCGGCTGCGAACAGGCCCTCCTTGTTGCCGTAGTAGCGCATCACCATCGACGGATCGATCCCCGCGTCACGGGCGATGGCCCGGATGGTGGCGCGGTCGTATCCGTCGGAGGCGAAGCGCTCGCGAGCGGCCTCCAGGATGGCGGCCCTGGTGGCGTCGGAGCGGCGGGCGGTCGTCATATCAACGACTGTAGGCCAACAGGCGTTGACACTCCACCGAAGCCATGTCTACAGTTGCCAACAAGTGTTGACCAACACTCGTTGGCCAACGGTCGTGGGCACCCTGGAGGCAGCCATGAGCACCACGGAGAAGACGGACACCCAGGTCCTCGTCATCGGCGCCGGCCCCACCGGCCTGCTACTCGCCGGCGACCTCGCCACCGCCGGCATCGACGTCACCCTCGTCGAGCGCCGCCCGCACGGCCTCGCCAACATGACCCGCGCCTTCGGCGTCCACGCCCGCACCCTGGAGCAGCTCGACGCCCGCGGCCTCGCCGACGAACTCCTCGCCACGGGCACGACCCTCCCCCTCGCCCGGCTCTTCGGCCGCTTCGACCTCGACCTCACCCGACTGCCCAGCCGCTTCAACCACCTGCTCGTCACCCCGCAGTACGAGGTCGAGCGACTCCTGGAGCACCGCGCGGTGGCCGCCGGAGTCACCTTCCGGTACGGGACGGAGCTGCGCGGACTGCACCAGGACGCCGACACGGTCACGGCCGAGCTCACCGACCCCGACGGCACCCCGCTCACCCTCACCGCCCGCCACCTCGTCGGCACCGACGGCGTCCGCAGCGCGGTCCGCACCACCCTGGGCGTGCGCTTCCCCGGCCGCTCCGTGATCCGCTCCATCGTCCTCGCCGACGTCCGCCTCGCCGAGGAACCCGTCGACTCGTTCACCGTCAACGGATCCGGCGACACCTTCGCCTTCCTCGCCCCCTTCGGCGACGGCTGGTACCGGGTGATGGGCTGGAACCGCACCCGCCAGGTCGCCGACAGCGAGCCCGTCGACCTCGACGAGGTCCGCGAGATCGCCCGCCGCGCCCTCGGCACCGATCTCGGCATGCACGACCCCCGCTGGATCTCCCGCTTCCACAGCGACGAGCGCCAGGCCCCGACCTACCGGGTCGGCCGCGTCTTCCTCGCCGGGGACGCCGCCCACGTCCACTCCCCCGCCGGCGGCCAGGGCATGAACACCGGCCTCCAGGACGCCGCCAACCTCTCCTGGAAGCTCACCGCCGTCCTGCGCGGCGAGGCACCCGACCCCGAGGCCCTCCTCGACAGCTACCAGTCCGAGCGCCACCCCGTCGGCGCCATGGTGCTCCGCAGCAGCGGCGCGATCGTGCGCCTCGCGATGGCCCACACCCCGCTCACCCGCGCCGCCCGCTCCCTCGCCGCCCGCGCACTCAACGCACTACGGCCCGCCTCCGCCCGCGCCATGGGCATGATCAGCGGAATCGGCATCGCCTACGCACCCCCGGCGGGCTCCCGCCGCCCCGCGGGCCGCCGCGCGCCGGACCTGCGACTGCGCGAGGGACGGCTCTACGAACTGCTGCGCGCGGGCGAGTTCGTCCTGATCGCCCCGGAGGGCGAACCCCCGACCCTGCCCGGGACCGCCCCCGTCACCCCGGAGCGCCTCATACGCGCCACCTGGACGGACCCGACGCGGCGAACCGCGGTACTGGTCCGCCCCGACGGCTACATCCACTGGACGAACCGCTGACCGAAGCGCGGATCAGAAGACGTACGGGTCCCCGGTGGCAAGCACCAGAACACGGTGCCGGTCGTTCCCCGGGACCCGATCGGTCACCCCGTCCATCCAGACCGTCGTGATGTCCACCGTCAGCTCGTCCGGGAGACCCGCGGTCCTCAGATCGAGCGCCAGCTCACCCACACCCCCACCCACGGCCCGCAGCGCACCCGTACGGCAGGACACCACCCGGTCACTGCTCCACAGACAGGCCTCCGGCAGCTCCTGACCACCCGCCAGCGGCTCGGAGAACGCGAGCCGGACCGTCGCCTGGGAGAGATCGGAGGGGCCGTGGTTCTCACTGACCAGCCACACCCCGAGCCTTCCGCCCCAGAGGGAGACATGACCGTGATGGGCCAGATCCGCCTCGGGCCCGATCGCCGGCCCCACAGCCCCGGCACCCGCACCCGCGCCCATCACCACCGCGGCCGCGAGAACGACCCCGAACACACCCTTCCGCATTCCGCGCATGCCCCTAAAATACCGATAGATCATCCCACATACTGACAACTCATCAGCCAGCGTGTCCCATGGCAGGCTGCCCCCGTGCTGACCGCCCGCTCCCTCACCCTCTTCGTCCTCGCCGCCCTCTTCGAGATCGGCGGCGCCTGGCTCGTCTGGCAAGGCGTCCGGGAGCACCGCGGCTGGATCTGGATCGGCGCAGGCATCGTCGCCCTCGGCGTCTACGGCTTCACCGCCACCCTCCAGCCCGACGCCGAGTTCGGCCGCGTCCTCGCCGCCTACGGCGGAGTGTTCGTAGCCGGATCCCTCGCCTGGGGCATGGTCGCGGACGGCTACCGCCCCGACCGCTGGGACGTCATCGGCGCACTCGTCTGCCTCGCCGGCATGGCCCTGATCATGTACGCCCCGCGAGGCCGCTGAGAAACACCCCGACCTATCCTGACCGGGCGATCGACGTCATCGACCACCTGCGCGAGGAGCACCCGTCATGACTCCCCCCGGCACCCCCATCGCCGTCATCACCGGAGCCAGCAGCGGAATCGGCGCCGCCACGGCCAGGCAACTGGCCGCCGCCGGCTACCGCGTGGTCCTCACCGCCCGCCGCAAGGACCGCATCGAGGCCCTGGCCGCCGAGATCAACGACGCCGGCCACCAGGCCGCCGCCTACGCCCTCGACGTCACCGACCGGACCGCCGTCGACGAATTCGCCACCGCGTTCCGCACCCTCGCCGTCCTCGTCAACAACGCCGGCGGCGCCCTCGGCGCCGACCCCGTCGCCACCGGCGACCCCGACGACTGGCGCCAGATGTACGAGGTCAACGTCATCGGCACCCTCAACGTGACCCAGGCCCTGCTCCCGGCCCTCACCGCGAGCGGAGACGGCACGGTCGTCGTCCTCTCGTCCACCGCCGGCCACTCCACCTACGAGGGCGGCGCCGGCTACGTCGCCGCCAAGAACGGCGCCCGCGTCCTCGCCGAGACCCTCCGCCTGGAGATCGTCGGCACCCCGGTCCGCGTCATCGAGATCGCCCCCGGCATGGTCAAGACGGACGAGTTCGCCACCACCCGCTTCCGTGGCGACACCGACAAGGCCGCCAAGGTCTACGCCGGCGTGGCCGACCCCCTCACCGCCGACGACGTAGCCGAAACGATCACCTGGGCCTGCACCCGCCCCCCACACGTCAACATCGACCTCCTGGTGGTCCGCCCCCGAGCCCAGGCCTCCAACACCAAGGTCCACCGCGAGCTCTGACACGTACGGGTGAACGCACCCGATCACCCACACGCCAACCGAAGACCCGACCTAACGTCGAAGACAACTCCATACAGAACGGCCCTCGGCAGGGATTGCAGTCCCGACCGAGGGCCTGACCATCAGGAAGGCAACACTTCCCATGGCTGAACAGGACCCTAGCGCGCCCGCGCTCTTCGACATCAGCGCCCTCGCCCCCACCACACCGTCCTTCATGGACCTCGAGGACCCGAACTACGCCTACATGTTCGGCTTCCTCCAGGCCGACGGGCACCTCAGTGAACAGACACGTCAGCGGGGGCGGTTGACCGTCGAGATCAACGCGCGGGACATCGCCATCCTCCGCGAGTTCCAGCGGCTGACCCCGCACAACAGCAGCATCACCGAACGCACCCGCTCCACGAACTTCTCCGGCAGCCATCACTCGGCCACCTGGAACCTGTGCTCGCTCGAAGCACGCACCACCCTCAACCAGCTCGGCCTGCCATACGGCAAGAAGTCAAAGAAGATCACGCCACCCCGCGTGCCCTTCTCCCGCCGCGACTACCTCCGCGGCGTGATCGACGCGGACGGCTCAGTCGGCTTCACCGGCCAGGGCCTCCCATTCGTCTCCCTCACTACAGCAAGCACCGCTATCGGCGCGTACCTGTGCCACTACGCAAAGAAGGTCACCGGCGCCGAACGCCAGATCAAGCGGAACGCGCGTGACGGGATCTACAACATTCTGTACACGACGGAGGCGGCCGTTCAGCTGGCCGCGCACCTCTACTACCCCGGCTGCCTCGCCCTGGAGCGCAAAAGGACTGCCGCCAGTTCCCTTGCCAACTGGGTGCGTCCGTCCGGGATGAAGGTTCGACCTCCGCGGAAGCCCTGGACCGCCGAAGCAGACCGCATCCTGCTCGCGGCACCCACTCTGACTCACGCGGCCGCGGAACTGGGCCGCTCCCAGAGCAGCTGCCAGGTGCGACGTTGGCGCCTGCTCAACGGCATCGAGAGCTAGAGCATGGCGAAAGGCCCCAGGCGCGTTGCGTCGGGGGCCTTTCGTCTTCCGTTCTCGGGCGTCAGCCCTTCACACAGATGACCTGCTTCAGCTTGGCGACGACCTCCACCAGATCCCGCTGCTGTTCGATCACCTTCTCGATCGGCTTGTACGCACCCGGGATCTCGTCCACGACGCCAGAGTCCTTGCGGCACTCCACTCCCCGTGTCTGCTCCTCCAGGTCCCGTGTCGAGAAGCGCCGCTTCGCCGCACTCCGGCTCATCTTCCGGCCGGCACCGTGCGAGGCGGAGTTGAAAGACGCTGCGTGCCCCAGGCCCTTCACGATGTACGAGCCCGTGCCCATCGAGCCCGGGATGATCCCGAACTCCCCAGAGCCGGCCCGGATCGCGCCTTTTCGTGTGACCAGCAGGTCCATGCCCTCGTACCGCTCCTCCGCCACGTAGTTGTGGTGGCAGGAGATCACCGGCTCGAAGGTCACCCTGGCCTTGCGGAACTCCCTACGGATGACCTCCTGGAAGAGCGCCATCATGATCGCGCGGTTGTGCTTCGCATACTCTTGCGCCCAGAACAGGTCGTTACGATAGGCCGCCATCTGCGGAGTATCCGCGACGAACACCGCCAGGTCACGGTCTACAAGACCCTGATTATGCGGTAGCTTCCGGGCTTCACCAATGTGGAACTCGGCGAGTTCTTTGCCAATGTTGCGCGACCCAGAGTGCAACATGAGCCACACAGATCCCTGCATATCTATACAGAGCTCCGTAAAATGATTCCCCGACCCGAGCGTTCCCATCTGCAAAGCAGCTCGCTCCCGCCGGAACTTCACCGCATCCGCGACCCCGTCAAACCGCGACCAGAAGTCATCCCACCCCGCCGTCGGAAACTGGTACAGCCGCTTCGGATCGACCTCCTCGCGGTGCATCCCCCGCCCCACCGGAATCGCCTGCTCGATCTTCGACCGCAGCCTCGACAGATCACCCGGCAGGTCGTTCGCCGTCAGCGAGGTCTTGACCGCCGACATCCCGCAGCCGATGTCCACACCGACCGCCGCCGGACAGACCGCCCCCTGCATCGCGATCACCGACCCGACCGTCGCGCCCTTGCCGTAGTGCACGTCCGGCATCACGGCCAGGCCCTTGATCCACGGCAGCGTCGCCACGTTCTGCAGCTGCTGCATGGCACCGCCCTCCACCGTGGCAGGGTCGGCCCACATCCGGATCGGAACCTTCGCCCCCGGTACCTCTACGTACGACATACTTCCTCAATTCCCCCGAAAAGCCCGATAACGCAAAAACCGGCGCCAAAGCCCGTACAGGTGACAACGGACCGGCATCAACGGCTGCGTGTGCGATAGACATTGTGTCCATCGGCCGGGTTCGCGCGGCAAACAGTTTTCGGGAAAGACTTCGAGAGAAGGGAGCCTGGGACCGTGCAGCGAAAGAGGTACGCCCCCGGCCGCACCGGGCCCGCGGCGCGCACCGCCGTCGTGCTCACACTCGGCCTCGGCCTCGGGATCGGCCTCATCGGATGTTCCGCCGACACCCCGACGGACGACATCGCCTTCGACGCCAAGGCCGGCCCCGCCGCGCCCGTCGCGCCGCCCGGCCGCTACCGCACGCTCTTCGAGCCCTGCGGTTCCGTCCCGCAGGCCATGCTCAGGGACCTGCTCCCGGGCGCGGCCGCGCTGGCCGACCCCGAGCGGAACAAGGCGTACCGGGGCGCCGCGGCCATGACCTACGACACCGATCGGCGGGTCGGCTGCACCTGGAAGGCCGACACCCCGGACGTCTCGCACCGGCTGGCGCTCGATGTCGAGCGGGTCGTGTCGTACGACACCGCCGTCAGCGACGACGACCGGGCGCAGGAGGTGTTCGTCCGCAAGCAGCTCGCGGCGCACATCCCGCTGGCCCCGACGGCCCCCCCGGCCCCCACAGCCACGGCGACAGCGACGGGGGCGGGGACGGTCGCACCCCCCGGCGCGAACACCCACGCCCCCCAGAGCCCGGCCAAGACCCCGCCGGCCACCACCGCGCCGCCCACACCCCCGCCGGGCACCGCCCCCGCCACGGGCACCACAACCGGCACCGCCTCCGCCACGGGCGCCGCAACCGGCTCCACCGCCACCGGCCCGACCCCGTCCGGACCCACCCCTTCCGGCCCCGCCCTCACCGGCCTCGAACCCCGCGTGCTCGGCGGTCTCGGGAACGTCGCGTACGTGGACGACGTCCTGAGCACGGTCGGCGCGAACGGCCGTGAGCGTGCCGTCAGCGTGGTGTTCCGCACATCCAACGTCATCGTGACCGTCTCCTACCGGGAGCAGACCACGGGTTCGGCCGAGGCTCCCGACAGCAAGGAACTGCAGGAAAAGGCCCGGAATCTGGCCCGGCTGCTCGCCGAGCGCCTGGAGGAGTAGCGGTCCGGCTCCGCTCCGTGAGCGCGCGGCGACCACGTAACGTGTCGCCGTACCCGTGGCCCACCCGCACCCGTGCCCGTGGCCGCCGGACCCCCGGCCGGACCGCACGACAAGCGACTGAAGGAACCATGCAGCGATCAGCCCCGCGACTCACTCGCATACTCGCCTGCGCCGCCGTCCCGGTGATGCTCGTCGTCGCCGGCTGCTCCTCGGACTCCGGTGACGGTGGCTCCGGGAAGACGGGCTCGAAGGACAAGGCCGGCGCGTCGGCGTCCGCCTCTCCCTCGCCGTCGCAGACCACGAAGACGGTCGAGCCGGCGAGGTTCGCGAAGCTGCCGCAGGCCTGCAAGGCGATCTCGGCGAAGTCGACGGCCTCGCTGGTGCCGAAGGCGAAGACCAAGAACGGCACGCCCGCGCCCTCCAGCGACCTGACGAGCCGCACTGGCTGCTCGTGGAACGGTCTCGCCGACCTGGGCGTGAAGGGCTCGCAGTACCGCTGGCTCGATGTGTCGTTCTACCGGTACGAGTCGGACGTCTCGCTCGGCAGCGGCCAGGAGCGCGCGCAGGAGAACCTCGCGAAGGAGCTCGCCAAGATCGAGGAGACTCCGGGCGCCAAGAAGCTCCGCACCACCACGGCGACGGGTATCGGCGAGGAGGCGAAGACCGTCGCGTACCAGCTGCACAAGACGGACGAGGACTTCGTGTACGGCTCCGTCGTGGCGCGTACGGGCAACGTCTTGGTGCTGCTCTCGTACAACGGCGCCGGGTACGCGGGCGCGGCGACCCCGACGGAGAAGACCGTCATGGAGGGCGCGGTGAAGGCGGCGAAGGAAGCCGTGGCCGCGGTCGCCGCAGCCAACAAGTAGTCACAAACCAGCGCACAGTGGCACGTCCGTGCGGAGCCCGTCCCTCCCCCGAGGGCCGGGCTCCGTGCACGTGTGCCACTCTGTGCGCGCGGGATGTCGAATGACGGGAGGGGATCGCGGGTGGCCGCGATGCAGCTGACACGCACACACCGAATACTCATCGGCCTCGTCATCGCCGGTGCGCTGATCATCGCGGGGATCGGTTTCGCGGGTTCGTACGCCGCCGTGCGCGAGCTCGCCCTGGACAAGGGCTTCGGCACCTTCTCGTACTTCTTCCCGATCGGCATCGACGCGGGCATCTGTGTGCTGCTCGCCCTCGACCTGTTGCTGACGTGGTTGCGGATCCCGTTCCCGCTGTTGCGGCAGACGGCGTGGGTGCTGACGGCGGCGACGATCGCGTTCAACGGCGCGGCGGCTTGGCCGGACCCGTTGGGCGTCGGGATGCACGCGGTGATCCCGATGCTGTTCGTGGTGGCTGTCGAGGCCGCGCGTCACGCCGTGGGGCGGATCGCGGACATCACGGCGGACAAGCACATGGAGGGTGTCCGGCTGACCCGCTGGCTGCTGTCTCCTGTGCCGACGTTCCGGCTGTGGCGCCGGATGAAGCTGTGGGAGCTGCGCTCGTACGAGCAGGTGATCAAGCTGGAGCAGGAGCGGCTGATCTACCAGGCGCGCCTGCAGGCCCGTTACGGCCGCAGCTGGCGGCGGAAGGCGCCGGTGGAGGCGCTGATGCCGCTGCGTCTCGCCCGGTACGGCGTCCCGCTGGCGGAGACGGCGGCGGCGGGCCTCGCGGCGGCGGGCATCGAACCGGCGTTGCTGCCCCCGCAGCCGCAGGCGCAGGCGCAGCCGCAGGCGCAGCCGCAGGCCCCCGTGCCGGTACCCGCGCAGCAGCTGCCGCAGTTGCAGGCGTCGGCGCAGGCGCCCATGCCGCAACAGCCACAGCAGCAACCCTCACCGACCGGCCTTCCGCAGGCCGAGGCGGAGCCGCCGGTGGGCCCCGTGAACCACGAAAGCCCCTGGTTCGACACGCAGCAGCTCGCCTCGGAGACGTACGAGGGCACGTACAACCCTCGGATCGTCGAGGGTCTGGAGCCCACGCCGGTCCCGGTCCCGCAGGGCCCGGAGGACGTTCCCCCGCCGGGGCCGGACGAGTTCGTCCCGTACCCCGAGTACGTGGAGGAGCAGCTGGAGCCGCAGGAGGTCGAGGAGTTCCGCGAGGTCGTCTACAAGCAGACCTGGGCGTATGCCGTGGAGAACGACCGCTTCCCGGAGACGCAGGAGCTGGAGCGGCTTGTGGCTGATCACTACGGCGTCGAGCAGCTCCGCAACCCCGAGCTGCTCCACCGGGTGATCCCCGAGGTCCAGCAGCGGATCCAGCAGGACATGCAGGAGTACCGCACCCCCTGACCCGCGCGGAGAGTATGTGAAAGGGCCGCCACCCGGCATCCGGGTGGCGGCCCTTTCACACGCTCACGTCACGCGCTCACGCGCTCACGCACCGAGCAGCTTCCTCACCCGGTCCGCGCCCACGGCGAGCAGCAGCGTGGGGAGTCGCGGGCCGGTCTCGCGGCTGACGAGCAGCTTGTAGAGCAGGGCGAAGAACGCGCGCTGCGCGAGCTTCAGCTCGGGGGTCGGCTTGGCCTCCGGGTCGAGACCGGCCATCACCTTCGGGACGCCGTAGACGAGGGTGGTGAGCCCGTCGAGCGACCAGTGGCTGTCGAGGCCCTCCAGGAGCCGGCGGAGCGACTCGCGGCCCTCGTCGTCGAGGGAGCCGAGGAGCTCGGTGTCGGGCTCCTCCCGGACGATGGTGCGCTGGTCGGCCGGGACCTGGTTGGTGATCCAGTTCTCGGCGCGGTCGAGTCGGGGCCGGACCTCGTCGAGGGTGGTGACGGGGTTCTCCGGGTCGAGCTCGGTGAGGATCCGCAGGGTCTGCTCGTCGTGGCCGGCGGTGATGTCCATGACCGAGGCGAGCGTCCGGTACGGGAGCGGGCGCGGGGTGCGCGGGAGCTCGCCGGCGGCGGTGCGGGCGGCGCGCGTGTGGGCGGCGGCGTCGGCGGGCAGCACGGTGCCGTCGGCGACCTTGGCCTCCAGCTTGTCCCACTCGTCGTAGAGCCGCTGGATCTCCTGGTCGAAGGCGATCTTGAAGGACTGGTTGGGCCTGCGGCGCGCGTACAGCCAGCGCAGGAGCGGCGCTTCCATGATCTTCAGGGCGTCGGCGGCGGTCGGTACGCCTCCGCGTGAGGAGGACATCTTGGCCATGCCGCTGATGCCGACGAAGGCGTACATGGGGCCGATGGGCTGGACGCCGTCGAAGATCTCGCGGACGATCTGGCCGCCGACGACGAAGGACGAGCCGGGCGAGGAGTGGTCGACGCCGGAGGGCTCGAAGATGACGCCCTCGTAGGCCCAGCGCATCGGCCAGTCGACCTTCCAGACCAGCTTGCCGCGGTTGAACTCGCTGAGCTTCACGGTCTCGGCGAAGCCGCAGTTCGTGCAGGTGTAGGCCAGTTCGGTGGTCTCGTCGTCGTACGAGGTGACGGTGGTGAGGTCCTTCTCGCACTGTCCGCAGTACGGCTTGTACGGGAAGTAGCCGGAGGCGCCGCCGGAGCCGTCGTCCTCGCCGGCCGCGCCGGAGCCCTCCTCGGCTTCCAGTTCGGCCTCGTCGAGGGGCTTCTGCGACTGCTTCTTCGGCGCCTTCTTCGTCCGGTACTGGTCGAGGATGGCGTCGATGTCGCCGCGGTGCTTCATGGCGTGCAGGATCTGCTCGCGGTAGGCGCCGGCGGTGTACTGCTCGGTCTGGCTGATCGGGTCGTACTCGACGCCCAGCTCGGCCAGTGAGTCGACCATGGCGGCCTTGAAGTGCTCGGCCCAGTTGGGGTGGGGCGAGCCGACGGGGGCCGGGACGGAGGTCAGCGGCTTGCCGATGTGCTCGGCCCAGGACGCGTCGATGCCCTCGATGCCGTTCGGCACCTTGCGGTAGCGGTCGTAGTCGTCCCAGGAGATGAGGTGCCTGACCTCGTGCCCGCGGCGGCGGATCTCGTCGGCGACCAGGTGCGGGGTCATGACCTCGCGGAGGTTGCCCAGGTGGATCGGGCCGGACGGGGAGAGGCCGGAGGCGACGACGACCGGTTTGCCAGGCGCACGTCGCTCCGACTCGGCGATGACCTCGTCCGCGAAACGGGAGACCCAGTCGGTCTCGGTGCTGCTCTGAGCCACGGTCGGTACGTCCTTCTTCCTGAGGGGTGCTGCTGACAGCCCTATGTCTACGTGCCTATGTCTACGTGAGCCATTCTCCCAGACGGAACAACGCTCTTCGTGGTTGTCCACAGGGCGAGGTTGTCGGCGAGGGTTGTCCACAGGCGGGGAAATCACGTTGCGCTCCCGTGGGACACTTGACAAGCGAATCAGACCTGACGAACTCAACAGGAACGGAAGCTCATGGCCTCGGTCCCTTCCCTCGCTTCGACCGTGCAGCAGCGCCTCGCGGACGGCCTCTCGGCAGCTCTGCCGGAGGCGGCGTCCGCCGACCCGCTGCTGCGACGAAGCGACCGGGCCGACTTCCAGGCCAACGGCATCCTGGCGCTGGCGAAGCAGCTCAAGGGCAATCCGCGTGAGCTGGCGACGAAGGTCGTCGAGGCGATCCCGGAGAACGACGTGCTGGCGGAGATCGAGGTGTCGGGCCCCGGCTTCCTGAACATCACGGTCACCGACGCGGCGATCGTGCGGACGCTGGCGGCCCGCGCCGCCGACGCCCGGCTCGGCGTGCCGTTCAACGAGTCGGCGGGCACGACGGTCATCGACTACGCCCAGCCGAACGTGGCGAAGGAGATGCACGTCGGGCATCTGCGCTCCGCCGTGATCGGCGCGGCGATGGTCGAGATCCTGGAGTTCACCGGCGAGAGCGTGGTCCGGCGGCACCACATCGGCGACTGGGGCACCCAGTTCGGCATGCTCATCCAGTTCCTGATCGAGCACCCGCACGAGCTGGACCACAAGGCCGAGGACGGCGGCGAGGTCTCCGGTGAGGAGGCCATGTCGAACCTGAACCGGCTCTACAAGGCCTCGCGTGCCCTCTTCGACTCCGACGAGGAGTTCAAGACGCGGGCCCGCGCGCGTGTGGTGGATCTCCAGGCCGGCGACGAGCAGACGCTCGCGCTCTGGCAGCGGTTCGTCGACGAGTCGAAGATCTACTTCTACTCGGTCTTCGACAAGCTCGACATGGACATCCGGGACCCCGACGTGGTCGGCGAGTCCGGCTACAACGACATGCTGGTGGAGACCTGCCGTCTGCTCGAGGAGTCGGGCGTCGCCGTCCGCTCCGAGGGTGCGCTGTGCGTCTTCTTCGACGACGTGAAGGGCCCGGACGGCAACCCGACCCCGCTGATCGTCCAGAAGTCCGACGGCGGTTTCGGGTACGCGGCGACGGACCTGTCCGCGATCCGGGACCGGGTGCGGAACCTGAAGGCGACGACCCTGCTGTACGTGGTCGACGCGCGGCAGTCGCTGCACTTCAAGATGGTCTTCGAGACGGCCCGCAGGGCCGGCTGGCTGAACGACGACGTGAAGGCCGTCCAGCTGGCCTTCGGCACGGTCCTCGGCAAGGACGGCAAGCCGTTCAAGACCCGTGAGGGCGAGACGGTCCGGCTGGTGGATCTGCTGGACGAGGCGATCGACCGTGCTTCGGCCGTCGTCCGTGAGAAGGCACAGGACCTCACGGAGCAGGAGATCGCGGAGCGGGGCACCCAGGTGGGCATCGGCGCCGTGAAGTACGCCGACCTGTCGACCTCGGCTGCCCGTGACTACAAGTTCGACCTCGACCAGATGGTCTCGCTCCACGGTGACACCTCGGTCTACCTGCAGTACGCGTACGCCCGTATCCAGTCGATCCTCCGCAAGGCGGGCGACGCCAGGCCGGCCGCTCACGCCGAGCTGGGCCTCGCGCCCTCCGAGCGGGCCCTCGGCCTGCATCTGGACGCCTTCGGCGAGCTGATCGCCGAGACGGCCGCGGAGTACGCGCCGCACAAGCTGGCCGCGTACCTCTACCAGCTCGCCTCGCACTACACGACGTTCTACTCGGAGTGCCCGGTCCTGAAGGCGGACACCCCGCAGCAGGTCGAGAACCGTCTCTTCCTCTGCGACCTGACCGCCCGCACGCTCCACCAGGGCATGGCCCTGCTGGGCATCAGGACGCCCGAGCGTCTCTGACCCTCCGCGGCACGACGAAGCCCCCGGCACGGATGATCACCGTGCCGGGGGCTTCGTCGTCGACCGAGGTCAACGGAGGGAGTGCGAGGTCCTGCCCGACACCTCGTCGATCTCCGTGTGGGCCTTCTGGAGCAGCTGCGAGGCGAGATCCATCAGCGCGCGTGCGCCGGCGATCTCCTCGCCCACCCTCAGCTGGTCCGGATCGGAGGGGTGACGGTTCGCGGTTCCGTGGGCCCGGAACTCGGTACCGTCGCTGAGCCGGACCATGGCCGCGGCCCGCGTCCGGTCACCTTCCTCCTGGAACTCCATCTCCACATGCCATCCGACAAGCGTGTGCATCATGAGGACCACCTCCAGCGAGGTACCTGTCGGCTACCTCTCCAGGGTGCGCCGGACGGCCGTCACCGGCGAGCCGACCCCAGGGTCTGCGCGACCTCGGTGGCCCAGTAGGTCAGGATCAGCTGCGCGCCGGCCCGGCGGATGCCGGTGAGGGTCTCCAGGATCGCCTTGTCCCGGTCGATCCACCCCTTCTCCGCGGCCGCCTCGACCATCGCGTACTCACCACTGATCTGGTACGCGGCGACGGGCACGTCCACGGACTCGGCGACCTTCGCGACCACGTCGAGGTACGGCCCCGCCGGCTTGACCATCACCATGTCGGCGCCCTCCTCCAGGTCGAGGGCGAGCTCGCGCAGCGATTCCCGCAGATTCGCGGGGTCCTGCTGGTAGGTCTTGCGGTCGCCGCTGAGGGAGGAGCCGACGGCCTCGCGGAAGGGGCCGTAGAAGGCGGAGGAGTACTTCGCGGTGTACGCGAGGATCGACACGTCCTCCTTGCCGATGGTGTCCAGGGCGTCCCGGACGACCCCGACCTGGCCGTCCATCATCCCGGAGGGCCCCACGACGTGGACGCCGGCGTCGGCCTGGACCTGGGCCATCTCGGCGTAACGTTCCAGCGTGGCGTCGTTGTCGACGCGGCCGTCGGCGTCGAGGACGCCGCAGTGGCCGTGGTCGGTGTACTCGTCGAGGCACAGGTCCGACATGATGACCAGCTCGTCGCCGACCTCGGCCCGCACGTCACGGATGGCGACCTGCAGAATGCCGTCCGGGTCGGTCCCGGCCGTACCGGCGGCGTCCTTCTTGGCGTCCTCGGGCACGCCGAAGAGCATGATCCCGGAGACTCCGGCCTCCAGCGCCTCGACCGCGGCCTTCCGCAGGGTGTCGCGGCTGTGCTGGACGACCCCGGGCATGGCCTGGATCGGCACGGGCTCGGTGATCCCCTCGCGCACGAACGCGGGGAGGATCAGATCGGCGGGATGCAGTCGCGTCTCAGCCACCATCCGCCGCATGGCAGGCGTCGTCCGCAGCCGCCGCGGCCGCACCCCGGGAAAGGATCCGTACGAGTTCATAGCCCCGAGGCTACGCCCGCCGAAACGATGCACTTACCGACCCCGTGTGGGCATACGCCCGCCCCACGCCCGTACGTCCGCCCCGCCCGCCCCCGTGCGGCCGTACATCCACCCCGCCCCACCCCCGTGTGGGCACGCCCCGCTCCCCAGCCCCGCCACCTCCGTTGTGGGCATTCGTTCCGCTGGGGCGGAACGGGTGGGCACAACGGAACGGCGCCCCTTGCCGGGCCCAGGCTCCCGCGCCTGAACCCGCACCCCCAACCCCCGAAAACGCAAAGGGTGCGGGCCCCCACCAAGGGACCCGCACCCAAGCAACCACCTACGTCGTACGCCGCCGCCTGGCACCCGGCCGCCGCTCAGAAGGCCGCGTCACCGGATCCCCCGCCTCCCGCGCCGACTCCCGCCGCCGCATCCCGAAGTCCGCCAGCGCCTCCGCCAGCTTGTGCACGGACGGCTCCGGCGACAGCACGTCGACCCGCAGCCCGTGCTCCTCGGCCGTCTTGGCCGTAGCGGGACCGATACACGCGATCACGGTCACGTTGTGCGGCTTCCCGGCGATACCCACCAGGTTCCGCACGGTCGACGACGACGTGAACAGCACGGCGTCGAAGCCACCGCCCTTGATCGCCTCCCGCGTGTCCGCCGGCGGCGGCGAGGCCCGTACGGTCCGGTAGGCGGTGACGTCGTCGACCTCCCACCCGAGCTCGATGAGCCCCGCGACCAGCGTCTCCGTCGCGATGTCGGCCCGCGGCAGGAAGACCCGGTCGATCGGATCGAAAACAGGATCGTACGGCGGCCAGTCCTCCAACAACCCCGCCGCGGACTGCTCACCACTCGGCACCAGATCGGGCTTCACACCGAAGTCGACGAGCGCCGCCGCGGTCTGCTCGCCCACGGCCGCGACCTTGATCCCGGCGAAGGCACGCGCGTCGAGCCCGTACTCCTCGAACTTCTCCCGTACCGCCTTCACCGCGTTCACCGACGTGAAGGCGATCCACTCGTACCGTCCGGTGACGAGCCCCTTGACCGCCCGCTCCATCTGCTGCGGGGTGCGCGGCGGCTCGACGGCGATCGTCGGCACCTCGTGCGGCACGGCGCCGTACGAGCGCAGCTGGTCGGAGAGCGACGCGGCCTGCTCCTTGGTACGCGGCACGAGGACCCGCCACCCGAAGAGCGGCTTCGACTCGAACCACGACAGCTGGTCCCGCTGCGCCGGGGCGCTGCGCTCGCCGACCACGGCTATGACAGGCCGGTGGCCCTCGGGCGAGGGGAGGACCTTGCCCTGCTTGAAGACCTGGGCGATCGTCCCGAGGGTCGCGTTCCAGGTCCGCTGCCTCGTCGTCGTACCCGCGATGGTGACGGTGAGCGGGGTGTCCGGCTTACGGCCCGCCGCCACCAGTTCACCGGCGGCCGCGGCCACCGAGTCGAGCGAGGTGGACACGACGACGGTGCCGTCGGAGGCGCCGACCTCGGTCCAGCACCGCTCGTCGGCGGTGCGGGCGTCGACGAAGCGCACGTCGGTGCCCTGGGCGTCACGGAGCGGCACACCCGCGTAGGCGGGTACGCCGACGGCCGTGGCCACACCGGGCACGACCTCGAAGGGGATGCCCTCGGCGGCGCAGGCGAGCATCTCGGCTCCCGCGTTCCCGTCGAGGCCGGGGTCGCCGGTCACCGCACGGACGACCCGCCTGCCGCCCCTCGCGGCCTCCATGACAAGATTGGCCGCGTCCCTCAACACGGGGACCCCGGCGGTTGTTGACGCCTCGTCAACAATCGTCAGCTCCGGCGTGCTCACCCCCACGCGCGCGTGGCCGCGAACGACCTCGAGCACCTCCGGCTCGGCGATCAGGACATCCGCTCCGGCGAGGGCCTCCACGGCCCTGAGGGTCAGGAGTCCGGGGTCACCGGGGCCTGCGCCGAGGAATGTGACGTGCCCATGGCCTGCGAAGGCCGGGGACAGTGGGCTGGCGGTCGGGCGGGTGGGGCTCAAAGTGCTCGCTCCCCCATAAGACCGGCCGCACCCTTGGCGAGCATCTCGTCCGCGAGTTCGCGTCCGAGCGCCATGGCCTCGTCGTGCGAGGTGGGTACGGGTCCGGTGGTGGACAGCTGCACCAGCGTCGAGCCGTCGGTGGTGCCGACGACGCCGCGCAGGCGCATTTCGGTGACAACCTGCCCGTGACCGGGGTCGTCGGCCAGCAGGTCGGCGAGCGCACCCACGGGTGCGGAACAGCCGGCCTCCAGGGCGGCGAGCAGGGATCGCTCGGCGGTGACGGCGGCCCGCGTGAGCGGGTCGTCGAGCGCGCCGAGCGCGGTGACGAGGTCGGCGTTCGACGCCGGGCACTCGATCGCCAGGGCCCCCTGGCCGGGGGCGGGCAGGACGGAGTCGACCGACAGGTGGTCGAGCGACAGGGAGCCGATGAGCTCCTCCGTACCGCCGATGCGGTTGAGGCCGGCCGCGGCGAGGACCACCGCGTCCAGCTCTCCCTTGCGTACGTAGCCGATCCGCGTGTCGATGTTCCCGCGGATCGGGACGCAGGCGATCTCCAGGCCGTGGCTACGCGCGTACGCGTGGAGCTGGGCCGTGCGCCGCGGCGAGCCGGTGCCGATCCGGGCGCCCTGGGGCAGCCGGTCGAGCGTGAGCCCGTCGCGGGCGATCAGTACGTCGCGCGGGTCCTCGCGCTTCGGGATCGCGGCCAGCACCAGATCGGGGTGCTGGGTGGTCGGCAGGTCCTTCAGGGAGTGGACGGCGAAGTCCACCTCGTCGGCGAGCAGCGCGTCACGGAGGGCGGCGACGAAGACGCCGGTGCCGCCGATCTGCGCGAGGTGCTCCCGGGAGGTGTCCCCGTACGTCGTGATCTCCACGAGCTCGACGGGCCGGCCGGTCAGCTGCCGGACGGCGTCGGCCACATGCCCGGACTGGGCCATGGCGAGCTTGCTGCGCCTGGTCCCGAGCCTCAGTGCCCTCTCGGTCATACTCGCCCTCGGTTCTTGACGTCGGCGTCATTCAGGTCGGCCCGGCTGACAGCAGCCACCGTCTCCGGGTCGAGGTCGAAGAGTGTCCGCAGCGCGTCCGCGTACCCGGCGCCGCCGGGCTCGCTGGCCAGCTGCTTGACCCGCACGGTCGGCGCGTGCAGGAGCTTGTCGACCACGCGGCGCACGGTCTGCGTGATCTCGGCGCGCTGCTTGTCGTCGAGGTCGGGCAGCCGGCCCTCCAGCCGGGCGACCTCGTTGGCCACCACGTCGGCGGCCATGGTGCGCAGGGCGACGACGGTGGGGGTGATGTGGGCGGCGCGCTGGGCGGCGCCGAAGGCCGCGACCTCGTCGGAGACGATGCCGCGCACGAGGTCGACGTCGGCGGCCATGGGGGCGTCGGCGGAGGCCTCGGCGAGCGACTCGATGTCGACGAGCCGGACACCGGGGATGCGGTGTGCGGCGGCGTCGATGTCGCGGGGCATGGCGAGGTCGAGCAGGGCGAGCGGGGTGCGCCGGCCCTGTACGGCGGCCTCGACGCCGTCGCCGGTGAGGACGAGTCCGGTGGCGCCGGTGCAGGAGACGACGACGTCGGCACGTGTCAGTTCGTCGCCGACGGCAACCATCTCCGCCGCGTGGGCGGTGACGCCCGTACCACCGGGCTCGCTGAGGATCTGCGCGAGCCGTTCGGCGCGGGCCAGGGTGCGGTTGGCGATGACGATCTCGGAGACGCCGGCACGCGCGAGCGTGGCGGCGGCGAGCGAGGACATCGATCCCGCTCCGATGACGAGAGCCCTCTTGCCCTTGGCCCAGGTGTCGACGTCGGTACCGTCGGCAAGCTGCTCGAGCCCGAAGGTGACGAGCGACTGCCCGGCCCGGTCGATCCCGGTCTCGCTGTGGGCGCGCTTGCCGACCCGCAGGGCCTGCTGGAACAGGTCGTTGAGGAGGCGGCCGGCGGTGTGGAGTTCCTGGCCGAGGGCGAGGGCGTCCTTGATCTGGCCGAGGATCTGGCCCTCGCCGACGACCATGGAGTCGAGCCCGCACGCCACCGAGAAGAGGTGGTGGACGGCCCGGTCCTCGTAGTGCACGTAGAGATAAGGAGTGAGCTCGTCCAGGCCGACGCCGCTGTGCTGCGCGAGGAGCGTGGACAGCTCGGCGACGCCGGCGTGGAACTTGTCCACGTCGGCGTAGAGCTCGATGCGGTTGCAGGTGGCGAGGACGGCGCCCTCGGCGGCCGGTTCGGCGGCGAGGGTGTCCTGGAGGAGCTTGGCCTGGGTGTCCGCCGAGAGCGCGGCCCGCTCCAGGATGGAGACCGGGGCGCTGCGGTGGCTGAGGCCGACGACGAGGAGGCTCATGCCGGCATCACGGCGGGGACGTCCCCGTCGGGTCCCTTGCGGTTGCCGCCCGTGGTGCCACGGGGGGTCGGCGGTGCGGCGGCCACGGCGGCCTCCGTCTCGGCGCCCGTGTCCGTACCGGTCTCGGCGTTCGACTCCTCGCCGGCCTTGCGCTGCTCGTGGAAGGCGAGGATCTGCAGCTCGATGGAGAGGTCGACCTTGCGGACGTCCACGCCGTCGGGCACGGAGAGCACGGTGGGGGCGAAGTTCAGGATGGAGGTGATTCCGGCGGCCACGAGCCGGTCGCAGACCTGCTGGGCGACGCCGGCCGGGGTCGCGATGACGCCGATGGAGACGCCGTCCTCCTCGATGATCTTCTCGAGGTCGTCGCTGTGCTGGACGGGGATCCCGGCGACCGGCTTGCCGGTCATGGCGGGGTCGGCGTCGATCAGCGCGGCGACACGGAAACCACGGGAGGCGAAGCCGCCGTAGCCGGCGAGCGCGGCACCGAGGTTACCGATACCGACGATGACGACCGGCCAGTCCTGGGTGAGCCCCAGCTCACGGGAGATCTGGTAGACGAGGTACTCGACGTCGTAGCCGACACCGCGGGTGCCGTAGGAGCCGAGGTAGCTGAAGTCCTTGCGGAGCTTCGCGGAGTTGACCCCCGCCGCGGCGGCGAGCTCTTCGGAGGAGACCGTGGGTACGGAGCGCTCCGAGAGCGCGGTGAGTGCGCGCAGATACAGCGGAAGCCGGGCGACGGTGGCCTCGGGAATTCCTCGGCTACGGGTCGCCGGTCGGTGAGTTCGGCCAGTTGCCACGGTGCTCCTGCGGGATGAGCGGGGCTGCAGGCGGCCATATGTCCCAAGACCGCCCCGTCGAATGCAGGCTATGTCTTTGTGAACGCGTGCACAAAGATGGTGTCCGTTTTGTCCGGCCAAAGTGACCGGGGTCACGCGGTTGGTTCGTATCGTCACGGAACCGGCGAGCCCGGGAACACGTTGAGAACCCGAAGGGGGCATAACCGCACACTCTCCTCACGGCGCCGCCCCCGAAAGCCAACAAAACGTCCACGATGGTAGCCGTCTTTCGGTCACGCACCCAGTTCGCGACGGAGCCGCCCCGCGTCGACACGCCAGAACGTGTGCTGCTCGCCGTCGACCAGGACGACGGGGATCTGCTCCCAGTACGCCCGGTGGAGCTCCTCGTCCTGGGTGATGTCCTTCTCCTCCCAGCATGCCCCCGTCTCCGCGCACACGGCCTCGATCACCGCGCGGGCGTCGTCGCAGAGATGACACCCCGGCTTGCCGATCAGCGTGACGGTGCGCGCCCCGGCGTCCTTCTTCTTCGTCCGTCCGAACATGGCGCCCATTCTGTCCCGCTTCACAGGAGAGCCCCGCAGTGTTCACGCCGCGGCACCGTCACAACTCGGGAAGTTCCGAACAGACTGGCTATGCTCACCGCATGGCCGCTCTGGGATGGCTCACCCCCCGTAGGCGCTCCGCCACCGCGCGCAGCGTCCTCGCAGGCGAGGCCGCTGCCGAGGCAGCGCGCAAGTCCTCGCTCCAGCTGGAACGGGAGCGGGAGGAGGCGGCGGCCACCACGGAGGCCGAGGCGCCGGCCGAGCCCGAGTTCCCGGTCGTCGGCGACGTACAGGCGGCCGCCTTCTTCGACCTCGACAACACCGTGATGCAGGGCGCCGCGATCTTCCACTTCGGCCGCGGCCTCTACAAGCGGAAGTTCTTCCAGCGCCGCGAGCTGGCCCGCTTCGCCTGGCAGCAGGCCTGGTTCAGGCTCGCCGGCGTCGAGGACCCCGAGCACATGCAGGACGCCCGCGAAAGCGCCCTGTCCATCGTCAAGGGCCACCGCGTCTCCGAGCTGATGTCGATCGGCGAGGAGATCTACGACGAGTACATGGCCGACCGCATCTGGCCCGGCACCCGCGGCCTGGCCCAGGCGCACCTGGACGCGGGCCAGAAAGTCTGGCTGGTCACGGCCGCCCCGGTGGAGACGGCCACGATCATCGCCCGGCGTCTCGGTCTGACCGGCGCGCTCGGCACGGTCGCCGAGTCCGTCGACGGCGTCTACACCGGCAAGCTCGTCGGTGAGCCCCTGCACGGACCGGCCAAGGCCGAGGCGGTACGGGCTCTCGCCGCCGCCGAGGGCCTCGACCTGGGCCGCTGCGCGGCCTACAGCGACTCCCACAACGACATCCCGATGCTCTCGCTCGTCGGACACCCGTACGCGATCAACCCGGACACCAAGCTCCGCAAGCACGCGAGGGCCAGGGACTGGCGGCTGCGCGACTACCGGACCGGCCGCAAGGCCGCCAAGGTCGGCATCCCCGCCGCCGCGGGCCTCGGCGCCCTGGCCGGCGGCACCGCCGCCGCCGTCGCCCTGCACCGCCGCCGCCACTGACGCCGGATCACTCCTGCCGATACGTTTCGGCTGCGATCATCTGCGACAACCCCGGACCAGGCGCCCTCACCCGTCCGTGGTCGAACACCACCGCACAGGTCGACTCCCAGGCATTCCGGGCTCCTTACCCCGCAGCGGCCCCGATCACTCACGCGTCCTGCAGTCGAGCACAACGCAACGCCGACGCAGTCACATCCGAAAGCAAACCGATCAATAACTGATCACGAACAGCGAGCAGTTCCGACTACAACCAGTAACAGAATCGACCTAACCGGTGATTTGAGCAACTGGGTGTAGCGCTGCCTGTACGAAGCGTTATTCTCCTGGGACGCACAAAGGACCCCTCCCGTCGCCACGACGAGTGAACGGTCCCGCACTGCACGTGATGGAAGCTCTGCCTCTGGGAGTCCCGTGTACCCACACGTCGGGGTTGACACCTCGGGCCTGGCTACGCTGCGCGCAACGGTCGCCGACCGCTTGCGCGGCTTCGTCCCCACCGCGTACGCCGCCGGCCCTGTCCCCGCATTCGCCTTCGCCGCCCCGGCACCCGCCGGCCCTTGCTATGCCCTGGCCGACGGCAGCGCCGCCGTGGGCAGACGCGGTGCCCGCTCCGGCACCTCGACCCCTGCCCGCCGCCCCACCGCGGACAGCGACAGCGCCCGCATGATGGACCTGGTCGAGCGCGCCCAGGCGGGCGAGGCCGAGGCCTTCGGCCGCCTGTACGACCAGTACAGCGACACGGTCTACCGCTACATCTACTACCGCGTCGGCGGAAAGGCGACGGCGGAGGACCTCACCAGCGAGACGTTCCTGCGCGCCCTGCGCCGGATCTCCACGTTCACCTGGCAGGGCCGCGACTTCGGCGCCTGGCTCGTCACCATCGCCAGGAACCTGGTCGCCGACCACTTCAAGTCCAGCCGCTTCCGCCTCGAAGTCACCACCGGCGAGATGCTCGACGCCAACGAGGTCGAGCGCAGCCCCGAGGACTCCGTCCTGGAGTCCCTCTCCAACGCCGCCCTCCTCGACGCGGTCCGCCGCCTCAACCCCCAGCAGCAGGAGTGCGTGACCCTGCGCTTCCTCCAGGGCCTCTCGGTCGCCGAGACCGCCCGGGTCATGGGCAAGAACGAGGGGGCCATCAAGACCCTCCAGTACCGGGCCGTCCGCACCCTGGCCCGCCTCCTGCCGGACGACGCCCGCTGACCGGTCCGCGCCCCCCACACGCGCCCCCACGCCCCGGTCCGCGGCTCCGGCCCCACCCCTCCCCCCACGCCCCCACAACCCCCGCCCAACTCACAGTCGGTGACGCCTCGATGACGCACTGGTCCGATCATCTTTCGCGCGTAACCCAAGTGCCGCGCCGCTCGTTGTGCGGGATGCAGGCTCCCTGTGGACACGCCATGTCCGCGGCCACTCACTCTTTCGTGTGGATGCGCTCAAGGTGTGCAACCTTCCGGACACCCCGGGGAGTCGACCGTCATGACGAGAGGAGGTGCCGCCAGTGATCGCGAACGTATCGGCGCACCGGCGGGCGAACGCCTTCGCCCAGACCCTGGAGGACCGGGCGTCCGAGGGCGCGGCGGCCGAGCAGTCCGATGCCGCGGCCGAACCGGCCGAGCAGGGACGGCTGTTGGCCTTGGCGAACGGTCTCGGCGAACTGCCGAAGCCACAGCTGGACCCCGAGGTCAAAGTGGTGCAGCGAGCCCAGCTCGTCGCCGCCATGGAAGCGATGCTCATGGAGGGAAGCGCGGCCGCGGCCGCCACGGTGCCGGAGCAGCGCACCGCCGGCGGCAAGGGAACCCACCGGGCCTCCCCGCTGCGGAAGCTACGCCCCCGTTCCCGCTGGACCAAGGGGCTCGCCGCCGGCGGCCTCACGGTCGGTGTGGCGGCGGGCGCGTTCAGCGGAGTGGCAGCCGCCAGCTCCGACGCGCTCCCCGGTGACTCGCTCTACGGGCTCAAGCGAGGCATGGAAGACATCAAGCTGGGAATGGCGGACGACGACGCGGACCGCGGCGGCATCTACCTCGACCAGGCGTCCACCCGGCTCAGCGAGGCCCGCAGACTCATGGAGCGGGGCCGCTCCGGCGACCTCGACCACGAGTCGCTCAGCGAGATCCGCCGTGTCCTGGGCGGAATGAAACACGACGCCAGCGAGGGCCACCGCCTGCTCCGCCAGGCGTACGAGCGGGACGGCGAGATCGCCCCGATGGCCCGGCTCAACTCCTTCGCCCAGGCCCACCGAGGCACCTGGGACGGCATCCGCGACCGGCTTCCCGTCCAGCTCGCGGACGTCGGCAGCGAGGTGACGCACGTCTTCGACGCCATGGACGAAGAGGTCGAGCCGCTCCAGTCGGTGCTGCCCCGCACCCCGGAGAAGAGCAACATCATCGGCTCGGAGAGCCCCACCGGCACTCCCAGCACCCCGAAGACCCCCCAGGGGACGGACTCCCAGCGTCCGCCCTCCCCCGACGAGGTCACACCCTCGGGCAGCGACTCCGCACCACCCCGCCCGACCGGCCCCAGCACGGGCACCAGCCCGAGCTCGGACGGCAGCACCGGTTCACCGGAGGACGACGGTCTCCTCGGCGGCAGCGCCGGCGGACTACTCCCACCCGCCCCGACCGGCATGCCGACGCCCCCCACCGGGGACAAGGCCCCACCGGAAGTGCCGGACGTGACCATTCCGCCCATCCTGCCGGGCCTGCTACCAGGCCTCGGCATCGACAGCGAGGACGCTCGCTAGCAAGGAGGAAGGGGCGCCCCCACGGACGGGGGGCGCCCCTTCCTCCTTGCGCGGAACCGGTCAGAAGAACACCGACCGCCGCTGCACCAACAGCTTGTACAGCGTGTGCTGGATCTGCTCCCGCACCTGATCCGTCAGGTTGAACATCAGCATCGGGTCCTCCGCCGCCTCCGGCGCGTAGGAATCCGTCGGGATCGGCTCGCCGAACTGGATCGTCCACTTCGTCGGCAGCGGCAGCGCCCCCAGCGGCCCGAGCCACGGGAAGGTCGGGGTGAGCGGGAAGTACGGGATTCCCAGCACCCGCGCCAGGGTCTTGGCGTTCCCGACCATCGGGTATATCTCCTCCGCCCCGACGATCGAGCACGGCACGATCGGCACCCCGGCCCGCAGCGCCGTCGAGACGAAGCCGCCCCGCCCGAACCGCTGGAGCTTGTACCGCTCCCCGAACGGCTTCCCGATCCCCTTGAAGCCCTCGGGCATCACCCCGACGATCTCGCCGGCACGCAGCAGCCGCTCCGCGTCCTCCGCGCAGGCCAGGGTGTGCCCCGCCTTACGGGCCAGCTCGTTGACGACCGGCAGCACGAACACCAGGTCGGCGGCGAGCAGCCGCAGATGCCGCCCGGCCGGATGACGGTCGTGGACGGCCACCTGCATCATCAGCCCGTCCAGCGGCAGCGTCCCCGAGTGGTTGGCGACGATCAGCGCCCCGCCCTCGACCGGGATGTTCTCGACGCCCTTCACCTCCACCCGGAAGTACTTCTCGTACAGCGGGCGCAGCAGCGACATCAGGACCTGGTCGGTGAGTTCCTCGTCGTAGCCGAACTCGTCGACCTCGTAGTCGCCGGTGATCCGCCGCCGGAGGAACGCGAGCCCACCCGCGAGCCGCCGCTCCCAGCCGCTCGCCCCGGCGCCCTCGGCCCCACCCGCGGAGCCGCCGCCGGCACCGGCGACGGCCTCACGACCGCCCCCCGCGCCCGGGAGCATACCCTCATGGCCCTCTCCCGGCTCCTGAGGGCCCGCCTGCGGGCCCGGCAGGGCCCGTACGGCCGCCGCCTCCCCGTCGGGGCGGCCGGGCCGTCGCCGGGCCCGCGACCGGTCGTCGTCGAACGGAATGACCTTGGCGTCCGCCATCGCTGTCCGGTCTCCTCAGGCGCCGTCATGAACAGGGGGAACAGGTGTAGCAGGTACAGAAGGTGAAGCAGGTACAGAAGCCACGGCGGTCGGAGCAAGCCGCTCGGCGAGCCGGTCCACCACCCCGGCGAGCCGCTCCGGCGGCAGCAGCCCCGGCCCCCGGCCGCGCACGAAGTCGGCGAAGGTCTCCGCCGTGGTGTAGCGCGGCGCGAACCCGAGCACCTCACGCGTCTGGACCGTCGAGACGACCCTGCCGTGGGTGAGCAGCCGGATCTGCTCGGGCGCGAAGTCGGTGATCCCGACCGTACGCAGCGCCGTCCCCACCCAGGTGACCGCCGGCAGCAGCACCGGCACCGT
Organism: Streptomyces sp. NPDC093795; assembly: GCF_044764665.1. Classification (NCBI taxonomy): domain Bacteria; kingdom Bacillati; phylum Actinomycetota; class Actinomycetes; order Kitasatosporales; family Streptomycetaceae; genus Streptomyces; species Streptomyces sp. NPDC093795. The sequence goes on from NZ_JBIWIO010000009.1 coordinate 396,027, forward strand.
GGGCCGTCCGAGGCGCCGCGCGCACTGGGAGAGCAGCAGCACCCCGTCCCCGGCCACGTTGAAGGTGCCGCTGTTCAGCGTGGCCCTGCGGGGCTCGTGCGCCGCCAGGCGCAGCACGTCGATCACATCGTCCTCGTGGACGAACTGCAGTCTGGGGTCGTAGCCGAGGACGGTCGGGAGGATCGGCAGCGCCAGGTACTCGGCCAGCGGGGAGTCGATCCGGGGCCCGAGGATGTTCGCGAACCGCAGCACGCACACGGCCACGTCCGGGCGGCGCCGGGCGAAGCCCCGTACGTACCCCTCGACCTCGACCGCGTCCTTCGCGAAGCCCCCGCTCGGAAGCGACTTCGCGGCCGTCGTCTCGGTGAAGACGGCCGGGTCGCGGGGCGCGGAGCCGTAGACGCTGGTACTGGACTTGATAACGAGCCGGCTGATCCGCGGCGACTTCTGGCAGGCGCCGAGCAGCTGCATGGTGCCGATGACGTTGGTCTCCTTGACCGACGTACGGCCACCTCCGCCGAGCGCCGTGCCGGTGACGTCCAGATGGACCACCGTGTCGACATCGTGCTCGGCGAGGACCTTGGCGATCTCCGGCCGGCGGATGTCGGCCCGTACGAACTCGGCCGCGCCGAGCTGGTGCGCCGGGTCGACCGCGTCCACCGCGATCACCCGCTCCACCTCCGGGTCCCGCTGGATCCGCCGCACGAAGCGGCCCCCGAGATGCCGGGCGGCACCGGTGACGAGCACGACCTTGCCCAAGATCAGCGCCTTCCGTCGGTCTTCCGTTGGTCGCCACCGTAGCGCCTCGGGATTTCCGCGCACATAAGACGTGGCCCTCCACCGCGAACGGTGAAGGGCCACGCCTGACATACGGAACGCTGCGGTGCAGCTGTCGCCTTACTTCTTGTTGCGACGCTGAACGCGCGTGCGCTTGAGCAGCTTGCGGTGCTTCTTCTTGGCCATCCGCTTACGCCGCTTCTTGATAACAGAGCCCACGACTACCCTCGCTCACTTCTCGGAACATCCCCGCCTCCCGGCGGGAATCGGTGCGGGGCGTCTGGGCCCACACGACCTACGTCGGCCTAGCCTACCGCCCCGAGCACCGCGCTTGTAATCCGAGGGACATACGGAGCTTTCCCGACGTTGTCGCCGCGCTCGCGCTACGCGGTCCCCACCCCCACGAAGGACTCCCGCAGGTACTCGTGAACCGCCTGTTCCGGCACCCGGAAGGACCTGCCCACCCGGATCGCCGGCAGATGACCGCTGTGCACCAAGCGGTACACGGTCATCTTGGACACGCGCATCACCGAGGCGACTTCCGCCACGGTCAGAAACTTGACCTCGTTGAGAGGTCGTTCGCCAGCAGCCATGACCCACCTGTACCTTCCGCCGCGACGCCCACCGGCTTCCCCTCCGGTGACTCTTCGTCGCCGAGCGCTCACGCTCCAGCCTAGGGGCGGGTGGTACGAGTGGGGAAGAGGAGCTACCACCTGCCGTTTACCGTGACAGACACGCTCGATTGAGTACATAGCGCGTGAGTGGACGGTAGGAGGCAGAGCGCACGCCGTCGTCAAGCGGGACGGCCACCGACACCTGCCCCTCCGCCTCACCGACGAACAGCGCCGGATCATCCGTATCGGCGAGACCGATGGCCTCGATACCCAGCTGACCTGCCCCGCAGACCCATCCGTGGTCCCCCACCACAAGCTCCGGAAGCGGCCCGCCGCACTCGGCCGCGCTCTCCAGAGCCGCCCTGACCGGCAGCGGAGAGTGGGAGTGCGCCCCCGGCTCGCGCCCACCCCCGGACGGCCCCGGCTCCCGCACCAGGGCGACCCCCCGTACGTAGTCGATGACGTACGTACGTACGCCGAACCGGGTCGTTATGTCGACACATCTCCCCTGCGCCGGTGTGAGAACAAGACATCCCGCCGCCGACAAGGCGTCTGCGAGAGCGACGTAGAAACCGAGCAGCCGATGCGGATGCCCCGTCCCGAGGAGCACCGGAACCCGCCGCGCCGCCGCCACCCCCAACCGCGCCGCGAAGGCGTCGAGCCCCCTCAACGTGCGCTCGGGATCGATGACGTCGAGCCCCGTCCGGTGCTCGGGATCCCCCGACACCCCGCACTTGTCGGCCATCAGCCGCAGCAGATCGGCCTCGCCCCAGCCCCCCGCCGGATCCAGCCCGAGCAGCACCCGCGGATCACGCGCGGCGAAGAGCCGATAGCTCCGCAGGCTCTCCTCCCGCGACGTCGCCACCGTTCCCGCCAACCCCGCCGCCAACAGATGCGCCCGCAGCGCCCCGGTACTCAACACCCACCCGATGCTGCCGGATCACCCCGTCGGCGGAGCCCGAACCCCCCGGACACCCCACAGTCGGCGTAACACCCACCAAGGTGTTCCAGACCCGCCCCCGCAGACCTCTAGGCGAGCAGCCCCCGCAACGGGAAAACAGCCTTACGCGTCGCCAACACCGCCTGGTCGAGCCGGTCCGCCGGGTCGTACCCCTCAGCCCAGTCCCGGAAGCCCACCGGCCACCGCCCGTCCGTCATCCGCGCCGGCCCCGACTGCCGGGTCCGCGCGTACACCTCGTCCCGCCACGACGAAGGGATCACCGACTCAGGATCCACCGGGGCGTGCGCCGCGATCCCCACCAGATGCGTCCACGACCGCGGTACGACGTCCACCACCGCGTACCCGCCACCGCCAAGGGCCACCCAGCGCCCCTCGGCATACGTGTGCGCCAGCTCGTGACAGGCCTCCTGCACGGCCCGCTGCGCGTCCAGCGACACCGCCAGGTGCGCGAGCGGGTCCTCGAAGTGCGTGTCCGCCCCGTGCTGCGTGACGAGCACCTGCGGCCGGAAGTCCGCGATCAGCTCCGGCACGACCGCGTGGAAGGCCCGCAGCCACCCCTCGTCACCCGTCCCGGCCGGCAGCGCCACGTTCACGGCCCCGCCCTCACCGGCACCGGCCGCGCCCGTCTCCTCCGGCCACCCCGTCTGCGGGAACAGCGTCCGAGGATGCTCGTGCAGCGAGACGGTCAGCACCCTGGGGTCCTCCCAGAACGCCGCCTGCACCCCGTCCCCGTGGTGCACGTCCACATCCACGTACGCGACCCGCTCCGCGCCCAGTTCGAGCAGCCGGGCGATCGCGAGGGAGGCGTCGTTGTAGATACAGAAGCCCGAGGCGGACCCCGGCATCGCGTGGTGCAGCCCGCCCGCGAAGTTCACCGCGTGCGTGGCCTCCCCGCGCCACACCGCCTCCGCCGCGCCCACCGACTGCCCGGCGATCAGCGCCGACACCTCGTGCATCCCCGCGAACGCCGGATCGTCGACCGTACCGAGCCCGTACGCCTGGTCGGCGTGCCGCGGATCCACCGACGCGGCCCGCACCGCAGCCACGTAGTCCTCGCGGTGCACGAGCCGCAGCGTCGAGTCCCCGGCCGGCTTGCCCGCCACGACGTCCACCGCCCGGTCGAGCCCGTACGCCCGCACCAGCGACATCGTCAGCGCGAGCCGTACCGGATCCATCGGATGCTCGGACCCGAAGTCGTACTGCGTGACAGCTTCATCCCACATCAACAGTGCGCGGCCGCTCATGCCCGCCACCGTATCGGGCCTCGCGCGAGCCGAACGACGTGGCATACACCACCGTCACCAGGACAAGCACCATCGGCACCAGCATCGCCCCCCGATAGCTCCACGCGTCCCCGAGCGCCCCCACCAGCGGCGACCCGACGAGAAAACCGACGTAGTTGAAGACGTTGAGCCGCGCCACGGCCGCGTCGCTGTTCCCCGGGCGGTGACTTTCACATGCCAACCGCCCCGCCGCCGCGAAGGCCTGCGGCACGATCACGCTCAGCCCGAGCCCCAGCACCGTGAACCCGGCGATGCCCACCCAGGCCCCCGGCGCCACCGCCACCACCGCGAACCCCACCGCGGCGAGCACGGCCCCGCCCCGCACGACCGCCGCCGCACCGAGCCGCCGCACCCCGAAGTCCCCCACGGCCCGACCGAGAAGCGTCGTCACCATGTACGCGTTGTACGGCACCGTCGCCAGCTCCTCCGAGCCGCCCAGCACGTCCTGGAGGTACTTGGCACTCCAGTTGGAGACGGTCGAGTCCCCTATGTACGCGAAGGTCATGACGAGACAGAGCGGCAGCAGCAGCTTGAAAGCGACCGCGTTCCCCTTACCGTCCCCGGCCTCCCCCACCGACTGCTCCTGACCGGCCACATACCACCGGCTGCCGACGAGGGCGGCGGGCAGCAGCACCGCGACCACCGGCAGGTACGACACGAACAGCGACAGATCCCAGTGCGCCCCCGCCCAGGCCAGCGAGGCACCGGCGATCCCACCGAGGCTGTACGAGGCGTGGAAGCCGAGCATGATGCTCCGCCCGTACGCCCGCTGGAGGCTGACCCCCAGCATGTTCATGGAGGCGTCCAGAGCGCCGACAGCGAGCCCGAAGAGCCCCAGGGCGACGGCGGCCTGCCACAGCTCGCTCCCCATCCCCACCGCGAGCAGGGAGAGGAGGACGAAGGGCTGGGCCCACCGCAGCACCACCGCCGGCCGCACCCGGGCGACGACCTTCCCGGTCGCCACACTCGCCACACCGGCCAGGATCGGCACGGCGGCGAGGAAGGCCGGCAGCAGCCCGTCCGAGATCCCGTACCGTTCCTGGATCGCCGGTATGCGCGTCACGAGCAGGGCGAAGGTGACCCCCTGCACGAAGAAGCTGACCGCCAGGGATCCCCGCCCACGCCGCAACCGCGCATCCGTCATGGCGGCACAGCGTACGGCCGGAACCTACCGCGGGGTAGATGGATCACAGGCCCAATATCGCCGGCAGCTCGTCCATCCCGCGGAAGAACCCGGCGGCCCCGACGAGCTTCTCCTCGGGCGTCATCGTGGTGAACCCGTACACGTCCATCCCGGCCGCCAGCGCCGCCTCCACCCCGAGCCGGCTGTCCTCGATCACCACACACCGCCCGGGCGCCACCCCCATCCGCGAAGCGGCGTGCAGGAACAGGTCGGGCGACGGCTTCCCCCGCCCGACGTCCTCGGCACTGAACACGATCTCGTCGCGGAACCAGGCGTCGAGCCCGGTCTTCCGATGCCCCACCCGGATCCGTTCGTGGCTCCCCGAGGAGGCCACGCAGTAGGGAACCCCACCCTCGACGAGGAGCTTGAGCACCTCCTCGACCCCGGGCACGGCCTCCAACTCGGCCTGGAAAGCAGCGAAGACCCGCGCATGAAAGATCTCGTCGAACTCCACCGGCAACCGCTGCCCACTCCGCTCCTGGACGAGCTCATGGATCCGGTGCATCGCGGACCCCATGAAGTCCCGCACCGATTCCTCGTACGAAGTGGGATGCCCGAGCTCCGTCAGATAGCCGGCCAGCAAGGTGTTGGAAATCGGCTCGCTGTCCACGAGCACACCGTCGTTGTCGAAAATGACCAGGTCGTAGCGCATGCCTAAGATTAGAACGCAAAAATGCCTCAACCCCCGGACAGAGTCCGGGGGTTGAGGCTAAAAATTGTTCGGCGGCGTCCTACTCTCCCACAGGGTCCCCCCTGCA
>NZ_JBIWIO010000010.1:0-38146 GCF_044764665.1 Streptomyces sp. NPDC093795
ACCTGGGCCTGGCCGCCGTCGGCGGTGACGAGGGTGGACAGGATCTTCACGGCGGTGGTCTTGCCGGCGCCGTTCGGACCGAGCAGGGCGAAGACTGTTCCTGCGGGGACGGCCAGGTCGACGCCGTCGAGCACGGTCTTGTCGCCGTAGGACTTGCGCAGCCCGTTCGCCGCGATGGCCGTTGCGGTCATGGTGAGTACTCCTCAGCTGTGGATCGGAGGGTGCGGGTCGCGGGTCAGAGGCTGCGGGCGGTGATGTCGCCGTAGGAGGTGGTCGCGTGGATGTCGAGCTGCGCGGCGGCACCCTCGGAGTTCTGGAGCGAGTTGGCGATCCGGCCGTAGGCGGTGCCGGCGTTCAGGGTGGCGGAGACCCCGCGGGCGGCGCCGACCGAGATCGCGCCGTGCTCGGTGCGCAGCGTGACCGAACCGCGCAGGGCCTCGGCGATGGTGAGGTCGCCCTTCTGGCTGCTGATCTCCGCCGGGCCGCCCAGGCGGCCGACCGCGATGTCACCGGCGGCGAGGGTGATGCGGGCGCCTCCGGTCTCGTCGAGCTTGACCGTGCCGTGCGCGCTCTCGAAGGAGACGTCGCCGAGCCGTCCGACGCCGCGGAGTTCGGCGGTGGCCGCCTTCGCCTCGACGCGGGAGCCGGCGGGCAGCTGGACGGTGATCTCGACCGACCCGGAGTTCCCGAGGACCCGGTTCTTCGCGTCGGGGGCCTCGATCCGCAGGACACCGTCGTTGTAGGCGACCGTGATCCGCTCCGCCGCCTTCACGTCGCGGCCCTTGGAGGCGTCGGCGGGCAGGACCTCGACGGTGGTGTCGGCCCGGTCGGCGGCGATGAACCGGATGCGTCCGGCGGGGATGTCGAGGACGGTGGAGATCGGGGCGGAGGTGAGGAACTTCTGCATGGTCTCTTTCCTTCGGCTCGTCGTTTCTGACAAGAGAAACGCTACGTTGCATTCACGCAGACGGCAACAAGTCTGTTGCGTATCGGCGTAATTAATGCAGGTCAGAGCCGTAATTTCATTGCAACGGTCCTGAAGGGTAACGCAACGTCAGGCGTCGTCGTGTTGCAATGAACTGGAGGTGAACGCTATGGCGTCAGCCGCGGTCGTAACCCTCGTCCTCGCCGTCCCTGGCCCCCGCGGGAAGCGTGGGCGGCGCGTACGTGGCCAGGGCCTCCCCGTCCGGGTCGGGGCGCACGGCCCCGAGCAGCGGGTTCGCCGCGATCGGGGAGACCTTCACCTTCGCGCCAGGACGCGGGGCCTGCACCACCAGGCCCTCGCCGAGGTAGACCGCCACATGGGTGGCGCCGGGGAAGTACACGACCAGGTCCCCGGGGCGCAGCTCGGAGAGCGGCACCCGGGGCAGCGTCGCCCACTGCTCCTGGCTGGTACGCGGCAGCTTCCGGCCCGCCGCCGCCCACGCCCGCAGGCTGAGCCCCGAGCAGTCGTACGTCTCCGGGCCCTCCGCCCCCCACTCGTACGGCTTGCCGATCTGGGCCACCGCGAACCGCAGCGCCTCGGCGCCCGCCCGGGACGGGGTGCGCCGGCCGTCCAGGACGCCGGAGCCGAGGAGTTCGCGCTGCGCGCCCGCCGTCTGGACGCGTTCGAGCTCGGTGAGTCGGGCCAGTTGCTCGGGGGAGAGCGCGGCGAGCAGCTTCTCGACCTCCGCGAGCCGGGCCCGCGCCTCGTCGCGCCGGGTGCGCTGCGCGACGGCGAGGTGCTGCTCCCGGTCGAGGGCCTTCCGGGAGGCGTTCGCCAGGGAGTCCGCCTGTCGCTCGGTCTTCTGGAGCCGTGAGACGGCCGCGGCGCGGTCGCGCGCGACCCGGGCGATCAGATGCCCCTGGTCCAGGGCCGACCGGGGGTCGGGCGCGAGCAGCACCCGCAGGTACGAGGAGAGTTCGGACCTGCCCTGGTACTGCTCCCGGGCGATCCGGCCGGCCACGGCACGCCCCTGGGCGAGGGCGGTCCGGGCGGCGGTGAGCCGGGCGGTCACCTTCTTGGTGTCGGCGGCCTGGAGCTTCAGGGCCTCGTCGGCGGCGTTGAACCGCTCGGTGGCCTCCTCGGCCCGCTGATAGAGCGTGCGCATCCGGGCGAGCAGGGCGCTGACGGAGTCACCACCGGGAGGGGGGAGCGCGGCGCCGTCGTCGAGGGGGGCGGGGGGTGAGGCTTCGGGCGTGTCGGGGATGGCGGGGGTGCCGGCGGTCTCGGAGGCCCCGGAGGCCCCGGGGGTAGGAGAGGCCTGAGGGTCTCCCGAGGTGCCCGGGGCCTGGGGGTCGACGGGACCCGCAGGCGGGGCCGTGGCGCTCGGGCCTTCCGGCTCGGCGGATGCCGATGCCGATGCCGATGCCGATGCCGACGCGGATGCCGATGTCGACGCCGACGCTTCCCACTCCGGATCGACCGGCCCCACCGGCTCCGCCGCAGGGTCGGCCCAGGCGATCGGGGCCTGCGCCGGGGGATCGGCCGGCGGGTCCGGCGCGGCGGCGGCGCCGCCCGGCAGCAGCATCCCCGTGAACGCCGTCGCCGCGGCCAGCGCCCCCGTGCAGACCGTGCGCAGAAGCCTTCGCGACACGTCACCACCTCCACGGGGATGATGACGCGTCAGTTCAACTGATTACCGTACAAATAGGGGTGCGTCCGGCGGCCTCACCCGTTCGGCTCAGCGTCCTTCGCCGACGGGGTCGTACCGCCGTCCGGCTTCGACCACGGCCACTTCAGCTCGCGCCGCTCGCGGCCCTCGGGGGCGTACGCGTACACCCAGCCGCGCTGGAGCCCGAGCCGCTTCGTGTAGCCCGCGGGCTCGCGCCGGTACGCGTACACGGTCGGCGGGTGCCCGTCGTGCGCCGGGACCGGAACCTCGTACCACTTCGGCGGGTGGCCGGTCGGGCCGAGCAGGATCGGCAGGACCCGGCCGTCGAGGGGGCCGCCACGGAAGGGGGTGTTCTCGCTTCTCACTCCTCCAGTGTCCCCCGCCCCCGGCTCACAGCAGGTGGGCCGCCTCGCCCACCACCGGCATCACCCGCCGTGCGAGCTGCGCCACCGGCCCCTCGGGCGTCTCCTGGGCGAGGAGCAGCCCGACGACCCGGGCCGTCTCCTCGTCGCTCGCGGTGGTCGCGGCGAGCAGGGCGACGAGATGGTCGACGAGCCAGGCCCGCAGCTCCCCGGCCGGAGGTTGCTTGTCCTCGTCGAGCCAGATCAGCGAGGCGGCCTCCACGGCGGCGATCCACGTCCGCACCAGCATGCCGAGCCGGGGCCCCGGCCGCTCCACCCCCAGGTGGACGAGGATCTGCTCGGCGGCGGCCCGACGCACCTCGTCGACGATCGCGGTGGTCCGGGAGGTCTCGGCGACGCTGCCGCCCCGCAGCAGGGCGCTGAACCCGGCGTCGTGCTCGTCGACGAAGGTCAGATACCGGTCGAGGACCCGCCCGAGCCGCTCCGTGGGCGGGCCTTCCGGCGGCTCGGTGAAGCAGCGGTTGAGGGCGTCGGCGGAGGAGCGCAGGGCGGCCTCGTACAGCTGCTGCTTGCCGCCGGGGAAGTAGCGGTAGACGAGGGGCCGCGAGACACCGGCGGCCTCGGCGACGTTGTCGAGCGAGACGTCCTCGGGCGGCCGGTGGGCGAAGAGCCCCAGGGCGGCGTCGAGGAGCTGCCCGCGCCGCTCCTCGATACTGAGTCTGCGGTACGCGGGAGTGGCGGCGCTCGTCATGCCCGCAGCGTAGCCCCGGGGCGGACGGGCCAGGCATCCGGAACCGGACGGCGCCGACGGCAGGGCGCCGCGGCCTCAGGCCAGCAGCCCCGAGGACTTCCAGAGCCGCCGCCCCGGCCCCCGCAGGACGCCGATGTCGTCGAGGAAGTCCGTGAGCCGCTTGGCACCGGCCTGCATGACCTCCCGCCGGTGCCCGCTCGCCCGCACCTGGGCCAAGGCCTCGCGCCGGTCCAGGCCCACGGCCTCGTACACCCCGGGGTTGACGAAGCAGGTGGAGAAGACCCGGGCGGCCTCGCCGCAGCTGAGCCGGGTGAACTCCTGCTCCCAGCGCGGAGCGGTCACCATCTGGCGCCGCAGCTCCTCGCGGGCGTACCGCACATGCCGGGCCTCCTCCACCACATGGATGCGGGTCACCCCACGGACGAGGGTCTGCACCCGCTCGTCCGGGAAGGTCAGCCGCTGCATCCAGTCGAGGATCTCCTCGCCGAGCAGGGTGGCGGCGAAGGAGCCGGGGGTGGTGGAGACGGTCTTCAGGAGGCGCGCGAGGTTGTGGTAGAGCCTCGGCACCGGGTACGCGGGCGTGCCGCTCCGCTGGATCATCCGGGCGAACATCATCGAGTGCCGACACTCGTCGGCGATCTCGGTGAGCGCGTACCGCACATGATGGCTGGTCAGCGACTTGTCGTAGATGTGCCGGACGAGCAGCTGCATGAGGATGATCTCGAACCACACGCCGAGCGAGGCGAGCGAGGCCGCCTCGTGGCGCGACAGTTCGATCCGCTGCTCCTCGCACATCCGGCGCCAGAGCGGGGTGTCGTAGAGGGAGACGAGCTCCGGCGGCCAGAACCACTTGCCGTCCTCGAACGGCGTGTCCCAGTCGAGCTCGGTGTCCGGGTCGTAGGAGTGTCTGCGGGAGGACTCCAGAAGACGCTCGGCGACCTGCTCACGGTCGCGCAGCGGCCCCAGGGCATCCCGGAGGAGGCTGAGGTCGGGCTCGGTGAAGGGGGTCATGGTGGGGACACCTCGCTGCGTTCGCCAACACGTTACCGGGGGTCACTCACTATCAGACTGCCCGTCAGTAACGCGGTCAATCCCTTGCGCGCGACTTGTTGACGATCCGTCTACCACCGTGTGAGCCTGACGGGTGGACTCGCACCACGGGAACGGCCCGACCCCGAAGGAGGCGTCAGTGTCGACGCGCGACCTCTACACCACGGCCCCGTCCACCCTCACCTGGCAGGTCCCCGCCACCGGCTCGGCGCGCTTCTCGTGGGAGTACGAGGACGGCCGCGAGCGCCTCCTCGCCCTCTACCAGAAGGGCAAGGACAAGCAGTGGGACGGCGCCACCCGGATCGACTGGGACCTGGAGGTCGACCCGTACGACCCGCTCGGCACCCCCGACGAGGTCCTCACCCTCCACGGCACCCGCCACTGGGCGAAGATGACCGAGAAGGACAAGGGCGACCTGCGACGGCACTACGCCTCTTGGCAGTTCAGCCAGTTCCTCCACGGCGAACAGGGCGCCATGATCTGCGCCGCCCGGATCGTCGAGTCCGTCCCCGACCTGGACGCCAAGTTCTACTCGGCCACCCAGACCATGGACGAGGCCCGGCACGCCGAGATCTACGGCCGCTTCCTCCACGACAAGATCGGCATGCTCTACCCGATCAACGACAACCTCAAGGGCCTGCTCGACGACACCCTGCGGGACTCCCGCTGGGACATGCCGTACCTCGGCATGCAGGTCCTCATCGAAGGTCTCGCCCTCGCCGCCTTCGGCATGATCCGCGACACCACCGACAAACCGCTGCCGAAGCAGATCCTCGCGTACGTGATGCAGGACGAGGCCCGGCACGTGGCCTTCGGCCGGATGGCCCTGCGCGACTACTACCGCCAACTCTCGGACGCCGAACTCCGCGAACGCGAGGAGTTCGTGATCGAGGGCTGCTACCTCATGCGGGACCGGCTGCGCGGGGTCGAGGTCCTGGAGAACTTCGGCATCCCGAGGAAGGAGGCGGAGGAGCTGAGCGAGCAGAGCGAGTTCCTGCACCTCTTCCGCAAGCTCCTCTTCAGCCGGATCGTCCCCTGCGTCAAGGACATCGGCCTGTGGGGCGAGCGCCTCCAGAAGGCGTACCTCGACATGGGCGTCTTCGACCTCGGCGACTCGAACCTGGACCTGCTGATGACCCAGGACGAGGAGATCGCGGAGGCGCTGGACCGCGAGCGGTTCGCGGCGGAGGAGCGGGAACGGATCGCCGAGGTGGCCGAGGCGGTCGCGGAGGGTGAAGCGGCGTCGTGACCGGACATTGAATCCAACCTCCAGGATCCAATATCCGGATCCAACCTGCAGGATCCGACATTCGGATCCAACCTCCTGGATCCAATATTCGGATCCAACCTCCAACCTCCAACCTCCCCCATCCACCATCCGATCTACGGATTCCGAGTCTCCGCCTCCAACCGCAGCGCCTCCGTCATCACCGCCTTCGCGATCGGAGCCGCGCTGCCGCCCCCGCTGATGTCCGTCCGGGCCGCCTCCGCGTCCTCGACGACGACCGCGACGGCGACGGCCGGCTGGGCCGAGTCCCCGGCCTGCGCCCAGGCGATGAACCAGGCGTACGGGGTCCCCGTGTTGCCGAAGCCGTGCTGGGCGGTGCCCGTCTTGCCGCCGACCCGGGCCCCGGGGATCGCCGCGTTCGTCCCGGTGCCCTCCTCGACCGCCTTCACCATCAGCCGCTGGAGCTGCATCGCCGTCGAGGGGTTCATGGCCTGCCGGTAGCTGCGGCGGCCCGTCCGGTCCACGGTCGTGCCGCCGGAGGTGGTCGTGCGGTCGACGAGGTACGGGTGGGCGATCTCCCCGTTGTTGGCGACGGCCGACGCCACCAGGGCCATCTGGAGCGGCGTCGCCGTCGTGTCGAACTGCCCGATCGACGAGAGCGCCAGCTGATCGGGGCTCATCTCCTGGTCGAAGTTGGACTTGGCCACCCAGGACGGCACCCGGAGCCGCGTGTCGTTGAAGCCGAAGCCCTCCACCGCGTCGACCATCCCGGTCAGGCCGACCTCCACCCCGAGCCCGGCCATCACCGTGTTGCAGGACCACTGGATGGCGTACGCGAGTGAGGCGTCCGCGCACCCCTTCGCCTCGTTGGGCAGCACCTGCCGGGTGCCGGGCAGTACGAACGGGTCGGGGGTGTCCGTCGGCGCGTCCACGTCCCGTACGGCTCCGGAGTCCAGGGCCGCCGCCGCCGTCACGATCTTGAACGTGGAGCCCGGCGGGTACGTCTGCCGCAGCGCCCGGTTCAGCATGGGCTGGTTCGGTGAGGTGGTGAGCCGCTTCCAGGCGTCCTTGACGCCGGGGTCGGTACCGGAGAGGACGCCGGGGTCGTACGAGGGCGAGCTGACGAGCGCGAGGATCCGGCCGCTGTGCGGCTCCACCGCCACGACCGCCCCGCGCTTCCCGCCGAGCCCCCGGAAGGCGGCCTCCTGCATCGAGGACCGGATCGTCGTCACGACGTCACCGCCGGGCTGCCGGCCCCGGGTGAGGTCGTTCCAGAGGGGGAGCGGCGCCAGCATCGGCTCGGTGCCGGCCAGGACCGCGTCCTCGGCGTGCTCGACGAGGGTGGTGCCGTACGTCTGCGAGGAGTAGCCGGTCAGCGGCGCGTACAACGGCCCCTGGCGGTAGGTCCGTTCCCAGCGGAGCTGCTGCCCGCTGTCCCGGGAGCCCGTGACCGGCTTCCCGTCGACGACGATCTCGCCGCGCGGCTGCGCGTACCGGTTGATCGCGATGCGCCGGTTGGCCGGGTCGTCGTCGAGCGACTCGGCCTCGAAGACCATCACGCGGGCGGAGTTGACGAGGAGGGCCACGAGCAGCAGGAGACAGAGGGCGGCGGCCCGCCGTGCGTACCGGATCACGAGGCGCCCTCCTTGACGGGCGCGAGCGTTCCCGTGTCGGCGTCGTCCGGCTGGGGGGCGCGCGCCGAGTCGCTCACGCGGATGAGTAGGGCGACGATGACCCAGTTGGTGACGACCGACGAACCTCCCTGGGCCAGGAACGGCATCGCCATGCCCGTCAGCGGGATGAGGCCCATGACCCCACCCGCGATGACGAAGACCTGGAGCGCCACGATCGACGCGAGCCCGATCGCGAGGAGCCGCCCGAAGGGATCGCGCAGCGAGAGGCCGGCGCGGTACCCCCGGGCGACGAGCAGCGCGTACAGCAGGAAGAGCGCGGTCAGCCCCACGAGCCCCAGCTCCTCGCCGGCCGTGGCGAGGATGAAGTCGGACTTGGTGGCGAAGCCGATGAGGACGGAATGGCCGAGCCCAAGACCCGAGCCGAGCATCCCGCCGGCCGCGAACGAGAACAGCGACTGGGCGAGCTGCCCCGGCCCGTCGCCCGCACGGATCGAGGCGAAGGGATCGAGCCAGTCCTCGACCCGGCTGTGCACATGCGGTTCGAGCGAGCCGACGAGGAAGGCGCCGGCGGCGGCGAGCACGACACCGACGGCGATCCAGCCGATCCGGCCGGTCGCCACGTACAGCATGATCACGAAGAGCCCGAAGAAGAGCAGTGACGTACCCAGGTCCCGCTCCACGACCAGCACGCCGACGCTCAGCAGCCAGATCGCCACGACGGGCCCGAGGACCCGCCCGGCCGGGAACTGGAACTTCCAGATCCGGCGGCCGGTGTGCGTGAGCGCGTGGCGGTTGGCGGCGAGGTAGGCGGCGAAGAAGACCGCGAGCAGGATCTTGGCGAACTCGCCCGGCTGGAAGGAGAGACCACTGATCCGGATCCAGATCTTGGCGCCGTTCACGGCGGGGAAGAAGATCGGCAGGATCATCAGGGCGAGCGCGGCGGCCACCGAGACATACGCGTAGCCCTGGAGCGAACGATGGTCGCGCAGCAGCAGGACGACCACGATGAAGAGGCCGACCCCCAGCGTCGACCAGACCAGCTGCGTGGCAGCGGCCTGGTCGTTCGGCGTCTCCAGGTCGAGCCGGTAGATGAACACGAGCCCGAGCCCGTTGAGCAGGACGGCGATCGGCAGCAGCAGCGGATCGGCGTACGGGGCACGGAAGCGGACCGCGAGATGGGCGACGAGCGCGAGCAGACCGAGCCCGGCCCCGTAGCGGGCGGCGTCCGGCGGTACGGCTCCGCTGCGGGCGAGGCCGACCTCGGCGTAGCCGTAGACGGAGATGAGGACGGCGCAGACGAGGAGGGAGAGTTCCACGCCGCGGCGCTTCGGGATGCGTACCCCGGGCGGGGGCACGTCCGTTCGCGGTGTGGTCATGGCCGCAACGTAGCAAGCGGTATGCCCTATGTCCCTTTTGTGTGACGGTGTGCCGTGCGGTCAGTCCTCCGGCGCGTCGTCCGAGAGGCGGACGTACTCGGGCAGCCGCAGCAGGGCCTCGGCGCCGCCCCCGGGGGCCCCGGCGAACACGAGCGCGGCCCCAATCACCTCGGCCTGTCCGACCGCGATCGTCAGCCCGAGGCCGTGTCCCTTGCCGCCGCTCTCGGTCCGGAAACGCTGCGGCCCGGACTCGATCAGATACCCCGGGTATCCAGGCCCGTGGTCCCGTACGGACACCACGGGCCCGTCCACCGTCACCACCACCGGAGGCGCCCCGTGCTTGTGCGCGTTGGCGACCAGATTCCCGAGGACCCGCTCCAGGCGCCGCCGGTCCGTCTCCACCGTCGCGTCCCGCACCACCCGCACCTCCGTCTTCGTGCCGGAGGCGCGCACCACCCGCTCGGCGAGCGGCCCGAGTTCGTGTACGGCCAGGTCCACGGTCTCGTTGCGGGCGTCGAGCCGCGAGATCTCCAGCAGGTCCTCGGTGAGCCCCCGCATCGCCCGCACCCGGTCCCGTACGAGCTCCGAGGGCCGTCCCTCCGGCAGCAGCTCCGCGGCAGCCGACAACCCGGTCAGGGGCGTACGCAGCTCATGAGCCACATCGGCGGTGAACCGCTGCTCGCTCTGCAGCTTGCGCTGGAGCGAGGAGGCCATCGTGTCGAGCGCGCCCGAGACCGTCGACACCTCGTCCTGGGGGCGCGAGGGGTCCTTCGTACGGGGATCGTCCACGCGCGCGTCGAGATCGCCGGCGCTGATCCGGCGGGCCACCTGGGCGGTGAGGTGCAGCCGGCGCGTGACCCGGGTGACGGCGAAGGCGCCCACGAGCAGCGTCGCACCGATCGCGAGCACGGAGGAGCCGAGGATCGAACGGTCGAGCGCGTCGATCGTCTCGGCGCTCTGGCTGTGGTCGACGCGTACGGCGAGGGCGCGGCCGTCCGCCGGGCCCGCCGCCCACATGGCGGGGCGGCCCCGGTCGTCACCGACCATCGTGCCGCGCTCGCCCCGGACGGCGAGGGCGCGCAGGGACGCCGGCAGCCCGGCCGGGTCGATCCCGGCGAACCGGGGAAGCGGCTCGCCGGCCTCGTACAGGCGGGTGACGTCGACGAGCCGGGCGAGGGCCTTCTCCCGGGAGTCGTCCGTGGTCTGCCCGGCCACGGACACATGGACGAGGATGCCGAGCAGTGCGGCGAGGGCGCAGCACATCACCGCGATGAAGACGGCGGCCTTCCAGGTGAGGGTCGCGGTCCAGGCGGGCAGCCGGGGCGTCACGGGGTCTCCGCGGGCAGCGGCACGGGCGCGGGTGCGACGGTCGGGGCCGGGCTCACGAGCCGGGGCACGGGAACGCCGGACGCGGAGGGTTTCACCCGCACGATCTCGTCCCGCGTGGGCAGCATGCTGTGCTGCTGCTCGTCCCAGGACCAGGCGGTGCGGTACTCGTACCCCGGGATGCCCGCCGACGCGACGCGCGTGATCAGATCCCGGCCCGCCACCTCCACGCTGATGACCTGTTCGACGGTGGACATGATCCGGGTGAGCCCGCCGTTCTCGGCGAGGTAGACCCGGATCCCGACCTGCTGCTCGGGCATGCGGATCCCGACGATGAGCTCGTCCCGCCCGTTGCCGGTGAGATCGCGGTAGTACGGCCGCATGACGGGACAGGCGACAGCCGCGGTGCCGCAGGCGACGATGGCCCGCGCGGTCTCCTCGTACATCCCGTCACCCCCGCTGAACACATCGCCCCGAGCCCGTACCTCCGCACGAACAACGGCCACGGCATCGACGGAACGAACGTCGTTGTCGGACACCCGGACGCCGGGAACACGAGAGGTGTCGGACTCCCCGTAGTCGAGGGGCGGATCGGTGGCGGGCGGCAGGTCGGGCCAGAGCCGTACGGGTCCCACGGCGCCGGGCGTGGCCCCGGCACTCTTGAGCGCCCCTTCGTCAGCACACCCACCGAGGGCGAGGAGGACACAGCAGAAGGCGAGGACCACACCGCGCGGCCTCATGCGACCTCCTCACCGATGGAACACCCAAGGAGACCCTAAGCGGAGGAAACCCCCACCTGCTCACCGACAACCCACGAGGCGAGGGCGGCCGACGTCCCGAACACGGCCCCCACGGCAGCCCCACGGCGGGCGGCATCCCACGGCCCGGCGGCCGGGGGCGCAGGACCAGCCCCGAGCCACCGCCCCCGGGCTAGAAACCGCCCCGCTCCATCCGGGCCAACGCGGCCCGGCACAAGGTCAGGAGCTTCTCGTCGAGGTGGACGTCATGACTGCCCGAGGCACCTTCCCGGGCGTTGTGGCGCCGCCGCCGGGTCAGCTCGGTGAGGATGACCAGCTGCGCCTCCGACGCCGCGGGCCCCATCTCCGCCAGACACTCGGCGACGTCCACGCGCGCGTGCCGGTTCTCCTCCCAGGCCGCGAGCAGCACCGGCAGGGCCGTCGCCGCGTCCCCGGACACCCGCCACAGGGCGGCCGCGCTGCGGACCCGCACCCACAGGTCCCGTGAGGTCAGACCGGGCCGGAGCGCGGGCGCGGCCGCGGCGGCGGCCGGGCCGATCTCGCCGAGCACCTGCGCGGCGGCGCACCGCTCCGCGCCCGAGACGCCCGGCCGCAGCCACCGATCCAGGGCCGCCAGGACCTCTCCCATGTCACCTTCGGCCGCCCACAGGGCCCGCGCCGCCGCCGTGGAGACGGTGGCCGACTCGGCGGCCAGGAGTCTTCGCATGTCCGGTACGGCCTCCCGGGCGGCGGGCCCGAAGGCCGCCAGAGTCCGCAGGGCGGCCTCCCGCACCCAGTCGCGCCGGTTCGGCGGCGCGCCGCGAAGGACCCGCAGGACCTCCGGTACGGCCTGGCCGCCGCGTACGGCCGCGAGGGCGTACAGCAGGGGCGCGGCCCGGTCGTACAGCCGCTCGTCGAGCTCGACCTCGGCGAGCCGGCGCCGCAGCAGCGGGGCGAGCATCGCGGCCGAGGGCCCGAGACCGTCCATGGCGTAGAGGAGCTCCCGCCGCACCTCGCCCTCCTCCTCGAGGGCGCGGGCGAGCAGCGGCACGGCCCGGGTGTCCCCGGCGCGGGCGAGCGCGAGGAGCGCACCGTCCCGCCCGGACCGCCCGACGAAGGCGTGATGACCACGCCCACCGACCCCTGACCACGCCCCTGACCCCGACCCGGACCCTGACCCCGACCCGGACCCAGACCCCGACCCCGACCCCGGCCACGCCCCTGACCCAGACCCCGACCCCGGCCACGCCCCTGACCCCGACCCCGGCCACGCCCCTGACCCCGGCCGTGCCCCCGACCACCCCGACCCTGCCCCCGGCCCCGCGTTCAGACGGTCGGCGAGCGCGTCGGCGGCGGGCGCGCCCAGCTCGAAGAGCCGCTCCAGGAACGACGTGGCGGCCTCGCGGAGCCGTGGTTCGGGGTCGTGGAGCTGCGCGCCGACGAGCCGGACGACTTCCTCGTACCGCCCGCGCCAGATCCGTATCAACCCGCCGCACAGCCAGATGGCGTCCGAACGCTGCCCCCAGTCGGGGCTGCGCAGCTGCGCGACGATCAGCGCGATGCGGTCGTCGACGCGGTCGTCGAGGGCGGCGTGCAGGGTCCGGAGCAGCTCCTCGGTCCAGGGGGCGGGGCGTCCGGCGGCGTGTTCCTCCAGGAGCTCGCGGACCTGCCCGATGAGGGTGGGCGCGGCGTGCCGGGACCCGTCGGCACCGGGGACGGCCGAGGCGTGCGCGGTGGTCCGGATCTCCTCCAGGAGCCCCGTCACCCGCGGGACGACGTCGTCAGGGATGTCGCCGGGCGCGCAGCGCGCCCGCTGGGCGAGGGCCGCGAGCCGGAGCCCGGGGTCGTGGGCGGCGCGGGCGAGCCAGCCGAGCCAGTCGACGATCTCGGCGCGCAGCGACGCGTGCCGCAGGGCGATCCGCCCGAGGGCGGCGACGAGGGTGAGCCGTACCTCGGTGTCCCGCTCGACGGTGAGCCGTTCCCGCAGCAGGGTCAGCACCCGGGTGGGCTCGGGGTGCAGCGAGGCGAGCGCGCAGGGCGCGGCGAGCCGCACCTCGGGGTCGGGGTCGGAGGCGAGCCCGAGGAAGACGTCGGCGCCGGCGGCGATGGCGGCGGCGGCCATGGCGTAGTTGGCGGCGGGTATGAACTCATCGCCCTCGCAGCCGAGTTCGTCCAGCTCGTCGTCGTCGTCGAGCTCGATCCCCCCGATGCTGGTGAGGAGTTCGACGATGCAGCCGCGGTCCTGGACGACGGGGTCGGCGACGAGTTCGAGGAGGAAGGGGATGCAGGCGAGCGTGGAGTCGTAGACGTCGCCCTGGTGGTGCACGGCGCCGTACATGCCGTCGAGGGCGGTCTCCCGCTCCGCGGGGTCGGCGGAGGCGAGTCCGCGGAGGAGCTCCGGCACGTCGTCCGCGGGGCCGTACGCGTGCCCCAGTGAGGCCCAGTCGACCTCCTCGATCCCCGTCAGCATGTGCCAGGCCGCCTTCCCCGTGAGCCCTGTACCAGGCAGCAAGTGTGCACCACGGGAAGGAAAGCAAGGCCTTGCTGACGGCACGGGACCTGCGGAGGGCCCGAGTTGCGGCCTCTTTGCGCCATGTGCGGTACGGAGTAGGGCAGTTGCGCAGGGTATCGACCGCACGGAGGCGCCGAAGGCGTCGATGTCGAGGCGGACGCCCCGCTCACCCCTCCGACCGGACCCGGACGAACGTCGCGTTCTCCTGCCGCTGCCGCCCCGCGAGCTGCCGCAGCTCGACCGGCACCGGCGGGTCCACCCACCGCACCGGCCCGTGCTCCGGGTGCGGGGCGAGGGGCCCGGCGCGGTCGCCCACGAGCGCGCCGACCTCGCGCGACTGTGCGGGGGAGAGCCGGGGTGAGGTGGTCACGGTACGGCCGTCGGAGAGCCGTACGACGAGCGCGCGGGGCCGTTCGGCGGGGCCGAGGACGCCGAGCAGCAGGCCGTCGCTCGTCTCCGCGTGCCGGACCTTGCGCCAGGCCCAGGTGGGCCCCGCCCGGTAGGTGGAGCCGAGGGTCTTCGCGACGATCCCCTCGACCCCGGCGTCCCGCAGGTCCCGGAACCATTCGCGCGCGGTCTCCTCGTCCAGGGTGGCGAGGACGCGCTGGAGCGGCGGCTCGGCCTCGCGCAGGGCCGTGCCGAGCAGCTCCCACCGTTCGCGGAGCGGGAGGCTCCGCACGTCCTGCCCGGGTACGGCGAGGAGGTCGAAGGCGATGTACGAGACGGGTACCCCGGTCCGGGCCCGGTCCGCGGGGGAGCGGAGCAGGTCGGTGAAGCTGAGCCGCCCCTCCCGGTAGGCGCACAGCTCGCCGTCGAGGACGACCCCGGGCGGCAGCTGTTCCCGCAGGTGGGCGGCGATCTCGGGGAACTCGGGGGCGAGGTCACGGCGGGAGCGGGACTGGAGGACGACCCTGCCGCCGTCGAGGACGAAGGCGAGCGCACGGAACCCGTCGAGCTTGAGCGAGTACTGGAGCTGCCGGGGCGACGGGGCCTGTACGGGGATCTCGTCGGCGGCCCGGGGCCGCATGACGTCGACGGGCGGAACCAGCACGACGGCCCCGAGCGCCCCGAGCCCCCCGCCACCGGGCGCACCCCCACCGGCCAGGTGGCCCCCGTCCCGGTTCACGGCAGCTCTCCCGCCCGCTCGGGCGCGCAAAGGGGCGCCAGGAGCTCCCCGTACCGCTCCAGACGTGGCGTGATGTCGTCCATGAGGAGAACGAGGGCTTCCGGATCCGCGGCGCGCGGCCCCGCGCTCTCCTCCACCTCCTCCCAGGTGACGGGCGCGGACACGGCGGGCAGGGCCCGCGCCCGCAGGGTGTAGGGGGTGGCGGTGGTCTTGGCGGCGGCGTTCTGGCTGTGGTCGACGAAGACCTTCCCTGGCCGCAGCGCCTTGGCCATCCGGTGCACGACCAGCTTCGGCAGCGCCGCCTCCGCCTCGACGGCGAGCTGCCTGGCGTACGCCGAGACGCGCGAGGACGGCGTCGGCACCACCGGCACAAGGAGGTGCAGCCCCTTGGAGCCGGAGGTCTTGGCGTAGGCGTGGAGGCCGTCCGCGGCGAGCCTTTCGCGCAGGTGCAGCGCGACCCGGCAGCATTCGACGACCGTCGCCGGCGGCCCGGGGTCGAGGTCGAACACGAGCCGGTCGGCGACGGCGGGGGAGGAGGCCCGCCACTGCGGGGTGTGGAACTCCACGACGAGGTTCGCCGCCCACATCAGCGAGGCGAGGTCGTCGATCACCACCTGCCGGGCGCGGGGGTCCTCGGAGCGGGGTACGGGGGTGGTCCTCACCCAGGAGGGTGTGCCGGGCGGAGGATTCTTCGTGAAGAAGAGCTGCCCGTCCGGGCCGTCCGGGTAGCGCAGGAAGGACACGGGCCGGTCCCGCAGATGCGGCAGGATCGCGGCCCCGACGGTCGCGTAGTAGTGGAGCAGCTCGCCCTTGGTGGTGCCGGTGACCGGGTGGAGCACCTTGTCCAGGTTGCTGAGCGCCAGGCGCCGCCCCTCCACCTCCGTGAGAGGCGTCATACGATGACAATCCCCACGAATCATCTTTTTTAGGCTCGAAAGGTAAGAAACGTGCGATCCATCTGGAACGGCGCCATCTCTTTCGGGCTTGTCAGCATCCCGATCAAGCTGGTGAACGCCACCGAGAGCCATTCGGTCTCCTTCCGTCAGATCCACACCGAGGACGGCGGCCGCGTCCGCTACAAGAAGGTGTGCGAGCTCGACGGCGAGGAGCTCTCCACGCCGGAGATCGGCAAGGCGTACGAGGACGCCGACGGGACCATGATCCCGATCACCGACGAGGACCTGGCCGCCCTGCCGCTCCCGACGGCGAAGACGATCGAGATCGTGGCCTTCGTGCCGGCCGGTGAGATCGATCCGCTCCAGATGGACGCCGCGTACTACCTCTCGGCGAACGGCGTGCCGGCGGCCAAGCCGTACACGCTGCTCCGTGAGGCGCTCAAGCGCAGCGACAAGGTGGCGGTGGCCAAGTACGCCCTCAGGGGGCGGGAGCGGCTCGGCATGCTCCGGGTCGTGGACGACGTGATCGCGATGCACGGCTTGCTCTGGCCGGACGAGATCCGCGCCCCGGAGGGGGTGGCGCCGGAGACCCCGGTCGCCGTACGGGACGCCGAACTCGACCTGGCGGACGCCCTGATGGCCACGCTCGGCGAGGTCGACATCAACAGCCTGCACGACGACTACCGGTCCGCGGTCGAGGAGATGATCGCGGCGAAGGCGGAGGGCGGCGAGGCCGTCGCGGCCCCGTCCCCGGGGGAGGCGACGGGCGGGCGGGTGATCGACCTGATGGCGGCCCTGGAGAGCAGCGTCAGGGCGGCGAAGGAGGCCCGCGGCGAGGACGCCGTGGTGACGGAGCTCAAGCCGCGCGGGACGCCGAAGGAGACGGGGGGCAAGAAGTCCACGTCCCGGACGCCCGCGAAGAAGACGGCGACGCCGGCCCGCAAGTCGACGTCGACGGCGGACGGCCCGGCGCGGGCGGGCGCGGCGGAGGAGGCACCGAAGAAGGCCGCGACCAAGAAGGCGACGGCGAAGAAGACGACGGCGAAGAAGGCGACGACGAAGAAGACGGCGACGGCGAAGGAAGCGACGACGAAGGAAGCGACGACGAAGGAAGCGACGAAGGCGGCGACGAAGAAGTCGACCCCCCGCAAACGCACGGCGTGACGCACTGGGCGGCCGTGCCCCGCCGCCGCCCTGCCGCCGCCACCCCGCGTCAGCGGTAGTCGTCGGGGTGGTCCTGCATCCACGTGTTGATCTTGTCGCGCGTGCCGACGAGCAGGCTCTGGTGCTTCTTCAGGTTCTCGAAGGAACGGTCCCCGCCGAGCTTGCCGTTGAGCTTCTCGATGAGCGCGATCGGCTCGGGGAAGTGCCCGGGCCCCTTCGGGTCGGCCTTCATGGCCCGGTCCATACGCTGGAGTTCGTCGTAGACCCGCCCGAGGAAGTAGGCACAGTCGCCCGGGGTGCACGACTCGTTCAGCGTCGCCTGCAGCCCCGCGAACGCGTCCCGAACCCGCTCGGCCGACGCGGTCCGGGGCCCCGGCGACGAACTCTCCACGCCACCAGGCGCACCGCTCTCGGTGGCGTCGCCCGCGGAGCCCGCCCCCTCCTGCCCGGCCGGAGAGTCCGTGGCGACAGGCGCCGAGGCGCTGCCGGCCGCGCTGGAACCACTCGTACCCCCCGTACCGCTCGCACCACCCGTACCGCAGGAGACGCTGAGCGCGGCCAGGGCGACGGCGATGACCACCGCACCCGGCATCGAGGACTTGAACATGGAACTCCCCCTGGATCGACCGATCGACGAATCAGCCGACCCTACAGAACACCCGTTCCATCCGGGCGAGGTGCCCACCCCGTGACGCCAGGTCAGTCCTCGTAGTGCAAGGTGCCGTCCTCGTCCACGCGCGGACGCAACTTCGAAGGCCCGTAGCCGACCCTGTCCGACGGGCGCGGCGGCTCGGGTCCGTCGCGGCCGAACCGGACCAGCCGCTCCACGCGACAGATCCGTCCGGCCCCCGCTCCGCCACCCCGAACAGTGGGCCGCGGAGCGCGAGCGCCGGGTACGGTACGGAGGCCTCGGCCGCGGCGGTCTCGGTGACCCACGCGACCGGGTCGCCCTCCCGTACGAGCCCGGCGTGCAGGTCGTCAAGCCGTCGCTTCACGTCACCCCGTCGCCCGCGTCCTGTCGGTACCCCCGCTGCGCGGCCTCGGCCTGCTCTCGTAAAGCGAAGCGCCCACCACCTCGCACCACGATGACCGCTGTCAGCGACCGCGTCGCCCGACAGCCGGCGCATCCCCGACAGGTGCATGGGGATGGCGGTCCGCATCGCCTCCCCTGGGCGTCGCGTGAGTGTCGGAGGGACCCTTGGCGGGGGGATCGGGATGCCCCTTCCCAGCGGCGGGAGGCGAAGCCGGGGCTACGGGGGGCAGGAGGGATTCGCAGTACGTCCGGACATCCTTGCCGTCGGCCGCGGCGACCAGACGCTCCCACGCCGGGGCTTCCATGGCCTTGCCGTTGCCCAGAGCCTTCTCGTACGCGCGACAGAGGGACTCATGCGTCGGTCCCGGATGGGCGGGGACGGGGACGGGGGCGTGTGGAAGGGGATGGGTGGCGGGGACCGGGCGCGGGGACGGCGAACTCGGGGGCGAGGGCGGGAGCTCGGACGAGAACGAACTGGCGGGTCCCTCCGACGGTGGAGGAGCGGATGTGGTGAGGCGGGGCTCGGGGTCGCGGGTCTCGGTCTCGTCGGAGGGGTCGTGCGGAACAGCTGTGGCGAGCGCGATTCCGCCCAGGGTCAGGCTTGCGACCAGGGCCGCGAGCGCGGTCTTCAGCGAGCGTCCGGTGCGGCGTTCCGGTGCGGGGCGCCAGTCGTCGCGGCGTCTGGTGCGCCGAGGCGTGTGCAGGCCCGTGTCGCGGGCCGTACGGAACGCGGCGACGGCTGCTCGGGCCGAGGCGTCGTCCACGTCCGTGGGCCGCAGGGCAGCGGCCAGTGCCGCCTCGATGTCGTCGTCTTCCCGCATACCGTCTTCACCTCTCATCCCTTCATCTCCTTCGCGAGCCGCCTCAGTCCGCGGTGCGCGGCGGACCGTACCGCTCCGACCCGCTTGCCCAGAACCCGGGCCGCCGCAGGGCCGTCCAGCCCGACGACCACCCGCAGCAGCACCGCCTCGGCCTGGTCCCTGGGGAGCCCCGCGACCAGGGCCAGTACCTCGGCGGTGGACAGCGCCTCCAGGGCCTCGCCCGCCGTCTCCCGCGGCGAGGGCAGATCGAGCACGTCCTGTCCGAACGGGGCCGTTAACGGCCGGGAGCGCAGGCGCCGCAGGTGGTCAAGCGCGCGGTGACGGGCGATGGTCGCGGTCCAGCCGCGGAACCCCGCACCGTCCCCGCGGAACCGCGCCAGGTCGCGGGCTATCTCCAGCCACGCGTCGGAGGCCACGTCCTCGGCGAACTCGCCGACGAGCCCCCGCAGATACCCCAGCAGCCCAGGCTGCACGATCCGGTAGAGGTCGGCGAACGCTTCGTCGTCACCGTCCTGCGCACGCTCCACCGCATGCTGCAGAGCGGCGTCGTTCGCCCCCAAGTGATCTTCCTTCGGTATTCCTGCGTCACGCTGTCCGGCGCATCACCCTACGCGGCCACCGGATGCCGCCCGTCGGCCGCACGCCGTGACAGAGGCGAGCGCCGCACCCGACCCGGGAGCAGCAGGAAGAAGGTGTGGGCGGATTCCTCGGGGCCCAGCTCGAAACGGTTGACCACCTTGCCGAGTGGGTTCCACGCCCGCCCGTCGGGCATCCGGACGCCGACCGGCTGCCGGAACAGCTCGGCCGTCGCGTCGTCGAAGTCGACCCAGCGGGCCGACGCGTGACGGACGATCACCTCGCCGAGGTACGCGCCGAGCTCGTGGAGGATCGGCACGGCGGTGACCGGGTCGGCGGCCCCCTGCCGCAGACCGTCCACCACGCGATCGACGATCCGCAGGCTGGCCACGGAGAAGTCGAGGGGGAGCCGTGCCTTCGCGGTCGCGCGGGACGCGAACGCAGAGGCGTACCGGCTCATGTCGGCGGCCCGCAGCGTACGGCTGACGTGGTCCATCGGTTCCACCCTCACTGCACGAACCCGTGCGGCTCTTCCCGGTCCTCCGTGATCCTCAGGAGGGCCGCCGGTCCTCCGCGCCCTCCCCCGAATCCAGCGGAACGGGGCGCCGGATCATCACGGCCCCACGCTGTGATCACCGCCACACGCCAAAGGGTCCGCTGCGGCCCTCGCGTAAAAGACGGAAAGTCCCCGGAATGCGTCCGCCAGATGGCAAGCGAACTTGTCACCGATTGATCAGGCTCACGCCGTATCTCCTACCGGCGAGCCTTTGTCGGTCCCGTACTCAACCCCGAGCACCCCCACGGCTCTGTACGTCCAGGTCGCTCACCCACCTGATGTCCGCTATGCGTGTCCGGGTGTGGCGGAAAGGGCGCGTCGTGTATAACCGCTGCGCTGTGGCGGGAATACGGGGTCCGCTCTCCCCGAAGCCAAAAGGCGATGGGCACTACGGGGTCTCAGAAACCGTGCTGTCGCCCCTTGTTTCCCGTCCCACGGCACAACAGCCGTAGGCGACCGGCCGCGGATACTCACCAGCTGTGCACAAGGGATGGGACATGAGTCCGAGAGGGACCCGCGCCAGGCGGGCGAAAGGCAAGAGGCGCGTCACGTGGCTCGCGGCAGGGATCGTCGTCCTGGGAGGCACGAGCGTGACCGCTGTCGCCGCCTCGGCAGGTGGCGAGGACGCCGGACCCGGTGACGGGACGCGGTCGGCGAGGGCACATGTGCTGGCCCTGGACGGCAAGGATCCGAAGAGGCGCGCGCTCCCACGCACCGGGACACAGACGTTCTCGCTCATCGGCGTCTCGTGGGAGGACAGCGGCGACACCTTCGAGGGCACCGCTCAGATCCGTACCCGCAAGGCGACCACGGGCGAGTGGAGCGAATGGCGCGACCTCGACTTCGACGTACGGGCGCCGGAGTCCGCCGAGGGCGAAGCCTCGGACGTGCGGGGCGCCTCGGAGCCGCTGTGGGTCGGCCCGTCGGACGGGGTCGAGGCGAGGGTCGTCGCGGACGGCGAGGAAACCGAGGTGCCCGACGCGCTCCGCCTCGACATGATCGACCCCGGCGAGACCGTCAAGGCCAAGGACAGCGGTGGCATCAAGGGGAGCGGAAAGGGGGGCGCCAAGCCCACCGCCTCCCCCGACGACACGCAGCCCGCCCCGGCCGGCCCCACGCAGACCACCCCGGCCGGCCCCGCGCCGCAGCCCTCCGATCCGGCGGGTCCGGCCGGTGCGTCCGAGGACCCGGCTCCGCCCACCGCCCCGACCGCCCCGACCGCCCCCGCCATCGTCAGCCGTGCCGACTGGGGTGCGGACGAGTCCCTCGTCCAGAACCCGCCCTCGTACCTGAACAAGGTCGACGCCGTCTTCGTCCACCACACCGCCGGAACGAACGACTACACCTGCGCCGACTCCCCGGCCGTCATCCGCGCGATCCTCACCTACCACGTGCGGACGAACGGCTGGAACGACATCGGCTACAGCTTCTTCGTCGACAAGTGCGGCACGGTCTTCGAAGGCCGCGCCGGCGGAGTGGACCGACCCGTCCTCGGCGCGCACACCTACGGGTTCAACAGCTACTCCTCGGGCATCTCCCTGCTCGGTGACTACGAGAACGGCGGCACGCCGACGGCCGCGGCCCAGCAGGCCATCGCCGACCTCGCCGCCTGGAAGCTCGGGCTGCACGGCGTCGACCCGGAGGCGAAGGTGACACTCACCGCCGCCGCCGACACCGGCGTGTGGGCGAAGGGCCAGCCCGCCACTCTGAACACCGTCTCCGGACACCGCGACGGCTACGCCACGCTCTGCCCCGGCGCGACCCTGTACTCCGCGCTCCCGGCGATCCGTACGACCGCGGGCAGTTCCCCGTACGCCACCGGAAACTGACTGACGGGCACGACCACCACGACCGACTGCGGCCGGGGACCTTCACAGGCAGGCTTGCCGGAAAGGGGCATTTCCATGGTGATCGCGGAGCTGCAGCGGCTGACCCCAGTCCGGGTCCGCCGGCCGCCCCTCAGACGGTGGGCCGGCCGGTGGGTACGGTCGGCGGCTCGTCCGCCGTGCCCTCCTCGTCCAGGTCGCCTGTCCCGCGCCCCGGCGCCGCACCGAGGAACTCCGTCAGCGCGAGCGCGAGGAGCAGGACGAGCGCGATGCCGACGACGACCCAGCCCGTGGGGTACGACCACAGCAGGTACGCCAGGAGGGCTGCCGCGACGAGGATCCAGTTGATCCACGTCCGGTAGCGGCGTACGAACGGTCCGACCGGCCCGGTGCGCAGCCCGGCCCGGTCGGCGGTGGAGCGTACGGCTCCGATCCCCGACGACCACAGCCCCCGGACGAGCCCGGCACGGCGGCCGGGTCCGGTGAGCCAGGCCGCCAGGGCGACGACGACGCCGAGAGCGACCACCATGCGGACGGTGGTGTAGAGGAAGTGGGTGAACGTGTCGTACACCGATCCTGCCGCCGCCTGCGAAACGCCGGCGGGCAGCGCGTCCAGGTAGATCGCCCGGAAGAGGCGCAGGCCGAGGGCGAGCAGCCCCGTGGTGACCGCCACCGCGACGGCCGCCGTGACCAGGGCTCGACGGCGTCGCCCGGCGAGGAGGACACCGCCGGCCACAAGCAGGAGGGCGAGGACCGGCAGCCAGTTACCCATGATCTGGAGCAGCCGTACGTAGGTCTTCACCTTGCCGATGTCGTCGGACTTCACCAGCGTGATGTCGGTGTGCACCTCGGGGATGCGCCCGGCGGCCTCCATCCCCTCGTCCACGAGCCGTTGCTTCACCCGGTCCACGACGGGGCCCACGTCGAGAGTCACCGTGTCGTCCTTCAGCTGCACCGCCCCGCCGCCGCTGCCGGTCAGCGCCTTGTCCACGGACGCGTGGGCGGCCCGGTTCGCCCCCGTCCAGATCTTCTCGAAGGCGTCGGAGGCGACGACCTCACGGGCCTTGTCCTGGACGAAGCTGCGCACGGCGCCTTGGAGGGAGTCCCCGAGCCGGCCCAGAGCCTTCTCTGCCAGTGGCCGCTCCTCGGGAGCGACGCCGGACAGCAGGGCCGGCAGGTCGAGGCGTGACATCACGGCATCGGTCACCCGGTTCGCGACGGCGTCCTGGACATCGGGGTCGGAGGCGAGGGGCGCGACGGTCGCCACGTATCGGTCGGTGTCCCCCACCTCGTCCGCCGCCCATGAAGCCACGACGCCGAGAGGAGCGAGCAGACAGCCGAGCACGATGAGTACGACCGCGAGGAACGACCGCCCCCGGTGCCGGGGAGGCCGCGCCGTACCGGATTCGAGCAGGGCGACACGCTCGCGCAACTCCCGCAGCTCCGACCGATGGTCTCCGGACGATCGAGGTTCGCTGTCGGGTTCCACACGCGCCTCCTGGTCGGGCCGTCCCTGTCCGGCCAGCGAAGCGCCGGCGGGCCCGCGCCGCGAGAAGGACGCGTCCGTACGAGTGAAGGGCGGGGCGTCTGTTGGCGTGCGCGGCGATCGCCGGGTTCAACCCCGTCACCGGCCTGTACGCGGGAGTCGACCGGCGATCGTCGGCTCCCTCACCGCACGCACGGTACCCAGGGTCACGGCCCGGACTCCACGAAGTCCTTCGCCGTCCAGGTCGACTTCGAGGACACGGGTGGGAACCTGGTGGACACCGTCGTCGTGACGGTCTCCGACGTCGCCGCGGGGCAGACCAAGGACGCCACCGCACGCGGCACACACGAGCTGTCAGGTCCCGTGGACGCCTCCGTGGCGTCCGCTCTGCGTCATTGACGGCCCACATGTACGAGAAAGGGCCTGACCAGCGTTTCCGCTGATCAGACCCTCTGTCCGGAAGTGCCCCCGGCAGGATTCGAACCTGCGCACACGGCTCCGGAGGCCGTTGCTCTATCCCCTGAGCTACGGGGGCGTTGTCGCGTTTGGCGGCGACGGGTAGAACCCTACCAGCTCTCTGGGAGTGGCTGTGAACAGGTATTTCCGGGGTGTCACCAAGGGGGCTGGTCCCTCGCACGGGTAAGAAGTGGGTAAAACCCGGACGCGGCCGTTCGGGGCGGCCTACTCTCGTTCGTGTGTCAGGCGTGTCCGGTCGGGTGCTCGTTGTCGACGACAACAAGGTGATCCGGCAGTTGATCAGGGTCAATCTCGAACTCGAGGGGTTCGAGGTCGTGACCGCGGCCGATGGTGCCGAGTGTCTGGATGTCGTACATCGGGTTCGTCCTGATGTCGTCACCCTGGACGTCGTCATGCCCCGACTGGACGGGATCAGGACGGCCGAGCGGCTGCGGGCCGATCCGCGGACCAGTGACCTGCCGGTCGCGATCATCAGCGCCTGCGGGGAGCACGAGGTCACCGGTGGGGCCGTGCCCCGGGTCGACGCCTTTCTCGCCAAGCCCTTCGAGCCCGCCGAGCTCGTCCGTGTGGTCCGCCAGCTGATGCACCGCGAGCGGCGTGAGCGGCCGGAGGCGACCGGGCCCGACGGGGGAGAGGAACCGGCCGCAGTCGACGTACGGCAGCAACGGCAGGAAGTACAGGAACGGCAGGAACTGCAGCAACGGCAGGAGCAGCAGGAGCAGGAGCTCCGACGCGCGAGGAGCGCGCGCGGGCTGCGCTGATCGGACGCGGAGCGAGGTGACCACTCCCTCGCCGGTGGCCCCGTGCCCCCCGGCGTGGCCCGCCCGGACCGCCCGCAAGCCCCACGGCGTGACCCTCCCGCCCGCCCCCCCCAAGCCCCACAGCGCGCCCCTCCCACCCGCCCCCCTGCCCGCATGGCGAAACCGGTTCGCGTTTCGACCCCCCTCCTCCCCTAGGCTTGACCCGTGACCCCCGCGGACCTCTCCCTCACCGTGCTGCACGCCGTGCGCCGCGCGGTCGACGACGGTGCGCTGCGGGTCGACGTGCCCCCGTCGGTGAAGGTCGAGCGGGGCCGCCCCGGCGGTACGGGGGAGTACGCCTCCAATATCGCCCTCATGCTCGCCCGGTCCGCCGGCCGCAGCGCCCTCGACGTCGCCGGGATCCTGGAGGAACGCCTCCGCGACGCTCCCGGTCTCCGCGGGGTCGAGATCACCGGGCCCGGCTTCCTGAACTTCAGTCTTCGCCGCGACGCCGGTGCCGAGCTCGTGCGGGCGATCCGTGCCGCCGGGGACGCGTACGGGAGCGGCACCGACCTCGCCGGGACCGTCGTGCGGTTCGCCGAGCCGGCCGAGTCACGCGCCTCCCTCGTGACCCACACCGTGGTCCGGCTCCTGAGGGCGCAGGGGGCCGACGCCGGCTTCGGCGGCGACGAGCGGATCCACGTACGGGCGGGGGAGTGTCAGGAGGACACCCTCGGCACCGACGCCGCCCGCTGGGCGCTGCTCCGGCCCGCACCCCAGGACCGGCCCCTCGACGGGCAGCCGCTCCTCGTCCAGCACGAGCGCAACCCCCTCTTCCGGGTGCGGTACGCCCACTCGCGGGTGCGTAGGCTGCTCGTCAACGGAGAACAACTCCGGGTCACACCCGCGTACGAGACCGACATCGACGCACCCGCACTCCTCGGCGCCCTCGGCGACCACCCCGCCGTCCTCCTCGCCGCCGCCCGCCACCGCGCCCCCGACCGGGTCGCCCGGCACCTGGAAGCCACCGCCGACGCGCTGCTCGCGTTCCAGCACACCGTCCTGCCGCTCGGCGACGAGAAACCCTCGGCCGCCCACCGTTCCCGGCTGGCGCTCGCCGAAGCCGCCGGGACGGTGCTCGCCGGTGGCCTCTCCGTGCTCGGCATCAGCGCACCCGACCGGATCTGAAAGAGCAGAGCAGACATGAGCCGTTCCGCCCACCCCGCAGGGCCCCGTCACGCCGACGTCCTCCCCGAGGGCCACTACTCGGCACCCCCCGCCGACCTCAACGTCCTCGACCCGAAGGTGTGGTCCAGGACCGTCGCCAGGGACGAGCGCGGGGTCGCCACCGTCGGCGGCATCGGGGTCGACGCCCTCGCCGAGGAGTTCGGCACGCCCGCCTACTTCCTCGACGAGACCGACTTCCGCGCCCGCTGCCGCGCCTGGGCCGAGGCCTTCGGCACGGACGCCGACGTCTTCTACGCGGGCAAGGCGTTCCTCTCCCGGGCCGTCGTGCGGTGGCTCAAGGAAGAGGGGCTGAACCTCGACGTGTGCTCCGGCGGCGAGCTCGTCACCGCCCTCTCCGCCGGCATGCCCGCCGAGCGCATCGCCTTCCACGGCAACAACAAGAGCGAGGACGAGATCCACCGGGCCGTCGAGGCCGGTGTGGGGCGCATCGTCCTCGACTCCTTCCAGGAGATCGCCCGCGTCGCCCACATCGCCCAGTCCCTCGGCAAGCGCCAGCCCGTGCAGATCCGGGTGACGGTCGGCGTCGAGGCGCACACCCACGAGTTCATCGCCACCGCCCACGAGGACCAGAAGTTCGGCCTCGCCCTCGCCGGCGGGCAGGCCGCCGAGGCGGTGCGCAGGGCCCTCAAGCTCGACGGGCTCGAGCTCATCGGGATCCACTCGCACATCGGCTCGCAGATCTTCGACATGGCCGGCTTCGAGGTCTCCGCGCGCCGCGTCGTCCAGCTGCTCGCCGAGGTGCGCGACGAGCACGGCGTCGAGCTGCCCGAGATCGACCTCGGCGGCGGCCTCGGCATCGCGTACACCTCCGAGGACGACCCGCGCGAGCCGCACGAGATCGCCAAGGCCCTCAACGAGATCGTGAGCAGGGAGTGCGAGGCCGCCGGCCTCCGTACGCCCCGGATCTCCGTCGAGCCCGGCCGGGCCATCGTCGGACCGACCGCCTTCACCCTCTACCGGGTCGGCACCATCAAGCCGCTCGAAGGGCTGCGGACGTACGTGAGCGTCGACGGCGGCATGTCGGACAACATCCGTACCGCCCTCTACGACGCCGAGTACAGCGTCAACCTCGTCTCGCGCACCAGCGAGGCCGCCCCGATGCTCACCCGGGTCGTCGGCAAGCACTGCGAGAGCGGCGACATCGTCGTACGGGACGCCTTCCTGCCCTCGGACCTGGCGCCCGGCGACCTCGTCGCCGTACCGGCCACCGGCGCGTACTGCCGCTCCATGGCCAGCAACTACAACCACGCGCTCCGGCCGCCCGTCGTCGCCGTCCGGGACGGCGAGGCACGGGTGATCGTCCGGCGCGAGACGGAGGAAGATCTCCTGCGTCTCGACGTCGGATGATGAAATAGTCCAGAGATGGCCAAGTGATGAAATAGATGTCTCAGGATCCGGACGGAGGGCGGAAACCCCCGTCCGGTGAGTGAGACTGGTTCCACCGTAGAAGAACCGTAGAGATACGAACGTAGAGATACGAAGTAGGACGAGAAAGAGGTCGGATGATGCGTACGCGTCCGCTGAAGGTGGCGCTGCTGGGCTGTGGAGTGGTCGGCTCAGAGGTGGCGCGCATCATGACGACGCACGCCGACGACCTCGCCGCGCGCATCGGTGCCCCGGTCGAGCTCGCCGGCGTGGCGGTCCGCCGCCCGGACAAGGTCCGCGAGGGCATCCCCGCGGAGCTGATCACCACCGACGCCACCGCCCTGGTCAAACGGGACGACGTCGACGTCGTCGTCGAGGTCATCGGCGGGGTCGAGCCGGCCCGCACCCTCATCACCACCGCCTTCGAGCACGGCGCCTCCGTCGTCTCGGCGAACAAGGCGCTGCTCGCCCAGGACGGCGCGAACCTCTACGCCGCCGCCGAGAAGCACGGCCAGGACCTCTACTACGAGGCCGCCGTCGCCGGCGCCATCCCGCTGATCCGGCCGCTGCGCGAGTCCCTCGCCGGTGACAAGATCAACCGGGTCATGGGCATCGTCAACGGGACGACGAACTTCATCCTCGACAAGATGGACACCTCCGGCGCCGGGTACAGCGAGGCGCTCGACGAGGCCACCGCCCTCGGTTACGCCGAGGCCGACCCGACCGCCGACGTCGAGGGCTTCGACGCCGCCGCCAAGGCCGCCATCCTCGCCGGAATCGCCTTCCACACGCGCGTGCGCCTCGATGACGTCTACCGCGAGGGCATGACCGAGGTCACCGCCGCCGACTTCGTCTCGGCCCGGCAGATGGGCTGCACCATCAAGCTGCTCGCCATCTGCGAGCGGGCCGCCGACGGCGGCTCCGTCACCGCGCGCGTGCACCCCGCGATGATCCCGCTCAGCCACCCGCTCGCCTCCGTCCGCGAGGCGTACAACGCGGTCTTCGTCGAGGCGGAGGCCGCCGGGCAGCTCATGTTCTACGGCCCCGGCGCCGGCGGCGCTCCGACCGCCTCCGCCGTCCTCGGCGACCTCGTCGCCGTGTGCCGCAACAAGCTCAACGAGGCCAACGGCCCCGGTGAGTCCGCGTACACCCAGCTGCCCGTGAGCTCCATGGGCGAGGTCGTGACGCGGTACCACATCAGCCTCGACGTGGCCGACAAGCCGGGCGTTCTCGCCCAGGTGGCGACGGTCTTCGCCGAGCACGGAGTGTCCATCGACACGGTGCGCCAGCACGTTCGACAGGACGGAGACGGCGAGGCCTCTCTCGTCGTCGTCACCCACCGCGCGCCCGACGCCGCCCTTTCCGGGACCGTCGAAGCGCTGCGCAAGCTCGACACCGTGCGCGGTGTCGCCAGCATCATGCGTGTTGAAGGGGAGTAAAGGACCCATGACCAGCAAGGGCACCCACCAGTGGCGCGGCATCATCGAGGAGTACCGGGACCGCCTTCCGGTCACGGACAAGACGCCGGTCGTCACGCTCCGTGAGGGCGGTACGCCGCTCGTTCCCGCTCAGGTCCTCTCCGAGCGCACGGGCTGCGAGGTGCACCTCAAGGTCGAGGGCGCCAACCCCACCGGCTCCTTCAAGGACCGGGGCATGACCATGGCCATCACCAGGGCCAAGGAGGAGGGGGCGCAGGCCGTCATCTGCGCCTCCACCGGCAACACCTCCGCCTCGGCGGCGGCCTACGCGGTACGCGCCGGCATGGTCTGCGCCGTGCTCGTGCCGCAGGGCAAGATCGCGCTCGGCAAGATGGGCCAGGCCCTCGTGCACGGCGCGAAGATCCTCCAGGTCGACGGCAACTTCGACGACTGCCTGACCCTGGCCCGCGGCCTCTCCGAGAACTACCCGGTGGCGCTGGTCAATTCGGTCAACCCGGTCCGTATCGAGGGCCAGAAGACCGCCGCCTTCGAGATCGTGGACATGCTCGGCGACGCGCCCGACATCCACGTCCTGCCCGTCGGCAACGCCGGCAACATCACGGCGTACTGGAAGGGGTACTCCGAGTACGCCAAGGACGGGCTCTCCACGCACCGCCCGCGCATGTGGGGCTTCCAGGCCTCCGGTTCCGCCCCGCTCGTGCGCGGCGAGGTCGTCAAGGACCCGTCGACGATCGCCACCGCGATCCGCATCGGCAACCCGGCCTCGTGGGACTACGCGATCGCCGCGCGGGACGAGTCGGGCGGCTTCATCGACGAGGTGACGGACCGTGAGATCCTGCGCGCCTACCGCCTGTTGGCCGCGCAGGAGGGCGTATTCGTCGAGCCCGCGTCGGCCGCTTCGGTCGCCGGTCTGCTGAAGGCCGCCGAGCAGGGCAAGGTCGACCCCGGCCAGAGGATCGTGTGCACGGTCACCGGCAACGGGCTCAAGGACCCCGACTGGGCCGTCGCCGGCGCGCCGCAGCCGGTCACCGTCCCGGTCGACGCGGCCGCCGCCGCCGAGCGCCTCGGTCTGGCCTGATCCCACCCCTCCCGCAAGGGAAACCCGCTGATCGAAACCCGATCAGGAACGTACATAGGCGCACAGGTTGGCCCGCGACACGCATCGTGCGCCTCCTGTGCGCCCTATGTCGCCACAGAACCTTCCTTCGATAGGCTGTACCGAACCCGCCCCCACGCATATGCGCGGTGTCGTTGCCGTTGTCGCCTCCAAGGCCGAAACGGTCCCCCGGGTTCCCGTGTACTTCTTGTGAAGTGCCCGTCTGAAACACCTGCTTGACATACCCGTTGTCGCAATCAAGGAGAGTCATCGAGAGATGGCCGGTCCAGCGTTCCGCGCCGCCGCCGTACGGGTGCGCGTCCCCGCCACCAGCGCCAATCTCGGGCCGGGCTTCGACGCCTTCGGTCTGTCGCTGGGCCTCTACGACGACGTCGTCGTCCGTGTCGCCGACTCCGGGCTGCACGTCGACATCGCCGGTGAGGGTGCCGAGACGCTCCCGCGCGACGAGAGCCACCTGCTCGTACGCTCCCTGCGCACGGCCTTCGACCTGCTCGGCGGGCAGCCCCGCGGCCTCGAGGTCGTCTGCGCCAACCGCATTCCGCACGGCCGCGGCCTCGGTTCCTCCTCCGCCGCCATCTGCGCCGGCATCGTCGCCGCCCGCGCCGTGACGATAGGCGGGGACGCCAAGCTCGACGAGGCGGCCCTGCTCGAACTCGCCACCGAGATCGAGGGCCACCCCGACAACGTCGCCGCCTGTCTGCTCGGCGGATTCACGCTCGCCTGGACCGAGTCCGGCGCCGCGCGGGCGATCAGGATGGACCCCTCCGATTCCATCGTTCCGGTGGTTTTCGTCCCCGGGAAGCCGGTGCTGACCGAGACCGCCCGCGGCCTTCTTCCGCGTACCGTCCCGCACGTCGACGCCGCGGCCAACGCCGGGCGTGCCGCCCTCCTCGTCGAGGCCCTGACCCGCCGCCCCGAGCTGCTGCTCGCGGCCACCGAGGACCGGCTGCACCAGGAGTACCGAGGCCCCGCGATGCCGGAGAGCCTCGCCCTCGTGAACCGGCTGCGGGCGGACGGCGTCCCCGCGGTCATCTCCGGCGCGGGCCCGACGGTGCTCGCGCTGGCCGAACACGGGACGGCCGACAAGGTCTCCCGACTGGCGGGCGAGGGCTGGGCCGCGAACCGGCTCGACCTCGACGCCTCCGGAGCGGCCGTCCTGCCGCTGGCGCCCTAGGCGCCGCGGACCGGACGCCGGGCAGCGTCCGGGACAGGAGATTGCCGGTGAGGGAGAGGGGGAATGTTTGTTGGAGCCGGTAGTGTTAACCTCAAGTCTGCACCTGACCTCTTTGTGGAGCGGTGCGGAGTGTCCCCTCAGGGACCACCCTTTCTTCCGGGAGCCTCCCCGACTGCCTGAGCAGCCTGCCTGAGCAGTTTCGAGCACGCTCCGGAACCGGCACGACACCCCTCGCTCTTCTGCAGTGAGGGCCGAGCAGGGGGCGCTCGGGCCGGACCCACAGCACGTTTCTCTCTCCGCCGTACCCGGCGGGACCACCGCCCCGGACACGGTCCACCCACACGGGACCGCTGCCGGACAGCACAACCGGTCGCCGAGCCAGATGGCCGACGTCCGCTCCAGGGAAGGACCCTTCGTGAGCGACACCACCGATCTGATGGGCGTGACTGCCGACAGCAGTGTCGACACCGCCGCGCCCGCCGAAGGTGCTGCCTCCGGCGGCACCGCACGGCGCCGCCGCTCCGGCACCGGCCTCGACGGCATGGTCCTGGCCGAGCTGCAGCAGGTCGCGTCCGGCCTCGGCATCAGGGGCACCGCGCGGATGCGCAAGAGCCAGCTGATCGAGGTCATCAAGGAGGCGCAGGCCGGAGGCGGTTCCGCCGCCCCCGCCAAGGCCGCCGACGCCGCCGAGACCAAGCCGAAGCGCCGCGCCACCGCCAAGACCCGTACGGGTGAGACCGCTGCCGTGGCCACCGAGCCCAAGGCCGAGAAGGCCGAGAAGGCCGTCGCCCAGCAGCAGATCGACATCCCGGGTCAGCCCGCGTCCGACGACCAGCCGGCCGGTGAGCGCCGTCGTCGTCGGGCCACCGCCCCCGCCGGTTCGCCGGAGGGCGAGGCCAAGCCCGAGGCCGCGCAGGCCGTCAAGACCGAGGCCCGTACCGAGGCACGCACCGAGACCCGCACCGAGGCCAAGGCCGACGCGGGGAACGACACCAAGGCCGAGGCCGCCGTCGACGGCGCCGAGGGCCGTGGCCGCCGTGACCGCGGCGAGCGGGGCGAGCGCGGGGAGCGCGGCGAGCGCCGTGACCGCCGTGACCGTCAGCGCGACCGCGGCAAGGGCGACGAGCAGCAGGGCGGTGGCCAGGGCGGCCAGCGTCAGCGCCAGGGCGGCCAGGGCCAGGGTCAGGGCCAGCAAGGCGGCGGCCAGGGCCAGCAGGTCCAGGGCCAGCAGGGCGGCGGCCAGCAGGCCGGTCCGCAGGACGACTACGACGACGAGGGCGGCCGTCGCGGGCGTCGCGGTCGTTACCGCGACCGCCGTGGACGCCGTGGGCGTGACGACTTCCAGGCCGGCGAGCCGCAGGTCGCGGACGACGACGTCCTGATCCCCGTCGCGGGCATCCTGGACATCCTCGACAACTACGCGTTCATCCGGACCTCGGGCTACCTGCCCGGTCCGAACGACGTGTACGTCTCCCTCGCCCAGGTCCGCAAGAACGGTCTGCGCAAGGGTGACCACGTCACCGGCGCCGTGCGGCAGCCGAAGGAGGGCGAGCGCCGCGAGAAGTTCAACGCGCTGGTCCGCCTGGACTCGGCGAACGGCATGGCGGCCGACTCCGGCCGCGGCCGCCCCGAGTTCAACAAGCTGACCCCGCTCTACCCCCAGGACCGGCTCCGTCTGGAGACCGACCCGGGCGTGCTGACCACGCGGATCATCGACCTCGTGTCGCCGATCGGCAAGGGCCAGCGCGGTCTGATCGTGGCCCCGCCGAAGACCGGCAAGACCATGATCATGCAGGCGATCGCCAACGCGATCACCACCAACAACCCCGAGTGCCACCTGATGGTCGTCCTGGTCGACGAGCGTCCGGAAGAGGTCACCGACATGCAGCGGTCGGTCAAGGGCGAGGTCATCTCCTCGACCTTCGACCGTCCGGCCGAGGACCACACCACGGTCGCCGAGCTGGCCATCGAGCGCGCCAAGCGTCTCGTGGAGCTTGGTCACGACGTGGTCGTCCTGCTCGACTCGATCACCCGCCTGGGCCGCGCGTACAACCTCGCGGCGCCGGCCTCCGGCCGCATCCTGTCCGGTGGTGTCGACTCGACCGCGCTCTACCCGCCGAAGCGCTTCTTCGGTGCCGCGCGCAACATCGAGGACGGCGGCTCGCTGACCATCCTCGCGACCGCGCTGGTCGACACCGGTTCGCGCATGGACGAGGTGATCTTCGAGGAGTTCAAGGGCACCGGCAACATGGAGCTCAAGCTCGACCGGAAGCTCGCCGACAAGCGCATCTTCCCGGCCGTCGACGTCGACGCCTCGGGTACGCGTAAGGAAGAGATCCTGCTCGGCGCCGACGAGCTCGCCGTCACCTGGAAGCTGCGTCGCGTGCTGCACGCGCTCGACCAGCAGCAGGCGATCGAGCTGCTGCTCGACAAGATGAAGCAGACGAAGTCGAACGGCGAGTTCCTGCTCCAGATCCAGAAGACGACGCCTGGCGGCAAGAACGACGACTGACGCGAGACCTGCGTCACACGACGAGAACCGAGCCCCGTGCCCGTGACCCCGCCGTGACCTGCGTGAACCACTGCGCCCACCGTGCCCCGCACGGTGGGCGCAGTGCTGTCTCCGCCGCCACTCACCGAAACCTCACAGGCCCCTGTGCAACTCTTTCGGGCGCTTCGCCGTCACACATGGTGAACCGAGGGCCGAAGGAAGACGATGACCGAGCAGAGCAAGAGCGGCCGAATAGGCGGCGCGGGAAGCGGCAGCCGCCGCAAGCCGCCCGCCGAGCGACGCCGGGGCCCGGCGATCCTCGTCGCGGGGGCCGCCGCGGTCCTCGTCCTCGGGGGCGCGGGACTCGGATACGTGTACCTCTCGCTCGACGGCAACATCGACGCCGTCGACATCAACGCCCAGCTGGGCAACGACCGCCCCGACGACGTCGACGACGGCTCCATGGACATCCTCGTCCTCGGCTCCGACTCGCGCTCCGGCGACAACGACACCTACGGCAAGGACGAGGGCGGCGCCCGCTCCGACACCGCGATGGTCGTCCACGTCCACGAGGGCCACAAGAAGGCGAGCGTCGTCTCCATACCCCGCGACACCCTCGTCACCCGGCCCTCGTGCACCGGCGACCAGGGCGCCACCGTCGCCGGCGAACAGCGGGCCATGTTCAACACGGCGTACGAGGTCGGCGGCCCCGCCTGCGCCGTCAAGACCGTCGAGGCGATGTCCGGCATCCGCATGGACCACTACGTCGAGGTCGACTTCACCGGCTTCAAGAAGCTCATCGACGAACTCGGCGGGGTGGAGATCACCACCACCGCGCCCATCAAGGACGACAAGAGCCACCTCGACCTCGCCCCGGGCACCCACACCCTCGACGGCGAGCAGTCCCTCGGCCTCGTCCGCACCAGCAAGAGCGTCGGCGACGGCAGCGACCTCGGCCGCATCCAGCTCCAGCAGGCCTTCATGAAGGCCTTCGTCGAGCAGGTCAAGGACGTCGGCGTCCTCACCAGCCCGAAGAAGCTCCTCGGCCTCGCCGACGCCGCCACCAAGGCCATCACCCCCGACTCCGAACTCGACTCGGTCCAGGAGCTGATGGGCTTCGCGAAGGGCCTCTCCGGCATCGGCGCGCAGGACGTCCACATGGCCACCCTGCCCGTCGAGTACGACCCCCGGGACCTCAACCGCGTCATACCCCTGGAAGCCCAGGCACGGCAGGTCTGGACGGCGCTGAAGAACGACCGGCCGATTCCCGCCACGGCGACGAAGGACGCGGCCACCGGCAAGGCCGGCGGCGTCGTGCAGCAGCCCCGGTAGGCCTCAGGAATACTTCCGGCCCGACCCCGGTTTTGGGAGATACGGCCGGTCCTGGCAGACTGGTACGTCGGCCCCGGTTCACGTTGCCCGCAACCCGCGGCGGCGACCCGGAGCCCTCCCGAAACTAGGAGACACCTTGAAGCGCGAGATCCACCCCGAGTACGTCGAGACCCAGGTCAGCTGCACCTGTGGCGCGTCGTTCACCACCCGGAGCACGCTGACCGAGGGCACCATCCGTGCCGAGGTCTGCTCCGAGTGCCACCCGTTCTACACGGGCAAGCAGAAGATCCTCGACACCGGCGGCCGCGTGGCCCGCTTCGAGGCCCGCTTCGGCAAGGCCGGCTCCGCCGCGAAGTAGCGAGCCCCTGCGCCGGTCCACGGTCGCCCCGCGCGGGTGGCCGGGACCGGCGCTTTGCCGTCCCCGTAGCAACTGACGAAACAGACCAGGAGCCCCCCGATGTTCGAGGCGGTCGAGGAACTGGTCGGCGAGCACGCCGGCCTGGAGACGAAGCTCGCGGACCCCTCGGTCCACGCGGACCAGGCAAACGCGCGCAAGCTCAACAAGCGCTACGCCGAGCTGACCCCGATCGTCGCCACCTACCGGGCCTGGAAGCAGACCGGTGACGACATCGAGACCGCCCGCGAGCTGGCCCAGGACGACCCCGATTTCGCCGCCGAGGTCAAGCAGCTGGAGAAGGAACGGGGAGGGCTCACCGAGAAGCTCCGCCTGCTCCTCGTCCCGCGCGACCCCAGCGACGACAAGGACGTCATCCTGGAGATCAAGGCGGGCGCGGGCGGCGACGAGTCCGCCCTCTTCGCCGGCGACCTGCTCCGCATGTACCTCCGGTACGCCGAGCGCGTCGGCTGGAAGACCGAGATCATCGACGCCACCGAGTCCGAGCTCGGCGGCTACAAGGACGTCCAGGTCGCCGTGAAGACCAAGGGCGGCAACGGCGCCACCGAGCCCGGCCAGGGCGTCTGGGCACGCCTCAAGTACGAGGGCGGGGTGCACCGCGTGCAGCGCGTGCCCGCGACCGAGTCCGCCGGCCGCATCCACACCTCCGCCGCCGGTGTGCTCGTCACGCCCGAGGCCGAGGAGGTCGAGGTCGAGGTCCACGCCAACGACCTGCGCATCGACGTCTACCGCTCGTCGGGCCCCGGCGGCCAGTCGGTCAACACCACCGACTCCGCCGTCCGCATCACCCACCTGCCGACCGGCATCGTCGCCTCCTGCCAGAACGAGAAGAGCCAGCTCCAGAACAAGGAGCAGGCCATGCGTATCCTGCGGTCCCGGCTGCTCGCGGCCGCGCAGGAGGAGGCCGAGTCCAAGGCCGCCGACGCCCGCCGCAGCCAGGTCCGCACCGTCGACCGGTCCGAGAAGATCCGTACGTACAACTTCCCGGAGAACCGGATCTCCGACCACCGTGTCGGCTTCAAGGCGTACAACCTGGACCAGGTGCTCGACGGCGACCTGGACTCCATGATCCAGGCGTGCGTCGACGCCGACTCCGCCGCCAAGCTCGCCGCGGCGTA
The DNA here is from genome assembly GCF_044764665.1 of Streptomyces sp. NPDC093795. Lineage (NCBI taxonomy): Bacteria > Bacillati > Actinomycetota > Actinomycetes > Kitasatosporales > Streptomycetaceae > Streptomyces > Streptomyces sp. NPDC093795. The sequence continues at coordinate 35,971 of NZ_JBIWIO010000010.1, forward strand.
AGTGGCGTAAGTTCCGTAAGCCCCACCCCGCACCACGGAGGACCAGCGTGCAGTCACTTTCTGGGGGGCGACCCCCAGGCCCCCGAAGTCTGCTGCTCGCCGAGGTGGCCCAGGCCACCCAGCGGCTGGCCGACGCCGGCGTCCCCTCACCGCGTTTCGACGCCGAGGAGCTCGCCGCGTTCGTGCACGGCGTCAAGCGGGGGGAGCTGCACAACGTCAAGGACGTGGACTTCGACGCCCGCTACTGGGAGACGGTCGCCCGCCGGGAGGCCCGCGAACCGCTCCAGCACATCACCGGGCGCGCGTTCTTCCGCTACCTGGAGCTCCAGGTCGGACCCGGCGTCTTCGTGCCCCGCCCCGAGACCGAGTCGGTCGTCGGCTGGGCCATAGACGCCGTACGCGCCATGGACGTCGTCGAACCCCTCATCGTCGACCTGTGCACCGGCTCGGGGGCCATCGCGCTCGCCATGGCCCAGGAGGTGCCGCGCTCGCGCGTGCACGCCGTGGAGCTCTCCGACGACGCCCTCGTCTGGACCCGGAAGAACGCCGAGGGGTCGCGCGTCTCCGTCCACCAGGGCGACGCGCTGAGCGCCCTCCCGGAGCTGGACGGCCAGGTCGACCTGGTCATCTCCAACCCGCCGTACATCCCGCTCACCGAGTGGGAGTACGTGGCGCCCGAGGCCCGTGACCACGACCCGGAGATGGCCCTCTTCTCCGGCGAGGACGGCCTCGACACCATCCGCGGCATCGAGCGCACCGCCCACCGGCTCCTGCGGCCCGGTGGCCTCGTCGTCATCGAGCACGCGGACACCCAGGGCGGGCAGGTGCCGTGGATCTTCAACGAAGAGGCCGGCTGGGCCGACGCCGCCGACCACCCCGACCTGAACAACCGGCCGCGCTTCGCGACCGCCCGCAAGGCGATGCCATGACGGCCATGACTGCCATGACGAATCACGTGTACGAGGAGGCCGGGAACTGATGGCACGGCGATACGACTGCAACGAGGCGACCGACCGCGTGACCGGTCTGCGCGAGGCCGCGTCCGCCGTCCGCCGGGGCGAGCTCGTCGTGCTGCCCACCGACACCGTGTACGGGATCGGCGCGGACGCCTTCAGCAGCGAGGCCGTGGCCGACCTGCTCGCCGCCAAGGGCCGTGGCCGCAACATGCCCACGCCCGTGCTCATCGGCTCCCCGAACACCCTCCACGGCCTGGTCACGGACTTCTCCGAGCAGGCCTGGGAGCTCGTCGACGCGTTCTGGCCCGGCGCCCTGACGCTCGTCGCCCGGCACCAGCCGTCCCTCCAGTGGGACCTGGGCGACACCCGGGGCACCGTCGCCATCCGTATGCCGCTGCACCCGGTCGCGATCGAGCTGCTCACCGAGGTCGGCCCGATGGCCGTCTCCTCGGCCAACCTCACCGGCCACCCGTCGCCCGAGGACTGCGACGCGGCCCAGCAGATGCTCGGCGACTCCGTCTCCGTCTATCTCGACGGCGGCCCGACCCCCGGCATCGTCCCCTCGTCCATCGTCGACGTCACGGGCAAGGTCTCGGTGCTGCTGCGCGCGGGCGCGCTGTCGGCCGAGGAGCTCCGGAAGGTCGTACCCGACCTCGAGGTGGCCAGTTGACCGCCCTTGAGGGGCGTGGCATAGCGGGGTTCGACGACAGCACCACCTTCCGCATCCTCCACGTCAGCACCGGCAACGTCTGCCGCTCGCCGATCACCGAGCGGCTGACCCGCCATGCCCTGAGCGACCGCCTCGGCGATCCTCTCGGCGGCGGCCTGATCGTGGAGAGCGCGGGTACCTGGGGCCACGAGGGCGCCCCGATGGAGGCCAACGCGGAACTGGTCCTCGCCGACTTCGGCGCGGACTACAGCGGCTTCGTGGGGCGCGAGCTCCTCGACGAGCACGTCATCCGCGCGGACCTGGTCCTGACGGCGACCCGCGACCACCGGGCGCAGGTCATCTCGATGGGCCACTCGGCGGGCCTGCGCACGTTCACCCTGAAGGAGTTCACCCGCCTGGTCCGCGCGATCGACCCGGCCACGCTCCCGGACGCCCACGACGAGGGCATGGTCGAACGCGCCCGCGCCCTGGTCCGCGCGGCAGCCGCTCTACGCGGGTGGCTCCTGGCCCCCTCGGTGGACGCGGACGAGGTCAACGACCCCTACGGCGC
>NZ_JBIWIO010000010.1:38244-353880 GCF_044764665.1 Streptomyces sp. NPDC093795
GCCCCCATCACCTTCTTCCGCTCGATCGGCGACGAGATCAACCAGGCGCTGGACCCGGTGGTGACGGCACTGACGGGCGTACGGGCGCGCGACTGAGGTCTGCCGGGTGGCGGTCCGGCGGACGGAGTCCGACGCAGCGGCCCGATACCCGGGAGGCCCCTCGGGGCCGAGCGGTGCGAGGGGCGCGTCGGGGATTGGGTCCCGTACGGCGCCCCCATCACCTTCTTCCGCTCGATCGGCGACGAGATCAACCAGGCGCTGGACCCGGTGGTGACGGCACTGACGGGCGTACGGGCGCGCGACTGACGCCACCACGCGGGCGTACGGGCGCGCGACTGAGGCTCTCGCGCTTCGGCGGGCGGGGTGGGGTTCCGGTGCCTACATTGGTGACATGTCGGTCACCGCTCCACCCGCCGAGGAACTCGACGTCCTGCGTCGGCAGGACCCGGAGGTCGCCGACGTGCTGCTCGGCGAGGCGCGGCGGCAGGCCGACAGCCTGCAGTTGATCGCCGCCGAGAACTTCACCTCGCCCGCCGTGCTCGCCACCCTCGGCTCCTCGCTCGCCAACAAGTACGCCGAGGGCTATCCCGGCGCCCGTCACCACGGCGGCTGCGCGTACGCCGACGCCGCCGAGCGGATCGCCGTGGAGCGGGCCACCTCGCTCTTCGGCGCCGACCACGCGAACGTCCAGGCCCACTCGGGCTCCTCGGCCGTCCTGGCGGCGTACGCGGCCCTTCTCAGGCCCGGTGACACGGTGCTCGCGATGGGCCTGAACCACGGCGGGCACCTCACACACGGTTCCCCCGCGAACTTCTCCGGCCGCTGGTTCGACTTCGTCCCGTACGGCGTGGACGCCGAGACCGGGCTCGTCGACTACGAGCAGGTCGCCGCGCTCGCCCGCCACCACCGCCCCAAGGCGATCGTGTGCGGCTCCATCTCCTACCCCCGCCACCTCGACTACGCGATCTTCCGCGAGATCGCCGACGAGGTCGGCGCCTATCTCATCGCCGACGCCGCCCACCCCATCGGCCTGGTCGCCGGGGGAGCGGCCCCCAGCCCCGTCCCGTACGCCGACGTGGTCTGCGCCACCACCCACAAGGTGCTGCGGGGCCCGCGGGGCGGAATGATCCTCTGCGGCGACGACCTCGCGGGGCGGATCGACCGCGCGGTGTTCCCGTTCACCCAGGGCGGCGCCCAGATGCACACGATCGCGGCGAAGGCGGTGGCCTTCGGCGAGGCGTCCACCCCGGCGTTCACCGCGTACGCCCATCAGGTGGTCGAGCACGCCAGGGTCCTCGCGGCCGCGCTCGCCGCCGAGGGCTTCGCGCTGACCACCGGCGGCACCGACACCCACCTCATCACCGCCGACCCCTCGCCCCTCGGCATCGACGGCCGCACCGCCCGCACCCGCCTCGCCGCCGCCGGCATCGTCCTCGACACCTGCGCCCTGCCCCACGGGGACGCGCGCGGCATCCGGCTCGGCACGGCGGCCGTCACCACGCAGGGCATGGGCACCCCCGAGATGGCCAGAATTGCCGCACTGTTCACCGCCGCGCTACGCGACGACGCCGGGGAGACCGCCCGCGTACGGGCGGAGGTACGGGCGCTGACCGCACGTTTTCCCCCGTATGGGCGCTGAGGGAAGATCGCGGAAAACCCGAACGCAACCGTTCGGCGCCCCCGGGTGTCTCCAAGCACATGGACGGCACGGCTAGGGTGTGGGGCTGAGATGGCCAGCGATTCCTGTGGGGCAGCCCGTGCGTGATTACCTGCTGACGCTCTGTGTCACGGCCGCGGTGACCTATCTGCTCACCGGTCCGGTGCGGAAGTTCGCCATCGCGACCGGGGCGATGCCGGAGATCCGCGCCCGCGACGTACACCGAGAACCGACTCCGCGGCTCGGTGGCATCGCCATGTTCTTCGGGCTGTGCGCGGGACTCCTCGTCGCCGACCACCTGCAGAACCTGAACAGCGTCTTCGAGCTCTCCAACGAGCCCCGCGCGCTGCTCTCCGGTGCCGCCCTGATCTGGCTGATCGGCGTCCTGGACGACAAGTTCGAACTGGACGCCCTGATCAAGCTGGGCGCGCAGATGATCTCCGCGGGCGTCATGGTCGCGCAGGGTCTGACGATCCTGTGGCTGCCGATCCCGGGCGTCGGCGTGGTCTCCCTGACCCCCTGGCAGGGCACGCTCCTGACCGTCGCCCTGGTCGTCCTCACCATCAACGCCGTCAACTTCGTCGACGGTCTCGACGGTCTCGCCGCCGGCATGGTCTGCCTCGCCGCCGCCGCCTTCTTCCTGTACGCCTACCGCCTCTGGTACGGCTACACGATCGAGGCCGCCGCCCCCGCGACGCTCTTCACCGTCATCCTCATGGGCATGTGCCTCGGCTTCCTGCCGCACAACATGCACCCGGCGCGGATCTTCATGGGCGACTCGGGCTCGATGCTGATCGGTCTGATCCTGGCGGCCTCCGCCATCTCGATCACCGGCCAGGTCGACCCGGACGCGCTGAAGATCTTCGAGGGCTCCACCCGTGAGGCCACGCACGCCGCCCTGCCGGTCTTCATCCCGCTGCTGCTGCCGCTGACGATCATCGCGATCCCGATGGCGGACCTGGTCCTCGCGATCGTGCGCCGTACGTGGAAGGGCCAGTCGCCGTTCGCGGCCGACCGCGGGCACCTGCACCACCGGCTCCTGGAGATCGGGCACTCGCACAGCCGCGCGGTGCTGATCATGTACTTCTGGTCGGCCCTGATCGCCTTCGGGACGCTGGCGTACTCGGTCCACTCGGCCTCGATGTGGATCGTCCTCTGTGTCGTCGGGCTGAGCGCGATCGGTCTGGTGCTGCTCCTGCTGCCGCGCTTCACGCCGCGGGCCCCCCGCTGGGCCGAGTCGGTCGTACCGCCCCGCTACCGGCGCCGCAAGCGGATTCCCGTCGTGGAGGCCGTCCCGGAGCCCGTCGAGGCCGAGGAGGAGCGGATTCCGGTGCCGGCCGGGCTCCACGGCTCCACGGCCATCGGCAACCGCGCGCGCTTCACGGACCGGCGGAAGGCCGGAACGCCAAGTTGACGAAAGCCGCAACCGCGGCGAATACCAGACAAGGTGCCTTCCTGTCGCGCACACACGCGCGGAGTAACTCTCATGTGTGACAGTTGGCACACCTTCTGGGTAAAGACCTATTCAAATAGTTTGTGATACGGTTCACGAGACCCGGCGCCAGAGCCGAAAGACCGTAGTGCGACGGTCTGTTGGCCCCGAGACCCACCTCGGACCGGGCATACGCTCGTCCACGACGCACCATCGCCCCCTTCAGCAAGCGGAGACACCGCCATGCCGTCCAACGACGCACGCATCCTTGTGCACACCGCCGTACCCACCGCAGCCGTCGGCGTCGTCGCCACGGTCATCAGCGGGGTGGTCGCCGGTGGCAAGGGTGCGATCGGAGCCGTCGTCGGCACCCTGGTGGTCCTCCTCTTCATGGGGATCGGGCAGCTGGTCCTCCAGCGGACGGCGAAGTCCTTCCCGCACCTCTTCCAGGCCATGGGGCTCATGCTCTACACGGCCCAGCTGCTGGTGCTCTTCATCTTCCTGGCCTTGCTCAAGAACACGACGCTGTTCGACTTCAAGGCCTTCGCCTTCACCCTGCTCGCGGCGACCGTGGTGTGGGTCGCCGCACAGGCCCGGGCGTACATGAAGGCCAAGATCACCTACATCGACCCCGGGAACACGGGGTCGAAGTCGTGAAGGGTAGGCCCGGGATAAAGCCGCGTTCGGCTTCCTGCTATCGTCCGGTGCCAACTGCGGCACTGCGGGCGCGGGCATCCGAGACGCCTGTCCCAGCGCGAGGCTCGATGCCGAACCGCCGCCCCCTTATCCGTAAGACCAGTCCAGTGCCGACCCGCGGCTGCGTGCCGCGCCGACACATCGAGGTTGCCGTACCCATGCGCCACGCTGAAGGAGCCCGCGGTGAGTGCTGACCAGACGCTTGCCTTCGACCCGGATTGCCACATCTTCAGTGGATGTGGCTTCCCGGCGCCGGGCCTGCACACGTTCATGTACGAGCCCGTCGCGACGGTGGCCGGCATCGAGCTCACCAAGCCGATGCTGCTCGCCATCCTCGGCTCCATCGTGATCGTCGGGTTCTTCTGGGCCGCCTTCAGCAAGCCCAAGCTGATCCCCGGCAAGCTCCAGATGGTCGGCGAGGCCGGTTACGACTTCGTACGCCGCGGCATCGTCTACGAGATCATCGGCAAGAAGGACGGCGAGAAGTACGTCCCCTTCATGGTGTCGCTGTTCTTCTTCGTCTGGATCATGAACCTCTGGTCGATCATTCCGCTCGCCCAGTTCCCGGTCACCTCGCTGATCGCCTTCCCGGCCGGTCTCGCGCTGATCGTGTACGTGATGTGGATCTCGCTCACCTTCAAGAAGCACGGCTTCGTGGGTGGCTGGAAGAACATCGTCGGCTACGACAAGTCCCTCGGTGCGATCCTCCCGATGGTCGTCGTCCTGGAGTTCTTCTCGAACCTCCTCATCCGGCCGTTCACCCACGCGGTGCGACTGTTCGCGAACATGTTCGCCGGTCACCTGCTGATCGTGATGTTCTCGCTGGCCACCTGGTACCTCATGAACGGCCTGGGCTTCGTCTACGCCGGCGCCTCGTTCGTGATGGTCCTCGTGATGACCGCCTTCGAGCTCTTCATCCAGGCCGTCCAGGCGTACGTCTTCGTGCTCCTGTCCTGCAGCTACATCCAGGGCGCGCTCTCCGAGCACCACTGAGCCGATCCGTCCCGGATCGTAGCTTCACCCCCAATCCAACAGTCGTCCGGTGGCCAACCCCCACCGGGTCATTGAAAGAGAAGGAAGTAACGGCATGTCCGCTGCTCTCGAACTGGTCAACCTCGCCGCCCCCGGTGACTCCGCCAAGACCACCCTCGTCGGCAACGTCGCGTCCATCGGCTACGGCCTCGCGGCCATCGGCCCCGGCGTCGGCGTCGGCATCATCTTCGGTAACGGTACGCAGGCCCTCGCCCGCCAGCCCGAGGCCGCCGGTCTGATCCGCACCAACCAGATCATGGGCTTCGCCTTCTGTGAGGCGCTCGCCCTCATCGGCATCGTCATGGGCTTCGTCTACCAGTAAGCCGGACCGACTGCCCGATTCTTTTTACGGAAGGCACTGATGTGAACGCTCTGCTTCTTGCGGCAGCGGAGGAGCCCCAGCCTCCTCTGCTCCCGCATCTCGACGAGCTCGTCATCGGCCTGATCGCCTTCGTCATCGTCTTCGGCTTCCTCGCCAAGAAGCTCCTCCCGAACATCAACAAGGTTCTGGAGCAGCGTCGCGAGGCCATCGAGGGTGGCATCGAGAAGGCCGAGTCGGCCCAGATCGAGGCTAAGAGTGTGCTGGAGCAGTACAAGGCCCAGCTCGCCGAGGCCCGCCACGAGGCCGCGCGTCTTCGCCAGGAGGCGACGGAGCAGGGCACCGCGATCATCCAGGAGATGAAGGCGGAAGGCCAGCGCCAGCGCGAGGAGATCATCGCGGCCGGTCACACGCAGATCGAGGCCGACCGCAAGGCCGCCTCTGCGTCGCTGCGCCAGGACGTGGGCAAGCTCGCCACCGACCTGGCCGGCAAGCTGGTCGGCGAGTCCCTCGAGGACACCGCCCGTCAGAGCCGCACCATCGACCGCTTCCTCGACGAGCTCGAGGAGAAGGCCGAGGCGGTCCGATGAACGGAGCGAGCCGCGAGGCAATGTCCGCCGCCCGTGAGTCCCTCGACGCGCTGACCGACAACACGTCGGCCGACGCGACGAAGCTCGCGGACGAGCTGGCCGCAGTCACCGTGCTGCTCGACCGTGAGGTGTCGCTGCGCCGGGTCCTGACCGACCCCGCGCAGTCGGGTGAGGCCAAGGCCGAGCTCGCGCAGCGACTCCTGAGCGGTCAGGTGGGCGGCGCGACCGTCGACCTGATGTCCGGCATGGTGCGTTCCCGCTGGTCGCGTTCGCGTGACCTGGTCGACGCGGCCGAGGAGCTGGCGAACACCGCCGACCTCACCGCGGCGCAGAAGGCGGGCGCCCTCGACGACGTCGAGGACGAGCTGTTCCGGTTCGGCCGGATCGTGTCCTCCAGCCCCGAGCTCCGCTCGGCGCTGACGGACAAGGCCGCCACGGCCACCGCCAAGGGCGCGCTGCTCCGCAGCCTGCTCGGCGGCAAGGCCCACGCGACCACCGAGCGCCTGGTCGTCCGTCTGGTGACCCAGCCCCGGGGACGTAGCCTGGAAGCGGGACTCGAGTCCCTGTCCAAGCTCGCCGCGGCGCGCCGGAACCGGATGGTCGCCGTCGTCACCTCGGCGGTGCCGCTGTCGGACCAGCAGAAGCAGCGCCTCGGTGCCGTCCTCGCCAAGCTGTACGGCCGCGAGATGCACCTGAACCTGGACGTGGACCCGGCGGTCCTCGGCGGGATCACCGTGCAGGTCGGCGACGAGGTCATCAACGGGTCCATCGCGGAGCGCCTCGACGAGGCGACCCGTCGACTGGCCGGCTGAGGCAGCCACCCCGGCACAAGGCATCACAGCACAAGGCATCACAGCATCACAGCACCACCTGCGGCCCGGTTGGGCCGTGCAGAGATTGCAGAAGATTCCTGGGGGTCGGCCCCCAGACCCCTTAAGAAACTTCGGGCCCAACAAGGAGAGCAGGGAACCCAGATGGCGGAGCTCACGATCCGGCCGGAGGAGATCCGGGACGCACTGGAGAACTTCGTCCAGTCGTACCAGCCGGACGCGGCCTCGCGCGAGGAGGTCGGCACGGTCAGCCTGGCCGGTGACGGTATCGCGAAGGTCGAGGGTCTTCCCTCGGCCATGGCGAACGAGCTGCTGAAGTTCGAGGACGGGACCCTGGGTCTCGCGCTGAACCTCGAAGAGCGCGAGATCGGCGCGATCGTCCTCGGCGAGTTCAGCGGCATCGAGGAGGGGCAGTCGGTGCAGCGCACCGGCGAGGTCCTCTCCGTCGGTGTCGGTGAGGGATACCTGGGTCGCGTCGTCGACCCGCTCGGCAACCCGATCGACGGTCTCGGCGAGATCGCGACCGAGGGCCGCCGCGCCCTCGAGCTGCAGGCCCCGGGCGTCATGGCCCGTAAGTCGGTGCACGAGCCGATGGAGACCGGTTACAAGGCCGTCGACGCCATGACGCCGGTCGGCCGTGGCCAGCGTCAGCTGATCATCGGTGACCGTCAGACCGGCAAGACCGCGCTGTGCGTCGACACGATCATCAACCAGCGTGACAACTGGCGCTCGGGCGACGTGAACAAGCAGGTCCGCTGCATCTACGTCGCCATCGGCCAGAAGGGCTCGACCATCGCGTCCGTTCGCGGCGCCCTGGAAGAGGCCGGCGCGCTCGAGTACACGACGATCGTCGCCGCCCCGGCGTCCGACCCGGCCGGCTTCAAGTACCTGGCGCCGTACACCGGCTCCGCCATCGGTCAGCACTGGATGTACCAGGGCAAGCACGTCCTGATCGTCTTCGACGACCTGTCGAAGCAGGCCGACGCCTACCGCGCCGTGTCCCTGCTGCTGCGCCGCCCGCCGGGCCGTGAGGCCTACCCGGGTGACGTCTTCTACCTGCACTCGCGTCTCCTCGAGCGCTGCGCGAAGCTCTCGGACGAGCTCGGTGCCGGTTCGATGACGGGTCTCCCGATCGTCGAGACCAAGGCGAACGACGTGTCGGCGTTCATCCCGACCAACGTCATCTCCATCACCGACGGCCAGTGCTTCCTGGAGTCCGACCTGTTCAACGCCGGCCAGCGTCCGGCCCTGAACGTCGGTATCTCGGTCTCGCGTGTCGGTGGCTCCGCCCAGCACAAGGCGATGAAGCAGATCTCCGGTCGCCTCCGTGTGGACCTCGCCCAGTTCCGTGAGCTGGAGGCGTTCGCTGCCTTCGGTTCCGACCTGGACGCGGCCTCCAAGGCGCAGCTGGAGCGTGGACAGCGCATGGTCGAGCTGCTCAAGCAGGCTCAGTACCAGCCGATGCCCACCGAGAACCAGGTCGTCTCCGTCTGGGCCGGCACCACCGGCAAGATGGACGACGTCCCGGTGGCCGACATCCGCCGCTTCGAGGCCGAGCTCCTGGCGTACCTCCGCCAGAGCCACTCCGGTCTCATGACCTCCATCCGTGAGGGCGGCAAGATGTCGGACGACACGCTGCAGTCCGTCGCCGACGCGATCGCGGAGTTCAAGAAGCAGTTCGAGACCTCTGACGGCAAGCTGCTGGGCGAGGACGCTCCTGCCGCCGTCAACGTCTCGAAGTGACGACGGAAGGGACCTGACTCATGGGAGCTCAGCTCCGGGTCTACAAGCGTCGCATCAAATCCGTCACCGCGACGAAGAAGATCACCAAGGCGATGGAGATGATCGCCGCCTCGCGTGTCGTCAAGGCGCAGCGCAAGGTACAGGCGTCGACTCCGTACGCGACCGAGCTGACCCGCGCGGTCACGGCGGTGGCCACGGGTGCCAATGACAAGCACCCGCTGACCACCGAGGCGGAGAACCCGATCCGTGCCGCGGTCCTGCTCCTCTCGAGCGACCGCGGTCTGGCCGGCGCATTCAACTCCAACGCCATCAAGGCGGCGGAGAAGCTGACGGCGAAGCTCGAGGGCGAGGGCCGCGAGGTCACCGTCTACGTCGTCGGCCGTCGAGGCATCGCGCACTACAACTTCCGCGAGCGGAAGCTGGCCGGTACGTGGACCGGGTTCACGGACCAGCCGTCGTACGGCGACGCCAAGACGATCGCGGCACCGCTGATCGAGGCGATCGAGCAGGACACGGCCGAGGGCGGCGTGGACGAGCTCCACATCGTCTACACCGAGTTCGTCTCGATGATGACGCAGACGGCGGTCGAGGCCCGGCTGCTGCCCCTCAGCCTCGACGAGGTGGCGAAGGAGGCAGGCGAGTCGGACACGCTCCGCCCGCTGTACGACTTCGAGCCGTCGGCGGAGGACGTCCTCGACGCCCTGCTGCCCCGGTACGTCGAGAGCCGTATCTACAACGCGCTGCTCCAGTCGGCTGCTTCCAAGCACGCCGCCACGCGCCGCGCGATGAAGTCGGCGACCGACAACGCGGGAGACTTGATCAACAATCTCTCCCGACTTGCCAACGCGGCCCGCCAGGCCGAAATCACCCAGGAAATCAGCGAGATCGTCGGTGGCACCGCAGCCCTGGCCGACGCGACCGCGGGGAGTGACAAGTAATGACGACCACTGTTGAGACGGCCGCCGCCACGGGCCGCGTCGCCCGGGTCATCGGCCCGGTCGTCGACGTGGAGTTCCCCGTCGACGCGATGCCGGCGATCTACAACGCGCTGCACGTCGAGGTCATGGACCCGACCGTGGAGGGCGCGACCAAGACGCTGACCCTCGAGGTCGCCCAGCACCTCGGTGACGGCGTCGTCCGCGCCATCTCCATGCAGCCCACCGACGGTCTGGTCCGCCAGGCCCCGGTGACCGACACGGGCACGGGCATCACCGTCCCGGTCGGCGACGTCACCAAGGGTCGCGTGTTCAACACGCTCGGCCAGGTGCTGAACGACGACGAGTCCACCGTGGCCGACGCGCCGCGCTGGACGATCCACCGCAAGGCCCCGGCCTTCGACCAGCTCGAGTCCAAGACCGAGATGTTCGAGACCGGCCTGAAGGTCGTCGACCTTCTCACCCCGTACGTCAAGGGTGGAAAGATCGGTCTGTTCGGTGGTGCCGGTGTCGGCAAGACCGTTCTGATCCAGGAAATGATCGTCCGTGTGGCCAAGCTGCACGACGGTGTGTCGGTCTTCGCGGGCGTCGGCGAGCGTACCCGTGAGGGTAACGACCTGATGGTCGAGATGGAGGAGGCCGGCGTTCTCGACAAGACCGCGCTGGTCTTCGGCCAGATGGACGAGCCCCCGGGCACCCGTCTGCGCGTGGCCCTCGCCGGTCTGACCATGGCGGAGTACTTCCGCGATGTGCAGAAGCAGGACGTGCTGTTCTTCATCGACAACATCTTCCGCTTCACCCAGGCCGGTTCCGAGGTGTCGACCCTGCTCGGCCGTATGCCCTCCGCGGTGGGTTACCAGCCGAACCTGGCCGACGAGATGGGTCTCCTCCAGGAGCGCATCACCTCGACCCGTGGTCACTCGATCACCTCGATGCAGGCGATCTACGTCCCCGCGGACGACCTGACCGACCCGGCTCCGGCCACCACCTTCGCCCACCTCGACGCGACGACGGTTCTCTCCCGTCCGATCTCCGAGAAGGGCATCTACCCGGCCGTGGACCCGCTGGACTCCACGTCCCGGATCCTGGACCCGCGCTACATCGCGCAGGACCACTACGACGCCGCCATGCGCGTCAAGGGAATCCTGCAGAAGTACAAGGACCTCCAGGACATCATCGCGATTCTCGGTATCGACGAGCTGAGCGAGGAGGACAAGCTCGTTGTCCACCGCGCCCGCCGTGTCGAGCGATTCCTGTCCCAGAACACCCACGCGGCGAAGCAGTTCACCGGTGTGGACGGTTCGGACGTTCCGCTCGACGAGTCGATCTCCGCGTTCAACGCGATCTGCGACGGTGAGTACGACCACTTCCCCGAGCAGGCGTTCTTCATGTGCGGTGGCATCGAGGACCTCAAGAACAACGCCAAGGAACTCGGCGTCTCCTGAGCCTCGCGCCACCCGAGGGGGGCGGGACCTGTCCCGCCCCTCTCACCACGCCCACTAGAATTGACCCCAACACCCGGCACGACCGCCGGGTGGTGACCCGAGGAGCCACCCTTGGCTGCTGAGCTGCACGTCGAGCTGGTCGCCGCGGACCGGAGTGTCTGGTCCGGCGAGGCCACCCTGGTCATCGCGCGTACCACCTCCGGCGACATCGGCGTCATGCCCGGCCACCAGCCGCTGCTCGGTGTGCTGGAGTCGGGCCCGGTGACCATCCGTACCAGCGAGGGCGCGACCGTCGTCGCCGCCGTCCACGGTGGATTCATCTCGTTCGCCGACGACAAGCTGTCTCTGCTCGCGGAGATCTGCGAGCTGGCGGACGAGATCGACGCCCAGCGCGCCGAGCGCGCGCTGGAGCGTGCGAAGTCGGACTCCGACGCCGCCGCCGAGCGGCGCGCCGATGTCCGGCTGCGCGCGGTAGCGGTCCGCTGACGGTCCGCGCCGAGTAGTGCCCTCAGCCGCGGCACGGTCCGGAATTTTCCGGAGCGTGCCGCGGCTGAGGCGATGCAGATGCAGGTTGTATTCGGTTCTGCCGGTGATGCCGGCTACGGGACGCAGCGAGGAGGTCGGTGAAGATGTTCCTCGCTCTGCTCGTGTGCGGCCTGGTCGTCGCACTGGTGGTGATCGGGCTCTTCGTCTTCGGCTTGCGCCGGAGGCTGATCCAGCGTGCCGGCGGCACCTTCGACTGTTCCCTGCACTGGAACGTCCCGGACGATCCGGATCCGAGCGGCAAGGGCTGGGTGTACGGCGTCGCCCGCTACAGCGGTGACGAGATCGCCTGGTTCCGGGTCTTCTCGTACTCGCCCCGCCCGCGCCGGGTCCTCGAGCGCTCGTCGATCGTGGCCCTGGAGCGCCGGTCGCCGGAGGGCGAGGAGGAGCTCGCGCTGCTCTCCGACGCGGTGATCCAGCCCTGTATGTACGAGGGTGTGCGTCTGGAGCTCGCGATGAGCGAGGACGCGCGGACCGGTTTCATGGCCTGGCTGGAGGCGGCGCCTCCGGGCCAGAGGGTGAACGTCGCCTGAGTCGCCTCAGGCGTGAAGAAGCGGGGGACGGCGTGCTGCGCCGTCCCCCGCTTCTCGCTTTTCGGGGCGGGGTTACTTCAGGCCGGGTTACTTCAGGCCGGTGTTGATGGCGCCGACGAGTTCGCCGTTGCCGGTGTCACCGCTGAACTCCCAGAAGAACGCGCCGCCCAGGCCCTGGTTCTTCGCCCAGCTCATCTTGGACGTGACCGTGGCCGGGGTGTCGTAGCTCCACCAGTTGCTGCCGCAGTGGGCGTACGCCGTGCCCGCGACGGTGCCGGTGGCGGGGCAGGAGCTCTTGAGGACCTTGTAGTCCTCGATGCCCTGCTCGTAGGTGCCGGCCGCCGGGCCGGTCGCCGTACCGCCGGGGGCGGACTGGGTGACGCCGGTCCAGCCGCGTCCGTAGAAGCCGATGCCGAGCAGCAGCTTGTTGGCGGGGACGCCCTTCGCCTTGAACTTGGCGATCGCCTCGGCGGAGTTGAAGCCCGCCTGCGGGATGCCGGCGTACGAGGTGAGCGGGGAGTGCGGGGCCGTCGGGCCCTTGGCCGCCCAGGCGCCGAAGAAGTCGTACGTCATGACGTTGAACCAGTTCATGTACTGCGCGGCGCCGCCGTAGTCGGCGGCGTCGATCTTGCCGCCGGCGGAGGCGTCGGCCGTGACGGCCGCGGTGACCAGGTTGTTGGTGCCGAACTTGGCGCGCATGGCCTGCATCATGTTCTTGAACGAGGCCGGGCCGCTGGTGTCGCAGGAGAGGCCGCAGGCGTTGGGGTACTCCCAGTCCAGGTCGATGCCGTCGAAGACGTCGGCCCAGCGCGGGTCCTCGACCAGGTCGTAACAGGACTGGGCGAAGGCGGTCGGGTTCTGCATGGCCTGGCCGAAGCCGCCGGACCAGGTCCAGCCGCCGAAGGACCAGAGGATCTTGATGTTCGGGTAGGCCTTCTTCAGCTTGCGCAGCTGGTTGAAGTTGCCGCGCAGCGGCTGGTCCCAGGTGTCGGCGACGCCGTCGACGGACTGGTCGGCGGTGTAGGCCTTGTCGTAGTCGGCGTAGGCGTCACCGATGGTGCACTTGCCGCCCGTGACGTTGCCGAAGGCGTAGTTGATGTGGGTGATCTTGGACGCGGAGCCCGAGGTCACGATGTTCTTCACGTGGTAGTTGCGGCCGTAGACGCCCCAGTTGGTGAAGTAGCCCATCTTCACGGCGTTGGGGTTCGGCTGGCCGCCACCGCCGCCGGTGGTGCGGACGGCGACCGGTCCTGCGGCGGGGCCGGTCTGGTCGATGGTGTCGCGGGCGACGACCGTGTAGCTGTAGTCGGTGCCGGCGGTCAGGCCCTGGTCGGTGTGGGTGAGACCGGTGACCGTGGCGACCTTGGCGCCGTCGCGGAGGACGTCGTAGTTCTTGATGCCCTTGTCGTCGGTGGCCGCGGTCCAGGTCAGCTTCACCGAGGTGTCGGTGATGGCGGAGGCGGTCGGGGCACCGGGGGCCGAGGGGGCGTTGTCGCCGGGCTGGCTGGTGCCGTCGCAGGCCGCGCCGTTGATCTTGCAGCCGGTGGGGGCGCCGGGGCCGGCGCCGTTGTAGCCGAAGGAGACGGAGGCGCCGGGGGCGAGGGTCCCGTTCCAGCCGACGTTCTTGGCGGTCCAGTGGGTGCCGGAGCTGGTGACGGTGGCGTCCCAGGCGGAGGTCACGGAGGTGCCGGCGGGGTAGTCCCACTCGACGGTCCAGGCGCTGATGGTGGTGGTGCCGGTGTTCTTGATGGTCCAGTTGGCACCGAATCCGGTGCCCCAGTCCTGGGTCTTGGTGTACGTGGCGGTGGCCGAGGTGGCGGCTTCGGCGGGGGTGGCGAGGCCGACCATGGCGGCCAGGGGCAGGATCAGGGCGGTCAGTCCGGCGGCGGCCCGGTGTCTGAACCCTGTTCTGCGCGTCGGTGCTTGAGTGCTCAACGGTGCTCCTCAAGTTGCGGACGGACATGGGGTGGGGGTGGTCCGTGGAGATGCGCGCGCCCCGAGAGCGTAGGAAGGTCTGGACCAATCGTCAAGAGGTCCAGACCAACGTCGCCGCCGTCTCCTCAGACGCCCAACTCCTGCGCGAGGACCGCCGCTTGGACCCTGCTCCGCAGCTCCAGCTTCCCCAGCACCTTGCTGACGTGCGTCTTCACCGTCGCCTCCGCCATGTCGAGCCGCACCGCGATCTCCGCGTTCGACAGACCGCGGCCGAGCGCGGCCAGCACCTCCCGCTCCCGGGGCGTCAGCGACGTCAGCACCCCGGGATCCGCCTTCCGCGCGGGCCGGCTCGGCGCCGCGAACTCCGCGATGAGCCGCCGGGTCACCGCGGGGGCGATCAGACCCTCGCCGCGCGCCACCGTCCGTACCGCCTCGATCAGCTCCCCCGCCTCCGCGTTCTTCAGCAGGAAGCCGGACGCCCCCGCCCGCAGCGCCCCGAAGACGTACTCGTCCAGATCGAACGTGGTCAGGACGAGCACGTCCGCGAGCCCCTCCGTCACCACGATCCCCGTCGCCGTCACCCCGTCCATCCGGGGCATCTGCACATCCATCAGGACCAGGTCCGGCCGCAGCTCGCGCGCCAGCTCCACCGCCCGCTCCCCGTCCGCCGCCTCCCCGACCACCTCGATGTCCGGCGCGCTGCCCAGGATGAGGACGAGCCCCGCCCGTACCGCGCTCTGGTCGTCGGCGACCACCACCCGCACCGTCATGCCCGCTCCCCGTCGTTCCTGTCCATGGGCAGCTCCGCCCGTACCCGCCAACGCTTGTGACCCTCGCCGTCCGGCACCGGACCCGCCTCGAAGACCCCGTCGAGCAGGGCCACCCGTTCCCGCATCCCCACCAGACCGGCGCCCGACCCGGGCGCGGTCGGCCCCGGGCGCTCCCCGTACGGACTCGTCACCCGTACGGAGAGCGAGTCCGGCCCCTGCGCGAGCGTGACCCGCACCTCGCCGGGGGCCGCGTGCTTGAGCGCGTTCGTCAGCGACTCCTGCACGATCCGGTACGCGGCCAGCTCCACCGGCGCCGGAAGTCCTCCGGTCGTCTCCCGGGTGTCGTCCAGGGCGAAGGTCAGCCCGGCGGGGCCGCTGTTCGCCCCCGCCTGCGCGACCAGCGCGTCGAGGCCGGCCAGTGTGGGCGCGGCGGCCGGTTCCGTCTCCGCGCCGCTTTCCCGCAGCAGCCCGATGAGCCGCCGCATCTCCGTCAGGCCCGCCACGCTGTTCTCCCGGATCACGGTGAGCGCCTGCCGGGTGGTGGCCGGTTCGTCGAGCGACAGCGCCGCCGTCGAGTGGATCGCGATCGCCGAGAGGTGGTTCGCCACCATGTCGTGCAGCTCGCGCGCCATCCGGGCCCGCTCCGCCACCACCGCCTGCGCCCGGTCCATCTCGGCGAGCAGCGCCGTCTGCTCCGCGCGCAGCCGGGCGGCGTCCGCCGCGTTCCGGTGGTTGCGCACGATCGAGCCGGTCACCGCGGGCAGGAAGGAGATCATGCCGGTGAGCGCGCCCACGAGCAGCGCGATCGCGTTCTGCCACCAGACCAGGAGGACGCCCGTGGTCGCGACGGTGACGAACGCCGTGGTGTACGGGACGCGCCGGGCCAGGCCGGGGGAGCCGTACACCACCGCCGCGTAGACCACGTCCGTGAACATCAGGACCGTGGCGAGATTGCCGTGGGTGAGCTGGTCGCCGGCGATCGCCAGGGTGGCGACGACGAGGGCGAACCGCGGTGCGGTACGGCGCAGGGCCTCCGTCGCGGCCATCACGGTCAGCGGGATCAGCGTCGCCCACCGTTGTCCGAAGACGTGGTCGTGCGTCACGTAGAGACCGAACGACCACAGGAGCAGGCCGCCGGCGAGACCGCAGAAGGCGATCAGCAGGTCGACGCGGTGCGGGCGGGGGAGCCGTGCGAGTGTCACGTACTCATCCAACACGGGCGTCGGCGCCGTGACCTCCTCGTCCGGGTCGATCCGCCCCTCCGTCGAAGGATGTAGACGCGTTTCGTCACCGGCGACGACGAACGCCGCCGAAAGCCACGGGACGCTGAGGGGGATCGAAAGGGGAACCGTCGTGATCGTCACGCTGATCGTCATCTGCGAAATCGGTTTCTGGGTCCTGCTGGCCGCCGGACTCGCCGCCCGCTACCTCCTGAAGATGCCCCGGACGGGTGTCGCGCTCCTCCTGTGCGAGCCGCTCCTGGAGGTCCTGCTCCTCGTCGTCACGGCGATCGACCTGAAGAACGGCGCCGACCCCAGCTGGAAGCACGGCGTCGCCGCCCTCTACATCGGCTACACCGTCGGGCACGGCCACCGCACCGTGAAGTGGCTCGACGGCCACGCCGCGCACCGCTTCGGCGGCGCCCCGCCGCCCCCGAAGCCGCCGAAGTACGGGATGGCCCGCGCGCGCCACGAGGGTGCGATCTGGCTCGGCTCGGTGGTCGCGGGCGCCGTCGCCTCGGGCCTGCTGCTCCTGGCGATGTGGTACGTCGGCGACGACGGGAACACCGACGGGCTGCGCGACTGGATCTTCATCGCCTGCCGGGCGGTGGGCATCCACGGCCTGATCGCGCTCAGCTACGCGATCTGGCCGAAGAAGGCCCCGCACGGCGCCTCACGTGAGGGTTCAGCGGTCCCCGCCCGGGACCCAGAGCACGTCCCCGACCTCCTTGTTGGCCGTACGCGCAAGGATGAAGAGCAGGTCTGACAGGCGGTTGAGGTACGTGGCGGTCAGGGCGTTCATCGTCTCCCCGTGGACCTCGAGGGCCGCCCAGGTGGACCGCTCAGCCCGCCGGACCACCGTGCACGCCTGGTGCAGCAGGGCCGCGCCGGGCGTGCCGCCCGGGAGGATGAAGGAGCGCAGCTTCTCCAGCTCCTCCAGGAAACGGTCGCAGTCGGCCTCCAGCTTGTCGACGTACGACTGCTCCACCCGCAGCGGCGGATACTTCGGATCCTCCACCACCGGCGTGCAGAGGTCCGCGCCCACGTCGAAGAGGTCGTTCTGGACCCGGACGAGGACCTTCGCGACCTCCTCGTCCAGCTGCCCGAGGGCGATCGCCGTACCGATGGCGGCGTTCGCCTCGTTGGCGTCGGCGTAGGCCGAGATCCGCAGATCCGTCTTGGCGGTCCGGCTCATGTCGCCGAGCGCCGTGGTGCCCTGGTCGCCGGTACGGGTGTAGATGCGCGTCAGATTGACCATGGGTCCAGCCTAGTTACGCTCCGGCGCTCCGGAACGTGCGTGTGCCCACTGTCACGGCGAGCGCTGCCACCGCGAGGGCGACGAGGACCCCGTACAGCAGGGTGGGGGTCGTGTAGTGGCCGATGTACGCCTCCCGGACCGCGTCCACCAGATAGCGGAACGGCGTGAAGCGCGAGAGCACGTCGAGCCAGCCGGGGGCGAGCGTCATCGGCAGCATCAGGCCCGAGAGGAGCATCGCCGGCATCGCGAGCGTGTTGATCGCGGGGCCGAACTCCTGCGGGGTGCGCAGCTTCAGCGCGAGGGCGTACGAGAGCGAGGCGAGCGCCACCGAGAGCAGGGCGACGAAGCCGAAGCCGATCAGGATCCCGGCGAGCGGCGCCCTCAGCCCCATCGGCAGGGCCACCAGGACGAGCAGGACCGCCTGGAAGACGAAGAGCGCGGCGTCCCGCAGGACCCGGCCGAGCAGCAGGGCGAGCCGGCTCACCGGCGTGACCCGCATCCGGTCGAAGACGCCCCAGTTCTTCTCCATGATGATCGAAAACCCGGCGAACGAGGCGCCGAAGAGCCCGAGTTGGAGCAGCAGGCCGGGGACGAGGATCTGCCAGGAGTCGCCCTCGCGGCCCAGCGGGAGGCCGGTGAGCAGCGGCCCGAAGAAGAGCAGATAGAGCAGCGGCATGAGGACGCCGAAGAAGATCTGGAACGGGGAGCGCAGGGTCTGGCGGGCGTAGCGCCCGAAGAGGAGCGCGGTGTCACGGAGAAGCATCGGGTGTCCTTGGGGGCTGCGGGGCACGGGCTAGACGGCTACGGGCGTGGTGTCGACGGGGGCCGGGCCGCGCCCGGTGACGGCGAGGAACGCGTCCTGGAGGGTGGCCGCGCCGTGGGCGGCCTTGAGGGCGGCGGGGCTGTCCTCGGCCACGACGGCGCCCTTGTCCACGATCACCAGGCGGTCGGCGAGGGCGTCGGCCTCGTCCAGGTAGTGGGTGGTGAGGACGACGGTGGTGCCGTACTCGTCGCGCAGCCGCCGCACCAGGTCCCAGAGGTCGGCGCGGCTGCCGGGGTCGAGCCCGGTCGTCGGCTCGTCGAGGAAGAGGACCTCGGGCCGGTGGGTGAGTCCCATCGCGAGGTCGAGCCGTCGGCGCTGGCCGCCGGAGAGCGCGGGGGTGGCGCGGTCGAGGAGGTCGGTGAGCCCGAGGTCGGCCGCGAGTTCCTCGGCGCGGGCCGTCGCGCGGGCCCGGTTCATGCCGTAGAGCCTGCCCTGGGTGACGAGCTCGGAGCGGACGGTCTCCTGCGGGTCGAGGCCGCCGGACTGGGCGACGTACCCGATGCGGCGGCGTACGGCCGCGGGGTCCCGTACGAGGTCGTGTCCCGCGACGGTGGCGGCGCCCGCGGTGGGCGGCAGGAGCGTGGTGAGCATCCGGAGGGTGGTGGTCTTTCCGGCGCCGTTGGGTCCGAGGAGTCCGAGGATCTCGCCGGGCCGGACGGTCAGGTCGATCCCGCGGACGGCCTCCACGGGGCCGTTCTTGGTCGAGAAGGTCCGGGCGAGCCCGGCCGTGCTGATGATGGGCATGGCGACTACAGAAACAGAGTGACTGAAATTTTGCAACGTCCCCAAGTTTTATGTGTAGCCAAAAATGGAGAGCCATCGAACTTTCAGGGAGCCTAGGATGAGCGCATGGCCGAGGGACTCAGGGAACGCAAGAAGCGCGAGACGAAGCAGCGGATCTCGGACATCGCGACCGGGCTCTTCCTCGAACACGGCTTCGCGCAGGTGACCGTCGCGGACGTCGCCGAGGCGGCGGACCTCTCCGTCAACACCGTCTACAACTACTTCCCGGCGAAGGAGGACCTCTTCCTCGACCGGATGGACGGCGTCACCCAGCGCCTCGCCCGGATGATCCGCGGCCGCGACAAGGGAGAATCCGCCGCCCAAGCCGTCCTGCGCGGACTCCGCCAGGACATCGGCGCCGTCTCCCCCGCGTACGGACTCATGGACGGCTTCGACGCCTTCATGAACGTCATCGAGCACGCCCCCACCCTCAAGGCCCGGCTCTTCCACGTACAGCAGCAGGTCCAGGACGCCGTCGTCGCCACCCTCCGCGAGGAGACCGGCGCGCCCGCCGACGACCCCCTGCCGCTGCTCGTCGGCGGGCAGCTCACCTGGGTCGAGAACGCCGTCGTCGGGTACATCACCCGCGCGATGACCGCCGGAGGCGGGGCGACGACCGTCTCCCGCGAGGCGCTCGTGCTCCTCGACGAGATCGAGGAGCTGCTGAGCGAGAGGGTGCTGACCTACGCGGTACGGGAGGGCTGACGGGCGGCGACCGCCGCCAGCGCGTGGGCGGCGCGGACCGCCTCCGCCTCCGTGCTGAAGCGGCCGAACGCGATCCGGACGCTGCCCCGGATCCGCTCGGGCGGCAGCCCGATCGCCCGCAGGACGTGCGAGGGCTCCTGCGCCGAACTGTTGCAGGCGGAACCCGTCGACACGGCGAGGTCTGCGACCTCCAGGAGCACCTGCTGCGCGTCCACGTCCGCGAACGACAGGTTCACCGCGTGCGGCAGGAAGCCCGCCCCCGTACCGCTGTTGAGCGTGTACGGGACCAGGTGCGCCAGCTCCGTCAGGAACCGGCCCCGCAGCCCCGCGAGCCGCACCGCCTCCTCCTCCCGGCCCGCCGCGAGCACCCCGACGGCCGCGCCGAGGCCGATGACGGCGGCGGTGTTGAGCGTGCCCGCGCGCAGCCCCCGCTCCTGGCCGCCGCCGTGCAGCAGCGGCACCAGGGGCGCCCGGTCCGAGAGCCGGTTGGAGACGTACAGGACGCCGACGCCCTTCGGGCCGTAGATCTTGTGCCCGGAGAACGTCAGCAGGTCGACCCCGAGGGCCCGTACGTCCACCGGCAGCGAGCCGACCCCCTGGGTCGCGTCGCAGTGCAGCGGGACGCCCGCCGCCCGGGTCAGCGCGCCGATCTCGGCGACCGGCTGGACGGTGGAGACCTCGTTGTTCGCGAGCATCACCGACACCAGCGCGGTGTCCGGCCGCAGCGCCGCCGCCACCTGCCCCGGGTCGACCCGGCCCTCGCCGTCGACGGGCAGCACCGTCACCTCGTGCCCCGCCTCGCGCAGCGAACGGCAGGTGTCGAGCACGGACTTGTGCTCCACCGCCGTCGTCACCACATGGCGGCGCCCGTCCGGACGGACCACCCCCTTGATCGCCAGGTTGTTGCCCTCCGTCGCGCCGGAGGTGAAGTAGATCTCGCTGCGCCCGGCGCCGATGAGCCGGGCGACCGCGCCCCGGGCCCGCTCGACCTCGCGGAAGGCGCGGATGCCGGCGGCGTGCGGGCTGGACGGGTTGGCGTAGCAGTGGGTGGCGGCGAAGTTCATCGCCTCGACGACCGCCGGGTCCATCGGGGTGGTCGCCTGGTGGTCGAGATAGATCGTGGCCATGCCGGTTCTCTCCCTGTTCCGCTGTGACGGGTGGTCGGAAGGCGGGTGGTCAGAAGTCGTACGCGGTGTAGGTCAGGGCCAGCGGATCGGCGCAGGCCGCGTCGGCGAAGACCAGCACGATCTCGTCCCCGGGCGCGCCCAGGGTGCGGAGGTAGATCTCGGCGCCCTTGGTCACCTTGTCCCGGTCGGCGAGCGAGTTGATGTCGACGACATGGCGGTGGGCGCAGTCGGGGAAGGCCCGCAGCCGGGCGAAGTAGCGGGCGAAGTACTCGGCGACGATCAGCGGGCAGCGCGGCACGACGTGGTCGCCCTTGACGACACCGGCGAGCACCTTCTCGTACTGGCGGGAGCGGAAGACGATCTCGTCCCCGTCCCGGGCGAAGAGGGGCTCGGCCGCGGGCTCGCGGAGCCACCGTTTCATCGACCGTGCGGCGCGGTTGCGCAGGTTCCGCTCGCGGGTGACGGTGAAGGCCGTTCCGGCCTCGGCGGCCGCGGCGGTGAGCGGGGAGAGGTCGGTCTCGGCGGGGCCGGCCGCCGGCAGCGTACAGAAGTCGGTGGAACAGGACATGCCGAGGTCGTTGACGATGACGTCGTACAGGACCTTGTTGCCCCGGTGGAGTCGGCGGGCGGCCGCGCCGGTCTCCTGGGCCAGGGCGAAGGAGTTCAGCGAGAACGCGCCGATGCCGGCGGTCGTGTCGAAGTAGCCGCCCGCGACGAGGAGCGCCGAGCGGGACGTGGTGGAGACGGTCTCCAGGAGGGGCGCGACCCGGGCCGGGACCTCGCGGGTCCGGCGCGCGGGCGGGTTGGTCGTGTGCGTCGTGCGGGTGGGGCTGGTCGTGCGCGTCGGGTGGGTGGGGCTGGTCGTGCTGCTGGTCATAACGGCACTCCGTTCTTCCGGGACGGGGATCGATCGGACGGTGCTAGCGGCGGGTCGGGTGACATGTCCGCGGCCCGGCCCGTGCCGACGGCCGCGCCCACCACGCAGAGCACGGCCGCCCACTGGACCCACGAGAGCCGCTCGCCGAGCAGGGCGAGCCCGACCAGGGCCGCGATGACCGGCTCCACCGTCGACAGGACGGCGAAGACCCGCGGCGGCAGCCGCCGCAGCGCGGCGAACTCCAGCGAGAACGGCACCACGGTCGTCAGGACGGCCACCGCGAACGCGAACCCCAGTACCCCCGGATCGAGCAGGACGCCGGGGGAGGGGAGGCCGAGGGCGGGGGCGGTGGGCAGCGCGAGGACGGCGGCCACCGTCAGGCCGAGGGCGAGTCCGGAGCCGCCGGGGACGGCCCTGCCGACCCGGGCGCCGAGCAGGATGTAGCCGGTGAGCGCCGCTCCGGTGAGCAGACTCGCGGCCAGGCCGACCGGGTCGTCCATGCCCTTCGTGCCGCCGAGGACGAGCAGGCCGATGCCCGCGAGCGCCACCCAGAGCCGGTCGAGCGCGCGCCGCGAGGTGAGGGCGGCGAGCAGCAGCGGCCCGCTGAACTCCAGGGTCACCACGACCCCCAGCGGAAGCCGTGAGGTGGCCTCGTAGAACGCGAACTGCATCACGGCGAAGACGGCCCCGTAGGGGAGCAGCAGCCGCCGGTGACGGAGGAGGAGGCGGGGCGCGGGCCGGGAGAGCAGACAGAGCAGGGCGGCGGCGATGAGCAGCCGTAACAGGGTCGCTCCGGTCGGACCGGTCTCCTCGAAGAGCCGTTTCGCGAAGGCGGAGCCGAACTGGAGGCTGACCATGCCGGTCAGCAGGAGCAGCGGGGCGGGGGTGGTTTCCAGGGCGTACGGACGCATGACGGCAGCTCCTCTCGGACGACGACCGCCGGACAAGGTGCACTCGACTATATACCCCCCAGGGGTATACGGCGCCCGTGGGGGCACCCGAACGGGGTGCTGTGAGTGTGACGTCCGTCAAACAAGGCGTGACGCGCATTACTTCGCGGTCACATCACGCCCCCCGACCGCTAATCTCCGCCGGAGAGCCAGAAGTGAACATGCGTTAAAGGGGTGGAACATCGTGGCCAGGAAGCTCGCCGTCATCGGGGCCGGACTCATGGGGTCCGGAATCGCGCAGGTCTCGGCCCAGGCGGGCTGGGACGTCGTCCTGCGTGACGTCACCGACGCCGCCCTCACCCGCGGCACCGACGGCATCAAGGCGTCGTACGACCGGTTCGTCGCCAAGGGCAAGCTGGACGCCGCCGACGCCGAGGCCGCGCTCGGCCGGATCACCGCCACCACCGAGCTCGAAGCCGTCGCCGACGCCGACATCGTCGTCGAGGCCGTCTTCGAGAACCTCGACGTCAAGCACGAGATCTTCCGCTCGCTCGACAAGGTCGCCAAGGACGGCGCCGTCCTCGCCTCCAACACCTCCGCGATCCCGATCACCAAGATCGCCGCGGTGACCGGGCGCCCCGAGGCCGTCGTCGGCACCCACTTCTTCTCCCCGGTCCCGATGATGCAGCTCTGCGAGCTCGTCCGCGGCTACAAGACCAGCGACGAGACCCTCGCCGCGGCCCGGGAGTTCGCCGAGTCCGTCGGCAAGACCTGCATCGTCGTCAACCGCGACGTCGCCGGCTTCGTCACCACCCGGCTCATCGCCGCCCTCGTCGTCGAGGCCGCCAAGCTCCAGGAGTCGGGCGTCGCCACCGCCGAGGACATCGACATCGCCTGCAAGCTCGGCTTCGGCCACGCCATGGGCCCGCTCGCCACGGCCGACCTCACCGGCATCGACATCCTGGTGAACGCCGCCAACAACATCTACACCGAGTCCCAGGACGAGAAGTTCGCGCCGCCGGAGCTGATGCGCCGGATGGTGGACGCGGGTGACATCGGCCGCAAGAGCGGGCAGGGCTACTACAAGTACTGAGCCCGGCCCGCCATCCCGCCCTCACCCCGTGGGGTGAATTTCGGTACCGGTTCGCTGACAAGGCGCAACGCTTCTGCCGGTGTGGCAGTCAGTTGTTGCGAAGACGGAGCACTCTCGGGGAGCGTATATGCACATCAGGGGCGATCATGTCGAGCTGGTCGTCGGGGGCCGCCTCGACGTCCGTAGCGCGGCGGACGCCCGTACGGTCCTGCACTCGGCAGTCGACGACGGAGTCGGCGACCTGGTACTCGACCTGACCGGCCTCGACTCGTGGGACGCGACCGGGCTCGGCGTCATCATGGGCGCCCACCGGCGGGCGGGCCGCTGCGGCCGGCGGCTCGTCCTGCGCGGGGTGCCGCCGCAGATGCAGCGGCTGCTCGTCGCCACCAAGCTGCACCGCATCCTCGCCATCGAGGGCGGCCTCGCCCTGGAGTCCCTGCCCCGGGTGTGAGCCTCCGAGGCTCCCGCCTCTGGGCAGCAGCCGCGTGCAGCAGCCGCGTGCACCAGCTGTGTGAAGCAGCTGTGTGAACCCGGCGTCACGCTCAATCCTCACAAGACCGTGACGTCTTGGTCTCCCGGGGACCCCACCTGTTCCCGAGCGCCTGACCACGGTCTAGGGTTCGGTCGCCTGCACATTGACGGACCCACCCGGCGGGCACCGGACACCGCTTCTTGGGGGCTTGACCATGGACCCGATCAACCGGGCGCCGGAGGAGTACGGACACGAGTCCGAAGGCGACGACACCCGCCAGGGGCGCGGCACCCCCGCCCCGGCCCCCGCACCCGCGCGTGCCCGGGTCGTCCGGCTCGTCTCCGGCGACCTGCTCGTCACCGTCAACCCCGTCGACGGCAGCGAGGTCGAACCCTGCCCGCCCGGACAGGAACCCGCCGCCTCCCGCCCCCGTACCCCCGAGGAACGCGCCGAGGCCGCCCGCGCCGCCGCCCCGCCCGTCCCGCCGGGACCCACCGCGCCCGAGCTGCCCCTCCTCGAACGCCAGGAGGAACGCGAGCGCCTCACCGGCATCCTCGGCCGCGGCCGCTCCGCCCGCCTGACCGGTCCCGCCGGATCCGGCCGCACCGCCCTCCTCGACGCGGTCGCCGCCGACTGCGCCGGGCTCGCCCCCGACGGCGTCGTCCGGCTCTCCGGCCACCACCGCACCCCGGCCGAGCTCCTCCACGAGCTCTTCGCCGCCGTGCGGTACGCCCCCGACCACCGGCCGGGCCGCGACGGCCTCCTCGACCGGCTCCGTGACGTCGGTGCCGTCGTCGTCGTCGACGACCTGGAGTTCGGCGGCGCCGCCCTCGACGAACTCCTCGCCGCCGCCCCCGAGTGCGCCTTCCTCCTCGCCGCGGGGCCCGACGTCCCCGCCCCCTCGCCCGACGCCCACGTCGAGGAACTCCACCTCGCGGGCCTCGGCCGCGGCGCCGCCCTGAAGCTCCTGGAGAGCGCCGTCGGCCGCACCCTCACCGACGACGAGGCCAACTGGGCCGGCGACCTCTGGTTCGAGTCCGAGGGCCTGCCGCTCCGCTTCGTCCAGGCCGGGGCCCTGCTCCGCCAGCGCGACCGGCTGCGCGTCACCCCCGCCGAGTTCGACGCCTTCGGCGCCCTCGAAGAGGCCTTCGGGCCGACCGACCCCGACGCGGCCGCGGCCGCCGCGGCCGCCGCCTTCGACGGCATCGAGGACCCCGACGTCGAACTCCGCGAGATACCCCTCCCGAGCCTCGGCGAGGGCGCGGCCCCCGCCGCCCTGCTCGCCTCCCGGCTCAGCCGCTCCGCCCAGACCACGCTCCGCTTCGCCGTCGCCCTCGGCGGCGAGGTCCCGCACCAAGCCCATCTGCCGGCCCTGGTCGGCGACACCCACGCCGACGCCGCCCTCGGCGAACTCAGGGCCTGCGGCCTGCTCTCCCCGGTCGGACCCCGCTACCGGCTCGCCACCGGGGTCCTCACCCAGCTCCTCGCCCAGGGGTACGAGACCGAGGCCGCCGAGCGCGCCCACACGGTCGCCCAGCACTACGCCTGGTGGACCGCCCACCCCTCCGTCACCCCGGAGCGGGCCGTCGCCGAGTCCGACGCCCTCCTCGCCGCCCTGACCGTCCTCGTCGCCGGAGCCGGAGCCGGAGCCGGGACGGGAACAGGGGCCGGTGCACGAGGTGCCAAGGGGGCGGGAGCCGGTACCGGAGCCGACGCCGGGACCGGCGCCGGGAGCGGCGCCGACGTCACCGCCGAGCACCGCGCCACCGCCCTCCTGCTCGCCCGCGCCGCCGCGCCCGCCTTCGCCGCCGGGCTGCACTGGGGCGCCTGGGAGCGTGCCCTGCGCGCCGGACAGGAGGCCGCCCGGCTCACCGGCGAGGTCGCCGAGGAGGCGTACTTCCACCACGAACTCGGCGTCCTCGCCCTCTGCACCGGCAGCCTGGAGCGGGCCCGCGCCGAGCTGGAGGCCTCCATCGCCCTGCGCGGTGTGCTCGCCGACAAGCGCGGCACGGTCGCGGGTCGCAGGGCGCTCGCCCTCGTCTCCGACCTCTCGGGGGAGCATGGCACCCCGGCCGCGGCCCACGCCGAGGAGCCCGTATCCCCGCCGCGCGGCACCCCCGCCCTGCGCAAGCCGGCCGCCCTCCCCGTACGGCAGGTGCCGGAGCCCGTCACCGCGCCGCTGCCGGGCGGGCCCGTACGGACGTCCCCGCTGCCCGGCGGCGCCGGACGGCCCCCGGCGGCCGCCCCGGTCCCCGCGTTCCCCGACTTCCCCGACTTCGCCGCCTTCGCCGACGAGGGGCCGACGCTCGTCGCCCGTCCCGACACCGCCGGCGGCCGCGGTCGGGCCGGCCTGCGGGGCGGCATCCTCAACGGCGCCCGCCGCAACCTCACCGCTGTCGGCGCGGGCGCACTCCTCGTCGCCGTCCTTGGCACCGTCGTGACCCTCGGCGCCACCTCCGGCAACGGCGAGGACCCGGCCACCAACCGCGTCACCTCCGACAGCACGGCCACCGAGGGCGCCACCGACGACGGCCTGGACGGCGAGGAGGCGCCGGCGGAGGGCGAGGGGGGCAGGCCGGGCGAGACCGGCGACCCCACCCACTCCGGCTCCCCGAGCCCGTCCGGCTCCGACAGCACGTCGACGTCGGACCCGTCGAGCCCGGCCGCCTCCACCACGTCCGGCACCCCGTCGTCCTCGGACAGCCCCACGACCACCACGGCACCCACAGCTCCCACGGAGACGACGGCCCCGCCGTCGAACCCCACCAAGACGACCGGGCCGCGTCCGACGACCACGAGACCGTCGCCCTCGTCGTCGACGCCCAAGCCGCCGAACTCGTCGTCGACGACCCCGCCGCCGACGACCGAGCCGCCCACGGAGACCGCGACGCCGACCCCGAGCAGTTCGTCGACGACGGCGGAGGCTCCCAGCAACTCCGCCTCCACCTCGCTCGACAGCCCGTCCGCCTCGGGCGACTCCACCGCCCCGGAGACACCCGCCTGACCGACGTACGACACGTACCGACGTACGGACACGTAGCGACGTACCGACGTACGGGAACGGCAACGGCCCCGGGTGCGCTCACCGCACCCGGGGCCGTCCCCGTACCGCCGTCCTCGCCGCCGCTAGAACAGCCTCAGCTTGTCGTCCTCGATCCCGCGCATCGCGTTGTAGTCCAGGACCACGCAGCCGATCCCGCGGTCCGTCGCGAGCACCCGCGCCTGCGGCTTGATCTCCTGCGCGGCGAAGACGCCCTTCACCGGCGCCAGGTGCGGGTCGCGGTTGAGCAGCTCCAGGTAGCGGGTCAGCTGCTCGACGCCGTCGATCTCACCGCGCCGCTTGATCTCGACCGCGACCGTCGCGCCGTCCGAGTCGCGGCACAGGATGTCCACCGGGCCGATCGCCGTCGGGTACTCGCGGCGGATCAGGGTGTATCCCTCGCCGAGCGTCTCGATGCGGTCGGCGAGAAGTTCCTGGAGGTGCGCCTCGACGCCGTCCTTGATGAGACCGGGGTCCACACCCAGTTCGTGCGAGGAGTCGTGGAGGATCTCCTCCATCGTGATGATCAGTTTCTCGCCCGCTTTGTTGATCACCGTCCAGACGCCGGCATCGCCGTCGGCACCCTCCTTCAGGGTGCACGGCGGGGACATCCAGTTGAGCGGTTTGTACGCCCGGTCGTCCGCGTGGATGGAGACGCTGCCGTCTGCCTTGATCAGGATCAGACGGGGTGCGGAGGGCAGGTGGGCCGTGAGCCGGCCCGCGTAGTCCACGGAGCAACGGGCAATGACGAGACGCATGGTCGGCAACGCTACAAGACGGGCGCTCTTCCGCGCGATTCGGGCATGGGCCGGGTACCGCCGGGGCATGATCCTGAGCCGAACACCCGTCGGTTATCAGCCGGTTGTGTTCCCAAGCTCCTGGTGCGGTCAGGACTGCGCGCTTACCGTGGAAGCTGGAGGTCGTCGTCCGTGCACGCTGCGTGGCGGCCGACCGGCTTTCGCCCTGCCCGCAAGACCCCGTACGCGGGGTCGCGAGAGGAGAACCCATGTCGCTCGACGTCTCACCGGCACTGTTGGAACAGGCCGAGCGAGGCGAGGTCGACGAAGCCGACTTCGTCGACTGCGTCCGGACCTCCCTGCCCTTCGCATGGGAGATGATCAGTTCTCTGGTGGCTCAGCTGAAGGTCGACGGCGGAGAGTTCGCCGACAACCAGACGCCGCCGCCGAATGAGCAGGCACGTGGTCAGCTGCTGCGCGCGCTCGCGAGCGACGCCATTCGTGGTGCGCTGCAGCGGCATTTCGGGGTGCGTCTCGCCTTCCAGAACTGCCACCGGGTGGCGGTGTTCCCGCTGGACCCGTCCGTGGACGAGCGGCTCGCCCGCTTCACGTCCGTACGGGGGCAGCTGCTGAACCAGTCGCCGGAAATGCGCGACTGCTGAGACATGGTGCTGCCGCTCCGCGTCGCGGGAGACGTGGCCGACGCGTGCCGACACGCGTCGACCACGGACAGATGCCGGAGCGGCGGCACAGTCCCGAACACGGTTCGTGCGAGTCACACGACTCACACGGTTCGCACGCGTCGCACGCGTCGCACGCGTCACACGAGGAGCGGCAGGACCTCCGCGCCGAGCCTCCGGACGTTCTCCTCGGTCGCCGCGAGGTCGCCCGAGCCCTCGGCGAGCAGGGCGAAGCGCGTGATGCCCGTACGCTCCGAGGTCGCCGCGAGCCGGTCCGCCGCGCGCCGGGGCGTGCCCACCGGGTGCAGCCCGCACAGCAGCTCCGTGTACGCCACGGGGTCCCGCATCGCGCGCTCTCGGCCGTCGACCGTCACATGCGCGTCGAGGCCCTGCTTCAGCCAGCCCGGCATCGCCTTCACCAGCGCCTCCGCCGCGTCCGCCCCCCGGTCGGCGAGCTGGGCGACCCCCGCCGAGACATGGCAGGACCCGATCCGCGCGATCTCGTCCGGGTCCCGGCCGGCCTCCCGCGCGAAGCGCGCCCAGGCCGCGACCATCTCGGCCTTGTCCGCGTCGCCGCAGTGCATCCCGAGCAGCATCGGCAGTCCCCGCTCGGCGGCGAGCCGCACGCTCTTCGGCGACGTGCAGGCCACCACCACCTCGGGGGACGCGGCCCCGCCGATCAGTTCGCCGGGGCGGGGCACCACCAGCACCTCACGGAAGGCGAATCGTTCTCCCCCGGCGCCGACGCGCGGCTCGGTGAGCCAGCGCAGCAGCAGGTCGAGCGATTCGGGGAAGCCGCTCTCGTACGCGTCGAGTCCCGCGCCGAACACCTCGAGGTCGACCCAGGGACCGCCCCGGCCCACCCCCAGGGTGAACCGGCCGCCCGAGGTGAGGTGCAGCAGCGCCGCCTGCTCGCCCAGGGCGACCGGGTGGACGGTCGGCAGGACACTCACCGCCGTGCCCACCCGCAGCCGCCGTGTGCGGCCGAGGAGCAGCGCGGCCAGCGTCACGGCCGACGGGCAGACCCCGTACGGCACGAAGTGGTGCTCGGCCAGCCAGACCGAGTCGAGGCCCGCCTCCTCGGCCACCTCCGCGGTCCGCACCGCCCGGTGCAGGGCCTCACCCTGCCCCTGGCCCGGGAACTGGGCGGCCAGAACGAACGTACCCACGCGCATCGCCTTCTGCCTCCTTGCGGCCGACGCGTAACTCCCCTCGCACTGGCAACAACGTCTGACACGTGCCATAGGCAACGGCCGTTCATGAAGTTCTTGCGATTTTCGGCTAAGCCCTGTCGGACGGGGCCCGGGGCACCGCGTCGCGGCCCGTAGGCTTGAGGGAACGGTCCGTGTTCCCAGACCCCGTGAGGTGTGCCCGTGTCCCCGCGCCACAACCGCTCCCGAGGCGGCGTGAAGCCCACCGAGCAGGGCGACCCCGGCGACCGGTACGGCGGTGTGCAGCGCACCGAATCCTGGCAGGGCGAGGAGTGGTACGTCAGCCTCGTCGCCGGGGCGAGCGGGCCCGGCAAGCGCTACCGCTGCCCCGGCTGCGACCAGGAGATCCCCGGCGGCGCCCCGCACGTGGTCGCCTGGCCGGAGTACGGGGGAGTCGACGACCGGCGCCACTGGCACAAGGCCTGCTGGAACGCGAAGGACCGCCGCACCAGCAGGGTGCAGCGGTCCCGTAACGCGCCGAAGTACTGAGCCTCCGGCTCCTCTCACACGTCCCGGTTGTTCAGCACGGCGAACGCGCCGGCGAGGGCGACCCCCGCCACCCCCGTCATGATCAGCAGCGGCTCCCAGCCCGCCGGGCCCTCGGCGCCGAACGGCGGCCGCGCCGCGTACAGCGCGATCATCTGCGAGGGGATGGCATGGGTGAAGAGCCACTCCTGCACGGACCGCAGGGCCTCGGAGAACATGAACATGGCCGCCACCAGCGGCAGCAGCAGCACACCGATCATCACCGTGATCGCGCCCGCCGAGTGGCGGATCAGCGTGCCGAGCGCCAGCGACAGCAGTCCGAGCATCGCCAGGTAGCCGGCCGCTCCGACCGTCGCCCGCAGCCACTCGGCCGCCGTCGGGTCCCTGCCGTCGACGAGGGCGACCTGCCCCGCGCCCACGATCGCCGCGACGACCACGGTCACCGAGAAGACCAGCAGGAAGAAGACGATCGCCTTCGCCATGAGCACCCGGGCCCGGCTCGGGCAGGCCGTCAGGGTCGTACGGATCATGCCCGTGCCGTACTCGGACGCGATCGTGAGCACCCCGAGCGTGATCACACAGATCGAGGCGGGCAGCATCCCGAAGAAACCGAAGCCGAGCGCGGACTCGTCGCCCATCGGGGCCTCGGAGGCCGAGGCGATCGCCGCCACCCCCAGGCCGATGACGAGCATCAGCAGGACCATGACGCCGAGCGTCCACAGCGTCGAACGCACCGAGCGGATCTTCGTCCACTCGGAGGCGAGGGCGTCACCGAGATGCGCCCTGCGGACCGGGATGGGGGAGACGTAGGAGTGCGGCGCCGGGGCGTGGTGCGGGGCGGGGGCGGTCATCGGGCGTCCTTGGGGGTGTCGCTCGGCTGAGGGGTGCCCGGCTGCGAGGCCGGAGGGGCGTACGGGCCCGGCACGGGCGGCTGCCCGGGAGCCCCGGCGTACGGGCCCGGCGCGGGAGCCTGGCCGGGAGCCCCGGCGTACGGGTTCTGTCCGGGCGGCGGCGGGGCGTACCAGCCCTGCTGCGGCGCTTCCTGGACCACCGGCTGCGGCGGCATCCCGTACCCCGGCTGCCCGGGCTGGAGCGGCGGCTGGAGGTGCGCGAGCCGGTCGTCGGTGGAGCGGTAGTCCACGGCGCCCTGCGTCAGCCGCATGTACGCCTCTTCGAGGGAGGCCTGGTGCGGGGACAGCTCCCAGAGCTGTACGTCCGCGCCGTGCGCGACGTCGCTGATCCTGGGCAGGGGCAGGCCCGTCACCCGCAGGGCGCCGTCCGGCTCGGAAAGCACCTGGCCGCCGGCCTCCATCAGCGCCGCCGTCAGCTTCTCCCGCCGGCCCGGATCGGACCCGGCGGTCCGTACCCGCGCGAAGTCGGCGGAGTTCGCCGAGATGAAGTCCGTGACGCTCATGTCCGCGAGCAGCTGCCCCCGGCCGATCACGATCAGATGGTCGGCCGTCAGGGCCATCTCGCTCATGAGGTGACTGGAGACGAAGACCGTCCGGCCCTCGGCGGCCAGCTTCTTCATCAGGTTCCGGACCCAGAGGATGCCCTCGGGGTCCAGACCGTTGACCGGCTCGTCGAAGAGCAGCACCTGCGGGTCGCCGAGGAGCGCCGCCGCGATGCCGAGCCGCTGGCCCATGCCGAGCGAGAAACCCTTGGAGCGCCGCTTGGCCACGTCCTGCAGACCGACCACGCCCAGGACCTCGTCGACGCGCTGCGCGGGAATGCCGGCGAGCTGCGCCAGCGACAGCAGATGGGTGCGCGCGCTCCGCCCGCCGTGCACGGCCTTGGCGTCGAGGAGCGCGCCGACCTGCCGGGGCGCGTTCGGCAGCTGCCGGAAGGGGTGGCCGCCGATCGTGACATGCCCCGCGGTGGGCTGGTCGAGGCCCAGGATCATCCGCATCGTGGTCGACTTGCCGGACCCGTTGGGCCCCAGGAAGCCGGTGACCACACCGGGCCTCACCTGGAAGGAAAGGTTGTACACGGCCGTCTTGGCGCCGTAGCGCTTCGTCAGGCCGACTGCCTCGATCATTGTCCAGCCCCATCGACAGGTCGGTCGCATCCATGTCGGGGCGTGGCGGCCGTCGGCCGGAGCCCCCCGTATGAGCTAGGAGCTTATCGAGCCATTGACGGTTCCGGTGAAACGGACGAGAACCTCCGGGGGAACCCCTGGCCGCCCCCTACGGGTCAGGCGTCACGCTTCTTCAGGACCAGATAGCCGCCGAGCAGCGCGGCCACCACCCAGAGCACCATGATCCCGAGCCCGCCCCACGGGCCGTACGGAGCCTCCTCCGAGTTCAGGGCGTCCGGGACGACCTGCATGATCTTCGCGCCGGCCTGGTCCGGGAAGAACTGGGCCACCTCCTTGGCCTTCGGCACCGCCGCGAGAATGCTCGAGACGAAGAGGAGGAACGGCACCAGGATGCCGAGCGACAGCACCAGCGAGCGCAGCATCGCCGTCACACCCATGGAGAACAGGGCGATCAGACCCATGTAGAGCCCGGCGCCGAACACCGCGCGCAGCACGTTGTCGTCGCTGATCGACGCCCGGTACTCACCCAGCAGCGCCTGCCCCAGGAAGAAGGTGACGAAGCTCGTCGCGAGCCCCACCAGGAGGGCGAGGGCTCCCCCCACCGCGATCTTCGAGAAGAGGAACGTCGCCCGCTGCGGCACGGCGGCGAGCGAGGTGCGGATCATGCCCGTGGAGTACTCCGA
Organism: Streptomyces sp. NPDC093795; assembly: GCF_044764665.1. Classification (NCBI taxonomy): domain Bacteria; kingdom Bacillati; phylum Actinomycetota; class Actinomycetes; order Kitasatosporales; family Streptomycetaceae; genus Streptomyces; species Streptomyces sp. NPDC093795. The sequence continues at coordinate 70,828 of NZ_JBIWIO010000010.1, forward strand.
CCCCACCACCAGGACACCGAAGACCACCATCGCCAGCTGCCCCAGGATCATCCCGGAGAAGCTGATCAGGGTCGGGTCGAAGGTGAGCCGCTCGGCCTCGCTCAGCTGGTCGAAGGTGGAACGCACCAACGCGCTCAGCCCCGCGCCCATCGCCACCGTGACGAGGAAGGCGCTCGCCAGCGTCCAGACGGTCGACGACACCGTCCGGATCTTGGTCCACTCGGACTGCAGGACCGCGGATGCCGCTGCCATCGTTCAGGCTCCCTTGGTGGTCGTGCCCCACTGGGGGCCGGGCGCCGGAGCGCCACCGTGTACGTCCGTGCCGTGCGCGTGGTACTCCACCGCACCGGCCGTCATCTGCATGAAGGCCTCTTCGAGCGAGGCGCGCTGCGGGCTCAGCTCGTGCAGGACGAGACCGTTCTCCGCAGCCAGTTCGCCCAGCTTCTCGGTCGTCGCCCCGTCCACCTCAAGGGTGCCGTTGCCCGCCTCGACCGCGACGAACCCGTGGGCGTGCAGCACGTCCTTGAGCCGCTCCTGCTGCGGCGAACGCAGCCGCGCGTAACTCCGGGAATTCTGCTGGATGAAATCCGCCATCGACGTGTCGGCCAGCAGCTTTCCCTGCCCGATCACGATCAGATGATCGGCCGTCAGCGCCATTTCACTCATCAGATGGCTGGAAACGAAGATCGTCCGGCCCTCGGCCGCCAACGCCTTCATCAGATTGCGGATCCAGTGAATTCCCTCGGGATCCAGGCCGTTGACGGGTTCGTCGAACATCAGGATCTCGGGATCACCGAGCAGCGCGGACGCGATCCCGAGCCGCTGCCCCATGCCGAGCGAGAAACCCTTCGACTTCTTCCGCGCGACCGGCGTCAGACCCACCAGGTCGAGCACCTCGCCCACCCGGCGCTCCGGGATGCGGTTCGCCTGCGCGAGACACAGCAGGTTGTTGTACGCCGAGCGGCCGCCGTTCATCGCCTTGGCGTCGAGCAGCGCCCCGATGTACTTCAGCGGCTCCGCCAGCTCCCGGTAGTGCTTGCCGTCGATCCGGACCGTCCCGCTCGTCGGGTTGTCCAGATCCAGCATCATCCGCATCGTCGTCGACTTGCCCGCCCCGTTCGGCCCGAGGAAGCCGGTGATCACCCCAGGACGCACCTGGAAGGAGAGATGGTCGACCGCGGTCTTCGCCCCGTAACGCTTGGTCAGGCCCTCAAGCTCGATCATGTGTCCCAACCTACGGGCGCGCAAAACCCCCCGCCACCGGAATGACGGGGGGTTCGGGCAACGCTACGCAGTTGTTACCAGATGTGCATCTGCTACCGGGGCTGCGACCGCCACCAGGTGTGCGTCTGCCACCCGGTGCGCGTCAGCTGCCGGGCGTGCGTCAGCGGGACTGCTGGGCCGGGACGCCGGCCGCGCGCTCGTCGTCGATCGGGGAGCCGGCCGCCGCCACCGCGGCACCGGTCAGCGTCGCCAGCATCTCGCGGACGTTGGTCAGCTGCGCGTTGATCGAGTCCCGGCGGTTCGTCAGGGCCGCCAGCTCGCGCTCCGACTCGCTGCGGATCCGGTCGGCCTTCGCGTTCGCGTCGGCCACGATGTCCTCGGCCTGGCGCTGCGCGGTCTCGACCGTCTGACGGGCCCGGCGCTCCGCGTCCGTACGCAGCTTCTCGGCCTCAAGGCGGAGCTGCTCGGCGCGGTGCTCGATCTCCGCGAGGCGCTTCTCGGCCTTCGCCTGACGCGAGGCCAGGTCGCGCTCCGACTGCTCGCGACGCTTCGCCAGGTTCGTCTCGAAGTCCGCGGCGGCCTGGGCGGCCTTGGCGCGGGTCTCCTCGAAGAGGGCGTCCGCCTCCTCGCGCTTCGACTGCGCGTCCTTCTGCGCCTCGGCACGCAGCGAGTTGGCCTCGCCCTGCGCCTTCTCGACGATCCGGACGCCCTCGTCCTCGGCCTTCGACTTGCGCTCGGCCGAGAACGACTCCGCGTCGTTGCGCACCTGCTGGGCCGCCGACTCGGCCAGCTCGCGGTGCTGCTCGGCGGCGCGACGGGCCTCCTCACGCAGGTCCTTCGCCTCCTCCTCGGCGAGCCGGAGGATCTTCTCGACCCGGGCGCCGAGCCCCGCGTACGACGGCTCGGCGTCGGTGACCTGCGCCTGCGCGTTCTGCGTCTCGAGGTGGAGCTCCTCGATCCGCTTCTCCAGAGAGGTGATGCGGGACAGAGCACTGTCACGGTCGGAAACGAGCTTGGTAATGCGGTCGTCCACCTGACCGCGGTCGTAACCGCGCCGCACGAGCTCGAAGCCGAAGGGGGAGGATGTGTCGCTCATGGGTTTCCTGTCGAATGAGACCGGTGAGGTGTTAGAGGGAATCCTAGGGGCCGAAGCGGCGTGTCATCGAGCGTATGCCCGTTTGATCTGGAGAATGTCCAGCCTTTTGAGTGGCTAGCCGTCCTGGGACTTGCCACCCGAACGAGTGGACCCCGCTGAAGCGCCCGCCGCCGCGGTGGACTTCGTACCCGCAGAAGGAGTCTCGAAAGACTCCAACGCCTCCAGGACGTCCTGGACACGGGAGATCTCGGCATTGATGTCCTTGCGACGGCGCACGAGCACCTCCAGTTCGCGCTGGCCCTCCTCGATCGTCTTCTCGGCCTCGGCCTGCGCCTCGGCCCTGATCCGCTCGGCCTCCGCCTTGATGCCCTCGGCCTCCGCGACGAGCGAGGCCTTCTTCTGCTCGGCCTCCTTGAGGAGCGCCTCCGCCTTGCGGACCGCGGCGATACGGACCTTGCTCGCCTCCGAACTCGCCTCGGAGACCAGCTCCTTCGCCTTCTCCTCGGCCTCGGCGCGCTGCTCCGTCGCGGCCGTCACCAGCTTGTCGACCCGCTCGCCCGCCGTCTTCATCTGCTCGGCGTTCTCACGGCGCGCCCGCTCGTGCAGCTCCTCGATCTCGCCCTCGATCCGGCTCCGCAGCTCCTCGGCCCGGTCCCTTATGGCCGTCGCGTCGCCGCGCGCCCCGACCAGGAGCTCGTCCGCGTCCGTACGGGCCTTCTCCACCAGCGAGTTGCCCTCGACGGTGGCCTCGGCGACGATCCGCTCGGCCTCCTTGCGGGCCGCGCCGACCATCGTGTCCGCCTGCGTCTCGGCCTCGGTGGTGGCGCGCAGCGCCTCCTCCTGGGCCTTGGCCATGAGTTGGTCCGCCTGCTCGGCCGCGTCCGAACGCTTCCGGGCCCCGGCCTCCCGCGCCTCGTCGAGGGTGCGGTCCGCCTCCTCGCGGGCCTCCGACCGCATCTGCTCGGCCGCCGCCTCGGCGTTCGCCTTCAGCCGCTCCGACTCGGCACGGATCCGCTCGGCGTCCCGCTGCGCGGAACCCACCGTCGACTCCGCCTCGGCGCGCGCGTCCGCCGTGACCGCGTCGGCGAGCTCGCCCGCCTCACGGGTGACCCGCTCCGCCTCGGCGTTCGCCTCACGCGTGACCCGCTCCGCCTCGGCGTTCGCCTCACGGGTGAGGCGCTCGGCCTCGCTGGTGGCCTTGGCGAGGAGCGCGTCGGCCTGTTCGGCGGCGTCCGAGCGGCGCTTGTCGGCGGCCTTGCGGGCCTCGTCGAGGACCTGCTCGCCGTCCGCGAGTGCCGCGGCCCGCAGGGCCTGGGCGTGCGCCTCCCCGTCGATCTTGACCTGTTCGGCCTCGGTACGGAGCCGCCGGGCGTCCTGCTCGGTGGTCTCCATGAGCTCGACCGCCTCGGCGGTGAGCCGCTCCGCCTCCGCGTTCGTCTCACGGGCGAGGCGCTCGGCCTCGCTGGTGGCCTTGGCGAGGAGCGCGTCGGCCTGTTCGGCGGCGTCCGAGCGGCGCTTGTCGGCGGCCTTGCGGGCCTCGTCGAGGACCTGCTCGCCGTCCGCGATCGCCGCCGTCCGCAGCGCCTCCGCGTGCGCCTCCCCCTCGGCCTTGACCTGCTCGGCCTCGGCACGCAGCCGCCGGGCGTCCTGCTCGGCGGTCTCCACGAGCTCGACCGCCTCGGCGGTGAGCCGCTCGGCCTCGCTCGTCGCCTTCGCGAGGAGCGCGTCGGCCTGCTCGGCGGCGTCCGAGCGCCGCTTGTCCGCGGCCTTACGGGCCTCGTCCAGGACCTGCTCCGCCTCGGCGGAGATCCGGTCCGCCTCCGCGCGCGCCTCACCGACCAGCGACTCGGCACGCTCGGCGGCCTCCGAACGGATCCGGTTCGCGTCCTCCCGGGCGTCCGCCCGGGTACGGGCCGCGTCCTGCTCGGCCGAGGCGAGCGAATCCGTCGCCTCGGTCCGTACCCGCTGCGCGTACTCCGCGGTGTCCGTCCGCAGCTTCTCCGCCTCGGCGATCGCGTCCGTGACCGTCCGCTCGGCCAGCGCCTTCGCGGCCTCCGTCTCCTCCTGGGCGCGCGCCCGGACACGGCCGGCGTCCTCGGTCGCCCGCTCCCGCTCCTCGTGCGCGTCGGCGCGGACCCGGTCCGCCTCCTCCTGCGCCTCGGAACGCGTCCGCTCCGCCGCGTGCTCGGCGGCGCTGCGCAGCCCGGCGATCTCCTCCTCGGCCTGCTCGCGCAGACCCGCCACCGAGTCCCGTACCTCCTGGGCGGTGTGCTCGGCCGCGGTGACCATCTCGGTCGCCCGCGTGTCCGCCTCCTCGACCAGGCGCTGCGCCTCGACCTGCGCGTCCTCGACCCGCTTGCGGGCGGCGGCGAGCAGCTCCTCCGACTGCTCGCGGGCGTGCTCACGCTCCCGGCCGGCCTCGGAACGGGCCGACTCGAGCGTCGACTCGGCCTCCCGGCGGCGCCGTACGGCCTCCTCCTGCGCGGCGGCGAGCGCCTCCGCGGCCTCGGCCGCGACCCGCTCGGCGGCCGCCGCTGCCTCGGCCCGTACCCGGTCGGCGGTCTCCTGGGCCTCCGACCGCAGCCGCTCGGCCTCCTCGGCGGCCTCCGAGCGGAGCCGCACCGCGGCGCTCTCGGCCTCCGTACGCGTGGTGGAAGCGTCCGAAGCGGCCTCGCCGCGCAGCCGCTCGGCCTCCTGCTCGGCCTGCTCCTGGAGGGTACGGATCCGCTCGGCGGCCTCGGTCCGCAGCCGCTCCGTCTCCTCGGCGGTCTCGCGGCGGATCCGCTCGCTCTCGGCGCGCGCGTCGGTGAGCTCCTGACCGGCCGCCGCCACCTTCGCCTCGGCGTCGGTGTGCAGCCGGGTCAGCTCCTCCGCGGCCTCCGCGCGGCGCGCCTCCGCGGCCCGCTCGGCGTCCGCGCGCAGCCCGGCGGCGGCCTTCTCGGCCGCGTCCTTGACCGACTCGGCCTGCTCCTCGGCCTCGGCGCGCAGCCGCTCGGCCTCCGCGCGGGTGCGCTCCAGGGTCTCCTCGGCCTGCGTCCGGAGCGTCTGGGCGCGCTCCATGGCCTCCGACTTGACCCGCTCGCTCTCGGCCCCGGCCTTGGCGCGCAGTCCGTCGGCGTCCGTACGCGCCTTGGTGAGGAGCTCCTCGGCGGTCCTCGCCGCCTCCTCGATCTGCTGGACGGCCTCACGGCGTGCCTCGCCGCGGATCCGCTCGCCCTCGTCGATGGCCTCGGCGCGCAGCTGCTCGGCCTCGCCGCGCAGCCGGCGCGCCTCCTCCTGGAGCTCGACCGTCTTGGCGCGGTACTCCTTGGTGTCGTCCTTCGCCGAGCCGAGCAGTTCGTCGGCCTGCTCCTCGGCCTGGGCGCGCAGCCGGTCGGCCTCGGTCTCGGCCTCGCGGCGGACCCGCTCGGCCTCCTCGGACGCCTTGCGGGTGGTCTCCCGGGCGTCCTCGGACGCCTTGGTGAGGATCTCCTCCGCGTTGCGCGCGGCCTTGGCGAGCGCGGCGGCCGAGTCCTCGGCGGCGGCCGTACGGGCCTTCTCCGAGGCCTCCGTGACGAGCTTCTCCGCCTCGGCGGTCGCCTCGCGCAGCTTCTCCTCGGCCTCGGCCTTGAGGGCCTCGGCGTCCTTGGTGGCCTCGCCGACGAGCCGGGCGATCTCCGTCTTCGCGGTACGGGTGCGCTGCTCGTTGACCGACTCGGCGGAGGCGAGCTGCCGGGCGGCGGTGTCCTTGGCCTCGGCGAGGGCCTTCTCGGCCTCGGCGCGGGCGACCCGGAGCTTCTCCTCGGCCTCCTGCATGCGCTGCTCGGCGGCGCGGGAGAGCTCGGTGGCCTGCCGGCGGGCCTGGTCGGTCTCGGCGGTGGTGGTCGAGCGGAGCTGCTCGGCGTGGCTCGTGGCCTCCTGCGCCTGGCTGGACGCGGCGCTGAGGAGCCGCTCGGCGTCCTTGCGGGCGCGCAGCAGAATCGCTTCGGCCTCGGCACGGGCCGCCTCGGCGTCGGCGCCGACGCGGCGGCTGGTCTCCTCGGCGAGCCGGGTGGCCTCGGCCCGGGCGGCGGCGAGCGACTGCTCGGCCTCCGCGCGGGACTCCTCCATCAGACGGCGGGCCTGGGCCTCCGTACGGGCGCGGAGCTGCTCGGCCCAGGCGACGTTCTCGTTGACGTGCGCCTCGACGGTCTGCCGGCGCTCGTTGAGCTCCTGGTCCAGCTGCTGGCGCCGCTGGACCGCCTCGTTGTGCAGCTCGGCCTGGAGCCTGGCCTGGTGCTCGGCATGCTCCTGGAGGATGCGCTGCGTCTGCGCCCTGGCCTCCCGCAGCTCGCGCTCGGCGTCCTGGCGCAGCTGCTCGGCCTGCGCCTGCGCGTTCCGCAGCAGCTGCTCGGCCTGGTAGCCGATGTCGGCACTGTCGTACGCGGGCCTGGACGCGATGGTGCGCCGCGCCTCGTGGAGCTTGGCGCGCAAGACCTCGACCTGGTATCCGAGGTCCTCGGCGTGCTGGACGGCCTTCTCGCGCTCGGTCTTCAGCCGGTCCATCTCGGCTTCGAACCTGGCGAGATGGTCGTCTTCAGCTCGGTGGCTCTCCTGGCGTTCGTAGCCCCGCACTGCGCGGTCCATCCGTCCCCTGGTCGCAACACTCCAACGAGCACGCCCTCACGGCCGAGGACGGACCCCCGGGGGATCGTGACAGATCGGACGACCCCGACATCCCGACTTCGGTGCCGCACGGAGCGGCCCCGACCGGCCCCGGCCCGGAGTCGCCCACTCTACCGGGCCAGGAATCCGGAGGTCAGTGCTCCGCTGAGGAGTGGTCAGCAGACGGCTCGGCCGAGGTGACCAGTTCCGTGAGCACGCCGTGACAGTCCTTGGGGTGGAGGAAGGTGATCCGGGAGCCCATGGAGCCGATCCGCGGCTCGTCGTAGAGGACCCGGACGCCCTTGCCGCGGATGGCTTCGGCGTCGCCGTCGACATCCGCCGTACCGAAGGCGATGTGGTGCACGCCCTCGCCGTTCTTGGCGAGCCACTTGCCCACCGCGGAGTCCTCCCGGGTCGGCTCCAGGAGCTGGAGGTACGAGGCTCCGCCGTCCGAGGTGTCGTTGATCTTCAGCATGGCCTCGCGGACGCCCTGCTCCTCGTTGACCTCGGAGTGGAAGACCTCGAAACCGTACGTGGCACGGTAGAAGTCGACAGTCTTGTCCAGGTCGAAACAGGCGATCCCGATGTGGTCGATTCGCGTCAGCATGCCTCCAGTGCAGCGCCGGGAAGGTGGTTACGCAACGTGCGCGCCGTCACACCGGCTGCCCGGTGACCGCGCGCGGCGCCCCTCAGTACATTGGCGGTAAACCCTCGTTCACTCCTCATCCCTAGGGGCCGTGCCTCATGTCTGGAACGACCGGTACCACCTCAGTGATCGTCGCGGGCGCCCGCACGCCCATGGGTCGCCTGCTCGGCTCGCTCAAGTCCTTCTCGGGCGCGGAGCTCGGCGGCTTCGCCATCAAGGCCGCCCTCGACCGGGCCGGCATCGGCGGCGACCAGGTCCAGTACGTGATCATGGGCCAGGTGCTCCAGGCGGGCGCCGGGCAGATCCCCGCCCGCCAGGCCGCCGTCAAGGCCGGCATCCCGATGAGCGTCCCGGCCCTCACCATCAACAAGGTGTGTCTCTCCGGCCTCGACGCCATCGCCCTCGCCGACCAGCTCATCCGCGCCGGCGAGTTCGACATCGTCGTCGCCGGCGGCCAGGAGTCGATGACCAACGCCCCGCACCTGCTCCCGAAGTCCCGTGAGGGCTTCAAGTACGGCGCCATCGAGATGCTCGACTCCATGGCGTACGACGGCCTCACGGACTCCATGGAGGGCATCGCCATGGGCGAGTCCACCGAGAAGCACAACACCCGCCTGGGCATCAAGCGGCCCGAGCAGGACGAGATCGCCGCCCTCTCGCACCAGCGCGCCGCCGCCGCCCAGAAGAACGGCATCTTCGAGGCCGAGATCACCCCGGTCGAGATCCCGCAGCGCAAGGGCGACCCGGTCGTCTTCGCCAAGGACGAGGGCATCCGCGCCGAGACCACCGCCGAGTCCCTCGGCAAGCTCCGCCCCGCCTTCCCTGGTGGTGCCCCTGACAGGGCCGGGACGATCACCGCCGGCACCTCCTCGCAGATCTCCGACGGCGCCGCCGCCGTCGTCGTCATGAGCAAGGCCAAGGCCCAGGAGCTGGGTCTTGAGTGGATCGCCGAGATCGGCGCCCACGGCAACGTGGCCGGCCCCGACAACTCGCTCCAGTCGCAGCCGTCCAACGCGATCCGGCACGCCCTGAAGAAGGAGGGCCTGGGCGTCGAGGACCTCGACCTGATCGAGATCAACGAGGCCTTCGCCGCGGTCGCCGTGCAGTCAATGAAGGACCTCGGCGTTACCCCCGAGAAGGTGAACGTCAACGGCGGCGCCATCGCCCTCGGCCACCCGATCGGCATGTCCGGCGCCCGTGTGGTGCTCCACCTGGCCCTGGAGCTCAAGCGGCGCGGCGGCGGCATCGGCGCGGCGGCCCTGTGCGGCGGCGGCGGCCAGGGCGACGCGCTGATCGTGCGCGTCCCCGGCAACGGCAAGTAAGCACCCGGCTCAGGCAAGGAGCAAGCGCAGATGGTGGACGTCCCCGAACTCGTCGCCCAGGCACGGGAGGGCCGGCCGCGGGCCGTGGCCCGGCTCATCTCCCTCGTCGAGGGGGCGTCCCCGCAGCTGCGCGAGGTGATGGCGGCCCTCGCGCCGCTCACCGGCGGCGCGTACGTGGTGGGCCTGACGGGTTCCCCGGGCGTCGGCAAGTCCACGTCGACGTCCGCGCTCGTCTCCGCCTACCGGCGGGCCGGCAAGCGGGTCGGCGTCCTGGCCGTCGACCCGTCCTCGCCGTTCAGCGGGGGAGCGCTCCTCGGTGACCGGGTCCGGATGTCGGAGCACGCCTCCGACCCCGGCGTCTACATCCGGTCCATGGCGACCCGCGGCCATCTGGGCGGGCTCGCCTGGTCCGCCCCGCAGGCCATCCGCGTCCTGGACGCGGCCGGCTGCGAGGTGATCCTCGTGGAGACCGTCGGCGTCGGACAGTCGGAGGTCGAGATCGCCTCCCAGGCCGACACCTCGGTCGTGCTCCTCGCGCCCGGCATGGGCGACGGGATCCAGGCCGCGAAGGCGGGCATCCTGGAGATCGGCGACGTGTACGTGGTCAACAAGGCCGACCGGGACGGCGCGGACGCCACCGCCCGCGAGCTCAACCACATGCTGGGACTCGGCGAGGCACGGGGGGCGGGCGACTGGCGGCCGCCGATCGTCAAGACGGTCGCGGCGCGCGGCGAGGGCATCGACGAGGTCGTGGAGGCCCTGGAGAAGCACCGCGCCTGGATGGAGGAGCACGGGGTCCTCGCGGAGCGCCGCAGGACCCGTGCCGCGCGCGAGGTCGAGACCATCGCGGTCACGGCCCTGCGCGAGAAGATCGGCGACCTGCACGGCGACCGGCGCCTCGACGCGCTCGCGGAACGAATCGTGGCGGGCGGCCTCGACCCGTACGCGGCCTCCGACGAACTGGTCGCGAGCCTGACGGGCAACTGAGTCGCACCCGCGCACGGGTGCACGAGGAAGGGCCTCCCCGGTCACCCGGAGAGGCCCTTCCTCGTATGCGTACGCGTCTGCGTCTATGTCAGGTCACGGCTTGCCGCGCCGTCCGCGCAGCTGCTCGGCGACCGGCTTCAGGGACGCGTGGAGGTCACCGAGGGCGTCTCCGCCGATCTGGTCGATGAAGTGCCTGCGCACCGACTCGACGTGGTGCGGGGCGACCTTGCGCATGGTCTCCATGCCGTCGTCGGTGAGGACGGCGTACAGCCCGCGACGGTCGGACTCGCAGTTCTCACGCCGGACGAGCCCGGCGTTCTCCATCCGGGTGATCTGGTGCGAGAGCCGGCTCTTCGACTGGAGGGTGGCCGCGGCCAGATCGCTCATGCGCAGCCGCCGCTCCGCCGACTCCGAGAGGTTCACCAGGATCTCGTAGTCGTTCATCGTCAGGCCGAAGGGCTGGAGATCCCTCTCCAGCTGGTACGTCAGCATCCTCTGGACGTCCAGGAACGTGCGCCAGGCGCACTGCTCGCCGTCGCTGAGCCACGGGGTGGCGATCTCGGTCTCCATGTATGGATTCTACCTAAGAAGTTGAATGCTTGACGAAATCAGGGAGCGCACGTTCGAGTGCGTCACACTCCGCAGACTACCGCTCACAGACCGAAGCGACGCTGGAGGTCCCCCAGCTGGCCGGGAAGACGCGGTGCCGAGCCCGGGGACGCCTGGCCGGAACCGTGCGCTCCGTGTCCGCCCGGGACGCCCGCCTGGGCCGGAGGCCCGCCGATCGCACGGTCCGCCATCAGCATCTCCGTCGACTGGAGCAGCACCGTGCCCGCGCCCACGAACTCGAACTGGTGCTCCTCGCCCGAGGTGCCGCCGAGGCCCGTCAGAGCCCGTACGCCGCCCATCACGCCCGTCATGTAGCCGTGGTCGTAGTGGTGACACGGCGAAGGGCAGTCCGCCCAGCCCACCAGGGCCTGCGGGTCCACCCGCATCGGCGGCTCCATGAAGACCACGGGGCCGTTCGACGCGGCCACGAACTTGCCCGTACCGATCAGCGTCACGAAGCCCGGCACGATCGACTGCTTCAGGGCCAGCGTCGGCTGGTAGGCGAGCAGGTTCCCCGAACGGATCGTCAGGTTGCCCTGGTCCAGGTCGAACGAGTTCACGTCGAACGCCCGGTCCGCCAGCAGCATCTTCCCGCTGCCCTCGGCCACCACCCAGTCGCTCGCGTGCAGCGGCGAGTGGAAGGACGTCCGGACCAGGCGGTCCAGCCGCCCGAGCCCGATGCCGTTGAACTCGATCCGCCCGTAGTAGGCGATCATCTTGCCCTTCTGCAGGAACCACTGGGAGCCCTTGAGCTCCACGCAGAAGGTGTACGGGTTCACGTTGTCGTCCGACGGCAGGGTCGTCGGGTCGTGGATCACGGGACCGGTCACAGCTTCTCCTCCGAGGCCTGCACGTACACCGCACCACTGCCGCTCAGCTCCAGCTGGAACGCCTCGCCCGAACCGCGCCCCACCATGTCGCGCCAGCCCAGCGCGGTGGACAGCTTGTTCCGTACGTCGCCGTGGTGGGCCACGTACGCCTGCGGGTCCACGTGGACCGGGCGGCCCGGGGTGATCGGCAGCTCGATGACGCCGCCGTGGGCCATGACGGCCACCGCGCCGTGACCCTTGAGGGTGGTGGTGAAGAGGCCCTGGCCGGTGACCTGGCCGCGGACCATGCCCATGACCCCGCCCTGCGAGCCCATGAACATCGTGCCCTGTTCGAGCGTGCCGTCGAAGGCGAGCAGCCGGTCGGCCTCCACGTACAGGGTGTCGCCCGTCAGGCCGATCACCTGGATGTGGTGGCCGCCGTGCCCGAACATCACCGTGCCGTTGCCCTCGACGGTCATCAGCGGCGTCGCCTCGCCGGCCACCCGGCGGCCGATCATCGACATCAGGCCGCCCTGGCCGCCCGCCGTGTTCGGCGTGAAAGTGACGTCGCCGCGGTACGCGAGCATCGCGCCGCGCTGGCTGAACATCCGCTGCCCGGGGATGACGGTCGCCTCGACCATCTTCGAGTTGATCTCGCGGAACGGCATCAGACGTCGCCCCCGATCGTGTTCCGCTCGCTGGGCTGGACGTAGACAAGACCGTCGCCCTCGAAGCGGATCTGGAAGGCCTCGCCGCCGCCCTCGCCCATGAAGGTGCGGAAGGTCACACCGGACTGGAAGTGCTGCTGGAGGTTGCCCTGGTGCGCGATGTACGCGCCGGGGTCGACCTGGAGCGGGTACTGCGGAGTCACCCGCAGCACGACCGCCGGGCCGTCGGACATGAGCGCCGCCTGGCCCGTGCCCTCGACCGTGGTCGTGAACAGGCCGTTGCCGGTGGCGCCGCCACGCAGCCCGGTGAAGGTCGTACCGGTACGGAGCCCCGCGTCGGTGCAGAGCAGATTGCTCGCCTCGACCCAGAGCTTCTCGCCGTGCAGGCTGACGAGGTTGATCTCGGAGGCCCGGTCGGCGAACCAGCAGGTCCCCTGGCCGCGTACCTCCATCACCTCCATCTGCTCGCCGGTGAGCCGGCGGGTCACCATGCCGCGCAGGCCCTCACCACCGCCACTCATCTTCTTGAACGCCATCTGGCCGTCGTAGGCGACCATCGAGCCGTTCTTCGCCTTGACGGCGTCGCCTGTCAGGGAGACGGCGAGCACTTTGCTGCCTTGGAGTCGGAACGTTGCTGCCACCCGTCGAAGGTACTGGGGACCCGGATAAAGAGACAGCAAAGTCGGCGTGCACAATGGACGGGCCCTTGTGCATCCGTTCACAAGATCCCGTTCAAAGATCGAACGAAGGTGACCCCCTCCGTGGACATCAAGACCGCTTCCTCCCTCCACCGGCTCCGGCTCGTCTCCGCGCCGGAGGCCGTCTCGTTCCTGCTCCTGCTGGTCTGCTCGGTGCTCAAGCGGACGACGGACTTCAACGCGGTGCCGGTCATGGGTGCGATCCACGGCGTGCTGTTCATCCTCTACGTCCTGTTCTGGCTCGACGCCTGGAACCGCACCAAGTGGAGCTTCGGCACCGCCGCCCTCTACTTCGCCCTCTCGGTGCTGCCCCTCGGCGGCTTCTACGCCGAGCGGAAGCTGAAGCGCGAGGCCGAGGCCGCGGTCATCGCCTCCCGCGCCCGCGCCGCGGCCTCCGACGGCGCGGTGAAGGCGTGATCGTCGCGTTCTCGGTCACCCCGCTGGGCGTGGGTGAGGAAGTCGGCGAGTACGTCGCCGAGGCCGTCCGGGTCGTCCGCGAGTCCGGCCTCCCGAACCGCACCGACGCCATGTTCACGTCCATCGAGGGCGAGTGGGACGAGGTCATGGACGTCGTGAAGCGTGCCGTCGCCGCCGTGGAGGCCCGTGCGCCGCGCGTCTCGGTCGTCATGAAGGCCGACATCCGCCCCGGTGTGACGGACGGCCTGACCTCGAAGGTCGAGACGGTGGAGCGCCACCTCGGCGCCTGACGCCACGAAGTCCGCGTCGAAGCCCCCGGTCCTGTTCCTCAGGGCCGGGGGCTTCTTCGTATCCCATGGTTGAGCGACCGCTCAAAATCGGTTACCTTCAGCCGCAGGCGGTTTTGAGCAGTCGCTCAAGATGCCGGATGAGCTGGGAGAACACCCCCATGGGTCTCTACGTCGAGACACGGGTCCACGCGGACCTGGAGACGCTCTGGGAACGCACGCAGGAACCCGGCCGCCAGCAGCGGTGGGACCTGCGGTTCACGGAGATCGCCCACCTCCCGCGCGCCGAGGGCGAGCCGCAGCACTTCCGGTACGCGACCCGCGTCCTGCCCTTCCTGGTCGTCGCCGGCACTGGTGTCTCCGCGGGGGAGCGCCACCGGGCCGGCGGCGACCGGGTCTCCGCCCTCCGGTTCGCCTCCGGGCATCCGCGCTCGCTCCTCGCCGAGGGCAGCGGCTACTGGCGGTACGTCCCCACCCCGGACGGCGTCCGCTTCCTCACCGGCTACGACTACCGGCCCCGCTGGGGCCGTTTCGGCCGCGTCGCCGACCGGCTCGTCTTCCGGCCCCTCATGGGCTGGGCCACCGCCTGGTCCTTCGACCGGCTGCGGCTCTGGTGCGAGCGGGGCATCACCCCGGAACGCTCCCGCGACCGCTGGCTCGTCGAGGTCGCCGGGCGCCTGCTGCTCGTGGCCGTGCCGGCCGCCCTGGCCTTCCTGCCGCTCGGCGCGCTGTCGCTCGCCGCCGTGCCGCTCACCGTCCTCGGGCTCGCCGCCGCCGTCCTCGTACCGCCGTCGTCGCGCACCCCCGCGGCCCGGCGCTGTCTGCGCACCCCGCCCGCCCGCACCCGGGAGCCGCGCCTCCTCGCGACCCTGGAGCAGCCGTGACCTCGATCTTCCGTGCTGCCATGGGCGACACCGCCTTCGAGCGGCTGCACCCGGAGCTCCAGCGGCGCTTCTCCGTCGGGCTCACCAGCGGGGAGCTGTGCGTCGGGCGGGGCGTCATGGACCGGATCTGGCACGGCCGGGCGTTCGTGAAGCCGTTCCTCGCGGTCGGCGGGCTGCGGAACATCCTGCTGCCCCGGACCGGCAGGGACGTCCCCTTCGTGATCGAGAACGTGCCGTACGCCGACTCGTACGGACGCGAGACCGTCACCTTCGTCCGGACCTTCGACCTGCCCGGCGGGCCCCGGCGCTTCGACGCCACGATGGTCCACAGCCCCGAGCGGGGCTGCCTCCTCGACTACCTCGGCACCCACCAGCACCTCGCCAGCGATCTGCACCTCTCCGCCGAGCCCGACGGCTCGCTCCTCGTCGTCTCCGGCGAACACCGTTTCCGCGAGGGCCCGTTGGACGTGCGCGTGCCGGAACTGCTGGGCGGCAGGGCCGAGGTGCGTGAGTCCTTCGACGAGCGCACCGGCCGCTTCCGTATCAACGTGCGGGTGGAGAACCGGTACTTCGGTCCGCTCTTCGGGTACGAGGGGTCGTTCGCCGCCGCATACGCTGACGTACGATCCCGCGGGGTGCGCGCGGGGCTGCGCCCGGTGCGCGAGGAGGTGCGGGCATGAGCGGGACGACCGCGGAGGGCGTGAAGGAGCGGGACGCCCGGAGCCAGGAGACCCGGGAGAAGCTGCTCGAAGGCGCCCTGCGCACCCTCGTCGAGCAGGGCATCGCCAAGGCCTCCGCCCGCGCCATCGCGGCCACCGCCGGAGTCAACCAGGCCCTGGTCTTCTACCACTTCGGCTCCGTCGACGAACTGCTCGCCGCGGCCTGCCGGCACGGCGCCGAGCTGCGGGTCGCCCGCCATCGCGAGCGGCTCCGCTCCGTCGGCAGCCTCGGTGAGCTGCTCGCCTTCGGGCGTGCGCTGCACGCGGAGGAGCGGGAGGCCGGGCACGTCGACTTCCTCGGGCAGCTGCTCGCCGGGGCGCGGGCGCATCCCCGGCTCGTGCCGGCCACCGCCGCCGGGCTGGACCTGTGGATCAGCGAGATCGAACAGGTGCTCACGCGAGTCCTCGTGGGGACCCCGCTCGCCGAGTTCACCGACCCCGCCGGGCTCGCCCGCGCGGTCGCCGCCTCGTTCGTCGGGCTCGAACTGTACGAGGGGGTCGACCCGGCCGGCGCGGAGGCGGCCTTCGCCGCGCTCGAGCAGCTCGGCGCGCTGATGGCGGCCGTCGAGGAGCTGAACCCGGTCGCCCGGAGGGCCGTCACGTACGCGCTTCGGCGCCAGGGAGCCCGTACCCGGTAGGCCCCTCGCCCGTACCCGCCAAAAACCCTCACTCGGACGACTCCAGTCGACACGCCGAACGATGTCCCCTTTTGTTGGGGTATCGACCCGTTCGACGACAGCTGGAGGCACCGTGCGGCCGGGAGGCTACGACTACGAAACCTACAGCCGACTCGCCGGCCCGCTCACCGAACCGGACCCGGCGGCCTACAAGGTGCGGTACCGAAGCCTGCTCGCGAAGGAGCCGCACCGAATACGAGCCGTCCTCCTCATGAGCCTCGCGCCGCTCCTCTCGGCGCTGCTCCTCGCCTACCTCGTCTGGCCCAGTCACTGGACCGTCCGCGAGGGCGGCGACCGCTGGCTCGTCCACCTCGACACCGTGATGCTCGTGTCGATCGGGCTCATCTGCTTCTTCATGCTGGTGAACGTCACGTCGATCGCCCACGCCACCATGGTCGCCCGCGACCCGATACCCGTGTACGCCGAGCCGGGAACCCGCGTCGCCTTCCTCACCACGTACGTCCCGGGCAAGGAACCGCTCTCCATGGTCCGCGGCACCCTCGAAGGCGCCACCAGGCTGCGGCACGAGGGGACGCTCGACGTCTGGCTCCTCGACGAGGGCGACTCCGACGAGGCCAAGGCCCTCTGCGTCGAACTGGGCGTCCGCCACTTCACCCGCGCCGGCGTCCCCGAGTGGAACCGCAAGAAGGGCGTGCACAAGGCGAAGACCAAGCACGGCAACTACAACGCCTGGATCGCCATGCACGGCGACGCCTACGACTACTTCGCCTCCGTCGACACCGACCACGTCCCGCTCCCCAACTTCCTGGAGCGGATGCTCGGCTACTTCCGCGACCCGGACATCGCCTTCGTCGTCGGACCGCAGGTCTACGGCAACTACACCAACCTCGTCACCAAGGCCGCCGAGTCCCAGCAGTTCCTCTTCCACGCCCTCATCCAGCGCGCCGGGAACCGCTACCACGCCCCCATGTTCGTCGGCACGAACAACGTCGTCCGGATCTCCGCGCTCAAGCAGATCGGCGGCCTGTACGACTCGATCACCGAGGACATGGCCACCGGCTTCGAACTGCACCGCAGGAAGAACCCGCTCACCGGCCACTACTGGCGCTCCGTCTACACCCCCGACGTCCTCGCGGTCGGCGAGGGCCCCGCCTCCTGGACGGACTTCTTCACCCAGCAGCTGCGCTGGTCCCGGGGCACGTACGAGACGATCGTCAAGCAGTACTGGAAGGCGCCCTTCCGTACCCCGCCGGGGCGCTTCCTGAACTACACCCTGATGCTCGTCTACTACCCGATGACGGCCATCAACTGGCTCCTGGGCATCCTCAGCGGCGTCCTCTACCTCTGGTTCGGCGCCTCCGGCACCCAGGTCTCCACCTCGGTGTGGCTGATGATCTACAGCGACGCCGTCGCCCTCCAGATCGGCCTCTACCTCTGGAACCGGCGGCACAACGTCTCCCCCCACGAGCCCGAGGGCTCCGGCGGCCTCGCCGGCATGGCGATGTCCGCGCTCTCCGCCCCGATCTACCTCAAGTCCCTCGGCTCGGCGATCCTCCGCACCCGCGGCCGCTTCGTCGTCACCCCCAAGGGCGGCGCGGCCAGCCCCGACCGGGTCCTCACCTTCCGCATCCACCTCTACTGGGCGGCCGTCCTCGTCGCCTCGCTCGCCGCCTCCGTGTACTACGGGCACACCCACGCGGCCATGCGCACCTGGGCCGCCCTCGCCCTCGTCATCGCCCTCGCCCCGGTCTCCGTCTGGGCCTGGACGACCTTCCGGGAGCGGCGTGTCCTGCGCGTCCGCGAGCACGCCCGGGCCCGCGCCCGTGCCCGCGGTCTCGCCGACGCCCGCGAAGGGGTCGAGGTCCGGGCCGCCGCCACCCTCCCGCCCACCCCCGCAGCCCCGGCCCCCACGACGACCGGAGGGAACTGAGCCATGGCCTACCGGCCGTCCCAGAAGTTCAAGAAGACACTGCTCGGCGGCGGCGCGGTCGTCGTCCTCGCGGCGCTCAACGCCCCCGCCGCCGTCTCCTTCGCCGAGGAGAAGTACCACGCGTACAAGATCGCCCAGCCCGGCTACAAGCGGGCCTTCGGCTCCTGGGCGCCGGTGAACGTCCCCGCCCCGTACAGCGTCAACGCCATCCACGCGGCCCTGCTGCACACCGGCAAGGTGCTGCTCATCGCAGGCTCCGGCAACAGCCAGAAGAGCTTCGACGCCGGCACCTTCGACACCGTCCTCTGGGACCCGGTGAAGAACACCTTCAAGAAGGTCCCCACCCCCGAGGACTTCTTCTGCGCCGGCCACACCCAGCTCCCCGACGGGCGGCTCCTCGTCGCCGGCGGCACCGCCCGGTACGAGATCCTCAACGGCGAGGTCAAGAAGGCCGGCGGCGGCATGCGGGTCAAGAACGAGAACCCCGACAAGGCGGTCACCCTGAAGAAGGGCACCGTCTTCCGCTCGCCGTCGGGGGTCGAGTACGTCTCCAAGTTCGACGTGACCGTCCCCAAGGCGAAGCGCGAATTCGAGATCTCGTACTTCAAGAGCGGCCAGATGAAGCCGTGGCAGACGAAGGTCACCGCCGCCGAGGCCCGGGTCTTCGTCGAGGCCCGCGAGGAGGGCCCGCAGGCCCTCACCACCGAGGCCGCGCAGTACGAGGTCGTCGGCCTCAAGGGTGACGCGGCCGACGACGTCTACGGCCTCGCGCAGAAGCTCACCACCGAGAAGCAGGACTTCCAGGGCATCAAGAGCGCCTACGAGTTCGACCCGAAGGCGGAGAAGTACATCCCGGTCGCCCCCATGAAGGACGCCCGCTGGTACCCCACCCTCGTCACCCTCGAGGACGGCAAGGTCCTCGCCGTCTCCGGCCTCAACGACGTCGGCGACGTCGTCCCCGGCGACAACGAGATCTACGACCCCGCCACCAAGAAGTGGTCCAAGGGGCCCTTCCGCTACTTCCCCACCTACCCGTCCCTCTTCCTCACCAAGGGCGGCAAGCTCCTCTACAGCGGCTCCAACGCCGGTTACGGCCCCGCCGAGAAGGGCCGCGAGCCGGGCCTGTGGGACCTGAAGAAGAACTCCTTCACCAAGCTCTCCGGACTCACCGACCCCGACCAGCTGGAGACCTCCGCCTCCCTGCTGCTGCCCCCCGTCCAGAACCAGAAGGTCATGGTCCTCGGCGGCGGCGGGGTCGGCGAGTCGTCCAAGTCCACCGCCCGCACCTCCATCATCGACCTCTCCAAGGACAGCCCCGTCTTCACGGACGGGCCGACGCTCCCGCAGGGCACCCGCTACCTCAGCAGCGTCCTGCTGCCCGACGACACGGTCTTCACCACCGGCGGCTCCGAGGACTACCGCGGCCGCAGCGGCAGCGACATCCTCAAGGCGCAGTTCTACGACCCGAAGGCCAACGCCTTCGCCGAGGCCGCCGAGCCCACCGTCGGCCGCAACTACCACTCCGAGGCGCTGCTGCTGCCCGACGGCCGGGTCGCCACCTTCGGCTCCGACCCGCTCTTCGACGACAAGGACAACACCAGGCTCGGCACCTTCGAGCAGCGCATCGAGGTCTTCACCCCGCCCTACCTCCACAAGGCGGGCGACGACCGGCCCGTCCTCGGGGAGGGCCCGCGGGAACTCGACCAGAACGGCCGCGCCACCTTCAAGACCAAGGACGCCGGCCGGATCGCGAAGGCCCGGCTGATGCGACCCAGCGCCGTCACCCACACCACGGACGTCGAGCAGCGGTCCGTGGAACTCAAACTGACGAAGGGGCAGAACGGGACGACCGTCACCTTCGACGTACCGAAGGACCGGACCCTCGTACCGCCCGGCTGGTACATGCTGTTCGTCACCGACGCGAACGGCATCCCGTCCGAGGCCAAGTGGATCCAGGTGGACTGACGTACGCGGGTCAGGCCTGCGCCCCGGCGCGGTCTCGGCTTCCCGGTCAGACCTTCGCCCTGCGCGCCAGGCCCAGGGCGTAGTCCGGCCACCAGGTCCCCGCCGCCGGGCCGCCCCGGCACTGGCCGTCCGAGTCGCCGGGGCGCTTGATCCACAGATACGCGTCGACCAGCGCGTCCCCGGTCCGGTCCGTCGGCGGTACGCCGAGGGACCGGCCCGGCGGATTGCACCAGGCCTCCGCCCGGTCACCCGGGAGGGGTCCTGCGCCGTTGCGGCTCGTGTCCACCGTGAAGTGGATGCCGCCGAGGAGCTCCGAGAGCGAGGCGCCGAAGTCGCGTACGGTCTCGTTCCGCTGGAAGTTCGAGACGTTGAGCGCGAAGCCGTCCGCCCGGGCGACACCCGCCCGGCGCAGCGGCTCCACCAGCTTGCCCGGGTCGTCGATCCAGGCCGGATTGCCCGCGTCCAGATAGACCCGGGTGCGCGGCTGCCGCTTGAGCCGCTCGATCGCGCCGGCGAGCAGCTCGTACCGCTCGTCGTGGTACTGGGCCGGGGTGCAGCCGTCCACGACGTGCGGCACCGCGTCCGGCTCCAGGACGACGATCGCGGAGGCCTCCCCGATCGCGGTGGCGAACGAGTCGATCCAGGTCCGGTAGGCCGCCGCGTCGTGCGCGCCGCCCGCCGAGTACATCCCGCAGTCGCGGTGCGGGATGTTGTACGCGACGAAGACCGCCGTACGGTCCTCCGCCGCCGCTCCCCGGACCGCCCGGGTGATCTCCGGTACGGGATCGTCGCCGGCCGGCCAGTCCGCGACCGGCCGGTCCGCGATCCGCTTCAGGACCCGGGCGTCCTCGGTCCTGCCCTGCGCCTCGTACTCACGGACCTGCTTGGCCGCGTCGCTCTCCGGGTCGACCCAGAACGGGGAGCCGCTCGCGGGGGCGGCCGCGGACGCGCTGCGCGTCGACGGCGGGCCGACGGGGCCCTTCCGGGGCTCGTCCTCGCCGCACCCGGCCAGGAGCAGCGCGGAGACGAGGGTCAGGGCGACGGCGGTGACGGTGCGGCGGGACATCCGGCCCCCAGGGTCGGGTACGGAACGGGACGGAAGGTTACGTTCTGCAATATTCCGGGCCATCGTGACACGGGGGTCCACCGCTGCCGGTCTGCGACACCGCGATCCCGGCCGGGGCCGCCCGGGCGACCGAAAGGCGAGACAGGGCTGACCGCCATATGACCAGTCGGTAAGGTCGACGCGTGCCGAAGCCGCTCAGTCTCCCCTTCGACCCCATCGCCCGAGCCGACGAGCTCTGGCAGAAGCGCTGGGGCCCGGTCCCCTCGATGGCCGCGATCACCTCGATCATGCGCGCCCATCAGATCCTCCTCGCCGAGGTCGACGCCGTCGTCAAGCCGTACGGGCTGACCTTCGCGCGGTACGAGGCCCTGGTGCTGCTCACCTTCTCGAAGGCGGGCGAGCTGCCGATGTCGAAGATCGGCGAGCGGCTGATGGTCCACCCCACCTCCGTGACGAACACGGTGGACCGCCTCGTGAAGTCCGGTCTCGTCGCCAAGCGCCCCAACCCGAACGACGGCCGCGGCACCCTCGCGACCATCACGGAGAAGGGCCGCGAGGTCGTCGAGGCCGCGACCCGCGACCTGATGGAGATGGACTTCGGCCTCGGCGCGTACGACGCGGAGGAGTGCGGGGAGATCTTCGCGATGCTGCGCCCGCTCCGGGTCAGCGCGCGGGATTTCGACGAGAGCTGACCGGGAGCGCCCCTTGGGCGGACCCGCGCGAAGATCGCCCGGAACGTGCCGTTACGCTCGACGGCATGAAATCCAGTGTGTTGACCCGTTACCGCGTCATGGCGTACGTGACCGCCGTCATGCTGCTCGTGCTGTGCACCTGCATGGTCTTCAAGTACGGGTTCGACATGGGCGAGGACGTGACCTTCGCGGTCTCCCAGGCCCACGGTGTCCTCTACATCATCTACCTGGTCTTCGCCTTCGACCTGGGCTCCAAGGCCCGCTGGCCGTTCGGCAAGCTCCTGTGGATCCTGGTGAGCGGCACGATCCCGTTCGCCGCGTTCTTCGTCGAGCGCAAGGTCGCCGCCGAGACGCTTCCGCTGGTCAGCGGCGCGCAGCCGGCTCCGGCCAAGGCGTAACCCCGGGCCCCGCACTGATGTGCGGGGCTTTCCCATCGACATTTACTAGGACGTCCTAGTAAATTTGAAGCATGGACGCTGACGCGATCGAGGAAGGCCGCCGTCGCTGGCAGGCCCGTTACGACAAGGCCCGCAAGCGCGACGCCGACTTCACGACGCTCTCCGGGGACCCGGTCGAGCCCGTCTACGGGCCCCGGCCGGGGGACACGTACGAGGGGTTCGAGCGCATCGGCTGGCCCGGCGAGTACCCCTTCACCCGGGGTCTGCACGCGACCGGCTACCGGGGCCGGACCTGGACCATCCGCCAGTTCGCCGGCTTCGGCAACGCCGAGCAGACCAACGAGCGGTACAAGATGATCCTGGCCGCCGGCGGCGGCGGCCTCTCCGTCGCCTTCGACATGCCCACCCTCATGGGCCGCGACTCCGACGACCCCCGCTCCCTCGGCGAGGTCGGCCACTGCGGTGTCGCCATCGACTCCGCCGCCGACATGGAGGTCCTCTTCCAGGACATCCCGCTCGGCGACGTCACCACCTCGATGACGATCTCCGGCCCCGCCGTGCCCGTCTTCTGCATGTACCTGGTCGCCGCCGAACGCCAGGGCGTCGACCCCGCCGTCCTCAACGGCACCCTCCAGACCGACATCTTCAAGGAGTACATCGCGCAGAAGGAGTGGCTCTTCGAACCCGAGCCCCACCTGCGCC
Source organism: Streptomyces sp. NPDC093795 (assembly GCF_044764665.1). Classification (NCBI taxonomy): domain Bacteria; kingdom Bacillati; phylum Actinomycetota; class Actinomycetes; order Kitasatosporales; family Streptomycetaceae; genus Streptomyces; species Streptomyces sp. NPDC093795. Next base: position 93,208 of record NZ_JBIWIO010000010.1, read on the forward strand.
TCATCGGCGACCTGATGGAGCACTGCGCGCAGGGCATCCCCGCGTACAAGCCGCTCTCCGTCTCCGGCTACCACATCCGCGAGGCCGGGGCGACGGCCGCGCAGGAGCTCGCGTACACCCTCGCGGACGGCTTCGGCTACGTCGAGCTGGGCCTCTCCCGCGGCCTCGACGTCGACGTCTTCGCCCCCGGCCTCTCCTTCTTCTTCGACGCCCACCTCGACTTCTTCGAGGAGATCGCCAAGTTCCGCGCCGCCCGCCGCATCTGGGCCCGCTGGATGAAGGAGGTCTACGGCGCGAAGACCGACAAGGCGCAGTGGCTCCGCTTCCACACCCAGACCGCCGGCGTCTCCCTCACCGCCCAGCAGCCCTACAACAACGTCGTCCGCACCGCGGTCGAGGCCCTCTCCGCCGTCCTCGGCGGCACCAACTCCCTCCACACCAACGCCCTCGACGAGACCCTCGCGCTCCCCAGCGCCCAGGCCGCCGAGATCGCCCTGCGCACCCAGCAGGTCCTGATGGAGGAGACCGGCGTCGCCAACGTCGCCGACCCGCTGGGCGGCTCCTGGTACGTCGAGCAGCTCACCGACCGCATCGAGGCCGACGCCGAGAAGATCTTCGACCAGATCAGGGAGCGCGGCCGCCGCGCCCACCCGGACGGTCAGCACCCCATCGGCCCGATCACCTCCGGCATCCTCCGCGGCATCGAGGACGGCTGGTTCACCGGCGAGATCGCCGAGTCCGCCTTCCAGTACCAGCGGTCCCTGGAGAAGGGCGACAAGCGGGTCGTCGGCGTCAACTGCGCCCACGGCTCCGTCACTGGCGACCTGGAGATCCTGCGGGTCAGCCACGAGGTCGAGCGGGACCAGGTCCAGGCCCTCGGCGAGCGCAGGGCCCGCCGCGACGACGCCAAGGTCCGCGCCTCCCTCGACGCCATGCTCGCGGCGGCCAAGGACGGCTCGAACATGATCGCCCCGATGCTGGACGCCGTACGGGCCGAGGCCACGCTCGGCGAGATCTGCGACGCGCTCAGGGACGAGTGGGGCGTCTACACGGAGCCGCCGGGCTTCTAGAACCGGTTTGTGCGGCCGGTGACGGGAGTGTTCGCCTCATCGGGACGGTCGACGTCTGCGCGCCACAGCCCGGGAGGTGACAGCGGCTGTGTCGGTCGGGGCTTCTGCCGGTCGGCCTGGACGACGCCGGGTGCGTCTGCGTGGCTCAGGGCCTGGGTGGCGGTCAGCGCTGCCGTACCGCCGAAGGTGAGTGCTGCCACGACCGCTGCGGCCGCGGCCCTGCGGGTGATGATCATGGCCTGTCCTGAAGGGGAGGGCCAGGAGCGGGCCGCTCGCTCCACCCCTGGCTCTTCCCACCTAACCCTGGGGGTGCCCGGCGGCGCGTGGGCCGTCCCCGCCGAACGCGGACTCCCGGCCGGTCAGACGAGGATGCCGAGGTCGGAGTCGGGCCGGCAGATCTCGCAGGCCGGAAGGCCGCCTTCGGCCGGGGCGTGGCGGGCTTCGTCGCGGGTGAGGGGCCGGGTGTGCCGCCCGGCGAGGTGGCAGTCGCCGATGTGGGCGGCGGCGGGGTACGGGGCGGCCGCCTTCGCGGAGGTGAGCGAGGACCCAGCCGGGCTCTGCCGGCCCGGCGCGTACGGTCCGCATCGCTTCCTCGCGCCGCTCGGCCTCGGCTGTCCGGGCCCGGACACGGGCCAGGGACATCACGAGCCACGTCTCCAGGGTGCGAAGACGGGGAGGTCGGGCGGCAGCTCGGACATCAGAGACCCGCAGGCGTACCGAGCTTCTCGAGCATCTGCTGTTGGTGACGGTGGCCGACCGTCTCGTAGCCGATCACGGTGACGAAGGGCGCGAGCATGACCACGAGCAGGCACACCGCGATGGCAACGCCCGCGGCGGCCAGGAGGACTGCCGCGAGCAGTACGGCGATGGTGAGGGCGACCAGAAGGATGTGGAAGCGGTCTGCCGTGGACAGCAGCAGGGTGTGCAGGAGGTAGACCATCAGCATGTAGAGGCCGACGGGGAGAGCGAGGGCGAGGACGACGGCGGTGCCGGAGATCTTGGCGTGGTGTTCCATGTACAGGCCTGCCACGTGCAGCCCGGCGCCGGCTCCGGCGACGCCGATGAACAGGGGGATGTGACCGTAGCCGAAGAGGTATCCGCGGCCGCGGCGGTGCACCAGGATGTCGCCGAACGGCGTCAGGAAATACATCCACCACATACCGAAGGTCAGACCGACACCGGCGATGACGACGGCGACGGCGTTCCAGGTCCAGTGTGTGCCGTCCCCGCCTCCCAGGAGGTCTCCGGAAGAGGCGACCGTACCGACGACGCCCTCGCCGAGGACGATGATCGCGAAGAGTCCGTACCGTTCGGCGACGTGGTGCGGGTGCCAGGGGGTGCCGCCCGCGGAGCCCTGCGTCAGCACCGGCAGGACAAGTTCGAGGGCGCCCAGGACGGCGAACGCGGCGAAGACGACGCCGATCGGCATGTGCACGAAGGCCACGACGATCCAACCGGCCTGGACGATCACCGTCCAGCGGATGTTGGCCATCCCCACGTCGTGGAACGACGGGGACTGGCGGGCGGCACGCCACCACTGGAGCACCATCGCGATCCGCATCACGACGTAGCCGATGACCATGGCACGCAGTTCGAGGTGGTTGCCCTCCTCGACGGAGTGGAACATCGCGGGCAGGCCGAGCGAGAACACGACGACGCCGATCATCTGCAGCATCGTCACGGCCCGGTAGAGCCAGTCGTCGGTGGCGAACGCGGAGGCGAACCAGCTGAAGCTGATCCAGGCGATGCTGATCGCGAACATCGCCAGGACGAACGCGATGACCGCCTGGCCGGCATGCCCCTCGGCGACCATCTCGGCGAACTGGAACGCCGCCGTACCGACGGCGACCACGAAGGTCAGGTCGAACAACAGCTCCAGCGGCGAGGCGGTCCGGCCGTGCTCTTCCGGGTCACGGCCGGTCATGGGGACCAGCCGTCGCGACAGACCGAGCTTGCCGGGCCTGCCGGTGGGTGGGGAATCATTCATGTGCAGCAGTATTTCTGACGCTGCCCCTGTCGGCCCGGCCGCACTGCCGACGCAGAGCACTCCGGCCACAACGGCGAAACGCTGTACCCGCCCGGCCACAGCGGCATGTGGCTGTACGGGCAGCGGTCTCTCCTGGACATACCTCTGCGCTCGTCCCTGACGTGCCCGTCGGTGTCTGCCAGCAGCACGGCCGCAGGCTCCGGCTGCCAGGCCGTCCTCAATGCCGAGCAGCATCTCGCGGCCCTCGCAGACTCGGAGCAAGGCCGCCGCGAGCGTCACAGCCTGAGGCAGCACCCGGGCCCGTCGGTCCTCGGAACACCACCTCCTGCCCGTCGCGTTGGCGGATCCGACGGGCAGGAGCTGGCTGGTGAACCCGCGACCGTGTGTTCCTCACCCGCGTTGGTCGAGGGCTCGGGTCAGATCACGATTCGCGGACCTCGCGGCGTCGAGTTCCTCCTGGATCTCTTCCAGGCGCCGCTTGACCTCGACGTTGCTGCGCGGGCGGCTCGGGTGATGGCCGAGGCGATCAGCGGTGTGCCGTCACGCAGCGCCGCTGTGATGGCGTCCTGGACGCGGCGACGACGCCGGTCGGTCCCGGCTTGGCGGCCGTCAGCCATCTCGCCGGTCATGCCGGATTCCTCGTGGGCCGGACGTCGGGCAGGGGCTGGCGGACGCGTGGCATGCCGAGCAGGACGGTGCGGCTGCGGCGGACGAGGGTGACAGCCTGATCGATCTGGGTGCGTCTTCGGGGGTGAGGTCGTCGAGATCGTTCTGGACCCGCTCGGCGGCTGCCCTCGGCGCATGAGTGCGCAGAAGGCGATGGCTCTGGCACAGCAGCTAGGGCCCGTCCGGCGGATCATGGCCGGATTCGGAGTACGTCTCATGCGTCAGGGGCGGTACGGGGTACCCCGTACCGCCCCTGACGCGTACGCGGACCGTCAGTGGGCGAGCGCCCCCAGGCCGCCCACGAGGAGTGCGGAGAGACGCGCCACCCACGGCTCGTCCACCGGCTCCGCGCTCACCAGGGCACGGTGCACGACCGCGCCCGCGATCACGTCGAAGATCAGGTCGTCGGTGGCGTCCACCGCGGCCGGGTCGCGGTCCGCCGGAAGCTCGCCGCGCCGCTGCGCCCGTATCCGGCCCTCCAGGACGAGCCGCTTCTGCCGGTCGACGATCGAGGTGCGGATCCGCCGGCGCAGCGGCTCGTCGCGGGTCGACTCGGCCACGACCGCCATCAGGGCCGTCTTGGTCTCGGGGCGTTCGAGGAGGGCCGCGAACTGGAGGACGACGTTCTCGATGTCGGCCTGGAGGGAACCCAGGTCGGGCAGTTCGAGTTCGTCGAAGAGGACGGCGACGGCGTCCACCACGAGCTCGTTCTTGTTGGCCCAGCGGCGATAGAGGGTCGTCTTCGCAACCCCGGCGCGGCCGGCGACGTCTCCCATCGTGAGCTTGGACCAGCCCAGCTCGACCAGGGCCTCGCGGGTCGCCTCCAGGATGGCCGCGTCGGCCTCGGTGGAGCGGGGACGCCCGGTACGGCCGCTCGGGGGGCGGGTGCGGCTACACACCGACGGCATGGACGACATGGACGTCGACCATACCCGCCGGTACGTACGGCGCCAGGGGCGGGGCGTGTGAGGCAGTTCACGACGGAGGGCTCCCGTCGGGCCCCCGCCCCGAGTTACGCTACGACCTGTAGCGAAAGGCATTGAGCGGCCTGAGCGACAACCACTGCACCGGGTGGGGACCCGGTGTGAACCGATGACAAGAACCGTGTCGCCCCACGTCTCGCACACCGGCGGGAGACGTGCGGACGGCACGGTTCAGCCATGGCTTACCGGTTACGCGCGCGGAAGGGGGAGGATGTACGCATGCAGCCCCGAAACATGTCCATGAGCGGCGTCGTCGATCTCGCCGCGGTGAAGGCGGCCGGAGAGGCCAAGGCGAAGGCGGAGCAGGTGCGCGCCGAAGCCGCCCGACAGGGTGGCTCCGCGGCGGTGTCGCCGTCCGCCCTGGTGATCGATGTCGACGAGGCGGGCTTTGAGCGCGATGTGCTCCAGCGCTCCGCCGAGGTCCCGGTCGTCCTCGACTTCTGGGCCGAGTGGTGTGAGCCGTGCAAGCAGCTCGGCCCGCTCCTCGAACGGCTCGCCGTCGAGTACAACGGCCGCTTCCTCCTCGCGAAGATCGACGTCGACGCCAACCAGATGCTGATGCAGCAGTTCGGCATCCAGGGAATTCCGGCCGTTTTCGCGGTGGTCGCCGGTCAGGCGCTGCCGCTCTTCCAGGGTGCGGTGCCCGAGGCCCAGATCCGCGAGACCCTCGACCAGCTGATCCAGATCGGCGAGGAGCGCTTCGGTCTCACCGGGATCGCCGTCGACGCGGGCGCCTCCGAGGGCGCTGCGGCGACCGAGCTTCGCGCCGGCCCGTACGACGCGCTCCTCGAAGCGGCCCTGTCCGCGCTCGACGCGGGCGACCTGGCCGGCGCGGTCCAGGCGTACAAGAACGTGCTCGCCGACGACCCGGCCCACCCGGAGGCCAAGCTCGGCCTGGCCCAGGCCGAACTGCTCGCCCGGGTGCAGGACCTGGACCCGGCCGCCGTCCGTAAGAACGCCGCGGAGAACCCGGCGAACGTCACCGCCCAGATCGCCGCCGCCGACCTCGATCTGGTGGGCGGTCACGTGCAGGACGCCTTCGGGCGCCTCGTGGAGACCGTGCGCCGCACGGCGGGCGAGGACCGGGACGCGGCGCGGCTGCGGCTCCTGGAACTGTTCGAGGTGATCGGAGTCGACGACCCGAGGGTCACGGCCGCGCGCCAGGCGCTGGCCCGCGTGCTGTTCTGAGGTCTTCTCGCCCCGAATTGGCAACGCAGTGACAAATGGCAGCCGTGATTTACCAAATCTTGGTAATCACGGCTGCTGTTACTTGCAGTAAGTCGGTCCTGGTCTTCTGTCCGTATTCATACGGCGATCTCCCGACATTCCCGCGCACGCGAACGTACCCTCTGTGCCCGTTCGGTCCCATGCCGCCATGGCCCGGTTACTCGCCCGTTACCAGTCAGTAATGAGCCCCCTTGTGTCACGGCGCGGAATGGACCACGATCGGCGACGCTCGGTCCGAACCGCACCACCCCGGCAACCACCGGGACCGCGGCGAAGGTCCCCACCGGGCGGACCGGTGTTCCGGCACCGGTCGTGGACAGGGGGGTTCCCGATCTCACCGAACGGGGCCTGTCCAATCAGGCCGCGTGCAAAGGCGTGGCCCATGGTTGTCGCTCGGGGGTGATCGCCGGTGATTCGGACGCGCATCGCGCCGCCTGATGCCTCGGCGCTCTCCTTCCCGAGGACGTAGCTCTTCTCCCATCCCGGGACGGGCCCCCGCCCCTTCCGGAGATGTACGTCCGAGAAGGAGGAATTCTCATGCAGTCCCAGGTTCGTGGCGGAACCAGATGGAAGCGGTTCGCCGTCGTCATGGTCCCGAGTGTGGTCGCGACGGCCGCGATCGGTGTCGGCCTGGCTCAGGGCGCGCTGGCCGCGTCCTTCGCCATCTCCGGCCAGGAGTTCAAGGTCTCCACCGACAGCCTTGTCGGTGAGCAGTTCGTTCAGTACGGCAGCGTCGCCAAGGGTCACACGCTGGACGGCAAGCCCTTCGGGGCCCCGGTCGCAGTGTCCGGCTTCGACAACGCCCGGATCACCAACATGTGCCAGTCGGTCGTGACGCCGGTCCCCGGGCTCGGCAACGTCACCCTCCGTCTGACGGCGGGTAACAGCGACGAGGCCAAGGGCGGTGACGAGGACAGGCAGGTCTACGCCGAGGAGCTCTACCTCGACGTCTCCGACCTCAAGGCCGACGCCAAGTTCACCAACATCGACATCGGTGTCGCGGCTGGCTCCCTCCCCAAGAAGCCCGGTGGACAGGGCACCCAGCCCGGCGTCGACCCGGAGAGCTACAGCAAGCAGGGCTTCGCGCAGCGTGCTGAACACGTCACGCTGACCAACGTCAGGCAGAAGGCATGGGCCACCACGGCCGCCACCTTCCGCCTTCCCGACCTGAGCCTGTCCCTGCACCGGGGCACCGACAAGGAGTGCTTCAAGGGCTGACCAAGTCCTGAAGGTGCGGGCCGCCGCGGCGGCCCGCACACTCTCCGGGGCCCGGCCCCACTTCTCTCCACATCTTTCAGCAACACCGCTTCCAGGGAGCTGTTTTCCATGAGCGCCGAGACCACCGCCTCCCGCGAAGTCCCCCAGGACAATCCGTTCAAGGTCTGGCGGCAGACCCGGCCCTTCTGGGCGGGACTGTTCACCATGATCGGTGGCCTGCCGATCGCGTACCTCCCCTACGGGGACATGCGACTCGGCAACATCACCCTCGCGATGAAGACGACCGCCGGATCCAGCGCGCTGATCATCGGCGTCCTGCTGATCACGCTCGGCCTGACCATGTGGTTCCACTCCATCGTGCGCGTCTTCGCCGGTGTGGCGTCGATCATCCTGGGGCTGGTCTCCATCCCGGTGTCGAACTTCGGCGGTCTGGTCGTCGGGTACCTGTTCGCCCTCGTCGGCGGCGGCATGTCCATCGCCTGGGCGCCCGCGCCACCGGTCGAGGAGGCAATCGACGCCGAGGACGACGGCGAGCGGAGGGCCTCCGCCGAGGTCGAGGGCGTACTGGCCGCCGGCGTCCCGGAGCAGCGCGAGGCGGAGCACCACGCGACCGAAACGACGATCGACGCCAACGGCGGGAGGAACAGTGCGGGGTGACGAGACTCAGTCGGCGCTCGCGAAAGGTGGCCCGCGGCACGCGGCCCCGCGCAAGTCGCTGCTGAACAGGATCCAGGGCCCCGCGGGCAAGGCGATGGCGCTGGCCGCCATGCCGACCGCGGTGTTCATGGGCATGGGCCTCACGCCCAAGATCGCCCTCGCCGACGAGAAAGACATCCCCTTCGCGCCCGGCCCCTGCGTCACCCGCTCCGACGAGCCGGTGACGGAGGAGACGACCAAGCCGGCCGAGACGGCGAAGCCGACCCCGTCCACGACGCCTTCGGTGACCGCGTCGGCCACCCCGACCGCCACGGCCACCGCGACCGCCACCCCCACCCCGACGCCGACCGCGACGGAGACCGGGCAGGCGACGACCCAGCAGACGCAGGAGCAGGCGAAGGTCACCGCCGCGCCGACCGCGACCCCGACGGCGACACCCACGCCGACCAAGTCGGTGAACCCGTTGGACCCGCTGGGCGCGGGTGACGCGCTCAGGGACCTGTTCGACGGCCCGGATCCGAAGCCGACGGTCACACCCACGACCGCGGCCCCGACGACGCAGGCCCCGGCAGAGCCGGCGACGCCCGGCGACGCGCCGGCCACCACGCCCGCGCCGAAGCCGACGACCACCGCTCCGAAGGCGAAGGCGACCGTAGACCCGGCCGCCGAGAAGGCGAAGGCCGCGATCGAGAAGGCCGCCGAGAAGGCGGGCGTCACGGTCAAGGAGCTGCCGGAGAGCGCGAAGGGCCTCGACGCCAAGAAGGACGAGGACATACCCGACGGGGCCAAGCCCCGCTTCCCGTGCCCCGAGCCCGACCCCGAGGCGCTCGCGGCGGCCGAACTGGAGCCCGGCCTCCCGCTGCTCCCGGACGAGCCGTGGCGCCTGGAGAGCTCGCTGCTCAAGCTGTACGGCCTGAAGTACCACGGCATCGTGGAGGTGAAGACCTACGGCGGCAAGATCAAGAAGGTGCTGAAGTTCACCGCGTCCAAGGTGGACATCCACGACCTGCACCAGATGACGGTCCACTCCGACGGGTACACGGCCCACGTCCGCTCCAGCAAGAAGGACGAGTCGACCATCCGCGACGGCACGGTGACCATGTACACGGAGGAGCTGAAGGGCAATCTCTTCGGCCTCATCCCGGTCACCTTCAGCCCGGCGTCCCCGCCCCCGCTGGACGTCCCCTACGCCGAGTTCACCAAGGTGAAGCTGAAGCAGGCCGGCCAGTTCGGCGGCACCCTCAGGGTCCCGGAGCTCAGGAACACGATCGAGCCCGACTGATTCCCGTACCTCTCATGACGAAGCCCCCGTCCACCGGACGGGGGCTTCGTCATGCGTCAGGCGCGGCACCGTCAGGCGTGCTCGCCGCCGCCGAGGTGGTGGACGCGGACCATGTTCGTCGTGCCCGGGACGCCGGGAGGCGAGCCGGCCGTGATGACCATGGTGTCGCCCTCGTTGTAGCGCTGGAGCTTCAGGAGCTCGGCGTCCACGAGGTCGACCATCGCGTCCGTGGTCTCCACGAACGGGACGAGGTAGGACTCGACGCCCCAGCTCAGGGTGAGCTGGTTGCGGGTGTTCTCGTCCGTCGTGAAGGCGAGGATCTGCTGCTGCGTGCGGTAGCGGGAGAGGCGGCGGGCCGTGTCGCCGGACTGGGTGAAGGCGACCAGGGCCTTGCCGCCCAGGAAGTCGGCGATCTCGCAGGCCGCGCGGGCGACGGAGCCGCCCTGGGTGCGCGGCTTCTTGCCCGGGACCAGGGGCTGGAGGCCCTTGGAGAGCAGCTCCTCCTCGGCCGCGGTGACGATCTTCGACATCGTCTTCACGGTCTCGATCGGGTACGCGCCGACCGAGGACTCGGCCGACAGCATGACCGCGTCCGCGCCGTCCAGGATCGCGTTGGCGACGTCGCTCGCCTCGGCGCGCGTCGGGCGCGAGTTGGTGATCATCGACTCCATCATCTGGGTGGCGACGATGACCGGCTTGGCGTTGCGGCGGCACATCTCGACGAGACGCTTCTGCACCATCGGGACCCGCTCGAGCGGGTACTCGACGGCCAGGTCGCCACGGGCCACCATGACCGCGTCGAAGGCCGCGACGACGGCCTCCATGTTCTCGACGGCCTGCGGCTTCTCGACCTTGGCGATGACGGGGACCCGGCGGCCCTCCTCGTCCATCACCTTGTGGACGTCCTTGACGTCGTTCGCGTCGCGGACGAAGGAGAGCGCGACCATGTCGCAGCCCATCCGCAGGGCGAAGCGGAGGTCGTCGACGTCCTTCTCGGACAGGGCGGGGACGTTGACCGCCGCACCGGGCAGGTTGATGCCCTTGTGGTCGGAGATGACACCGCCCTCGACGACGATGGTCTTGACCCGGGGGCCCTCGACCTCGACGACCCGCAGTTCGACGTTGCCGTCGTTGATGAGGACCTGGTCGCCCTTGGAGACGTCGCCGGGCAGACCCTTGTAGGTGGTGCCGCAGATCGACTTGTCGCCGGGGACGTCCTCGGTGGTGATGGTGAACTCGTCACCGCGCACCAGCTCGACGGGGCCCTCGGCGAAGGTCTCGAGGCGGATCTTGGGACCCTGGAGGTCGGCGAGGACGCCGACGGCGCGCCCGGTGTCCGCGGAGACCTGCCGGACGCGGTCGTACCGCTCCTGGTGCTCTGCCTGGGATCCGTGGCTGAAGTTGAATCGGGCCACGTTCATGCCGGCCTCGATGAGAGCCTTCAGCTGCTCATACGAGTCGACGGCGGGGCCCAGCGTGCAGACGATTTTGGAACGGCGCATGAGGCGGATCCTATCGGTTTGTTTCACTGCGGAATATTCCGTCTGGCGGAAAGTACAAATGGGCGCGGGGCCGCTCAGGCGTTCACTCGTTCGAGCCCGCTGTGCTCTGAACGAGCGCGTGACTCTGGCGCGCGATCTCCAGCTCCTCGTCCGTCGGTACCACGGCCACCGCCACCCGCGCGTACTCCGGCGAGATCAGCCGCGCCTCGTCGGACCGCACGGAGTTGAGGCCCGCGTCCACCGCGAGCCCCAGCTCCTCCAGGCCCGCGATCGCAGCCTCCCGCACCGGGGCCGCGTTCTCGCCGACCCCCGCCGTGAACGCCACCGCGTCCACCCGGCCGAGCACCGCGTAGTACGCGCCGATGTACTTCTTCAGCCGGTGGACGTAGATCTCGAAGGCGAGCGCCGCCCGCTCGTCGCCCTCGTCGATCCGGCGCCGGATCTCCCGCATGTCGTTGTCGCCGCAGAGCCCGACCAGGCCGGACTTCTTGTTGAGCAGGACGTCGATCTCGTCCTCGTCCATGCCCGCCACCCGCTTCAGGTGGAAGGTGACCGCCGGGTCGATGTCGCCCGACCGGGTGCCCATGACCAGGCCCTCAAGAGGGGTGAGGCCCATCGAGGTGTCCACGCACCGGCCGCCCCGCACCGCCGACGCGGAGGCGCCGTTCCCCAGGTGCAGCACGATCACGTTCACCTCCTCCGGCTCCTTGCCGAGCAGCCGCGCCGTCTCCCGTGAGACGTACGCGTGCGAGGTGCCGTGGAAGCCGTACCGCCGGATCCGGTACGCGTCCGCCGTCTCCACGTCGATCGCGTACCGCGCGGCCGACTCCGGCATCGTCGTGTGGAAGGCCGTGTCGAAGACCGCGACCTGCGGCAGGTCGGGGCGCAGCGCCATCGCCGTACGGATGCCGGTGAGGTTCGCCGGGTTGTGCAGCGGCGCCACCGGCACGAGCCGCTCGATCTCCGCGAGCACCTCGTCGTCGATCACCGTCGGCTCGGTGAACCGCAGCCCGCCGTGCACCACCCGGTGGCCGATCGCCGCGAGTTCGGGGGAGTCCAGGCCGAGACCGTCCGCCGCGAGCTCCTCGGCGACCGCCTTCAGCGCGGCCGCGTGGTCGGCGATCGGACCGCTCTTCTCGCGCTTCCCTCCGCCGCCCTGGAGCGGGGTGTGCACGAGCCGCGAGGTCTCCTCGCCGATGCGCTCCACCAGCCCCTGGGCGAGACGACTGTCGTCGCGCATGTCGAGCAGCTGGTACTTCACCGACGAGGAGCCGGAGTTGAGGACGAGTACACGAGAGGCGGTCATGCGGTGGGCTCCTGACCCTGGGTGGGGACCTGGGGGACCTGGGGGACCTGGGAGGTCTGGGGGATCGGGGGGACCTGGGACTGGATCGCCGTGATGGCGACCGTGTTCACGATGTCGCTGACGAGCGCGCCGCGCGAGAGGTCGTTCACCGGCTTGCGCAGGCCCTGGAGCACCGGGCCGACGGCCACGGCGCCGGCCGAACGCTGCACGGCCTTGTAGGTGTTGTTGCCGGTGTTGAGGTCCGGGAAGATCAGGACGGTCGCCTGCCCCGCCACCTCCGACTCCGGCAGCTTCGTCGCCGCCACCGAGGGCTCCACGGCCGCGTCGTACTGGATCGGGCCCTCGATCCGCAGCTCCGGGTGCGCCTCGCGGACCAGCTTGGTCGCCTCCCGCACCTTGTCGACGTCCGCGCCGGAGCCCGAGGTGCCGGTGGAGTACGACAGCATCGCGATCCGCGGATCGACGCCGAAGCGGGCCGCGGTGGCCGCCGACTGGGCGGCGATGTCCGCGAGCTGCTCGGCGTTCGGGTCCGGGTTGACCGCGCAGTCGCCGTACACGAGGACCTTGTCGGCCAGGCACATGAAGAAGACCGAGGAGACGATCGAGGCGTCCGGCTTCGTCTTGATGATCTCGAAGGCCGGGCGGATCGTCGCGGCCGTGGAGTGCACCGAACCGGAGACCATGCCGTCGGCCAGGCCCTCCTGCACCATCAGGGTGCCGAAGTAGTTGACGTCCGAGACGACGTCGTACGCGAGCTCGACGGTGACGCCCTTGTGGGCGCGCAGCGCCGCGTACTTCTCCGCGAAGGAGTCCCGCAGCTCCGAGGTCTGAGGGTCGATGACCTGCGTGTCGGCGAGCGGGATGCCCAGGTCGGCGGCCTTCTTGCGGATGGTCTCGATGTCGCCGAGCAGCGTCAGGTCGCAGACGTCACGGCGCAGCAGTACGTCGGCTGCGCGCAGCACCCGCTCCTCGGTGCCCTCGGGGAGCACCACTCGGCGCCGGTCGGCGCGCGCCTGCTCGATGAGCTCGTGCTCGAACATCATCGGGGTGACCCGGCCGCTGCGGGCGACCGAGACCCGCTTGAGGAGGTCGGCCGTGTCCACGTGCCGCTCGAACAGGCCGAGGGCCGTCTCCGCCTTGCGGGGGGTGGCGGCGTTCAGCTTGCCTTCGAGGGCGAAGAGTTCGGCGGCGGTCGGGAAGCTGTTGCCCGGTACGGAGATGACCGGGGTGCCCGGCGCCAGGCGGGCCGCCAGGGTCAGGACCTCCTCGCCGGGCCGCTCGTCGAGGGTGAGCAGTACGCCGGCGATCGGCGGGGTGCCGGCCGAGTGCGCGGCGAGCGCGCCGACGACCAGGTCGGCCCGGTCCCCGGGGGTGACGACCAGACAGCCGGGGGTCAGCGCGTGTAGGAAGTTCGGCAGCATGGCGCCGCCGAAGACGAAGTCGAGGGCGTCCCGCGCGAGACCCGCCTCGTCGCCGAGGACCACGGAGGCGCCGAGCGCGTGGGTGATCTGGGAGACGGTGGGCGCGGCAAGGGCCGGCTCGTCCGGCAGGACGTAACAGGGCACGGGAAGCCGGGCGGTGAGCCGCTCGGCGATGGCCTCACGGTCCTCGCCCGCGACCCGGTTGACGACCATCGCGAGGACGTCGCAGCCGAGCCCGTCGTACGCCCGGAAGGCGTTGCGCGCCTCGGCGCGTACGGACTCCGCCGACTGGCCCTTGCCGCCGACGACCGGTATGACGGAGGCGCCGAACTCGTTGGCGAGCCGGGCGTTGAGCGCCAGCTCGTCGGGGAGCTGGGTGGCGGCGAAGTCGGTGCCGAGGACGAGGACGACCTCGTAGTCGCGGGCGACGGCGTGGAAACGGTCGACGAGCCGCGAGACCAGCTCGTCGGTGCCCCGCTCGGCCTGGAGCGCGGCGGCCTCGTGGTAGTCCATGCCGTATACCGTCGAGGCGTCCTGCGAGAGCCGGTAGCGGGCGCGCAACAGGTCGAAGAGCCGGTCGGGACCGTCGTGCACCAGGGGCCGGAACACCCCCACCCGGTCCACCTGGCGGGTGAGGAGCTCCATGACTCCCAGCTCGACGACCTGGCGGCCGTCTCCGCGGTCGATCCCGGTCACGTACACGCTGCGCGTCACGCCGTGGTCTCCTGTCCAGTCCTGCGGAACTCGGGGTGCTGCCGCCACCGCCGGTCCAGTGCCTGTCGTCCACTGCCTGTCAATCCAGGGCCTGCCGGATCGGGCGCCTGCCAATCCAGCGTCTGTCAATCCAGTGCCCTCAGAATGGCCCGATAGGGCGGCATTACCCCCTTGACAATACCCCCGCCGATGGTTACGTCGCCCGCCGGACGAAGGGCCCGGAAACCCGGGACGAAAGGCCTCCGGGGGCCCGGCCGACGGGGCGCGCGGAGCGGCGGCGAGCGCGCCCGTCAGGTCCGGCGTGTGAGAATTGCGGTGGCTCACCCGGACCGCGACCGAGCAGGAGACAGAGCACGATGCGCATCGGAGTCCTCACCGCAGGCGGCGACTGCCCCGGCCTGAACGCAGTGATCCGGTCGGTCGTGCACCGGGCGCTCACCGGTCACGGCGACGAGGTCATCGGCTTCGAGGACGGGTTCAAGGGCCTCCTCGACGGCCACTACCGCCCCCTCGACCTGAACGCCGTCAGCGGCATCCTCGCCCGCGGCGGCACCATCCTCGGCTCCGCCCGCCTGGAGCGGAACCGGCTGGCCGAGGCCGCCGAGTCCGCGCCCGACCTCGCCCGCGAGTACGGCATCGACGTCCTCATCCCGATCGGCGGCGAAGGCACCCTGACCGCCGCCCGGATGCTCTCCGACGCCGGCATGCCCGTCGTCGGCGTCCCGAAGACGATCGACAACGACATCTCCTCCACGGACCGCACCTTCGGCTTCGACACCGCCGTGGGCGTCGCCACCGAGGCCATGGACCGCCTCAAGACCACCGCCGAGTCCCACCAGCGGGTGATGGTCGTCGAGGTGATGGGCCGCCACGCCGGCTGGATCGCCCTGGAGTCCGGCATGGCCGGCGGTGCGCACGGCATCTGCCTGCCCGAGCGGCCCTTCCAGGTCGACGACCTCGTCAAGATGGTCGAGGAGCGCTTCGCCCGCGGCAAGAAGTTCGCCGTCATCTGCGTCGCCGAGGGCGCCCATCCGGCCGAGGGCTCGATGGAGTACCAGAAGGGCGAGATCGACCAGTTCGGCCACGAGCGCTTCCAGGGCATCGGCAACCAGCTCGCCGTCGAGCTGGAGCGTCGCCTCGGCAAGGAGGCCCGCCCGGTCATCCTCGGCCACGTCCAGCGCGGCGGCACGCCGACCGCGTACGACAGGGTGCTCGCCACCCGCTTCGGCTGGCACGCGGTCGAGGCCGCGCACCGCGGCGACTTCGGCCGGATGACGGCGCTGCGCGGCACGGGCGTCGAGATGGTGCCGCTGGCCGAGGCCGTGACCCGCCTGAAGACGGTCCCGGCGGACCGCATCCGCGAGGCGGAGTCGGTCTTCTAGCGGCAGGCCGGCCGCCCGGCCCCTGACGCGCACGAGTGGCCCCGACCGTA
This sequence comes from Streptomyces sp. NPDC093795, assembly GCF_044764665.1. Classification (NCBI taxonomy): domain Bacteria; kingdom Bacillati; phylum Actinomycetota; class Actinomycetes; order Kitasatosporales; family Streptomycetaceae; genus Streptomyces; species Streptomyces sp. NPDC093795. The sequence goes on from NZ_JBIWIO010000010.1 coordinate 108,673, forward strand.
CCCCCGTGGACGGTCGGGGCCACTCCGCTGTGCCCGGCATCCCTCCCGGAAATGCCGAGTTCCACTCTTGAGCCGGAGCGCGAGATCAACAAGGCTTGGGGCCTGTCCCGGACATGTCCCAACCCTGTCCGGCGGAAGGGAGAGCCGCGCATGACACCGGGGGAGCACAGCCCCGACCCGCGGGGGGCGGGGACCCCCGCCGAGTTCCTCGCGCGCCTCCAGGCACTCAAGGACTGGTCGGGCCTGACCTACCGCGAGCTCGCGGCCCGGGCGGAGGTGCGCGGGGACGTCCTGCCCCGGTCCACCGTGGCGAACATGCTGGCCCGCCCCACCCTGCCCCGCGAGGAGCTGCTCCTCGCCTTCGTCCGTGCCTGCGGGGTCGCGCCGGCCGCGCTGGAGGACTGGCGGACGGTACGGAGGGAGCTCGCGCGCCGGGGGACGTACGAACCGGTGGAGGAGGGTCCTGCGACGGACCTGACAGCGGATCCGGCGACGGACACGGACGCGAGCGGGGACGGGGGCGCGGGCATGGACGCGAACGGGGACGGGGGCGCGGACACGGACGCGGACGCGGCGAATGCGGGGGTGGTCGGCCCTCCCGACGCGTCCGCCGGTCCCTCGGAGGACTCCGCCCCGCCGCCCGCCTGGCCCGGCTCCCCCTCCCCTTCCCCTTCCCCGGACGGGCGGCCCGGTACGTCGTCCCGGATACGGCGGGCCCTCGTCGCGACGGTCGCGGTCGCCGGGCTCGTCCTCGCCGGCGTCAGCGTCGTCGCCGTCCTCCGGGACGGCGGCACCGGGCACGCCGGGCAGCAGCCTCCCCGTACCCCCACCGCGCCGACCGCCCCAGCTCCCGCCGCAGGGGACGTACGGATCCGGGTGACCGGCACGGAGTTCTGTCTCGGGGAGCGGCGGGGCACCCGTACCGGACAGGTCCATCAGGTGCCGTGCGCCGAGGCGGGCTTCCCGCTCTACTCCCTCGCCGCGGTGGCCGCCGGCCGGTGGAGGATCGTTTCGCACCACCCCGACTTCGGACCCGGCTGCTCCGGCATACCCTCCGGCGGCCGGATACCCGACGCCGCGTACGAGGACTCCGAGTGCGGGGACCCGAGCCGGGTCGAGGCCTTCGCCCTGGAGCCGTACGGCACTCCCGTCCGGGGCCACCGGATCGTCCCGGTCGGCTCCGCGACGCCCGGCAGCTGCGTCACGGTCGTCGGTGACCGCACGGCCGCCTGGGCGCGGCTGGCCCAGGCGCCCTGCGCGCCGGACGCGGCGGGCCAGCTCTTCTCCTTCGAGCGCCGCCCCTGAGGGTGCCCTGGTGCTGCCGATGTCCGCGGCCCGGCCCTAAGGCCGCTCCACCAGCCGGGCCCTCAGCGCCGGCACCACCGCCGGGTCGAGGCCGATGTGGTCGGTGACGTACGCGTCGACCGAGCCGTACCGGGCGCGCAGGTCCGCGAGGAACAGGCGGATGACGTCGGCGGGCGCACGGCCGTAGCCGGGCCAGCGCAGTTCGCGGCCCGGGTGCGTCGCCCGCCAGTCGGCGACCAGCCGTTCGGTGGCCAGCTCGGTGAGCGCGAAGTCGGCGTGGATCTCCTCGTCCGGGACGCCGACGAGGGCGAGGACGAGGGCGGCGAGCAGTCCCGTACGGTCCTTGCCGGAGGCGCAGTGGAAGACGAGCGGTCCGTCGGACGCGGCGATGAGTTCCAGGGCCGTACGGAGTTCCACCGCGCCGTCCTCGGCGACCTCGGCGAACCGGTCGGCGAGGTAGCGCCACGGGTCGAGGTCCGGGTCGATCTCCGCCTGGTCGTACGGGCGGTGCTCGATGGAGAGGTTGTGCCAGGAGACGCCCTCGGTCTCCGGGAGGCGGCCCTTGGCGGCGATCTCCCACGGGTAGCGCAGGTCGATCACCGTGGCCACGCGCAGCGCGCGGAAGCGTTCGAGGTCGGCGGGGTCGGCGTCCGCGAGCTTGGCGAGGGAGTCGGAGCGGTAGAGGGTCTCCCACCGCACGGTCCCGCCGTCGGCGGTCCGATAGCCGCCCAGGTCGCGGAAGTTGTGGAGTCGTTCGAAGGGTACGTGTCGTCTCACGGAGCCAATCTACGGCTCGGATCTACGGCTCCGGTCTGATTCAAGGCTCCGGTTCACGGCCCCGGTCGGCGGCGCCGATGCGCGGCGGCCCGCCCGGGTCACTGACCGACGGCCGCCCAGAAGTGGCCGGTTATCCCGTCCAGATACGCACGCCCCTCGTCGCCGGTCGCGCCCGACGCGCCCCAGCTGCTCGTCGCCACCATCCGGGCGTGGTACTCCGCGTGCAGCCGCTGCAGGGCGAACTCCAGGGTCCGCTTGGGCAGCGGCAGCATCTTCACCGCCGGTTTCACGTACGCCTGCCAGCGGGTGGTGGCGGCGTCGCGCAGCAGCTCGGCGAGGCGTTCGTCGCCGCCGGTCGCGGTGATCAGGGCGCGCGGGCCGAGACCGAGGACCTCCGCGAGCGTGGCCGTCTGGCGTTCGTTGCCGCGCCAGCGGCCCTCGTCCTCCATCCGCTGGTACGCGTGGGCGGTGACGCCCACCAGCCGGGCGAGCTCCTCGGCGGCGAGGCCGCGCGTGAGCCGGTGCTCGCGCAGGGTCGTGGCGGCGGCGATCAGCTCGGAGGGGGAGCACCACAGGACGCCGGCGAGGGCGGTGAGCTCCTGTTCGTCGGGGGCGGCCCGGCCGCGTTCCCACGCGACGACGGTGTCGGGATTGACGAAGAGGCCGTACTGGGCGCGCAGGCCGTAGGCGACATGACCGGGGTCCATGCCGAGGGCTTCGCGCAGCCGGCGGGCGGCCGGGGCGTTGAAGGGTGGTGAGGGTTGGTGCACCCGGCTCACGGTAGGTGCGCAGGGTAACGGCTGGCTACGGTGCGTTCCCCCAACGTGCAACGTCGTAGGAAGGTGGGAACCGGCCGGTAACCGAGCGCGATGATCATGGAAACAATCAGTGACCGCGCACTGGGCCTTCGAGCCAGCGGTACTGGAGCTCCGGGCGCCCGATCTGACCGTACTGCGGGGCGCGTACGGCGCGACCCTCCGTCACCAGGTGCTCCAGGTAGCGGCGGGCGGTGATCCGGGAGATCCCGACCACCGTGGCCGCCTCGGCGGCGGTGAGCCCGGCCGGGGTGGACCGGAGGGTACGGGTGACGGCCTCCAGGGTCGGTGCGCTCAGGCCCTTGGGGAGGGTGGCGGGGTGCGGCGCCCGGAGCGTGGCGAGCGCCCGGTCCACCTCGTCCTGCCCGGAGGCCTCGCCGGCCGTCGCCCGGAACTCGGCGTACCGGGCGAGCCGGTCCCGGAGGGTCGCGAAGGCGAAGGGCTTCAGGACGTACTGGACGACACCGAGGGAGACGCCCTCGCGGACGATCGCGAGGTCGCGGGCGGAGGTCACGGCGATGACGTCGGTGGAGTGCCCGGCGGCGCGCAGCGCGCGCAGCAGCTGGAGGCCGTGGCCGTCGGGGAGGTAGAGGTCGAGCAGGATCAGGTCGACCGGTGTCCGTTCGAGGACCCGCACGGCGGCGGCCCGGGAGTGGGCGACCCCGACGACGGTGAAGCCCTGGACCCGCCCCGCGTACAGCGCGTGGGCGTCGGCGGCGACGGGATCGTCCTCGACGACGAGTACCCGCAGGGAGGCAGCGCTCACGAGGCCACCTCGGCTTCGGGGGAGGGGCGGGGGCTGGGGGCGCGGCCCGGGTTGGGGGGGCCGTCGGGGGCGGGGGCGCTGCCCGGGCCGGGGGGCCCGTCGGGGGCGAGGGCGCTGTCCGGGTTGGGGGGCCCGGCTGTGTCCGGTCCGGGGGCCCCGGGCCGTCCCGCGGCTGTGGCCGGCCTGGGGGGTCCGGCCTGGCCGGTGGCCATGCCCGGCTCGGGTGCCTTGTCGTTCGGCGTCCCGGGCCGCGGGGGCAGGGCGGCGTCCCTGGCAAGGGGCGAGGCGGCGCCCTGTCGCGGCGGCGGCGTCGGCAAGGGCAGTCGTACCGTGAACTCCGCGCCGCCCTCCTCCGCGTCTGTGACGGCGAGCGTGCCCGACGCGCGGGTGACCGCCTGGCCCACCAGGGCCAGGCCGATGCCGCGGCCGGGGCCGCGGGTGGACCAGCCGCGGCCCAGGACCGCGTCCCGGTCGGCCGGGCGGACGCCGGGGCCGTTGTCACCGACCCGGAGCAGCAGCTCCCCGTCACCCGTGCGGGCCGCGACCGTGACGGTCACGCGCGCGTGCGGGGTCCCGCCGGCCGCCTCCACCGCGTTGTCGATGAGGTTGCCCAGGATCGTCACCAGGTCCCGGGCCGGCAGGGCCGCCGGAACGAGCCCGTCGTCGATACGGCTGTCGTCGGTGAGGACCAGCTCCACACCCCGCTCGTTGGCCTGCGCCGCCTTGCCGAGCAGCAGCGCCGCGAGCACCGGCTCCCCGACGGCGTCCACGACCCGGTCGGTGAGCGCCTGGGCGAGCTCGAGCTCCGCCGTCGCGAACTCCACCGCCTCGGCCACCCGCCCCAGTTCGATGAGCGAGACCACCGTGTGCAGCCGGTTCGCCGCCTCGTGGGCCTGCGACCTGAGCGCCTCCGTGAAGCCACGCTCGGAGTCCAACTCGCCGGACAGCGACTGGAGTTCAGTACGGTCCCTGAGCGTGACGACCGTCCCGCGCCGCTCCCCGCCCACCACCGGCCGGGTGTTGACCACGAGGACCCGGTCGGCCGTCAGATGCGTCTCGTCCACGCGCGGCTCCGAGGACAGCAGCGCACCCGTCAGCGTCGCGGGCAGCCCGAGCTCGGCCGCCGGCCGGCCGACGACCCCCTCGTCAAGCCCGAGCAGCTCCCGCGCCCCGTCGTTGATGAGGGCGATCCGCCGCCGCCCGTCGAGCATCACGAGCCCTTCGCGGACCGCGTGCAGCGCCGCCTCGTGGTAGTCGTGCATCCGGCTCAGCTCCGTCGCGTTCATGCCGTGCGTGTGCCGGCGCAGCCGCGCGTTGACCACGTACGTCCCCGCCCCGCCGAGCGCGAGCGCCGCGCCCGCCATGCCGAGCAGCGCGGTGACCTGCTCCCGTACCTGCTCGCTGATCGTGTCGATCGTGATGCCCGCGCTGACCAGCGCGACGACCCTGCCGTCGTCGAAGACGGGCGCCACCGTCCGTACGGAGGGGCCGAGTATCCCCAGATGGGTCTCGGAGTACGTCCGGCCCGCCGCGGCCTCCTCGATGTGGCCGAGGTACGTCCGGCCGATCTGCGCGGGCTCCGGGTGGGTCCAGCGGGTGCCGTCCGGGGCCATGATCACCACGAACGCGACACCCGCGTGGCCGCGCAGGGACTCGGCGTACGGCTGGAGCACCGCCGTCGGGTCCGCGGAGCGGGCCGCCGCGACCACGGACGGGGAGTCGGCGACGGCCGCGGCGGTCGCGGTGGCCTGGCGCCGCGCGGTCTCCTCGGCCTGCGCCCGGTCCGTCACGTACGCGAAGACCGCGCACCCCGCCACGACGACGGCCACGAGCACGACCTGCATCGCGAAGAGCTGGCCGGCCAGGCTGCGGGGGTGGGGGAGGGGGAGGCGGACACGCATGCGGGTAAGTGTGCACGCCGGAATGTGCGCCGGAGCGTGACGTTCCCGAATCGTTCCTTTTCCGCAGTCGCTGCCGTCGCCGCTTCCGTCGCCGCGCGCGATGCCCGCCGACGTGCGCCGATGCCCGCCCGGCGCCAGTCCGGCGTTTCGGTCGTGAACGAAACGTACGCAACCGTGACCCCGGTCACAGGCTGATGAATAGTCGCGGTGGTCCACCGGGACGTGGACATGGACACCCCCAGCGCGAGGAGGACCCCGTGGCCGCACGACGGGACCGCACCCACTATCTGTATCTGGCCGTCATCGGCGCCGTACTGCTCGGCATCGCGGTCGGCTTCCTGGCGCCCGGCGTCGCCGTCGAGCTCAAGCCGCTGGGCACCGGCTTCGTCAACCTGATCAAGATGATGATCTCGCCGATCATCTTCTGCACGATCGTGCTCGGAGTCGGATCGGTCCGGAAGGCCGCGAAGGTCGGCGCCGTCGGTGGCCTCGCCCTCGGCTACTTCATGGTCATGTCCACCGTCGCCCTCGCCATCGGCCTGCTCGTCGGCAACCTCCTGGAGCCCGGCTCCGGGCTCCACCTCACCAAGGAGCTGGCCGAGGCCGGTGCCAAGCAGGCCGAGGGCGCGAGCGAGTCCACGCCGGACTTCCTGCTCGGGATCATCCCGAAGACCCTCGTCTCCGCCTTCACCGAGGGCGAGGTCCTCCAGACCCTCCTCGTCGCCCTGCTCGCCGGCTTCGCACTCCAGGCCATGGGCGCGGCCGGAGAACCGGTTCTGCGGGGGATCGGGCACATCCAGCGGCTCGTCTTCCGCATCCTCGGCATGATCATGTGGGCCGCCCCGGTGGGCGCGTTCGGCGCGATCGCGGCCGTCGTCGGCGCGACCGGCGCCGCCGCGCTGAAGTCCCTCGCCGTCATCATGATCGGCTTCTACCTGACCTGCGCGATCTTCGTCTTCGTCGTGCTCGGGCTGCTCCTCAAGCTGGTCGCGGGGCTCAACATCTGGTCCCTCCTGAAGTACCTGGGTCGCGAGTTCCTGCTGATCCTCTCGACGTCGTCGTCGGAGTCCGCGCTGCCCCGGCTCATCGCGAAGATGGAGCACCTGGGTGTCAGCAAGCCGGTCGTCGGCATCACCGTGCCGACCGGCTACTCCTTCAACCTCGACGGCACCGCGATCTACCTGACGATGGCCTCGCTGTTCGTCGCCGAGGCGATGGGCGACCCTCTGTCGGTCGGCGAGCAGATCTCCCTCCTCGTCTTCATGATCATCGCCTCGAAGGGGGCCGCCGGCGTCACCGGAGCCGGACTCGCGACCCTCGCGGGCGGACTCCAGTCGCACCGGCCCGAGCTGGTCGACGGGGTGGGCCTGATCGTCGGCATCGACCGCTTCATGAGCGAGGCCCGCGCCCTCACCAACTTCGCGGGCAACGCCGTCGCCACGGTGCTGGTCGGCACCTGGACGAAGGAGATCGACAAGGCGCGGGTCTCCGAGGTCCTCGCCGGCCGGGTCCCCTTCGACGAGAAGACCCTCGTCGACGACCACGCCCCGGCGTCCCCCGTCCCGGACCAGCGAGCCGACGACGCCGGGGAGAAGGCCCGCGCGGGCGTCTGAAGACCCCGGGTCCCGGGCCTTGAGCCGGATCCGGGCCCCGGGAGAAGGGCGGCCCCCAACGGGGTCGCCCTTTTCGCGCGCCGACCACCCCCGCCGGCCGGCCACCCCCGACCGGCTGCCCCTCACCGACCACCCCCGGCCGGCTGCCCCTCACCGACCACCCCCGACCGGCTGCCCCTCACCGACCACCCCCGGCCGACTGCCCTCACCGGCCGACCCCACCGGCCACCCCTCACCGGCCGTCCAGTTCCGCCAACTCCCCTCCCGTCAGGACGAGAGCGGCCGCCGCCGCCGAGTCCCGGGCCGACTCGGGACGGCTCGCGCCCGGGATCGGCAGGACCGTCTCCGAGCGGGCGAGCAGCCAGGCCAGTGCCACCCGCTGCGGGCTGACCCCGTGAGCCCGCGCCACCCGGTGGAAGGCCCCGAACTCGGGGTCCTCCTCCCGCGCCGACGCCCCGTCCAGGGAGCTGCGCGAGATCCCGCCCAGCGGGCTCCACGGCAGGAAGGCGAGGCCGAGTTCGGCGCACAGCCGCAGTTCGGGCTCGCTGTCCCGTACCGCGGGCGAGTAGCGGTTCTGTACGGAGACCAGCCGGTCGCCCAGGATCTCGCGGGCCAGCAGGATCTGCGCGGTGTCCACGTTCGAGATCCCGGCCAGCCGGACCGTCCCCGCGTCCAGCAACTCCCGTATCGCGCCGAGCGATTCGGCGTACGGGACGGCCGGGTCCGGCTTGTGCAGCTGGTACAGGCCGATCGGGCCGCCCCCGAGCCGTCGCGCCGACGCCTCCGCCGCCCGCCGCAGGTGCTCGGGCCGGCCGTCGACCGTCCAGCCGCCGTCGTCCGTGCGGCCACGGCCGCCCTTGGTCGCGACCAGGATGCCGTCGGTGCGACCCCCGTACGCGGCCAGGGCCCGGCCCACGAGCAGCTCGCCCTCGCCGGGTTCGCCGCCCGGCGGGTGGTAGGAGTCGGCGGTGTCGAGGAGTGTGACGCCCGCGTCGAGCGCCGCGTGCACGGTGGCGAGGGCCCGCGCCTCGTCCGGCCGGCCCTCGATCGAGAGCGGCATCGTGCCCAGACCGACCGCCCCGACCCGTACGTCCCCCAGCGTCCTTTCGTTCCCCGGCATCCGTGCGTCCCCCGCTGTCCGTGCGTCCCCCGGCATCCCTGCATCCCCCACCATCCGGTCCCGCGTCACAACTTCACCCCCAGCGTCTCCGACACGGCCCGCGGCAGCCACTCCGAGGAATGCGAGAAGGCATAACCGAGCTCACCCGCCCGCGCGTTGTCCATCGCGTACGAACGGGCGAAGGAGAACGGTGAGACCTCGCCGACCTCCACCTCCTGGTAGACCGCCCGGCCGCCCACCCGCTTCTCGATCTCCGCGCAGATCTCGGCCGTGGTCAGCGGGCCATGGGAATGGGCGTTCACCGGGCCGGTGAATTCCGCCTCGACCGCCCACGCGAGGAACGCGGCGATCTCCTCCACGTACACATAGGTCGCCGGACGGTTCACCACAGGGACGGCGATCGGCTCGCCCGCCCGGATCCGCCGCGCGTAGTGGTCGAGCCGGCCGGTGAAGTCGTCCTCGCCGCCGAGCACATGGGCCACCCGCACCGAGGTCCACGCGAAGGGTGGCCCCGCCGCGAACACCGCCTCCGCCTGCCGCTTCCCCTCCCCGTAGTGCGCCTCGCGGAACTCCGGGTGGTCCCAGGCCAGGCCCGTGTCGACGAGGACCGTGTCCAGGTCGAGGACGGACTCGGCGACCGGCACGGCCGAGTCCTCGTACGCGTACACCTCGACCGTCGACGTCATCACGTACCGCCCGGTGCGCGGGCCGAACACGCGCCGGGCGATCTCCGCCTGGCGCGGGGTGTAGCAGACCTGGTCGACGACGACGTCGAAGGTGCGGCCCGCGAGGACGGATTCCAGGGCGGATTCGTCGTCCCGGTCGGCGACGAGGTGCTCGATTCCCGCGGGCGCCCCCGAAGAGCCCCGGTTGAGCATCGTGATCCGATGCCCGGATTCCCGCAGAAGGGCGATGAGCCGCTTTCCGAAATAGCGATTCCCGCCGATGACCAGAACGTCCATCAATTCCAACTCCCTTGTGTCACGGGACAAGTGTTACGTTGATCCGTCGCCGTCTGAAGGGGGAAACATGGGAGTCCCGGCCGCCGTACCGAAGGAACCACGGCCTTCGCGTCCCGCCACCGTCGAAACCTCGGCGGGCGCTTTCGACGCCGTCGACCGGCGGATCCTGGACCTCCTCCAGAGCGACGGCCGCATCAAGCTCAGCGAGCTGGGCCGCCGCGTCCGGCTCAGCCCGGCCGCCGTCACCGAGCGGGTCCGCCGCCTTGAGGCGAGCGGCGCGGTCACCGGCTACGGCGCGCATGTCTCCCCGGCCCGGCTCGGCTACGGCATCCAGGCCTTCATCCGTGTGAACCCGCACGGCGGCTACACCCTGAAGCACCCCAGGACCCTGGAGCTGACCGCGCGCCCCGAGGTCCTGGAGGTCCACCACGTGGTGGGTGAGGACTGCTGGATCCTCAAGGTCGCCGTCACCGACACCATCCACCTGGAGGAGATCCTGGAACAGACGTCGGCCCTCGGCCGGACCACGACCTCGATCGTCCTGTCGTCCCCCGTGTCCCGGAAGCCCCTGCTGCCGCCCGGCTGAGCCCGTTCCCACCACGTCCCCCTTGCCTTGACGTCGGCGTCAAGGCCTACGGTCGGGGACATGCGCATCGGAGAGCTGGCCGAGCGGGCCGGGACCACCACGCGGACTCTGCGGTACTACGAGTCCCGGGGTCTCCTGACCGCCCGGCGCACGGAGCAGGGGTACCGCACGTATGACGAGGACGACCTGCGGCTCCTCCAGCAGATCAGGACCCTTCAGGACTTCGGGTTCGAGCTGGAGGACACGCGGCCGTTCGTCGACTGCCTCCGCGCGGGGCACCCGGCGGGGGACTCCTGTCCCGCGTCGATCGCCGTCTACCGGCGGAAGGTCGCCGAGCTCGACGGCCTCATCGAACAGCTCCAGGCGGTACGCGCCCAGATGGGCGCCCAGCTGCTGCGGGCCGAGGCGGAGCTGCCGCACGGCCCGGAGCCCCGGTGCGCACTCGAAGCGGACACGGATACGGAGGGGTGACGGAGATGACGACGTCCACACAAGGCGTGACCGAGGTGACGGACGCGGACTTCGCGGCGGAGGTGCTGGGATCCGGGCTGCCGGTCCTGGTGAAGTTCACCGCGGAGTGGTGCGGGCCGTGCCGGCAGCTGAAGCCGGTACTCGCCGCGATCGCCGCGGAGGAGGCGGCGCGGCTGCGGATCGTCGAGATCGACGTCGACCGCAACCCGGAGACCACGGTGCGGTACGGGGTGCTCGCGACCCCGACGATGATGGTCTTCCGGGCGGGGGAGCCGGTGAAGTCGATCGTCGGAGCCCGCCCGAAGCGCCGCCTCCTGGAGGAGCTGGAGGACGTGCTCGCCTGACATCCGCCCCGCAGGGCATTCCGGCAGGGCATACGGAAATACCCCGACTAGAATTGACAGTCGGGGTATTTCATCGCGTATATTGATGGATTCCGTGTCTGGAAAGACCACAGACGCAGAGAAGTTCAATAAACGCACTGTATCGCGCCGGGAGTGGAATTGTCAACCGAGGAATTTCGGAACGAGCAGCAATTCATCACCGATCTCTACACGCGGCTCGACGACCTGAGGGACCAGGCCGAGGCCGCCGTCGAGCAGGCCCTGCGCACCCCGGGGGCCGGCAGCAACCAGGGCCGGCTCGAACGGGACGTCATGGTCGCCGAGCAGTCCGGGCTGCTGGCCGCGTTCAACGCGGGGGAGAGCGGGCTCTGTTTCGGGCGTCTCGTCTTCAAGGACGGGCGCGACCACCACATCGGCCGGCTCGGCATCCGCGAGGACGACCCGAACCGCACCCCGCTCGTCGTCGACTGGCGCGCCGAGGTCGCCCGCCCCTTCTACCTCGCCACCGGGTACGAGCCGATGGGCCTCTCCCGCCGGCGGCACATCAGCACCCTCGGCCGCACGGTGACCGCCCTCCACGACGAGGTCCTGGACCTGGGCGACACCACCCGCACCGGGTACGAGAGCCGCGACGCCGACGAGGTGCTGCTCGCCGCGCTCGACGCGGCCCGCACCGGCCGGATGCACGACATCGTGCAGACCATCCAGGCCGAGCAGGACGCCATCATCCGCTCCCCGCACCGCGGGGTCCTCGTCGTCGAGGGCGGCCCCGGCACCGGCAAGACGGCCGTCGCCCTGCACCGCGCCGCGTACCTCCTCTACGCGCACCGCGAGCAGCTCGCCAAGCGGGCCGTCCTCATCGTCGGCCCCAACCCGGCCTTCCTCGGCTACATCGGCAACGTCCTGCCCTCCCTCGGCGAGACAGGCGTCCTCCTCGCCACCCCCGCCGAGCTCTTCCCCGGCGTCCGTGCCACCGGCACCGACACCCCGCGCGCCGCTGCCGTCAAGGGCTCCGCCGCCATGGCGGAGGCGCTCGCCGGGGCCGTACGCGACCGCCAGCAGGTCCCCGAGCGCGGCGAACCGCTGATCGTCCCGCACGAGGACGGCGACCTGGTCATCGACTGGGACATGGCCCTCGAAGCCCGCCACAAGGCCCGCGAGACGGCCCTCCCGCACAACCTCGCCCGCCCCTACTTCGTCTTCCGGATCCTGGACGCGCTCGCCGAGCAGCTCGCCGACCGGATCGGCGCGGACCCCTACGGCGGCCCCAACTTCCTCGGCCCCGACGACATCGCCCTGCTTGCCAAGGACATCGCGGCCAACCCCGACGTCTACGCGGCGGTCGACACCCTCTGGCCCGCCCTCACCCCGCAGGACTTCCTCGCCGACTACCTCACCGAACCCACCCACCTCCCCGAGGCGGACGCCGCCGAGATCCGGCGCGAAGGCGGGCCCTGGACCCCCGCCGACGTGCCGCTGCTCGACGAGGCCGCCGAACTCCTCGGCGAGGACGACTCGGCCGTCCGCGCCGCCGAGGAGGCCGAACGGCAGAAGCAGATCCAGTACGCGCAGGGCGTCCTCGACGTCTCCTACGCCTCCCGCACCTACGAGTTCGAGGACAAGGAGGAGCAGGACAAGGACGCATCCGAGGTCCTCTCGGCGCACGACATCATCGACGCCGAACGCTTCGCCGAGCGGCACGAGGAGGCCGACCACCGCACCGCCGCCGAACGCGCCGCCGCCGACCGCACCTGGGCCTTCGGGCACATCATCGTCGACGAGGCCCAGGAGCTGTCCGCGATGGCCTGGCGGCTCCTCATGCGCCGCAGCCCGAACCGCTCGATGACCCTGGTCGGCGACCCGGCCCAGACCGGCGACCCGGCGGGCGTCGGGTCCTGGGAGCGGATCCTCGCCCCGTACGTGGAAGACCGCTGGGAGCTGGTGCGGCTCGGCGTCAACTACCGTACGCCCGCCGAGATCATGGCCGTCGCGGCCGAGGTCCGGCGGGCCGACGACCCCGGGTTCGAGCCGCCGAGCTCCGTGCGTTCCACGGGAGTGGAACCCTGGGACCGGACCGTCGACGACCCGGTGAAGGAGGCCGCCGACGCGGTGGCGGCCGAGTTGCGCAACGAGGGCCGGATCGCCGTCATCGCCCCGCCGGAGCTGCACCCCGGCCTGGTCGCGGCCCTCCCGGACGCCGCGTACGGCCCGGCACCCGACCTCACCCGGCCGGTGGTCCTGCTCGATCCCCGGCAGGCGAAGGGCCTGGAGTTCGACACGGTCCTCGTCGTCGACCCGGAGGCCGTCGTGGCCGGCGCCGCGCACGGCACCAACGACCTGTACGTGGCGCTGACCCGGGCGACCCAGCGGCTCGGCATCATCCGGACGACGGCGGCGCGACCCCGCCCGTGACGCCGGACGCCCCCGACCACACAGAGTGGGCGGGGGCGTCCGGGGCTCACGCGGGCCGCAGCCAGACCGTCGCGAGCGGCGGGAGCGTCATCCGGATACTCGCCGCGCGCCCGTGGTGCGGCACCGTCTCCGTCTTCAGCGGGTCGCGTCCCACCACGTCCCCGCCGCCGTACCGCCCGTCGTCCGTGTTCAGGACCTCCGTCCAGGCGACCACCGTGTCCGGCACACCGAGCCGGTAGTCGTGCCGCACCACCGGCGAGAAGTTGCAGACGGCGAGCAGCGGCGAGCCGGCCGCGTCGAAGCGCAGGAAGGCGAAGACGTTGTCCTCGGCGGCGTCCCCGACCACCCACTGGAAGCCCTCGGGGGCGGTGTCCCGCTCCCAGAGCGAGGGCGTCGCCGTGTACACCGTGTTCAGGTCGCGGACGAGATCCCGCACCCCCCGGTGGTCCGGCTCCGCCCCGTACGCCGGGTCGAGCAGCCACCAGTCGGGCCCGTGGTCCGCCGACCACTCCGCCCCCTGCGCGAACTCCTGCCCCATGTAGAGCAGTTGCTTGCCCGGATGGGCCCACATGAAGCCGAGGTAGGCGCGGTGGTTGGCGCGCTGCTGCCACCAGTCGCCCGGCATCTTCGACACCAGGGCCCGCTTGCCGTGCACCACCTCGTCGTGCGAGATCGGCAGGATGTAGTTCTCGCTGTACGCGTACACCATCGAGAAGGTCATCTCGTGGTGGTGGTACTTGCGGTGCACCGGCTCCTTCTGCACGTACTCGAGGGAGTCGTGCATCCAGCCCATGTTCCACTTCATGCCGAAGCCCAGACCGCCGAAACCGCCCGGCCCCACCTGGTCCGTCGCCCGCGTCACCCCGTCCCAGGCCGTGGACTCCTCCGCGAACGTGATGATCCCCGGGCAGCGCCGGTACACGGTCGCGTTCATCTCCTGGAGGAAGGCCACCGCGTCCAGGTTCTCCCGGCCCCCGTACTCGTTCGGCAGCCACTCGCCGTGCTCCCGCGAGTAGTCCAGGTAGAGCATCGACGCGACCGCGTCGACCCGCAGGCCGTCGATGTGGAACTCCTGGCACCAGTACACGGCGTTCGCCACCAGGAAGTTCCGCACCTCCTTGCGGCCGTAGTCGAATTCCAGGGTCCCCCAGTCGGGGTGGTGCGAGCGGCGCGGGTCCTCGTGCTCGTACAGCGGACGCCCGTCGAACTCCGCGAGCGCCCAGTCGTCCTTCGGGAAGTGCGCCGGGACCCAGTCCATCAGGACCCCGATCCCCGCCCGGTGCAGCGAGTCGACCAGGAACCTGAAGTCGTCGGGGGTGCCCATGCGGGCCGTCGGCGCGTAGAACCCCGTCACCTGGTAGCCCCAGGAGCCGCCGAAGGGATGCTCGGTGACCGGCATCAGCTCCACGTGCGTGAAACCGAGGTCACGGACGTACGCGGGCAGCTGCTCGGCGAGCTGGCGGTACGTGAGCCCCGGCCGCCACGACGGCAGATGCACCTCGTAGACCGAGAGCGGCGCCTCGTGGTGCGGGCGGTCGCCGCGCCGCTCCATCCACTCCGCGTCGTCCCACGTGTAGTGCGAGGCCGTGACGATCGACGCGGTGTTCGGCGGGCACTCGGTACGGCGGGCCATCGGGTCCGCGCGGAGCGTGTGCGTACCGTCGGGGCGCGTGATGTCGTACTTGTAGACCGCGCCCTCCCCGATCCCCGGCACGAACAGCTCCCACACGCCCGTCGCCCCCAGCGAGCGCATCGGAAGGCCCGTGCCGTCCCAGTGCGTGAACTCACCGGTGACCCGCACCCCGCGCGCGTTCGGCGCCCAGACCGCGAACCGCGTGCCCGACACGCCCTCGTGGGTCATCGGGTGGGAGCCGAGCGCCGTCCACAGCTCCTCGTGCCGGCCCTCGCCGATGAGATGCAGGTCCAGCTCGCCGAGGGACGGCAGGAAGCGGTACGGGTCGTGCACGGCGAGCTCGTCGCCGTCGTAGCGGACGCGGAGCTCGTACGCCGGGACCTTGCGGAGCAGCGGCAGGAGCCCCGAGAAGAGGCCGTCGCCCTCGTCGCGCAGCGGCACGCGCTTGCCCTTGGCGAGGACGGTGACCTCCTTCGCCCACGGGCGCAGCACCCGCACCACGACCCCGCCGCGCACCGGATGCGCGCCGAGCACGCCGTGCGGGTCGTGGTGCTCCCCGGCGAGCAGCCGGGCCCGGTCACCGGGATCGAGCGGTGGCGGGGACGTGGTCCTGGTGGCCTTGGTCTTGGTGCTGCTGCGGGCCGTCTTGCCTGCGGGGCGGGCGGTCACCGGGGGTGCCTCCTAAGGGGTACGGGGCTACTGATGCGCAACGGTGAGGTGCGGGGGCGGGACACGCGGCCGAACGGGTCATGGGGTTGTCGACAGGCGTTCGATGGCGGACATGGGCACCGGGAGCCAGTCCGGGCGGTGGCGGGCCTCGTACACGACCTCGTAGACCGCCTTGTCCGTCTCGTAGGCGCGCAGGAGCGCCGGGTCCGCCCGGGGGTCCGCGCCCGCCGCCTCCGCGTACCCCGCGCAGAACGCCGCCCGGCACCGCGCCGCCCACTCCGCGTTCCACGGGCGGTGGGTGCGGGCCGCGTAGTCGAAGGAGCGCAGCATCCCCGCCACGTCACGGACCGTGGGCTGCGGGCTGCGCCGCTCGTCCAGCGACTTCGCCGGCTCGCCCTCGAAGTCGATGACGGCCCAGCCGCCGTCGGCCCCCCGCAGGGTCTGCCCCAGGTGCAGGTCGCCGTGGATGCGCTGGACCGCGCTGCCCCCGGCCGCACCGCTCGCCGCCGCGAACACGGCCCGCAGGCCGGGCACGTGCGGCAGGAGCGCGGGCACGGCCTGCGCCGCCGAGTGCAGCCGCCGGTCCATCGCGGCCGCGAGCTGCTCGGTCTCGGCCCGGGCGAGCCGCCGGGTCGGCAGGGCCTCGGCGAGGGCGAGGTGGACCTCGGCCGTGGCCCGGCCGAGGTCCCGCGCCTCGGCGGTGAACTCCCTTTCGTCGGCCAGCGAGTCGAGCGCGAGCCGCCAGCCGTCCCGTGAGTCCCGCAGATAGGGCTGGAGGACACCGAGGGTCGATGCCCCCGACTCGAACCAGGCGACCGGCGCGGGGACCCGGTCGCAGCCGGCCCCGGCGAGGGCGAGCGGCAGTTCCAGGTCGGGGTTGGCACCGGGGCTGACCCGGCGGAAGATCTTCAGGATGTACGAATCGCCATAGACAAGGGACGAGTTGGACTGCTCGGCGTCGAGGACGCGGGGCGCGAGCGCGGCCGGAAGGGCCGTCGTGGCGTGGAAGCGCAGGGGGCCGGTCCGGCCCGGTGTGCGCAGCCGCTCGTAGAGGAGGCCGGCGAGCCGCGGGTCGCGCAGCCCTTCGTACACGGCGCGTCCGGCGAGCGGCCCCTGCCGGATGCGCCCGAGCAGGGCGGGCGCGAGCCGGGGCGGTAGCTGGCTCCGTACGCCAAGGAACACCTGGTAGCAGTCGGTGGGTGTGCCGGGCGGGCGGCTCGGCTGTTCGACCCGTACGAGCAGATGGAGGAGTCCGGGGCCCGGGCCGTCCAGGGGCAGCAGCTCGGTGGCCGCTTCGAGCGTGAATCCGGTGACCCGGCGGCCCTTGCCCGCGAACCAGCGCTGCCTGGGCAGCCATTCGTGGAGCAGAGGTGCGAGGGACGGAAGGAGGGCGTCCGGGGCCCGGGTGGTGGATGCGGTCTCCGGCATGGCATCGCGTCCTTTCCCCGGGGCGCGCAGTTGACTTTCGTATGCGTTCAAATGCGCAGAGTGTCCCGGATGGCGGCTAGGGCTGTCCGGATGTGCGGGACGTGTCGGAGGGGGAAGATCCGTATGGGCCCGGCAAGAAGGCCCGGATGGACCTGAATCGTGACGTGGAACCTGTGTGGGACAAAGTGCCCAGAGGGGGACGGGGGAAACCGTCCCACCCCGGACGAATCCGAACTGACCGGCGGTCAGCTCTCCTTGAGACGGAACCAGTAGAAGCCGTGTCCCGCAAGGGTCAGGAGGTACGGCAGCTGGCCGATGGCCGGGAACTGCACCCCGCCGATCAGCTCGACCGGATGGCAGCCGGCGAAGCTCCGCAGGTCCAGTTCGGTCGGCTGCGCGAACCGCGAGAAGTTGTTCACGCAGAGAACGAGATCGTCACCATCTTCCCGGAGGAAGGCGAGCACCGCCGGGTTGGACGACGGGAGTTCGGTGTACGTGCCCGTCCCGAAGGCCCGGTTCTGCTTACGGATCTCGATCATCCGCTTCGTCCAGTGCAGCAGCGAGGACGGTGAGGCCATCCCCGCCTCGACGTTGGTCACCTGGTAGCCGTGGACCGGGTCCATGATGGTCGGCAGGTAGAGCCGCCCCGGGTCGCAGGAGGAGAAGCCCGCGTTCCGGTCGGGCGTCCACTGCATCGGGGTGCGGACCCCGTCCCGGTCTCCCAGCCAGATGTTGTCGCCCATGCCGATCTCGTCGCCGTAGTACAGCACCGGTGAGCCCGGCAGCGAGAAGAGCAGCGCGGTGAACAGCTCCATCTGGTTGCGGTCGTTGTCGAGGAGCGGGGCGAGCCGGCGCCGGATGCCGATGTTGGCCCGCATGCGCGGGTCCTTGGCGTACTCGGCGTACATGTAGTCGCGTTCCTCGTCCGTGACCATCTCGAGGGTGAGCTCGTCGTGGTTGCGGAGGAAGATGCCCCACTGGCAGCCGGAGGGGATCTGCGGGGTCTTCGCCAGGATTTCCGAGACCGGGTAGCGCGACTCGCGCCGTACCGCCATGAAGATGCGCGGCATGACCGGGAAGTGGAAGGCCATGTGGCACTCGTCGCCGCCCGAGCCGAAGTCACCGAAGTAGTCGACGACGTCCTCGGGCCACTGGTTCGCCTCGGCGAGCAGCACCGTGTCCGGGTAGTGGTCGTCGATCTCCTTGCGGACCCGCTTGAGGAAGGCGTGGGTGGCGGGGAGGTTCTCGCAGTTGGTGCCCTCCTGCTGGTACAGGTACGGCACCGCGTCGAGCCGGAAGCCGTCGATCCCCAGGTCCAGCCAGAACTTCAGCGCGGAGAGGATCTCCTCCTGCACGGCCGGGTTCTCGTAGTTGAGGTCGGGCTGGTGCGAGAAGAACCGGTGCCAGTAGTACTGCTTGCGGACCGGGTCGAAGGTCCAGTTCGAGGACTCGGTGTCGACGAAGATGATCCGGGCGTCCGCGTACTGCTTGTCGTCGTCCGCCCAGACGTAGTAGTCGCCGTACGGGCCTTCCGGGTCGCGCCGCGACTCCTGGAACCACGGGTGCTGGTCGCTCGTGTGGTTCATGACGAAGTCGATGACCACGCGCATCCCGCGCTGATGGGCCGAGTCGACGAACTCGACGAAGTCCGCCAGGTCGCCGAACTCGGGGAGCACCGACGTGTAGTCGGCGACGTCGTAGCCGCCGTCCCGCAGCGGGGACTTGAAGAACGGCGGCAGCCAGAGGCAGTCCACGCCCAGCCACTGGAGGTAGTCCAGTTTGGACGTGATGCCCTTCAGGTCTCCGACGCCGTCCCCGTTGCTGTCCTGGAAGGACCGGACGAGGACCTCGTAGAAGACGGCCCGCTTGAACCAGTCGGGATCACGGTCCTTGGCTGGGGTGTCCTCGAAGGTGTCGGGGACGGGCTCGTTGACAGTCATGATGTGGGTGACCCTCCGGTCTGCGGGGACGGTCGCAGGACGAGGACGTGCGCGGGCGTGACACCCGGCTCTAGGCGTACGTAACTGGTCCTGCCCCAGTGATAGGTCTCGCCGGTGAGCTCGTCGCGCACCGGCACGGTCTCGTGCCAGTCGAGGCCGAGTTCCGGCATGTTCAACGAGACCGTCGCCTCCTGGGTGTGGTGCGGGTCGAGGTTGACGACCACCAGAACGGTGTTCGAACCGGAGCGCTTGCTGTACGCGATCACCTGCGCGTTGTCCGTGTCGTGGAAGCTCAGGTTCCGCAACCGGCGCAGGGCCGGGTGACGGCGCCTGATCCGGTTCAGAGCGGTGATGAGAGGAGTGATCGTCCTCCCCGACCGCTCCGCCGACTCCCAGTCACGCGGACGCAGTTGGTACTTCTCCGAGTCGAGGTACTCCTCACTGCCGGCCCGCAGCGGGGTGTTCTCGCACAGCTCGTACCCGGCGTACACACCCCAGGTCGGCGAGAGCGTCGCCGCGAGCACCGCCCGCACCTCGAACGCCGGACGCCCGCCCTCCTGGAGGTAGGCGTGCAGGATGTCCGGGGTGTTCACGAAGAAGTTCGGCCGCATCTGCGCCGCCGTCTCCCCGGACAGCTCCGTCAGGTACTCCGTGAGCTCCTCCTTGGTGTTCCGCCAGGTGAAGTACGTGTACGACTGCTGGAAACCGATCGCGCCCAGCGTCCGCATCATCGCGGGCCGGGTGAAGGCCTCCGCCAGGAAGATCACGTCCGGATCGGCCCGGTTGATCTCCCCGATCACCCGCTCCCAGAACACCACCGGCTTGGTGTGCGGGTTGTCGACGCGGAAGATCCGGACCCCGTGGTCCATCCAGTGCCGCAGGACCCGCACGGTCTCCGCGACGATCCCGTCCATGTTGTCGCCGGCACCGTCGAAATCGATCGGATAGATGTCCTGGTACTTCTTCGGCGGGTTCTCCGCGTACGCGATCGAACCGTCCGGACGGTGGTGGAACCACTCCGGGTGCTTCTCCACCCACGGGTGGTCGGGGGAGCACTGGAGCGCGAAGTCCAGGGCGATCTCCAGCCGCAGCTCCCGGGCCCGCGCCACGAAGGCGTCGAAGTCCTCGAAGGTGCCGAGGTCCGGGTGGAGCGCGTCGTGCCCGCCCTCCGGCGACCCGATCGCCCACGGCACGCCCACGTCGCTCGGCGAGGCCGAGAGGGAGTTGTTGGGGCCCTTGCGGTGGGTCTCGCCGATCGGGTGCACCGGCGGCAGGTACACCACGTCGAAGCCCATCGCCGCGACCGCCGGAAGCCGCTCGGCGGCGGTACGGAAGTTCCCCGGAACCGTACGGCCCTTCACCTTCCGTACGCCCTCCGAGCGCGGGAAGAACTCGTACCAGGAGCCGAACAGGGCGCGTTCCCGCTCCACCTGGAGCGGCAACGCGGGGGAGGCCGAAAGGAGTTCGCGCAGCGGGTGGCGGTCGAGGACCTCGACGACCCGGGGCGTGAGCGCCGCCGCGAGCCGGGCCGCGGCCGACCGGGACGTGTCGCGCAGCGCGTCGGCGGCGGCGAGCACGGACTCCCGGCCGCCGCCCTTCTTCGGGACGCCCTTCGCGGCCCGTTCGTGCAGCTCGGCGCCCTCGGCGAGGACCAGTTCGGAGTCGATCCCGGCCGGGATCTTGATCCTCGCCGTGTGGCGCCAGGTGGCCACCGGGTCGCTCCACGCCTCGACGGTGTACGTCCAGAGGCCCTCGGAGCCCGGGGTGACCACGGCGCCCCACCGGTCGGTGCCCGGCGCCAGTTCGCGCATCGGGGTCCAGGGGCCGGGGCGGCCCGAGGGGCCGCGCAGCACGACATTGGCGGCGACGGCGTCGTGGCCCTCGCGGAAGACGGTCGCCGTCACCTCGAAGGACTCTCCGGCCACCGCCTTCGCGGGGCGCCGACCGCAGTCGACCAGAGGGCGGACGTCCAGTACGGGAATGCGTCCCATGAGCGGATTCACAGCATCACCTGACGGGTTACGGGGGTGCGGGTGGTGGTGCGCTCTTTCTAGCTCCGACGACGGCCGGCGGGTTGCGGGCATGGCCGCTCCTGTCCGCGTTCACTCGGATGGCGGGTTCAGAGGGATGAAGAAGGGGCACGGGGAGACGGGTTCGGGGCCGTACCGCAGGAGCCTTCCCCCGGTTCCCGGGTGGGCAATCCAGACTCTTTGTTAACTACTAGGGCGTAGCCACTCGGGCAAGTCGGGGGCGCGGGGAAAGAAGAAACCCCGCCCTTGTGGGGCGGGGCTTGATTCCGTCGGTCAGCGGCGGGGTGTCGCGTCCGGTTCGTCCGCGTCCGTCGACCAGACCTGCCAGGGTTGGCGGGCCACCCATTCCTCCACCGGGGCCGGTTCCAGGGCCAGGACCTCCGTCGACACCCCGTCGTCGTCCGCCATCAGGAGCGGATCGGCACCGCTCGCCATGTAGTGGTAGATACCGGCCACCCCAGCAGCCGTCTCCGGCCCCAGAAGCTGCGCGAGCCCGCGCTCGAAAGCGGCTGGATCCAGCTCCTCGTACCGCACCGCACGACCCAGCCCCCGGCCGAATGCCGCCGCGAGCTCACCGCCCGTCAGGGAGCGGTCGCCGCCGATGTCGAAGGTCCGCCCGTCCAGGCCCTCCCGGGTCAGCGCCGCGAGCGCCGCCTCCGCGAGGCCCCGGTGCGAGAGCCACGCCGTCCGCGCGGACGCCGGCAGCGGATAGGCGAGCACGCCCTCCTCGACCAGGGCGGGGCCGTTCCACGGCGAGAACAGGTTGTCCAGGTACACCGGCGGCCGGATCACCACCAGCGGCACCCCGCTGTCCCGCAGCACCCGCTCGGCCAGCCGCCGCGTCTCGAACGCCGCCACGTCCGTCGGCCCCAGCGGGATCCGGGTGTTGGCGTTGAAGACCAGACGGACCGTCCCCGCCTCCAGGGCCGCCTCCGCGATGTTCCGCGCGTACGCCTCCACCCGGTCGGCCTCGTACACCAGCGGCATCGTGACGAACCCGTGCGTCGTCCCCTCGAAGAGCCGCCGCACGTCCTCCGGCCGCCCCAGATCACCGGCGACGAAGAAGGCCCCGGGAAGCGGCGGCCGGTCGGCCGCGGGCCGCCGGGTCAGGGTCCGCACCCGGTGCCGCCGCTCGGCCAGCAGACGGGCCACCGCGCCGCCCTGGAACCCGGTCGCGCCCACGACCGCCACCCGCATCGGAATCTCACTGGACATGTGTGTCTGAGGCCCTTCGATAGGCTGTCGTCGCTGCCGTGTCGGCGTCCTCCAGGCTCGCCGGAGCGGCTTTGGCCGTTCAATTAACAAACCGGGGCGGAAGTTGAAGGATCGTCCATGGACACCGTGGGAACCGACCGTCACGCACCGCACGACGAGCCGGAAGACCTGCTGAGCGAACTGCTCAAACCCCTCCGGCTCACCGGGGTGTTCGACAGCCGCTGGCACGTCCGCGCACCCTGGGCCATCGAGGGCGACGCCGAACGCAGCTGCGCCGTCCTCCACTACGTCGTCGAGGGCGACTGCTGGATCACCACCGACGACGAGCCCCCCGTCCACCTGCTCGCCGGAGACCTCGTCGTCTTCCCCACCGGCGCGGCGCACCGCCTCTCCGACCGGCCCGAACGCCAGGGCGTCCCGCTCAAGGCCGTCCTGCCCGAGCGGCAGCCCGGCACCTCGGGCGAGATCGTCATCGGCGGCAGCGGCCCCGAGAGCCGGCTGCTCTGCGCCGGGCTCCACTACGACGCCAGCGCCGCCACCGGCCTCTACACCTCCCTGCCTTGGGCGCTCGTCCTCGACGGCGCCCAGGTCGACCGCGAGCCGCTGCTCCGCGACACCCTCCGGCTGCTCGCCGCCCCCGACCGGCCCGTCGGCCCCGGAGACCGGCTCATCACCCTGCGCGCCTTCGAGATGGCCCTCGTCCTCGCACTCCGCCCGCTGCTCCGCGAACTCGCCGTCAACCCGGCCTCCCTGCCCCTGCTCCAGCACCCCGGGATCAGCAGGGCGGTCGTGATGATGGCGACCCGGTTCGCCGAACCGTGGACCATCGACTGCCTCGCCCGCGAGGTCGGCATGTCCCGCTCCGCTTTCACCGCCGCCTTCCGCGACCTGGTCGGCGAGTCACCGGCCCGCTACCTCGCCGCCCGCCGGATGCAGGAGGCGGGACGGCTGCTCGGCGAGACCTCCCTCCCGCAGTCGGCGGTGCCCGCGCGCGTCGGCTACCAGAGCGCCGTCGGCTTCCACCTCGCCTTCCGCAAGTGGTTCGGGGTGACCCCGGGGGAGTACCGCGCGGGAGGCGCCCGGGCGGCCTGAACGGTTCCAGGTCGGCCGACCTGACATCTTCGGGGCCGCCTGGACGGTTCTTAAGGACCCCTGGACGGACGTTCATTGTCCGGACGGGGGGACGCCGGACAGTCTCGGGACCGGCACAAGCCGTGACACCCGAGGAGAGGCGATACACCGGTGACGAGGTCCGGGCAGGAGTATCTGGAGGGACTGCGCGACGGGCGCGAGATCTGGCTCGACGGGGAACGGGTCAAGGACGTCACCGCCCACCCCGCCTTCCGGGCCACCGCGGCCTCCTTCGCCGGGCTCTACGACCTCGCCGACGACCCCGTCCACCACCCCGTCCTCGTCCAGGGCGGGGTCCGCCGCGCCTACGCCGTACCCCGCTCCTACGAGGACCTCGTCGCCCGCCGCCGCGCCTTCCGGGCGACGGCCGAGGCGAGTTACGGCTTCCTGGGCCGCACCCCCGACTACATGGCCGCCGGCGCGGCCGGATTCGCCGCCGCGCCCGCCGTCTTCACCGGCGAGGCCTTCGACGGCGCCGAGCACGCCCTCGCCTTCCACCGCCGGCTCGCCGAGGGCGACCTGCACACCGCCTTCACCCTCACCAACCCCGCCCCCGGCCACGGCGGCGACGACCTCACCCTGCGGGTCGTCGCGGAACGGGACGGCGGGATCGTCGTCAGCGGCGCCAAGACCATCGGCACCGGCGCGGTCTTCGCCGACGAGGTCCTCGTCGGCACCATCGAACCGCTCGCCGCCGACGACACCGGGCACGCCCTGACCTTCGCCCTGCGCCTCGACACCCCCGGCCTGAGACTGATCTCCCGCACCTCCTACGAGGGGCGCTCCCGGTCCGTCTTCGACCACCCGCTCTCCAGCCGGTACGACGAGAACGACGCGATGCTGGTCTGCGAGAACGTCTTCGTGCCCTGGGAACGGGTCCTGACCTACCGGGATCCGGCCACCACCGGCGCGATCTGGTGGGAGACCCCCGCCTACCTGAACTTCGTCCACCAGTCCGCGACCCGCTTCTGGACCAAGCTGGAGTTCCTCACCGGACTCGCGATCCTCCTCACCCGCTCCCACGGCACGGAGAAACTGCCGCCCGTCACCCAGGCCGTCGGCCGGCTCCTCGGCATGGTCGCCCAGGCCAAGGCGTTCGTCCTCGCCGCGGAGGCCTCGTACGAGGAGGTCGACGGCGGGCGCGGCGGCGTACGCCCCGGACAGGAGATCTCCTTCGCCCAGCGGATCATGGCCGGCGAGCTCTACCCCCGCGCCGTCCAGGACATCAAGCTCCTCGCGGGCGGCGCCCTCGTCCAGCTCCCCGCCAGCGGCCGGGACCTCCTCCACCCCGACCTCGGGCCGCTGGTCCGCCGCTACTTCTCCACCACCGGCCACCCCGCGGAGGACCGGATCAAACTCCTCAAACTCGCCTGGGACGCCCTCGGTTCCGAGTTCGCGGGACGCCACGAGCAGTACGAGCGCTTCTACCACGGCGCCCCCCACGTCTACCTGACCATGCAGACCTGGGCCGGAGCCGCCGGGAACTGCGAGAGCCTCGCGCAGGCCTGCCTCGACGGCTACGACCTGGGGACGACCCGGTGACCGCACCACCACCGGGGCCCCGGCGCGGGGCGCTCGCGCTGCTCGCCTCCACCCAGCTCCTGCTGATCACGGACACCGCGATCGTCAACGTGGCGCTGCCCTCCGTCGGCGACGACCTCGGCTCCGGCTCCGCCGGCCTCTCCTGGGTCGCCAACGCCTACCTCATCACCTTCGGCGGCCTGCTCCTCCTCGGCGGCCGCGCCGCCGACCTCCTCGGCCACCGGCGGGTCTTCCTCGGCGGCCTCGGCCTCCTCGCCGTCGCCTCCGCCGCCGGTGGTCTCGCCCCCGGCGCCGACGCCCTCGTCGCCGCCCGCGCCGCCCAGGGCGTCGGCGCCGCCCTCGCCGCGGCCGCCGCCTTCGCCCTGCTGCTCCTGCTCTTCCCCGACGGCCCCGCCCGGCACAAGGCGCTCGGCGCGTTCGCGGCGATGGGCGGCCTCGGCGGAGTCCTCGGCACGGTCCTCGGCGGCGTCCTCACCGACCTCCTCGGCTGGCGCTCCACGTTCTGGCTGAACGTGCTGCTCGCCGCGGTCCTCGCCGCCCTCGCCCTCCGGGTCCTCGACGACCGCACCGGCCGTCCCCGCCCCGGCGGCTTCGACCTCGCCGGGGCGCTCACCGCGACCGCAGGCCTCGGGCTCGTCGCCTACGCGCTCGTCGGCGCCGCGGAAGCCGGGTGGCTGTCCGCCCGTACGCTCGGCGCCGGAGGAGCGGGCCTGGCGCTGCTGCTCGCCTTCGCCGCCGTCGAGACCCGGGCCGCCGCGCCGCTCGTCCCGCCCCCGGTGCTCGCCCGCCCCGCGCTCCGCCTGGCCAACGCCCTGGCCGCGCTCGCCCAGACGACGCTCTTCCCGATGTTCTTCCTGGTCAGCCTCTACCTCCAGAGCGTCCTCGGGTACGGGCCCCTCGGCGGCGGCCTCGGACTGCTTCCGCTGTCGCTCGTCGTCGTCGCGGTCGCCCCGCAGACCGGCCGGATCATCTTCCGGCTCGGACTGCACCGTTCCATGACCCTCGGCTTCGTCCTGTTGTGCGCCGGCACCCTGTGGCTGGCCCTCGCGCTCACCCCCGACGGCACGTTCGCGAGCACCGTCCTCGGCCCCAGCCTCCTCATCGGCGCCGCCCTGCCCCTCGTCATGGTCACCACGAACGTGGCGGCGACGGCGGAGGCCGCGCCCGAGGAGACCGGACTCGCCTCCGGACTCGTCAACACCAGCCAGCAGTTCGGCTCCGTCCTCGGCCTCGCCGTCCTGGTGGCCGTCGCCACCACCCGTACCGAGGCCGTGGACGCGGCCCGCGCCGCCGCCGAGACGGCCGGCCACCGCGCCGCCCTGCTCACGGGCGCCGCCTTCGCCGCCGTGGCCGCCCTCCTCTCCGTACGCCTCCACCTGCCGAGACCGGGCCCGGCCCCGTCTCCGTCCCCCGACGACCGGATCCCGCACCGGCGCTGACGACCGGCCGACACCCCTACCGCACGATGCCCACGACCACCGGCGGGTGAGCCGTGTTTCCGGCGAACCGAGCCCTGAAAGCAAAGGAGCGTCGTCGTGTTCGGCGATGTGCTTCACACGACCGAGGACATACGCGCCGCCGACCCCCTCGGCGCCGACGCCCTGCTCGCCGCGGTGCCCGCGATGAACGCGGAGGCCGACGTGGCCGCGCTGACCGTCGCGCTGCGCGCCCTGGTGCCGGACCTGGACCGGGCCGCCGAGTGGAGCGTCGACGGGGCCCTCGCGGCGATGCGGGACCTCGGCATCCTGCTCGGCTCGCTGAAACGTCACGGCGTGCAGCCGCTCGCCGCCGTACCGGAGGCGCTGCCCGTCCTCGAACTCCTGGGCCGCCGCACCGACATGGTGCCCCGCGACACCGTCCACCACTACACGACCTGGAACCCGGTGGGCGCCCGCCGCCGCTCGTACACCGGCCACCCGACGGAGGCCCTGCTCCAGGAAGCCGTACGGATGGTGTTCCCCGGTCTCGTCGCGGCGCTCGACGACTGCGGACGGGTCGCCCGCCTCGAACCGTACGACCCGGGCTTCGCCACGGCCCTCGACCGGGTGGCCCGCCACGTGCGGGCGATGGTCGACTCCATCGACCTCACCGTGGCGCGGGTGTCGCCCGAGTACTTCGCGGTCACCCTGCGCCCGTACTTCGAGGAGGTCGAGGTCGGCGGCCACGACTACCTCGGCCCGGCCGCCGCGCAGGTGCCGCTCTGGCTGGTCGACCTGACCCTGTGGCAGTGCGACCGGCCCGACCCGGCCTACGACGCCTTCCTGGACGAGTCCGTGCCGTACGCGCTGCCGGCCTGGCGCGCGTTCCGCGCCCGGCACCGCGGCGGGGTGTCGGCCGTCAGCAAACTGTCGGCGGCCGTGAGCTGGGAGGGCGCCGACCGGCTGCCGCCCGCGCTCACCGCGTCGGCGGAGGCGCTCGGCCGGGTGCTGCGCCTCCTGAAGACCTTCCGCGCCCGCCACCTCGGCATCGCCCGCAAGGCGTACAGCGAGGAGGTGCGCCTGTACGAGGAGGGCAGCGGCGGGGCCCCGGTCGCGCTGCTGCGTTCGGTCCTGGACCTGACCAGGGAGAACGAGACCATGGTGCGCCGCGCGACCGTGCAGCGCCGTCCCGCAGGGGCCCCCGTCGGGCCGTCGGCCGCGTAGCGGCGCCGAAGGAGCAATCGAGATGTCCCTCCCCACCCCCGGCCCGTACGGACAGGGCTTCCCTTCCGGCTACGGGCAGAGCCCGCACGTGGTGATCGCCGGCGGCGGCATCGCCGGCCTCACCGCCGCGCTCGCCCTGCACGCCGCCGGTTTCGAGCGGGTGACGGTCGTCGAGGCGGCGCCGGCGATCCGCCCGGTCGGCGCCGGGCTCAACCTGATGCCGAACGCGGTCCGCGAGCTGGACGCCCTCGGCCTGCTCGACGCCCTGGAGGCGGGCGCCCTGCGCACCCGCGAGCTGCGCTACTACCACCGCTCGGGCGGCCTCATATCCAGGGAGCCGCGCGGGCTCGGCGCCGGCTACCGCTGGCCGCAGCTGTCGATCCACCGCGGGCACCTCCAGCAGGTCCTCGCGGGGGCGGTACGGGCCAGGCTCGGGCCGGCGGCCCTCGTCACCGGGGTCCGGGTGAGCGGGGTGGAGCTGCTGCCCGACGGCAGGCCGCGGCTGCGCCTTGAGCACCGGGAGGGCGCCGTCCGGGGCCGGGCCTCGCTCGAACCGGACGTCCTCGTGGGCGCGGACGGCATCCGTTCGGCGGTGCGGGCGGCGCTGCACCCGGGGGAGGGCGGGCCGCCGTGGAACGGGATGCTGGTGTGGCGCGGGGTGTCCCGGATGCCGGCGCGGGCCGTAGGAGCGTTCATGCTCATCGCGGGCGACGACCGGCAGAAGGCCGTGGTGTACCCGATGGGCCGGCCGACCGGTCAGACCCGGGAGGTCCTGGTCAACTGGGCGCTCGCCAGGCCCGCGGAGCCCACGTGCGCCTCGCCGGAGGAGCGGCTCCGGGGGGACTGGAACCGGCCCGTACCCGTGGAGGCGTTCCTCCCGTACTACGCGGGCTGGGAGTTCGACGGCGTCAGCGTCCCCGACATCCTGCGCGCCGCCGACTCCGCGCACGAGTACCCGATGGTCGACCGCGAGCCCCTCGACCGCTGGACCCACGGCCGCACCACCCTCATCGGCGACGCCGCCCACGCCATGTACCCCGTCGGCTCCAACGGCGCGACCCAGTCGATCGTCGACGCCCGCGCCCTCGCCCACGCCCTCGCCCGGCACCCCGACCCCGCCGAGGGACTCGCCGCGTACGAGCGGGAGCGCAGGCCCGTCACCACCGCGCTCCAACGCGCCAACCGGGAGCGCGGACCCGAGGTCGTCATCGACCTCGCGCACGCGCGCGCCCCGCAGGGCTTCACCGACATCCACGAGGTCATCCCCGCCGAGGAACTCGCCGCGATATCGGGCCGGTACGCCGCCACGGGCGCCTTCGATCCGACGACGGTGAACCAGGGCTCCCCGTACGAGGTGCCGCTCCCCGCCACCGGCTGACCGCGCCGCCGCGCCCCCCGCGCGCCGTGGTCCCGCGGCGGCCCATGCCCTAACGTCGGAGCGGAACGACGGACGCACAGCGTGGTGCGTCCACTCCGCTCCGTACTCGCCTGCGAAGGTGGAACACGTGAAGGCAATCCGTCGATTCACCGTGCGTCCCGTCCTCCCCGACACCCTTCGACCCCTCGCCGACCTCGCGCACAACCTGCGCTGGTCCTGGCACGAGCCCACCCGCGCCCTCTTCGACTCCCTCGACCCCGAGGGGGCGCCCGGCGCCGACCCCGTGCGGACCCTCGGCACCCTCGAAGCGTCCCGGCTCGCCGCCCTCGCCGCCGACCAGGACTTCCTGGCCCGGCTGCGGACCGCAGCCGAGGACCTCGACAGTTATCTGCACGCCCCCCGCTGGTACCAGCGGCAGTCCGGCGACCTCCCGGCCGCCGTCGCCTACTTCTCACCCGAGTTCGGCGTCACCGCCGCCCTGCCCCAGTACTCCGGCGGCCTCGGCATCCTCGCCGGCGACCACCTCAAGTCCGCGAGCGACCTCGGCGTCCCCCTGATCGGCGTCGGCCTGCTCTACCGGCACGGCTACTTCCGGCAGTCCCTCGGCCGCGACGGCTGGCAGCAGGAGCAGTACCCCGTCCTCGACCCCGGCGAGCTGCCGGTCAGCCTGCTCCGCGAGGCCGACGGCTCCCCCGCCCGGATCACCCTCGCCCTGCCCGGCGGCCGCAGCCTCCACGCCCACCTGTGGATCGCCCGGGTCGGCCGCGTCCCGCTCCTCATGCTCGACTCCGACGTCGAGGAGAACGCCCCCGGCGAACGGGGCGTCACCGACCGGCTGTACGGCGGCGGCAGCGAGCACCGGCTCCTCCAGGAGATGCTGCTCGGCATCGGCGGCGTCCGCGCCGTCCGTACGTACACCCGGCTCACCGGCACCCCCGACCCCGAGGTCTTCCACAGCAACGAAGGCCACGCCGGCTTCCTCGGCCTCGAACGCATCCGCGAACTCCAGGGCGAGGGGCTCGACTTCGCCGCCGCCCTGGAGACCGTCCGGGCCGGCACCGTCTTCACCACCCACACCCCCGTCCCGGCCGGTATCGACCGCTTCGACCGGAGCCTCGTCGCCCGCCACCTCGGCGAGGACGGGGAACTCCCCGGCGTCGACACCGCCCGGATCCTCGCTCTCGGCGACGAGACCCCGCTCGGCGGCGAACCCGGCGTCTTCAACATGGCCGCCATGGGCCTGCGCCTCGCCCAGCGCGCCAACGGCGTCTCCACCCTCCACGGGGCCGTCAGCCGGGCCATGTTCGCCGGGCTCTGGCCGGGCTTCGACGCCGACGAGGTGCCGATCACCTCCATCACCAACGGCGTCCACGCCCCCACCTGGGTCGCCCCCGAGGTCGGCAGGCTCGGCCCCGACGCGGCCGACCGGGAGCTGTGGGAGCTGCGCCGCACCCTCCGCGAACGGCTCGTCACCGACGTACGGGAACGCCTCCGCGCCTCCTGGCGGCAGCGCGGCGCCGCCGACGCGGAACTCGGCTGGACCGACTCCGTCCTCGACCCCGACGTCCTCACCATCGGCTTCGCCCGCCGGGTCCCCTCGTACAAGCGGCTCACCCTGATGCTCCGCGACAAGGACCGGCTGCGGGCCCTGCTTCTCCACCCCGAGCGGCCCGTGCAGCTCGTCGTCGCCGGCAAGGCCCACCCCGCCGACGACGGCGGGAAGCGGCTCGTGCGGGAACTCGTCCGGTTCGCCGACGACCCCCGGGTCCGGCACCGGATCGTCTTCCTGCCCGACTACGGCATGGCGATGGCCCGCGGGCTCTACCCCGGCTGCGACGTCTGGCTCAACAACCCGCTGCGCCCCCTGGAGGCGTGCGGTACGAGCGGGATGAAGGCCGCCCTCAACGGCTGCCTCAACCTCTCCGTCCTCGACGGCTGGTGGGACGAGTGGTTCGAGCCCGACTTCGGCTGGGCCATCCCCACCGCCGACGGCGCGGCCGCCGCCGACGAGGACCGCCGCGACGACCTGGAGGCCGCCGCCCTCTACGAACTGATCGAACGCCGGGTCGCCCCCCGCTTCTACGACCGGGGCCCCGACGGGGTGCCCGCCGACTGGACGGCGATGGTCCGGCGCACCCTCACCGACCTCGGCCCGAAGGTGCTCGCCGACCGCATGGTCGGCGAGTACGTGGAGCGGTTGTACGGGCCCGCCGCCACCGCCCGCCGGGCGCTCACCCCGGCCCGCGCCCGGGACCTCGCCGACTGGAAGGCCCGGGTCCGGGAGGCCTGGCCCAAGGTGGCCGTCGACCACGTCGAGGTGGGTGACGGGCTCGCGGACGACCTCGCGGACGCGGAGCTCGGCGCGACCCCCGTGGTCCGGGTCCGGGTGGCGCTCGGCGCGCTCGGCCCCGACGACGTCGAGGTGCAGGCCGTCACCGGCCGGGTCGACGCCGACGACACCCTCACCGACCCCCGTACCGTCCCGCTGAAGCCGGCGGGCGGCCCGGACCTGGAGGGCAGGCTGACCTACGCGGGCACCCTGGAACTCGACCGCACCGGCTCCTTCGGCTGCACGGTCCGCGTCCGCCCCTCCCACCCGCTGCTCGCCCACCCGGCCGAACTGGGCCTGGTGGCCGTACCGGAGGAGACGACGGGGGAGGGGGCGGGGGTGCTGCTGAGGTAACCGGGCCGGCCCCTAGGGCACCTCGGCCTTGTCGGCGAGGTGCCCATCGACGAAGCAGAGCCGGTACACCGGGATCGCGGCGAGCATCGTCGACCGGTAGTACCGGCACTCGTCCATCCCGGGCGGCTCGGCCGACACGGCCTGCGGGGGGCCGTCCAGCGGGTGCTCGGGCCAGTCCTCCGCGTCCTCGTCGATCTCCGTGAGCGTCTGCCCGACCTGGAGCCGGGCGTAGTCCGCGGGCTCCAGGTACGACCGGGCCTGCGTCCACAGGGCGACCCCGGCCATCAGCAGACCGAGCGCGGCGAGGAGCGCGAGCGGGATCCAGATCGCCCGCGCCAGGCCCTTGCGCACCTCGCGCCGGGCCCGGTCCAGCTCCCGGGCCGAGGTGGGCGCGGCGGGCAGCGGCGCGGGGGGATTCCGGGGCAGTACGGCGGTCAGGGCGAAGCCGCCGTCGGCGGTGACCCGGTGACCGAGGGCGCCACCCACGAGCCGCACCCGCTCGCCGAGCCCCACGAGCCCGGTGCCGGTGCCGGTGCCTCCGCCCGTGGTGACGCCGGGGCCGCTGACCACGCTGACCCGGACGTCGGACGTGTCCTGGGTGACGGTCACCGAGACGGCGGCGCCGGGCGCGTGCTTGGCCGCGTTGGTGAGGCCCTCCTGCACGACCCGGTGCAGCGCGAGCCCCGGCATCCCCGGCAGGGTGGGCACGGGCGTCGGGGTCAGTGTGACCGCGAGGCCCGACGCGCGGGCGCGGGCGGCCAGCTCCTCGACCGTCTCACCGGGCGGGCTCGTCGGGGCGGCGGCGTCGTCCTCGCGCAGCACGCCGATGATGTCCCGCAGCCGGGCCGTCGCGTCCGCCGCCGCACGGCGCAGTTCGCCGGCCGCCCGCTGCTGCTCGGGACCCAGGTCGGGGGAGACCTCAAGGGCACCCGCGCGGACCGCGATCAGGGCCAGGTCGTGACCGAGGGAGTCGTGCATGTCGCCCGCGATCCTGGACCGTTCCCGCAGCCGCTCCCGGTCCGCGACGACCGCCTGCTCGCGCTCCATCCGGTCGGCCAGCTCCCACCCGCTGCGCACCAGCCGGTCGTACTGGCGTACGTAACGGCCGATCAGCCAGGGCGCGACCACGGCGAGGGCCAGCGCGAGCAGCAGCGTGAACCACTGCCCCAAGGAGGTCCGGGTCACCCAGGTGAGCAGGAGCCCCGTCCCCGCCACCGCGCCGAACAGCCAGAGCGCCGCCCGGGTGTGCTCCTGGCGCCGGCCCGCGAGGTACCCGAAGGCGACCAGGGCCAGGCTGTACGACGGCGTGAACAGCTCCAGGGTGGCGGGCAGGCTCGCCGCGACCGTGGCGCCGAGCGCGACGAGCGGCCACCGCCGACTGACCGCGACACAGCCGGCGAGGACCGTCACGCCGGCGGCGACCTGGAGCCAGCTGCCGCCGTCGTTCGGGTCCGACCTCAGCAGGACGGGCACGCAGAGCAGCAGCCAGAGGCCCAGGTCGAAGAGCCGCTCACGCACCGGGGACCAGGCCCGCCTCGTACGCGAGGACCGCGAGCTGGACCCGGTTGCGCAGGCCAAGGCGGCCGAGGACGGCGCTCACATGCGCCTTGACGGTGCCCTCGACGACGTACATGCGGTCGGCGATCTCCTGGTTGGAGAGCCCGGCGGCGAGGAGCGCGACGACCTCCCGCTCCCGGCCGGTGAGCGGTTCGAGGCGGGTCCGGGCGTCGGCGGCGCGGGTGAACCGCTCGCCGCCGAGGGTGTCGATGACCCGGCGGGCGACGGTGGGGGAGAGGGCGGCGCCGCCCCCGGCGACGGCCCTGACGCCCGCGATGAGTTCGCGCGGGTCGCCGGACTTGAGGAGGAAGCCGCTGACGCCGCTGCCGAGGGCGCGGGCGATGTACGTGTCCTCGGAGAAGGTGGTGAGCATGACGACGGCCGCGTCCGGCACGGTCCCGCGCAGCTCCTCGGCCGCGCCGAGCCCGTCGAGCCGGGGCATCCGGATGTCCAGGAGGACGACGTCGGGCCGGTGCTCGCGGGCGAGCTCCACGGCCTCGTGGCCGTCGCCCGCCTCGGCGACCACCTCGATCCCGGGGTCGGTGGTGAGGATGGCCCGCACCCCGGCGCGGATCATCGTCTCGTCGTCGGCGAGCAGCACCCTGATCATGCGGTCCAGCCTACGGAGGGGTGAGCGGACGCGCGGGCGCCCGGAGGGAACGTTCCCTCCGGGCGCCCGGTGTGCTTCGTGCCGGCCTTACGGGAAGGTCAGCTTGAAGGCGTTGATGCGGCCGACGTCGGCCGAGGCCTTGTCCTGCGCGCGGAGCTTCCAGGCACCGTTGGCGACCTCGGAGGAGGCGTTCACGGTGTAGGTCTGGAGGATGTTGTCGGCGCTGCCGCCGGACCGGTTGTGCAGGTTGTAGACCGAGCCGTCGGGGGCGACGAGGTCGACCACGAGGTCACCCTTGTAGGGGTGGACGATGTCCACGTCCACCTTGAGGGTGGAGGGCGCGTTGCCGGTGATGCCGGTGACGTTGACCGTGGAGGTCACCGCGGCGCCGTTGTCCGGGATGGCCACGTCGGCCGTGTTCTCGAAGACCTTGCCCACGGGCGGCTCGGTGCCGCCGGGGCGGGTTCCGACGTTGACGCCGGCCCAGGCGTGCTGGACGGCGAGGACCTCGGGGCTGCCGGCGCCGTACAGCTCCGTGGCCACCGCGACGGTGCCCGTGCGGGCGCCGGCGTAGTTGGTCGAGGAGTTGAACTTGGTGGTGAGCGCCTTGAACCAGATCAGCGAGGCCTTGTCCCGGCCTATGCCGGTGACGGGCAGGCCGTCGGAGGTCGGCGAGTCGTAGTTCACGCCGTTGACGGTCTTGGTGCCGCTGCCCTCGGAGAGCAGGTAGTACCAGTGGTTGGCCGGGCCCGAGGAGTAGTGGACGTCGACGCTGCCGATGCCGGAGTACCAGTAGTCCTTGGACGAGCCGTCCTTGCTGGGCTTGTCCATGTAGCGCAGCGGGGTGCCGTTGCCGCGGATGTCGATCTTCTCGCCGACGAGGTAGTCGCCCTGGTCCTGGGCGTTGTTGGCGTAGAACTCGACGGCCGCCGCGATGATGTCCGAGGTGGCCTCGTTGAGGCCGCCGGACTCGCCGCTGTAGACCAGACCGGCGGTGGCGGAGGTCAGGCCGTGCGTCATCTCGTGCGCGGCCACGTCGATGGAGGTGAGCGGCTTGGCGTTGGCCGCGCCGTCGCCGTACGTCATGCAGAAGCAGGAGTCCTGCCAGAAGGCGTTGACGTACGCGTTGCCGTAGTGGACCCGGGAGTACGCGCCGACGCCGTCGCCGCGGATACCGGAGCGGCCGTGCACGTTCTTGAAGTAGTCCCAGGTGAGGGCGGCGCCGTAGTGCGCGTCGGCGCCGGCCGTCTCCAGGTTCGACGGGGTGCCGTTGCCCCAGACGTCGTCGGTGCCGGAGAACAGCGTCCCGGTGCCGGACGTACCCCGGTTGAGGTTGTACGTCTTGTGGTTGCCGCGGGTCGTGTCGGTCAGCGTGTACGAGGGCGCGGTGCCGAGGGTGACCGTGCCGCTGTACTGCGTGTTGCCGGTGCCGTTGTGCACGGCCTGCCACTCGTACAGCTTCGCGCCGGTCTTCGCGTCCGTCACGACGTGCAGCTCGTTCGGGGTGCCGTCGTGCTGGAGGCCGCCGACGACGGTCTCGTACGCGAGGACGGGGGCGCCCGAGGCCATCCAGACGACCTTGCGCGGGGCGCGCTCGGCGGCGGCCTTCTTGGAGCCCTCCGCCTGGGCGAGGCCGAGGGCCTGCTTCTCGGCGGCGGCCGGGGCCACGGAGGCGGCGAGGTCGACGTTCCTCAGCTCGGCGCGGGAGGACTTGGTGACGCCCGTCGTGGCGCCGGCCTTGCTCTCGGCGACGATCAGGTCGCCGCCCAGGACGGGCAGCCCGGCGTAGGTCCGCTCGTAGCGCGTGTGGGTCGTGCCGTCGCGGTCCTGCACGACGTCACGGACGACCAGCTTCTCCTGGGCGCCGAGGCCGAGTTCCTTGGCCTTGGCGGCCTTGTCGGCGTCGGCCGCCTTGATGAGCGCGGTGCGCTCGGCGGGGGTGAGGTCGGCCGGGAGCTTGCCGGGGTTCGCCGACGTGCCCTGCTGGGCCTTCGGGGCGATGGACGTCCCATTGACGGGACCATCTGCCGCGGTGGCGGATCCGGTCTGGACGCTCACGGCGAGCATGGCGGCGGCCGCGATCAGAGCGCCGGTCGCGGTGGCGCGACGGCTGGGCGTGGATCTCACGCAGACTCCTTCTTGCGAGGGGGGTACCGGCGGACTGGGTGGGCCCGTCCGGGCGGAGCAAGCAGAGCTGTGGAGCACGTTCGGGATGGCGCGGTACGCGTTCGGGATGGCGCGCCACTCGTGCTGTGGCGCGTTACTCGATCGGGTGAAGCGGCGAACAGTGATGCGAAGAGCCGGGGAGAGAGTGACAGGAATGACGGGGACCTGTCATGGGGGTGGCGGGAAGTTGGCCGGAAATCGTCCGGTGCCCGGAAGTCGGTGTTCGTTAACCGGACGTTTCGTCGATCATGGACGCGATGCCGTCCAGTGTTCGCCGGAGCCCGAATTCGAAGAGCGCGTCCAGGTCCAGACCGAAGTCGCCGCCGCTGGTCACCGAGTTCAACTCGGGGTACGAGCCACTCGCCTGGAGCGCGTCGAGCCGTGGCTCATTCTGTTCCATCCACTCGCCGTCGGAGATCCCCGTGTCCTGGCGCGCCTGCTCCTCCAGATCGTCGGCCATCGAAAGCCCCTGGACGTAGGCGAAGATCAGCAGATGCGTGTGGAGCTTCTCCTCGTACGTCAGCGGAGTCCCCCGCAGCGACCGCAGCACCCACTCCAGGTACGCCAGCGCGTTCGGTGTCGCGACCGGCCGCGTGAACGAGGCCATCGCGTGCGCCATCCACCGGTGCCGGGAGTACACCCCGCGCAGCCAGCGCGCACCCTGCTCAAGCCCTGTCCGCCACTGCGTCGGCACCGGCCCCAGCGGCACCTCCCCGCACGCCGCGTCCGCCATCAGGCGCACCAGCTCCGCCTTCCCCGGCACATGGCGGTACAGCGCCATCGTCGAGACCCCCAACGCCGTCGCCACCCGGCGCATCGTCAGCGCGTGCAGGCCCTCCGCGTCGGCCAGTTCCAGCGCCGCCCCGACCAGTCGCTCCCGCGACAGCGGCTCGGCGTCCGGGCCCGGCTGTCCCGCCCGTCCCGCCGGCCCCATCGATCCCGCCCGTCCCGCCCGTCCCGCCGGGGTCACGACCACCGTGCCCACCCCCGGCTCCGGCCGCACCAGACCCTCCTGGCGCAGCACCCCCAGCGCCTTCGTGGCCGTCGCCATCGCCACGCCCCACTCGCGCGTGATGGCTCGCGTCGACGGCACCCGGTCACCCGGGGCCAGCTCCCCCGACCGGACCCGGCGGCGGAGCTCGGCGGCGATGGCCCGGTAGGGCGGTTCGGTCGTCACGACGGGGAGTGTACTAGTGCGGCTGGACGCTGTACGCGTAGACGCGGCAGGTCACAGGGGCGTACGAACCCGGTGCACTAGGACGTCGATGGTCCTGTACGCGGTGCGCTGCTTCCGTGTCCTCATGACACTCACCACCTCATCCGGACCCGGCGCCGGGCCCGCCCTCGCCGGGCGTCGCGAATGGGCCGCGCTCGGCGTCCTCATGCTGCCCCTGCTGCTCGTCTCCATGGACATCTCCGTCCTCTACTTCGCCATCCCCTCCATCGCCGCCGACCTGCGCCCCGGCGCCACCGAGCAGCTGTGGATCCTCGACATGTACGGCTTCGTCCTCGCCGGGCTCCTCATCACCATGGGCGCCCTCGGCGACCGCGTCGGCCGCCGCCGGCTCCTCCTCGGCGGCGCCGCCCTCTTCGGCCTCGCCTCCGTCGCCGCCGCGTACGCCCACAGCCCCGGCACCCTCATCGGCGCCCGCGCGCTCCTCGGCGTCGCAGGCGCCTGCCTCATGCCGTCCACCCTCGCCCTCATCCGCAACCTGTTCCACGACCCCGCCCAGCGCGCCCGGGCCGTCACCCTGTGGACCGCCGTCATGGCGAGCGGCATCTCACTCGGGCCCGTCGTCAGCGGCGCCCTCCTCGAACACTTCTGGTGGGGTTCCGTCTTCCTCGTCAACCTGCCGGCGATGGGGCTGCTCCTGATCCTCGGGCCCCTTCTGCTTCCCGAGTCCAAGGGCGTGGGCGGTGGCCGATTCGACCTCTTCAGTTCCCTGCTCTCGCTGGCCGCGCTGTTGCCCCTCATCCACGGCATCAAGTCGCTCGCCGAGGATGGTTGGGATCCGGTGGCCGGGCTCGGCATCGGTGCCGGGGTGCTTCTCGCCGTCGTCTTCGTGCGCAGGCAGGGGCGTCTCGCCCAGCCCATGGTCGACCTCGGGCTGATCCGGCAGCGGGCCTACGGCGGCTCCGTGCTCGTCAACCTGCTCGCCATGGTCGCGACCGTCGGCTTCGCCGTCTTCCTCACCCAGTACCTGCAGTCCGTCCTCGGCCAGAGCCCCTTCGAGGCCGCGCTCTGGAGCCTCGTCCCCACCGGCGGCGTCCTCGTCGCCGCACCGCTGGCCGCCGCGCTCGCCCGGCGGGTCGACCGGGCGTACATCATGGGCGGCGGGTTCCTCGTCGCGGCCGTCGGCTTCGGCTGGCTCGCCGGGATCGACCGCGCCACGCCCCTGTGGGTCGTCCTCGTCGGCGGCTGTGTCTATGCCGCCGGGCTCGTCTCCGCGATGACCCTCGCGACCGAACTCGCCCTCGGCGCCGCCCCGCCCGAGCGTGCGGGGTCCGCCGCCGCCGTCCTCGAATCGGGGCAGGAGCTCGGCGGGGCGCTCGGGATGGCGGTCCTCGGGTCGATCGGCGCCGCCGTGTACAGCGCCGCGATGCCCGCGTCCGCGCCGGCCGCCGCCCGGGAGACGTTGGGGGGCGCGCTGGGGTCACCCCCGGGCGTGCTCGACGCCGCCCGCAGTGCCTTCGTCGAGGCCATGGGTGGGGCCGCTGTCGGGGCGTGCCTGCTGATGCTGGTCGCGGCTGGGGTTGCTGTTGTTCTGTTGCGGGGGGCGTCGCGGGGGTGACATCCGTGGGGGGCCGGCTGTCTCGTTCTCAGCCGACCAGGCTCTCCCGCCAGGCGCGGTGCAGGTTCGCGTAGCGGCCCTCGCCTGTTACCAGGTCCGACGGGGTGCCGTCCTCGACGATCCGGCCCGACTCCATCACCAGGACCCGGTCCGCCACTTCGACCGTGGACAGACGGTGGGCGATCACTACGGCTGTACGGCCCTTCAGGACCGTGTCCATGGCCCGCTGCACCGCCCGCTCGCCCGGTACGTCCAGGGAGCTCGTCGCCTCGTCGAGGATCAGGACCGCCGGGTCCGCCAGGAGGGCGCGGGCGAACGCGACCAGTTGGCGCTGACCCGCCGAGATCCGGCCGCCGCGCTTGCGTACGTCCGTGTCGTAGCCGTCCGGGAGGCCCGCGATGAACTCGTGCGCCCCGATGGCGCGGGCCGCCTCCTCGATCTGTGCGCGGGTCGCGTCCGGGCGGCCGATGGCGATGTTCTCGGCGACCGTGCCCGAGAAGAGGAACGCCTCCTGCGTCACCATGACGACTCCTCGGCGGAGTTCCGGGGTGGCCAGGTTTCGGAGGTCCACGCCGTCGAGGCTCACCGCTCCGTCCGTGGGGTCGTAGAAGCGGGCCAGGAGCTTCGCCAGGGTTGATTTGCCCGCGCCTGTCGCTCCGACCACCGCCACTGTCTGGCCGGGTGGGATCGTCAGGTCGAAGGGAGGCAGGATCTCGCCGCCCGTCCGGTAGGCGAAGCGGACCTTGTCGAAGGTCACTTCGCGGCCCGGGGTGCCCTTGAGCGGGGGGAGGTGGTGGGGATTCGTGGTTTCCGGTACGCCCGGCTCCTGGGCCAGTAGGCCCGCGATCTTCGTGAGAGACGCCGCTGCTGATTCGTACGAGTTGAGGAACATGCCCAGGCGGTCGATCGGGTCGTACAGGCGGCGCATGTAGAGGACCGCTGCCGCCAGGACGCCCAGCTCCAGGGAGCCCGAGGCCACGCGGTAGGCGCCCCACAGGCACATTCCGGCTACGGCCGTGTTCGCCACGAGGCGCGAGCCGACTACGTAGCGGGCCATTTCCAGGAGCGCGTCGCCGTTGCTTCGTTCGTGGCGGTGGTTGAGGGCCGCGAACTCCGTGTCGTTGATCTCCTCCCGGCGGAACGCCCGTACGGGACGGATGCCGTTCATCGTCTCCGCGAACTTCACGATCACGCCCGCGATCGCCGTCGAGCGTTCGGAGTAGACCCGGCCGGCACGTCGGCGGTAGAGGCGGATGAGGAGGTGGAGGGGGAGGAAGGACGCAACCGCGAGCGCTCCGATGCCCAGGTCCAGCCAGAGCAGGATCAGGGAGATCGAGAGGAACGAGAGGACTACGCCTATCAGTTCCTGGAGGCCCTCGGAGAGGAGTTCCTGGAGGGATTCGACGTCGGTCGTCGAGCGGGAGATCAGACGGCCCGAGGTGTAGCGCTCGTGGAAGTCGACGCTGAGCACCTGGGCGTGGCGGAAGATCCGGCCGCGCAGGTCGAGCAGGACGTCCTGGTTGATGCGGGCCGCTCCCCGTACGAAGACGTACTGGAGTGCGCCGGACAGCGTCGCGCAGAGGGCGTAGCCCACCGCGACCGCGATGACCGGTCCGTGGTTCCCCTCGCGGAACGCGGGGACGCCCCGGTCGATGGCGTACGCGACGAGCAGCGGGCCCGCCTGGATCGCGGCCTCTTTGACGAGGATGACGAGCGCGGCGAACGCGACTCGGATCCGGTGTGCGGTGAGGAGCGAGCGGAGCAGCGCGCCTGTCGCCCCGGGCGGGGCCGGCAGGTCGTCGCGGTCGAAGGGGTCCCCGGCCGGGGTCTGTTCCTCGGTGGGTGCGGTGTCCTTCATCGGTCCTCGTCCTTGCCTTCGCCGGACATCAGCCAGGCGTACTCCTCGCTGGTACGCAGCAGTTCCTGGTGCGTGCCCACGGCCGCGATCCGGCCCCGGGACAGCAGCGCCACCCGGTCGGCCAGCATCACCGTCGACGGGCGGTGCGCCACGACCAGGGCCGTCGTCTCCCGCAGTACCTCCCGCAGGGCCGCCTCCACCCGCGCCTCCGTGTGCACGTCGAGCGCCGACAGCGGGTCGTCCAGGACCAGGAAACGGGGGCGGCCGACGACCGCCCGCGCCAGCGCGAGCCGCTGCCGCTGACCGCCGGACAGGCTCAGGCCCTGCTCGCCGACCTGGGTCGCCACCCCCTCGGGCAGCCGGTCCACGAAGCCGTCCGCCTGCGCCACGCCGAGCGCGCGGCGCAGCTCCGGTTCCCCGGCCCCGTCACCGGCGCCCATCAGGACGTTCTCGCCGACGCTCGCCGAGAACAGCGTCGGCTCCTCGAACGCCATCGACACCAGGGCCCGCAGCCGCTCCCGTTCCATCAGGGCGATGTCCTCGCCGTCGAGGAGGATGCGGCCGCCGGACGCCTCGTGCAGCCGCGGTACGAGCGCGGTGAGCGTGGTCTTGCCGGAGCCCGTGCCGCCGACCAGGGCCAGGGTCTCGCCGGGGCGGATGTGCAGGTCGATGCCGTCGAGGACCGGCGGGGAGTCCGCGGGGGCGTCCGGGTAGTGGAACGAGACGCCTTCGAAGCGCACCCCGTCGGGGCCGTCCGCCGTCGTCGTCCCAGGGGTGTCCGGTTCCACGTCGGTGTCCATCACCTCGAAGTACCGCTCCGTCGCGGTCGCCGCCTCCTGGCTCATCGCGAGCAGGAAGCCGATCGACTCCACCGGCCAGCGCAGCGCCAGGGCCGTCGACAGGAACGCGACGAGCGTGCCCGCCGACAGGTCCCCGTCCGCCACCTGCACCGTGCCGAGGACGAGCGCCGCCCCGATGGCCAGTTCCGGTACGACGGTGATGACCGCCCAGATCATCGCGAGCAGCCGGGCCTTGACCAGTTCCGTGCCGCGCAGATGGCCGGCGAGCTCGCGGAAGGCCCTGGCCTGGCTGCGGTTGCGGCCGAAGCCCTTGATGATCCGGATGCCGAGGACGCTCTCCTCGACGACCGTCGTCAGATCGCCCACCTGGTCCTGCGCGCGCCGCGCGACCACCCCGTACCGGCCCTCGAAGACCGAGCAGACCAGCACCAGGGGGATGACCGGGGTCAGGAGGATCAGGCCGAGCGACCAGTCCTGGGCGAGCAGCAGGACGTAACCCGCGAGGATCGTCACGCCGTTGACCAGGAGGAACGTCAGCGGGAAGGCCAGGAACATCCGGACCAGCATCAGGTCGGTCGTGCCGCGCGAGAGCAGCTGCCCGGACGCCCACCGGTCGTGGAAGGCGATCGGCAGCCGCTGGAGCCTGCCGAACAGGTCGGCCCGCATCCGCGCCTCGACCCCGGACAGCGGCCGCGCCACCAGCCAGCGCCGGTACCCGAAGAGCACCGCCTCGGCGAACCCGAGCAGCAGCAGGTACAGCGCACCCAGCCACACCCCGCCCGGGTCCCGGTCCGCCACGGGCCCGTCCACCAGCCACTTCAGGACGAGCGGGATGACGAGCGACAGGCAGGACGCGACGACCGCGACGAACGCGGCCGTGAACAGCCGTCCGCGCACGGGCCGCACATACGGCCAGAGACGGAGCAGCGCACGCACGGCGGAGCGTGAGGGAGCGGCGCCGGGGCCGGAAGCGGTGGGCGCGGGGGGCTCTGGGGCGACAGGTATCTCGGGCATCAGGCCCGACCATACGGTTCAGCCCTGACACGTCTCATCCGGTTTTCCGGCCGTCCTTCCCGGGCCCGGCCCGCCCGCCGCGCGGAGGGGGCCGCTCCGTAAGATCCCACCCCTGAAGACCGGCCAGGGGTGGGAAGAACGACGATGAGACATTCGAGAAGATTCGGCATGGCCGCGGCCACGCTGCCGCTGCTGTTCGCGGCCGTCGGCTGCGATACCTCCGGCCCGGGGGAGGAACCGGCCGCGAAGGCGGCCTCGCCGACCGGTAAGCCGGTCTTCGAGGAGCGGCTCCGCGACCAGCTGAACGCCGCCTCCCGGGCCACCGCCGCGAGCGGCTCCGCCCGCTTCACCGCCACCCTCACCTACGGCTCGGCCAGGGGCACCGCCGTAGAGCGGACCACCGGCGTCCTCGACTACGCGATGGACACCGCTCGCGTGGAGCGGTCCGTCGACATCCCGCGCGACTTCCCCGAGCTGGCGGCGACCGTGGACCTCGGTCACGCTCCGGGCACCACCGCCCGCGAGCAGTACACGGTCGAGGAGAACGACGTCAGCTACCGGACCTCGGCCGGCACCTGGCTGCGGTACTCCGCCTCCGGCTCCATGGAGTTCGCCGACACGGTCTCCGACTTTCTGGAGTACGCGGGCGAGACCGCCCCCTGGGGCCGCACCCTCGCCGAGGTGGTGCGCCACGCGGACCCGGAGCGGAACCCCGAGCCGACCCCCGACGGCGGCCGCCGGTACGAGCTGCGGATCGACGGCAGGAGCGCGGCGGTCGCCCTGCCGAAGGCCTTCGGACACGCCCTGGACCAGGACAGGACCGCCGAGGTACCGCTGACGGTGGTCCTCGACAAGGACGGCCGCCTCCTGCGGGCCGAAGCCGACTACGAGGCGGTGCTCGATGCCCTGCACATCCGGGGCGTGCTCGGCGGCGTCACCTCGCTGCGCGCGGAGTACGTCCTGACCGATCACGGGAAGGCCCCGGTCACACCCGTGCCCGTCCGCGAGCGGTCCCAGGACGCCGAGCAGGCGACCACCACCCTGCAAGGCGTGAAGCCCGGTGCCTGCGCCTCCACGGACACCGGCCTCGGGTCCATGGTCCGGGTCCGGCCGGTCCCCTGTGGGAAGGACGCCGACCTGCGCGTCTTCGGCCACGTACGCGTCGACATGACGGTTCAGGGCGACCCCCGGGGCGTGGGGGAGGAGGCGGCGGACGAGAAGTGCGGCGCCCGCCACCGCACGGCGCCCGGAGCGTGGACCGCGGGGGGCCGCCCCGCCGGCTCGTACCGGGTCGGCGGCGGCACGTCGATCAGCTACCGGTACACCGGTGCCGACTCCACCGTCTCCGGCGACTACACCTGCTACGTCCACCTGAACTGACCCGTCCGGACGCCGCCCGCCCCCGCCCCGCTACGTCCTCACCCGCAGCAGCACCACCGACCGGGCCCCCACCGTGAGCGTCCCGCCGCCCCGGTGGACCGTGCCCGGAGGTGCCGACTGGTCCTCCCGTGAGGTGTCCACCACCAGTTCGTACGACTCCGCCCAGGGCGGGCCCGGGAGGCGGAAGTCGAGCGGGTGGGGGCCCGCGTGGAGGACGGCGAGGAAGCTGTCGTCGGCGATCTGTTCGCCGCGTTCGTCCCGGCCCGGGATGTCACGGCCCGACAGGTAGAGGCCGAGGGTGGCCGTGGGCGCGTACCAGTCGGGTTCCGTCATCTCGGCGCCGTCCGCGGTGAACCAGGCCAGGTCCCGCAGTCCGTCCGCGCCCTGGGGGCGGCCCGAGAAGAAGGCCCGGCGGCGCAGCACCGGGTGGTGGTTGCGGAGGGCGAGCAGTCGGCGGGTCAGGGCGAGGAGCTGGGCCCGCCCGGGGTCGTCCGGGAGGGACCAGTCGACCCAGCCGGTCTCGTTGTCCTGGCAGTACGCGTTGTTGTTGCCGCCCTGCGTACGGCCCATCTCGTCGCCGGAGACGAGCATCGGGACACCGGTGGAGAGGAGGAGGGTGGTGAGGAGGTTGCGCTGCTGGCGCAGCCGCAGGGTGGTGATCCCGGGGTCGTCGGTCTCGCCCTCCGTCCCGCAGTTCCAGGACCGGTTGTCGTTCGTGCCGTCCCGGTTGCCCTCGCCGTTGGCCTCGTTGTGCTTGCGCTCGTACGTGACGAGGTCGCGGAGGGTGAAGCCGTCGTGGGCGGTGACGAAGTTGACGGAGGCGTACGGCCGGCGCCCGCCCCAGGCGTACAGGTCACTGGAGCCGGAGAGCCGGTAGCCGAGGTCCCGTACGTCGTGCAGGGCCCCGCGCCAGAAGTCCCTTACGGCGTCCCGGTAGCGGTCGTTCCACTCGGTCCACAGCGGAGGGAAGGCGCCGACCTGGTAGCCGCCGTTGCCCACGTCCCAGGGTTC
This sequence comes from Streptomyces sp. NPDC093795, assembly GCF_044764665.1. NCBI lineage: Bacteria > Bacillati > Actinomycetota > Actinomycetes > Kitasatosporales > Streptomycetaceae > Streptomyces > Streptomyces sp. NPDC093795. The sequence goes on from NZ_JBIWIO010000010.1 coordinate 153,224, forward strand.
GGCGATGAGTTTCACCCGGCGGAGCACCGGGTCCTGGGCGATCACCGCGAGGAACGGGGAGAGCATGTCGACGTCGTGCATCGAGCGGGCGAGTGCCGCCGCCAGGTCGAAGCGGAAGCCGTCGACGCCCATCTCCGTGACCCAGTAGCGGAGGCTGTCGGTGATGAGGCGCAGGACCTGCGGCTGCACGACGTGCAGGGTGTTGCCGCAGCCCGTGTAGTCGGCGTACCGGCGGGCGTCGGACTGGAGCCGGTAGTAGCCGCGGTTGTCGATGCCCTTCAGGGACAGGGTGGGGCCGAGCTCGCCCGCCTCCGCCGTGTGGTTGTAGACGACGTCGAGGATGACCTCGATCCCGGCCGCGTGCAGCGCCCGCACCATCCGCTTGAACTCGCCGACCTGCTGCCCGGTCGTCCCCGACGAGGAGTAGCCGGCGTGCGGGGCGAAGTAGCCGATCGAGTTGTAGCCCCAGTGGTTGCGCAGGCCGCGCCGGAGAAGATGGTCCTCGTGCGCGAACTGGTGCACGGGGAGCAGCTCCACCGCCGTCACCCCGAGCTGTACGAGGTGCTCGATCGCCGCCGGATGGGCCAGGCCCGCGTACGTGCCCCGCAGCCGTTCGGGGATGCCCGGGTGGAGTCGGGTGAATCCCTTGACGTGGAGCTCGTAGATGACGGAGTCCTGCCAGGGCGTCTTGGGCCTGCGGTCGTCCGACCAGTCGTCGTCGTCCTGGACGACGACCCCCTTCGGCACGTACGGGGCGGAGTCCCGCTCGTCGCGCACGGTGTCGGCGACATGCTGCTGCGGCCAGTCCCGCACATGCCCGTACACCTCGGGCGGCAGGTCGAAGTCGCCGTCCACGGCCCGCGCGTACGGGTCGAGGAGCAGCTTCGCCGGGTTCCACCGGGCGCCCGTCCACGGGTCCCAGCGGCCGTGCACCCGGTAGCCGTACCGCTGCCCGGCCTCGACCCCGGGCACGAATCCGTGCCAGATCTCGTGGGTCAGCTCCGTGAGCGGCAGCCGGCGTTCCGTACCGTCCGGCCCGAAGAGGCACAGCTCCACCGCCTCCGCCCCGCCCGCCCACAGGGCGAAGTTCGTGCCCGCCACCCCGTCGGGCCCGACCCGGCAGCGGGCGCCCAGGGGCGTCGGCGCCCCCGGCCACACCGGGGGTCCGGCCCGCTCCGGGGCATGCTCCGGTACCGCCTCCTGCTCGGCTGCGCTCGCCACCGTCCCGGCCTCCCGCGGCTCGTCGGGCCCGCGCCCGGGGCAGCGACGGCGTCCCGGCCGCCGCTCCCGCGCGTGTCCTCCTCCTGTTCTGCCCGCACGGCCCCGCTCCCAACATGACCCGTACGCACGTTTCCCCTGGAGGGTGGCCGTCGTTGGGCCGAGCGTGACACACGTATGGAAGCGGGCGAGGTACGCCCTGGCGGTGGCGGGACTGATGGCGGGCCTCGTGGGCTGCACGGGAGAGGGCGGCGGACGGGGCATCGACCTCTCCCTGCCCGGCAAGGCGCGGGCCCCTGGTGACGTCATCCGGATCAGCCCGGAGGACGGCACCCGGGGGGTGAAGGCCGAAGGGCCGGTCGAGGTGAGGGTGGACAGCGGGCGGCTCGAACGGGTGACCGTCGTCCAGGTCGAGGACGCCCAGCGGACCGAGGTCGCGGGGGAGATCTCCGCGGACGGGCTGCGCTGGCGGCCCCGGGCGGACGCCCGGCTCGCGCTGGCCGCGAAGTACAGCGTGGACGCGGTCGCGCTCGACGCGCACGGGCGCCGCTCCGCCCGGCACACCACCTTCACCACCGTGGTGCCGGAGAGCCGCTTCATCGGCTACTTCAAACCGGAGAACCGTTCCACTGTCGGCACCGGCATGATCGTTTCCTTCGGCTTCAACAGACCGATCGAGAACCGCGCCGCGGTCGAACGGGCCATCAGGATCACCTCCGTGCCGCCGGTCGAGGTCGTCGGCCACTGGTTCGGCAAGGAGCGGCTCGACTTCCGCCCCGCCGCGTACTGGCAGCCCGGCACCCGCGTCACCGTCCGGCTCGGCCTGCGGGACGTCGAGGGGGCGCCCGGCGTGTACGGCATCCAGCGCAAGACGGTCGGCTTCACCGTCGGCCGCTCCCAGGTCTCCCTGGTGGACGCCGCCGCGCACACCATGGAGGTCAGGAGGGACGGCGCGGTCCTGGCGACCCTGCCGATCACCGCGGGAGCGCCGAAGACCACCACGTACAACGGGAAGATGGTCGTCACCGAGCTGTACGACGTGACGCGGATGGACGGGCGCACGGTCGGCTTCGGCGGCGAGTACGACATCAAGGACGTCCCGCACGCCATGCGGCTCACCGAGTCGGGGACCTTCCTGCACGGGAACTACTGGGCGTCGCCCGGCACGTTCGGCACCGCCAACGTCAGCCACGGCTGCGTGGGGCTGCGGGACGAGAAGGGCGGCAGCGCCGAGTCGCCCGCGGGCTGGTTCTTCGACCGGACGCTCATCGGCGACGTGGTGGAAGTGGTCAACTCCCGTGACCGCAAGGTCGCTCCCGACAACGGCCTCGGCGGCTGGAACATGGAGTGGAACCGGTGGAAGGCCGGCTCCGCCCTGCACTGACCCCTCGTCGCCCTCGCACCACCCGGAACTTCCGTCGTCTTACCAGGTCGATCGGGACTGAACGGTGACATTCACGAGGATCTTTCGTGTCCTGCGGTGTGATTATCTAGCGCCGTGTGCGCGAGTGAATGCGCACGGGGGTGGGGCCGTGGCGGTGCCAGGCCGTGCGAGGGGAGACGACCACAGTGAACGGGCAGCCGATATCGGGGACATCGGTAGGGGCTAAGGGGCGGCGCGGCCGACGGCGCGGGGGCGTCCGGCTGCAGGCCCTGGCGGCGGGAGCGATGCTCCTGGTGCTCACGGCCTGCGGCGGCGGCGAAACAGCCGGCGGCAGCGGCGGTACGGGGGGACAGGGGCCGGCCGCCGGGGGCGGCGGCCAGCAGGGGAACGCGGCCTCGCAGGCGGTCGTGACGATCCTTCCGAAGGACGGCGCCGACTCGGTCGCCACCAGCGGGGCGCTCAAGGTCACCGCGACGCAGGGCAAGCTGACCACGGTCACGGTCGCCGACTCCAAGGGCACCGCGGTCGAGGGCAGGATCGCGGCGGACGGCGCCAGCTGGTCGCCCACCGCCCACCTGGCCGGCGGCACCCAGTACAAGGTCCACGCCGTCGCGAAGGACGCCGAGGGCCGCGAGTCGGCGAAGGACACCACCTTCACCACCCTGGTCCCGAAGAACACCTTCCTCGGCCACTACACGCCGGAGCACGGTTCGACCGTCGGCGTCGGCATGCCGGTGTCCATCAACTTCACCCGGGGCATCACCGACCCCGAGGCCGTCGAGAAGGCCATCAAGGTGACGGCCGAGCCGGCCGTGCGGATCGAGGGCCACTGGTTCGGCAACGACCGCCTCGACTTCCGCCCGGAGAACTACTGGGCCGCCGGCACCAAGGTGACCGTCGAGCTCAACCTGGACGGCGTCGAGGGCCGCCCGGGCGTCTACGGCAAGCAGAAGAAGACGGTCACCTTCACCATCGGCCGCCGTCAGGTCTCCACCGTCGACGCGAGCGCCAAGACGATGAAGATCGAGCGCGACGGCAAGATCATCAAGACGATCCCGATCACCGCGGGCGCCCCGTCGACGACCACGTACAACGGTCAGATGGTCATCAGCGAGAAGTACAAGGTGACCCGCATGAACGGGGCCACGGTCGGCTTCGGCGGCGAGTACGACATCAAGGACGTGCCGCACGCGATGCGTCTGTCCACCTCGGGCACCTTCGTGCACGGCAACTACTGGGCCCCGAAGAGCACCTTCGGCTCCTCCAACGTCAGCCACGGCTGCGTCGGCCTCCAGGACGCGCGGGGCGCGGGCGACAGCTCCATGCCGGCCGCCTGGTTCTACGACCGCTCGATCATCGGTGACGTGGTCGTCGTGAAGAACTCCAAGGACAAGCAGATCAAGCCGGAGAACGGCCTCAACGGCTGGAACATGGACTGGTCGGAGTGGATCGCCTAGATCTCCCGTGAGAGGGCCCGGTGCTGTGAGCAACAGCACCGGGCCTTTTCCAGTTAACGGACACTAACCTTCCTCTCATGACTGTGAATCTCGAAGTCGCCGAAGGCGTCGGCACGATCCGCCTCGACCGCCCCCCGATGAACGCCCTGGACATCGCCACCCAGGACCGGCTGCGCGAGCTGGCCCAGGAGGCGACCGACCGCGACGACGTGCGGGCCGTGGTCCTCTACGGCGGCGAGCGGGTGTTCGCGGCCGGCGCGGACATCAAGGAGATGCAGGTCATGGACCACGTGGCCATGGTCAAGCGCTCCCGCGCCCTCCAGGACTCCTTCACCGCCGTCGCCCGCGTCCCCAAGCCCGTCGTCGCCGCGATCACCGGGTACGCCCTCGGCGGCGGCTGCGAGCTGGCGCTCTGCGCCGACTACCGGATCGCCGCGGACAACGCGCGGCTGGGCCAGCCGGAGATCCTGCTCGGCCTGATCCCGGGCGCGGGCGGCACCCAGCGCCTGTCGCGCCTGGTCGGCCCCTCCAAGGCCAAGGACCTCATCTTCACCGGCCGGATGGTGAAGGCCGACGAGGCCCTGACGCTGGGTCTGGTCGACCGGGTCGTCCCGGCCGCCGAGGTGTACGAGCAGGCGCACGCCTGGGCCGCGAAGCTGGCGCAGGGGCCCGCGGTCGCCCTGCGGGCCGCGAAGGAGGCGATCGACCAGGGGCTCGAGGCCGACATCGACACCGGTCTCGCCATCGAGCGGACCTGGTTCGCGGCTCTGTTCGCGACCGAGGACCGCGAGCGCGGGATGCGCAGCTTCGTCGAAGAGGGCCCGGGCAAGGCGAAGTTCGCCTGACGGGTTGTTCCGGGGGCCGATTCCGTCGGAACGGCCCCCGCGGACGCCTCCGTACGGCCATGATGGGGGGCATGGCGGGCCTGGAGGGTAGGGAACAGCCGTGGCAGCGCGCAAGCGCCGCCGCAGCGCGGTGGTCACCGGCCGCGGACGACGAACAGGCCGCCGGGGCAATGGAGTTGTACGGTAATCCGGCGGACGAGGATGTGCGGCTGCCGTCCCGTCCCGAGTCCGCGTGGGTGGCCCGCCGACTCACCGAGCACGTCGTGCTGCGGCAGTGGGGGCTGGGCCCGCAGATCGCCGAGCACGCGGTCCTGCTCGTCTCCGAACTCGTCGGGAACGCGGTCCGGCACACCGGCGCCCGGGTCTTCGCACTGCGGTTACAGCGGCGGCGCGGCTGGATCCGCGTCGAGGTGCGGGACCCCTCGCGCGGGCTGCCCTGTCTGATGCCGGTGCACGAGCTCGACACGAGCGGCCGGGGGCTCTTCCTCGTCGACAAGCTCTCGGACCGCTGGGGTGTGGACCTCGCGCCGCGCGGCAAGACGACCTGGTTCGAGATGCGGGTCTCCGACCGCTGACCGACCCCGCAGGCACGGAAGCCCCCGTGCGCCGTGGTGGGGCGCGTGGGGGCTGCCGTGTGGTGCGCCGTGGACGGGGGGGTGTATCCACGGCCGCTATGTCGACCTGGCCCGGGTCAATGGGGGTCGTGTCTCCGACTATGGCAGACAGGGGGCCTTGGCGCCAAAAGCTCCTAGCGGGGCAATCCAGGGCGAAGTGGGACAGTTCCAGAATGAATCGTTGGTGACGTGAAGCACCCGCCTTGTAAACAGTGAATGGCTATGCGGTTCATCGGTTGTTTCCCGGGCTCGTCCGCATGCTGGACGCCACTTCAGGGGTCGTAAACGTCCTGAATTGGCCCAATCGTAATAAATCGGGCGGTAGCGCCTTTAAATGGTCGCGTGAAGCCGACCGACCGCCGCAGCGCCCTCCGAGCCGGTGCGGCCGCCACCCTCGCGGGAGCCCTCGCCACCGCCTGCGGCACGGAGCCCCGCCCCGCCGCCCCCGCTCCACAGCGCCCGGCCGCTCCCGCCGCTCCCCGGCGGCCCGCCCCCGCGCCCCACGCGGCCCCCGGCCCGCGGCGCCTCCCCGGACAGCCCGCGGAGATCGCCCACGGCCCCCGTGACCGGCCCCGCGTCGCCCTCACCTTCCACGGCCAGGGCGACCCCGCCCTCGCCCGGACGCTCCTCACCCAGGCCGAGAAGGCCGGCGCCCGTGTCACCGTCCTCGCCGTCGGCAGCTGGCTCGACGCCCACCCCGACATGGCCCGGCGCGTCCTCGACGGCGGACACGACCTCGGCAACCACACCCAGCACCACACCGACGTCAACGCCCTCACCGAAGCCGGGGCCCACGCCGAGATCGAGGCCTGCGCCACCAGGCTCCGCCGGCTCACCGGCTCCATCGGCACCTGGTTCCGGCCCTCCCGCACCCAGCGCGCCGCCCCCGCCGTCCTGCGCGCCGCCCACCGCGCCGGATACCCGCACGTCCTCTCGTACGACGTCGACTCCCTCGACTTCACCACCACCGACGCCGCCGCCGTCGTCCGCAACGTCACCGGCACGGCCCGCGCCGGCTCCGTCGTCAGCCTGCACTTCGGCTACCCGGTCACCGCCGTCGCCCTTCCCCTCCTCCTCGCCGACCTCGACCGCCGCGGGCTGCGCGCGGTCACCACCACGGAGCTGCTGACCTGATGGCACACCCCACGAAGCGCACAAGAGCCCTCCTCGCCGCCGCGGTCCTCGCCCTCCTCGCCGGCTGCGGCACCGGGGACCCCGGCGAGGGAGCCGCCCCGGTGAAGAAGGCCGCCCCCGTCAAGAAGCCCGCCGCCGCGCCCGCCGGGCTCCCCGGCATGCCACCGCTGCTCGACCCGAACGACGTCTACGCCGCCGACCGGCCGAACAAACTCTCCCCGGTCGTCAAGGACTTCCCCTCCCGCGTCTACGTCCCCAACACCAACTCCAACACCGTCTCCGTCATCGACCCGGCCACCTACCAGGTGATCGAGACCATCCCCGTCGGCATCCAGCCCCAGCACGTCGTGCCCTCCTGGGACATGAAGACCCTCTGGGTCAACAACAACCGGGGCCACACGCTCACCCCCATCGACCCCGCCACCGGCGTCGCGGGCAAACCCGTCGAGGTCCACGACCCGTACAACCTCTACTTCACACCCAACGGCAAGTACGCCGTCGTGATGGCCTCCCTGGACCGCGAACTCGTCTTCCGCGACCCCCACACCATGGAGCGGAAGAAGACCGTCCCCGTCAGCTGCTACGGCGTCAACCACGCCGACTTCTCCGCCGACGGACGGTACTTCGTCGTCTCCTGCGAGTTCTCCGGCGAACTGCTCAAGGTCGACACCGAGAAGATGGAGGTGATCGGCCAGCAGAAGCTGCCCTTCGAGGGCGCCATGCCGCAGGACGTGAAGATCTCCCCCGACGGCAAGACGTTCTACGTCGCCGACATGATGGCCCACGGCATGTGGGTCCTCGACGGCGAGAAGTTCACCACCCCCACCCTGCTGCCCACCGGCAAGGGCTGCCACGGCCTCTACATCAGCCGGGACTCACGCGAGATGTACGTCCCCAACCGCGGCGAGGGCTCCGTCTCCGTCTTCGACTTCGCCAAGAACAAGCTCACCAAGAAGTGGTGGCTGCCGGACGGCGGCTCCCCCGACATGGGAGGTGTCTCCGCCGACGGCAAGGTCCTGTGGCTCTCCGGCCGCTACGACGCCGAGGTGTACGCGATCGACACCACCACCGGAAAGCAGCTCGCCCGCATCCCGGTCGGCGGCGGCCCCCACGGCCTCGCCGTCTACCCCCAGCCGGGCCGCTACTCCCTCGGGCACACGGGCATCTTCCGGTAGCCCACCCCTGAGACCCCTCGCGGCCCGTCCCGGCGGGCCAGCTAATCTGACCCCCGTCAGAGAAGCACCGAGAAGGGGCGGAAGCAGTGGCGGACATCGAGTCGGCACGCACGGCATTCAACAGTTTCGACGTGGACGGCGACGGCTTCATCACCGCCGCGGAGTACAAGAGCCTCATGGCGCAGCACGGCGACTTCAACGTCACCGAGTCGGTCGCCGAGGTGCTCATCAAGCAGCGCGACGCCAACGGCGACGGCGTCCTCTCGTGGGACGAGTTCTGGGCGCACTACAGCAAGGCCTGACCCGCCGGGCCGGACGGGCGGAGCGACCCTGAGTTGCCGCCCGTCCGGGGCTCGGTGACGATCGTCCGGTGACGCTTCCCGGACCCTTCGGTACCCCGAGCCGTCTGACGGCGGCGGTCCTCGCCGTCGTCGCGGTCCTGGTCGTCGCCCTGCTGGGCGGCGGCCTCGCCCAGACGGGCACGGGCGAGCTCCGAATACCCGCGGCCGGCACCACCACGCTGCTGCGGCTTCTGGTCTTCACCGGTCTGGCCGTACACGTCGGTGAACTCGCCGGCCGCCGCCTCGCGCGCGACGGGCCACGGCCCCGCGCCTGGTCCGCCCCCGCCGCCCTCCTTGCCGCGGCCGCCTCGGCCGGGCTCCTGCTGCTCTTCGCAGCGGTCAGCGGACTCAGCCCGCCCGTCGTGTACGGGCTCCGCGAGGGCCGCCTCCTGCTCGTCACGGCCAACGCCTTCGTCCTGGCCGCCCTCTGCGCCGCCTCCCGGCGCCCCGCGCTCGCCGCCCTGCCGCTCGCCCTCGCCGTGGGCGCCGAGGCCGTACGCGCCCACCCGGAGACGTACCAACCGGTCATCGGCACGTCCCTCACGGTCGTGCACCTCACCGCCGCCTCGCTCTGGGCCGGCACCCTCCTGTACGTGCTCCGCACCATGAGACTGCGGGGCGGCGGCCGGGACGTCCTCGCCCGGTACGCCCGGATGGCCGCCTGGGTGTACGCCGCTCTCGCGGTCACCGGCACCGTCTCGACCCTGCGCAAGCTACCGCTCGACGCCGTCATGAGCACCGCCTACGGCCGGATCCTCCTGGTGAAGCTGATCCTGTTCGGCGGGGCGAGCCTGCTCGCGCTCGCCGCCCGGGGGCGGATGATGTCCGGCGGGAACGCCCAGGCACCCGCGCGCGTGGAGGTGTCCGTCCTCGCGGCGATCATCGTCGTCTCGGCACTCCTCACGGTGGTGCCGGACCCACACGGAATCGGCCCCTGACCCCGGCCACAGGGCGGAATCGCTCGCTGAACGGCACAAACGCGCTGGTCAGGGCCTACAAGCTCAGCACTCGATGATGTTCACCGCGAGACCGCCCCGGGCGGTCTCCTTGTACTTCACGCTCATGTCCGCGCCGGTCTCCTTCATGGTCTTGATGACCTTGTCGAGGGAGACCAGGTGGCTGCCGTCGCCGCGCATCGCCATCTTCGCCGCCGTGACCGCCTTGACCGCCGCCATGCCGTTCCGCTCGATGCACGGGATCTGGACCAGGCCGCCGACCGGGTCGCAGGTCAGGCCCAGGTTGTGTTCCATGCCGATCTCGGCCGCGTTCTCCACCTGCTCCGGGGTGCCGCCGAGGACCTCGGCGAGGGCGCCCGCCGCCATCGAGCAGGCCGAGCCGACCTCGCCCTGGCAGCCGACCTCGGCGCCGGAGATCGAGGCGTTCTCCTTGAAGAGCATGCCGACCGCGCCGGCCGCGAGCATGAAGCGGACGATGCCCTCGTCGTCGGCGCCGGGGACGAAGTTCATGTAGTAGTGCAGGACCGCCGGGATGATGCCGGCCGCGCCGTTCGTCGGGGCGGTGACCACCCGGCCGCCCGCCGCGTTCTCCTCGTTCACGGCCATCGCGTAGAGCGTGATCCACTCCATCGCGTGCGCCGCCGGGTCGCCCTCGGAGCGGAGCTTGCGGGCGGAGGTCGCGGCGCGGCGGCGGACCTTCAGGCCGCCGGGCAGGATCCCCTCGCGGGACATGCCGCGCGAGACGCAGGACTGCATGACCCGCCAGATCTCCAGGAGGCCCGCGCGGATCTCGTCCTCGGTGCGCCAGGCCTTCTCGTTCTCCAGCATCATCGCGGAGATCGACAGGCCCGTCTCCTTCGCCAGGCGCAGCAGCTCGTCGCCCGTACGGAAGGGGTACTTCAGGGCCGTGTCGTCGGGGACGATCGGGTTCTCGCCGGCCACGGCGTCCTCGTCGACGACGAAGCCGCCGCCGACCGAGTAGTACGTCTTCTCCAGGACGAGGCCGCCCTCCGCGTCGTACGCGAAGATCGTCATCCCGTTGGCGTGGTACGGCAGCGCCTTGCGCCGGTGCAGTATCAGGTCGGCGTCGAAGTCGAAGGGGATCTCGTGGGCGCCGAGGAGGTTGATCCGGCCGCTCGACTTGATCCGCTCGACCTCGTCGTCGGCGGTCTCCACGTTCACCGTGCGGGGCGAGCTGCCCTCAAGACCGAGCAGGACCGCCTTCGGGGTGCCGTGGCCGTGGCCGGTCGCGCCGAGCGAGCCGTACAGCTCCGCCCGGACCTTCGCGGTGTGGGCGAGCAGGCCCTCGTTCTTCAGCCGGCGGGCGAACATCCGGGCCGCGCGCATCGGGCCCACCGTGTGGGAGCTCGACGGGCCGATGCCGATCGAGAACAGGTCGAAGACCGAGATGGCCACGGAGAACTCCTTGTGGGGGGCTAGACGCCGTTGTCTGCCGGGGTGGAGCAGAAAAGCGTGAAGGCAAGCGGTCGGAACCGCGCGATGACATGGGGTGGGGCACCGCGCTCACTGTCCAGTGTGCGCGATGCCCCGGAGGTGTCGTACGAACGAAACCGGAACTAAATCGTACGAAACTACTTCAGGCCGGGGTACAGCGGGTGCTTGTCGGCGAGCGCCGTCACCCGGGCCTTCAGCGATGCGGCCTTGTCGGCGTCGAAGCCGGGCTTCAGGGTCTCCGCGATGATGTCGCCGACCTCGGTGAAGTCCTCGGCCTGGAAACCGCGGGTCGCGAGCGCCGGCGTACCGATGCGCAGACCCGAGGTGACCATCGGCGGGCGCGGGTCGTTCGGGACGGCGTTCCGGTTGACCGTGATGCCGACCTCGTGGAGGCGGTCCTCGGCCTGCTGGCCGTCCAGCTCGCTGTCGCGCAGGTCGACGAGGAGCAGGTGGACGTCCGTGCCGCCGGACAGGACGGAGACACCGTGGGCGGTGACGTCGTCCTGGACCAGGCGCTCGGCGATGATGCGGGCGCCGTCCAGGGTGCGCTGCTGGCGCTCCTTGAACTCCTCCGTGGCCGCGACCTTGAAGGAGACGGCCTTGGCGGCGATCACGTGCTCGAGCGGGCCGCCCTGGAAGCCGGGGAAGACCGAGGAGTTCAGCTTCTTCGCGAACTCCTTCTTCGCGAGGATGATGCCGCCGCGGGGGCCGCCGAGCGTCTTGTGCGTGGTGGAGGTCACCACGTCCGCGTACTCGACCGGGTTCGGGTGCAGACCGGCGGCGACCAGGCCCGCGAAGTGGGCCATGTCGACCCACAGCTTGGCCTCGACCTCGTCGGCGATCCGGCGGAACTCGGCGAAGTCCAGCTGGCGCGGATAGGCGGACCAGCCCGCGATGATCACCTTCGGGCGGTGCTCCTTGGCGAGGCGCTCGACCTCGGCCATGTCGACCAGACCGGCCTCGTCCACGTGGTACGCGACCACGTTGAACTGCTTGCCGGAGAAGTTCAGGCGCATGCCGTGGGTGAGGTGACCGCCGTGCGCCAGGTCCAGACCCAGGATCGTGTCGCCGGGCTGGGCGATCGCGAAGAGGGCGGCCTGGTTCGCGGAGGCGCCGGAGTGCGGCTGGACGTTGGCGTACTCGGCGCCGAACAGGTCCTTGATCCGGTCGATCGCGATCTGCTCGGCGACGTCGACGTGCTCGCAGCCACCGTAGTAGCGGCGGCCCGGGTAGCCCTCGGCGTACTTGTTGGTGAGGACGGAGCCCTGCGCCTCCATGACGGCGACCGGAGCGAAGTTCTCCGAGGCGATCATCTCGAGGGTGGACTGCTGACGGCGGAGCTCGGCGTCGACAGCGGCGGCGACGTCCGGGTCCAGCTCGTGGAGGGGAGTGTTCAGAAGCGACATGAATCGATCCCTAAGGGGTCTCGGGCCCGGTCTCAGTTCCCGGAGGCGGAGAACTCGGTGTACGCGTCGGCGGAGAGCAGATCGTCCGGCTCGCCCGCGACACGTACCTTGAACAGCCAGCCACCCTCGAACGGAGCCGTGTTCACCAGGGACGGGTCGTCCACCACGTCCTGGTTCGCGGCGACGATCTCACCCGTGACGGGGGAGTACAGGTCGCTCACGGACTTCGTCGACTCCAGCTCGCCGCAGGTCTCGCCCGCGGTGACGGTGTCGCCGACGGCGGGGAGCTGGGCGAAGACGACGTCACCGAGCGCGTTGGCCGCGAACTCCGTGATGCCGACCGTCGCGACGCCGTCCTCGGCGGCCGACAGCCACTCGTGCTCCTTGGTGTAACGCAGCTGCTGGGGGTTGCTCATGGCCTGATTCTCCTGGATCGGGGGAGTGCTGATGAACGTGGGTCTTGCGGGGTGAGACGCGACGTGAGACGGATGCGTCACTTCTGGCGCTTGTAGAAGGGCAGCGCGACGACCTCGTACGGCTCGTGGGTGCCGCGGATGTCCACACCTACACCCTGGGTGCCGGGCTCGGCGTGCGCCGCGTCCACGTACGCCATCGCGATCGGCTTTCCGAGGGTCGGCGACGGGGCGCCGGAGGTGACCTCGCCGATCACCACGCCGTCCTTGACGACGGAGAAGCCCGCGCGGGGGACCCGGCGGCCCTCGGCGACCAGGCCGACGAGCTTGCGCGGCGGGTTGGTCGCCGCGCGCTCGGCGGCGGCCTCCAGCGCCTGGCGGCCGACGAAGTCGCCGTCGTTGGTCGTCTTCTCGAACTTCACGACCCGGCCGAGACCCGCGTCGAAGGGGGTGAGGGCGGTGGTCAGCTCGTGACCGTACAGCGGCATGCCCGCCTCCAGGCGGAGCGTGTCGCGGCAGGACAGACCGCAGGGGATCAGGCCGACGCCCTCGCCCGCCTCGGTCAGCGCCTTCCAGACGCCCTCGGCGTGCTCGGGCTTCAGGAACAGCTCGAAGCCGTCCTCGCCGGTGTAGCCGGTACGGGCGATCAGCGCGGGCACGCCCGCGACCGTGCCCGGCAGGCCGGCGTAGTACTTGAGGCCGTCCAGGTCGGCGTCCGTGAGCGACTTCAGGATGCCGGGGGACTCCGGGCCCTGGACGGCGATCAGGGCGTACGCGTCACGGTCGTCGCGCACCTCGGCGTCGAAGCCGGCCGCGCGCTCGGTCAGCGCGTCCAGGACGATCTGCGCGTTGGAGGCGTTGGCGACGACCATGTACTCCTGTTCCTGGAGCCGGTACACGATCAGGTCGTCGAGGATGCCGCCGTCCTCCTGGCAGATCATCGTGTAGCGGGCGCGGCCGTTGCCCACGGTGGAGATGTTGCCGACGAGGGCGTGGTCGAGGAGCTCGACCGCCTGCGGGCCGGTGACGGTGATCTCACCCATGTGGGAGAGGTCGAAGAGACCGGCCCTTGTGCGGACGGCGAGGTGCTCGTCGCGCTCGCTGGCGTACCGCAGCGGCATGTCCCAGCCGGCGAAGTCGGTCATGGTCGCGCCCAGCGAACGATGCAGGGCATCGAGGGCGGTCAGGCGGGGGGCAGTGCTCATGGGGTGGCTCCCGGGTCCCAAGGGCGTGATCGGTGACGAAACACATGACGGCGAGGACGTCCTCCCCATCTGTCATGGAACCTGAGAGGTTCACCGAGAGCATCTCGTCGCCGGGAGTTCGGCGCCGGGAGTTCGGCTTGCACCTTGGGTGGGGACACAGCAGGGTGTCCCGCTTTTCAGATCTGCCTCATCCGCGCGGTACGGGGCCTGAGAGATTCAAGGGAGGGTCTTGCTCCTTCGGCGTCCGGACACGCTGGGCGGTCCGGAACTCTCCCGCGCGGATTCGAGCGGCCGGTATGCGATTGTGTGGCGACTGTGCGCGCCTGGCGGGCACATCATTGCACGCGAGCTCGGCGGGGCATATCGCTTGTGTCCCATTACCGTTTCTTTACACTTTGTGGGCAAGGGTCTCCCGAGGCCCGGCAGGGGGAGAAGCGATGAGGATCCAGCACAGCGGCGCGTGCGCGCCGAGTACGGGCATACCGTCCCAGCGAGCCCGCGCCAGGACCCGCGGCCGCGGCCGTCTCCTGCGGGACCTCCGCGAGCGCGGCGGCCGGGGCCCCCGCACCCTCACCTTCGCGGCCGGCGACCTCGTCGTGGTCTCAGGACTGCCCGGCAGCGGCAAGTCGACCCTCATGAGGCGCGCCGCCGCGGGCGCCGGCATCGACTCCCAGGACGCCCGCGAGCGCTGGGAGGCCCGCATGCCCCGCCTCGTGCCGTACGCCCTCTACCGCCCCCTGGTCCGGCTCGCGCACTACGCCGGGCTGCGCCGCGCCCTGCGCTCCGGCACCGGGGTGATCGTGCACGACTGCGGCACCCAGTCCTGGGTGCGCGGCTGGCTCGCCCGCGAGGCCCGTAGGCGCGGCCGTGCCCTGCACCTGCTCCTCCTCGACGTCTCCCCGGACACCGCTCGCGAGGGCCAGCGGACCCGCGGCCGGGGCGTCTCCGCCTATGCCTTCGCCCGGCACCGGCGTGCCGTCGGCCGGCTCGTCGAGGCCGCCGAGTCCGGCCGCCTCCCGCACGGCTGCGCCTCGGCCACCCTGCTCGACCGGGACGCGGCGGACGCCCTGCGGAGGATCGAGTTCCGGGAGACCGCCTGACGGACGCGCCCGACCCGGCGCACTCTCGCTTCCGTACCCTTTTCGCCACGGTGGCGCCGAGGCGGCGTTAGGGTTCTGCCGGGCGGCCGGTGCGGCAGGCCGTGCGAGAAGGGGATACGGGACCGTGGACGTGACGTGGCCGAGCAACGAGCTCGAAGAGGTCCTTGCCGCCTCACTCGGCAACCCGGCGGCCGGCGGCCGCCTGGTCGAGGTGCTCGGGCGCAGCCCCGTCTGGGTCCCGCTGCCCAACGGCGGCGGACCCGAGAGCCCCGACCTCGACCTCGCCACCATGGAGCTCGACGGCGCGGCCTACGTCCCCGTCTTCAGCTCCGAGCAGCAGTTCCTCGCCTGCGTCGGCAGCCACATGTCCTTCGCCGTCGCGCCCGCCCGCGACTTCGCCCGCGGCCTGCCCCCACAGCTCGGCATCGCCGTGAACCCCGGCGGCACCGTCGGCGTCCCGCTGCCCCCGCCCGCCGTCGCCGA
This sequence comes from Streptomyces sp. NPDC093795, assembly GCF_044764665.1. Taxonomy (NCBI): domain Bacteria; kingdom Bacillati; phylum Actinomycetota; class Actinomycetes; order Kitasatosporales; family Streptomycetaceae; genus Streptomyces; species Streptomyces sp. NPDC093795. Next base: position 168,410 of record NZ_JBIWIO010000010.1, read on the forward strand.
ACTGTGCCGCGTCGGCCGCACCCCGCTCGACGGGCCCGCCACCGGCGGCCGCGTCCGCCTCTTCGAGCCCGACTGGCAGGACGACCCCGTCGACTTCCTCGCCGCCGCCTCCGCCGAGTTCGAGGCCACCGGCGTCGTGACCAGCGCCCGCCGCGCCCTCGCCAGCGTCGAGGGCACCGAACCCGCCCTCTTCGTCGGCGTCCAGCTCGCCGCCTGGGACGGCGTCGACCGCAACGCGCCCCTGGACGCCCTCGGCCGCGCCCTGGGCCGCGTCGAGGTCGCCTGGCCGGTCAACCTCATCCTGCTCGACATGGCGCAGGACCCGGTCGGCGACTGGATGCTGGAGCGGGTGCGCCCCTTCTACCAGCGCGCCGCCGGGTGACCGGCTCCCCGCTCGGGGCGTGACCGGCGCCCTAAGCTGAACTGAATCATCGGCTGGACGAACGTGGTGAACGGAAGAGGGGCGGGACCCAGGGTGAGCGCGTCAGGCACTGCTGCGGCTGGTCAGGTCGAGCACATGCTGCGCCAGGTGGCACCCGGACGCTACGACGCGTACGAGCAGCTCCTGCACGCCCTCGCCGACGGCGAGCTGTGGATGCTGCTCTGGCACGGCTCTCCCGGCGCGTCCGACGCCCAGTACGGGAACATGGAGGTCGACGGCTTCGGCTACGCGCCCTGCGTGACCTCCGCGCAGGAACTCTCCGCCTCCGGCTGGACCCGCGCCCACGAGCTCGTCACCGGCCGCGAGATCGCCCGCGCCCTCTACCCCGACCGCTGGGGCGTCTGGCTCAATCCGCACGCCCCCGGCGGCGGCGTCGGCATCCCGTGGGCCGACCTGCGCCGGATCGCCACCGGCCTCGACCGGATGCCCGCGGGGCCGCTGCGGGTCACCGAGCCCGCCCTGGAGATCCCGCAGTTCTACGCCCTGCTCACGCAGAACGCGCACCGCACCCCGGCCGTCAGGGCGCTGCGCCGCGGCTGGGTGCAGCCCGCGCTCGGCTCCCCGTACCTCGCCATCGGGCTCGACCTGTACGACACCTCCCCGGCGGCCGTCGACACGGTCCGCGCGATGATGCGCCAGTCGATCGGCGCCGTACCCGACGGGCTGCCCGTCTCGACGGTCGCGCTCTCCGACGCGTACGACCCGGTGGCCCTCTGGCTGCGGGCGAACGGGCGGCCCTTCTACGACCGCGAGGCGCACGCGGGCCGCGGCTCCGCGCCCGTCCCCGGGTACGGCTACCCGCCGCCCGCGCCGTCCGGATACTGAGACGCCCCTCTTCTCGCGTACCGTCCCACCGGCCTCCGGAGTTCGCCCCGGAGGCCGTCGTTCGTCCCAATACCGACGGCGGACCGCCCAGTTGAGGGACATGTCCGATTAGGGGGAAGAGGCCCCGAGATGGTCCGCTCACGTGATCGTGGCGTCCGGATAACGGAAGTCGCAGCACCGCATCACGTTTGAGCAAACATTCCCCGTCAGGGCTGGCGGGTGATCACAAGCGCATTGAAGACTCCCCGGAACACCGGGCGTTCGGCTCCTTTCGAGCCGGTGCCCAGCAGGTTGTTCCACCGAGCCGCTACCCGCGGCGGGCAAGTGGCCGGCTACCGGCGGCCGAGAGGGGTCCTCACCACGATGACGGCACCACTGCACAAGGCGAGTGCGGTCGAGTCGACCGCCACCGCCGACGCCGCGCCCGACGCACCCGGCACTCCGGACAACTCCGGCGCCTCCGGCAAGGCGATCGAGGGCCGCTCGCCCTGGAAGATCGCCTGGACCCGCCTCAAGCGCGACAAACTGGCCCTCGCGGGCGCCTTCGTCGTCCTCTTCCTCGTCCTGGTCGCGGTCTTCGCGCCGGTCATCGTCGGCCTCCTCGGCCACCCGCCGGACGAGTTCCACGAGGACCAGATCGACCCGCTCTTCGGCACCCCCATCGGTTCCTGGGGCGGCGTCAGCTCCGAGTTCCTCTTCGGCGTCGAGCCCGTCAACGGCCGCGACGTCTTCAGCCGGATCGTCTACGGCGCCCGGATCTCGCTGCTCGTCGCCTTCCTGGCGGCTGTCTTCGCCGTCGTCCTCGGCACGATCCTCGGCATCATCGCCGGCTACTTCGGCGGCTGGATCGACGCGGCCCTGAGCCGGGTCATGGACGTGATGCTCGCCTTCCCGCAGCTGCTCTTCACGATCGCCCTGGTCTCCGTCCTGCCGAACGAGCTCCTCGGACTCGACGGCTCGGGCGTCCGTATCGCCGCCCTCGTCGTCGTCATCGGCTTCTTCGGCTGGCCGTACGTGGGCCGCATCGTCCGCGGCCAGACCCTCTCGCTGCGCAACCGCGAGTACGTCGAGGCCGCCCAGAGCCTCGGCGCCGGCCGGCTCTACATCCTGCGCCGGGAGCTGCTGCCCAACCTGATCGCCCCGATCACGGTCTACGCGACCCTCATGATCCCCACCAACATCCTCACCGAAGCGGCGCTCAGCTTCCTCGGCGCGGGTGTGAAGCCTCCGACCGCTTCCTGGGGTCAGATGCTGTCGACGGCCATCACCACCTACGAGGCGGACCCGCTCTTCATGGTGATCCCCGGCCTCGCGATCTTCATCACCGTCCTGGCGTTCAACCTCTTCGGCGACGGCGTGCGTGACGCGCTCGACCCGAAGGGCTCCCGCTGACCGTTCGTCGACGACACGCAAGACCCGCCCCTGCCGCTGGCGACAGGAGGCTCATCCCCACTCGGCGGACCGCCGTATCGGCCGCCACTATCCCGGAGGTTGCGAGACCCATGACTCTGATGAGTTCTCAGAGGCGCAGGATCGCCGCAGGCGCGCTGCTCGCGGCGGCCACGATGGTCGTCACCACCGCCTGCGGCGGCGGCAGCGGCGACAGCGGCGACAAGGGCAAGGGCGGAGCGCCCGGCTTCGACGCCGGTGTGAACAAGGTCGCCAACCCCTCCGACAAGAAGGGCGGCGAGCTGAAGTTCATCGGCTCGCAGGAGGCCGACTCGTGGGACCCGCAGCGCGGCTACTACGGCTTCGTGTGGGACTTCGCCCGCTACTACACCCGCCAGCTGGTCACCTTCAAGGCCGAGCCGGGCGCCGCCTCCACCGAGCTCGTCCCGGACCTCGCGACCGACTCCGGCAAGGTCTCCGCCGACGGCCTCACCTACACCTTCACGCTGAAGGACGGGGTGACCTGGGAGGACGGCAAGCCGATCACCTCCAAGGACATCAAGTACGGCATCGAGCGCATCTGGGCCCAGGACGTCATCTCCGGCGGCCCGATCTACCTCCAGCAGGTCCTCGACCCCAAGGGCGAGTACAAGGGCCCGTACAAGGACACCTCCGCGGACAAGCTCGGCCTGAAGGCGATCGAGACCCCGGACGACAAGACCATCATCTTCAAGCTGCCGGTCGCCAACGGTGACTTCCTGCAGATGCTGGCGATGCCCGCCGCCTCCCCGGTCCGCCAGGACAAGGACACCAAGGCCAAGTACGGCCTGAAGCCCTTCTCCTCCGGCCCGTACAAGTGGGAGTCGTACACCCCGAACAAGTCCATCAAGCTCGTCCGCAACGACAAGTGGGACGCGAAGACGGACACCGTCCGCAAGGCACTCCCGGACAAGGTCAGCGTCACGTTCACCACGAACGCCGACGACATGGACAACCGTCTGATCGAGGGCGAGTACGACCTCGACATCAACGCCACGGGCATCGGCTCCGCCGCCCGCCAGAAGGTGCTCCAGAAGCACAAGGCCAACGTCGACAACCCGCAGACGGGCTTCATCCGCTACGCGGTCTTCCCGCAGACGGTCATCCCCAACATCGAGTGCCGCAAGGCCATCATCTACGCGGCCGACTCCAAGTCCCTCCAGACCGCCCGTGGTGGCCCCCAGGCCGGTGGCGACATCGCCACCAACATGCTGCCGCCGGGCCTCAAGGGCGCCGACGCGAAGGCCGACCCGTACGGCAAGCTGAGCGGCGCGCCGGACGTGGCCAAGGCGAAGGAGGCCCTGAAGAAGTGCGGTAAGCCGAACGGCTTCAAGACCACCATCGCGGTCCGCAACAACAAGAAGATCGAGATCGCGACCGCCGAGTCCCTCCAGCAGTCGCTGCTGAAGGTCGGCATCGACGCCCAGATCGACCAGTTCGACGGCGCCCAGACCTCCGGCATCATCGGTTCGCCGAAGGTCGTCAAGGACAAGGGCTACGGCATCATCATCATGGGCTGGGGCGCCGACTTCCCGACCGGGCAGGGCTTCCTCCAGCCGCTGGTCGACGGCCGCTTCATCCTGCAGAGCGGTAACAACAACTTCTCGGAGCTGAACGACAAGGCCGTCAACGGCCTGTTCGACGCCGCCCTGAAGGAGACCGACCCCGTCAAGGCCGGCGAGCTCTACAAGCAGATCAACACGAAGGTCTCGGAGGCCGCCGTCTACCTGCCCTTCACCCACGAGAAGAACATCATCTGGCGCAGCTCCCGGCTGACCAACGTCTACACGGCCGACGCGTACAACGGCCGTTACGACTACGCGTCGCTCGGCGTCGTCAAGTAATCCGACCCGCTCCACCGGCGCACCACCCGCCGCCAGGTCCGAAGGGCAGGTGATGGCCGAGGGCGGCGGGGGGGGGGGGGCCCGGGGGGGGCCCCCCCCCCCCCCCCCCCCCCCCCCGCGGGGGGGGGGGGGGGGGGGGGGGGGGGGCGGGGCGGGGGGGGGGGGGGGGGGGGGGGGGGTTTTTAATATCCCCCCCCCCCCCCCCCCCCCCCCCCCCCCCGGGGGGGGGGGGGGGGGGGGGGGGGGGGGGGGGGGGGGGGGGGGGGGCCCCGGGGGGGCCCCCCCGCCCCCCGACCGGCCGACCGCATGCTTGCATACATAGTCCGACGGCTCTTCTCAGTCGTCGTGATGCTGCTCGTCGTCACCCTGGTGACGCTCAGCATCTTCTTCCTCATCCCCAAGATGACCGGCAGCGACCCTGCCGCGATGTTCGTCGGCAAGCAGGCGGATCCGGCTTCCATCGAGGCCGTCCGGCAGAAGCTGGGTCTGGACGAGCCGCTCCTGGTTCAGTTCTGGCACTTCGTCTCCGGCATCTTCGTCGGCCGCGACTACACCGGAGGCGGCGACACGATCCACTGTGCCGCGCCCTGCTTCGGCTACTCGTTCCGCACCGAGCAGGACGTCTGGTCGATGCTGGTCGACGCCTTCCCCGTGACCCTCTCCATGGTCATCGGCGCGGCCGCGCTCTGGCTGGTCCTCGGCGTGTCCGCGGGCGTGGTCTCCGCGCTCAAGCGGGGCACGATCATCGACCGCGCGGCGATGATCACCGCGCTCGCCGGTGTCTCGCTGCCCATCTTCTTCACCGCCATGCTGGCGATGCTCGTCTTCCGCACGCAGCTGGAGTGGACGACGGCCTCCTACGTACCGATCACCGAGTCCTTCGGCGGCTGGTTCGGCGGACTGCTGCTGCCCTGGGTCACCCTCGCCTTCCTGTACGCGGCGATGTACGCGCGGCTCACCCGCGCCACCATGCTGGAGGTCCTGGGCGAGGACTACATCCGCACCGCGCGGGCCAAGGGCCTCCCGGAGTCGGTCGTGCTCGGCAAGCACGCCATGCGCTCCACCATGACCCCCATCCTGACCATCTTCGGCATGGACCTCGGCGCCCTCGTCGGCGGCGCGGTCCTGACCGAGACCGCGTTCAGCCTCCACGGCCTCGGCGGCCTCGCCATCAAGGGCGTGAGCGAGCGTGACCTGCCGCTGATCCTGGCCGTCACCCTCATCACCGCCGCCTGCGTCGTCATCGCGAACCTCGTGGTGGACCTGCTGTACGCGGTGATCGACCCCCGAGTGAGGCTCGCATGACGGACAAGCTGACGAAGACCGGCGCGGCGGTGGGAGAACCCGTCGCCACCGGGCAGTCGGCCCGGGGGTCCGCCCCCTCCGACGCCTTCCTCGACGTACGCGACCTGAAGATCCACTTCCCGACCGACGACGGTCTGGTCAAGTCGGTCGACGGGCTCAGCTTCCAGCTGGAGAAGGGCAAGACCCTCGGCATCGTGGGCGAGTCCGGCTCCGGCAAGTCGGTGACCTCGCTCGGCATCATGGGCCTGCACACGGTCGGCCAGTACGGCCGCCAGAAGGCGCAGATCTCCGGCGAGATCTGGCTGGACGGCCGCGAGCTGCTCTCGGCCGACCCCGCCGAGGTCCGTAAGATGCGTGGCCGCGACATGGCCATGATCTTCCAGGACCCGCTGTCCGCGATGCACCCGTACTACACGGTCGGCCACCAGATCGTGGAGGCGTACCGCGTCCACCACCCCGTCGACAAGAAGACGGCACGCAGGCGGGCCGTCGAACTCCTCGACCGGGTCGGCATCCCCGAGCCCGCCAAGCGGTTCGACAACTACCCGCACGAGTTCTCCGGCGGTATGCGCCAGCGCGCGATGATCGCCATGGCGCTCGTCAACAACCCCGCGCTGCTCATCGCGGACGAGCCGACGACGGCGCTCGACGTCACCGTCCAGGCCCAGATCCTCGACCTGATGCGGGACCTCCAGAAGGAGTTCGGCTCCGCGGTCGTCATCATCACCCACGACCTCGGCGTCGTCGCCGAGCTCGCCGACGACATCCTCGTCATGTACGGCGGCCGCTGCGTCGAACGCGGACCGGCCGAGTCCGTCTTCTACGAGCCGCAGCACCCCTACACCTGGGGCCTGCTCGGTTCGATGCCGAGGATCGACCGCGACCAGACCGAGCGGCTCATCCCCGTGAAGGGCAACCCGCCCAGCCTCATCAACATCCCGAGCGGCTGCGCCTTCAACCCCCGCTGCCCGTACGCGGACATCCCCAAGGGCGGGATCACGCGCACCCAGCGGCCGGAGCTGGCGCCGGCCGGGGACCGCCACTTCTCGGCGTGCCACATGCCGCAGGAGGAGCGGACCCGCATCTGGACCGAAGAGATTGCGCCGAAACTGTGAGCGACATGAGCGACATGAGCGGCAACGTGGAACCTCTGCTCAAGGTCACCGGCCTGAAGAAGCACTTCCCCATCAAGAAGGGGCTGCTCCAGCGCCAGACCGGCGCCGTCAAGGCGGTCGACGGGATCGACTTCGAGGTCCTGCCCGGTGAGACCCTCGGCGTCGTCGGCGAGTCCGGCTGCGGCAAGTCCACGATGGGCCGGCTCATCACCCGGCTGCTCGAACCGACCGACGGCACGGTCGAGTTCCAGGGCAAGGACATCTCCCACCTCGGGGTGGCGGGTATGCGTCCGTTCCGCCGGGACATCCAGATGATCTTCCAGGACCCGTACGGGTCGCTGAACCCGCGCCACACGGTCGGCACGATCGTCTCGGCGCCCTTCAAGCTCCAGGGCGTCGAGCCCGAGGGCGGTGTGAAGAAGGAGGTCCAGCGGCTCCTCGGCCTGGTGGGCCTCAACCCCGAGCACTACAACCGCTACCCGCACGAGTTCTCGGGCGGCCAGCGCCAGCGCATCGGCATCGCCCGCGCGCTCGCCCTCAAGCCGAAGCTGGTCGTCGCGGACGAGCCGGTCTCCGCCCTGGACGTCTCCATCCAGGCGCAGGTGGTCAACCTCCTGGACGACCTCCAGCGGGAGCTGGGCCTCACGTACGTGATCATCGCCCACGACCTGTCGGTCATCCGGCACGTCTCGGACCGCATCGCGGTCATGTACCTGGGCAAGATCGTGGAGCTCGCGGACCGCAAGTCCCTGTACGAGAACCCGATGCACCCGTACACCCGGGCCCTGATGTCCGCGGTCCCGATCCCGGACCCGCGCCGGCGGGGCGCCAAGAGCGACCGCATCCTCCTGACCGGCGACGTCCCGTCCCCGATCGCCCCGCCGCCGGGCTGCCGCTTCAACACCCGCTGCTGGAAGGCGACGGACGTCTGCCGCACCCAGGAGCCCCCGCTCGTGGAACTCCGCCCGGGCCAGCGCGTGGCCTGCCACCACCCGGAGAACGCGGAGTCCCTGACGGTGCCGGGGGCGAGGGAGTCGGTAGAACTCACACCGCCGAAGCAGCCGGGGGCGTAGGACACGGGGCCCGGGCCGACACCGCGCCGCGGCCTCGGCCGGGGCGGGGCGACGCCCACGCCCGCCCCGCCCACTCGTTGCGGGCAACTGTCCCGCCGGGACGGTGCCCACCCGCCCGCACCCCGCGTGCGGGCCACTGTCCCGCCGGGGCGGCGCCCACCCCGTTGTGGGCAACTGTTCCGCTGGGGCGGAACGGGTGGGCACAACGGAACGGCGCCCCTTGCCGGGCCTAGGCTTCCGTGCCTGAACCCGCACCCCGTGTGCGCCGCGCTGGGCGTGCGGGTCCGGGCACAAGGGGCGGGGGCGCCGCTGAGGGCGCCGTCCCGTGTGCCCACCCGTCCCGCCCTGCGGGACGATTGCCCACACGGCAGGGGCCGGGGCGCATCCCGCCCCCCCCCCGGGGACCGCGACAATGACCCCGTGCTCCACAACCTGTTCAGCCCCGACGTCCAGCACGCCCTGGACCTCGTCGGCATCTTCGTCTTCGCCATCTCCGGCGCCCTCCTCGCCGTCCGCAAGAACTTCGACGTCTTCGGCATCGCCGTCCTCGCCGAGGTCACCGCCCTCGGCGGCGGCCTCTTCCGCGACCTGATCATCGGCGCCGTACCCCCCGCCGCCTTCACCGATCTCGGCTACTTCCTCATGCCCCTGATCGCGACGGTGCTCGTCTTCTTCCTCCACCCGCAGGTCGAACGCACCCAGCGGGCCGTCAACGTCTTCGACGCCGCCGGCCTCGGCCTCTTCTGCGTGACCGGCACGACGAAGGCGTACGACTACGGCCTCGGCCTCACCTCCTCCGCCGCGCTCGGTCTCGCGACGGCGGTCGGCGGAGGCGTCCTGCGGGACGTGCTCGCCAACGAGGTGCCGTCCCTGCTGCGCTGGGACCGTGACCTGTACGCGGTCCCGGCGATCGTCGGGGCGGTGATGGTGGTGCTCTGCATCCGTTTCGACATGCTCAACCCGTTCACGAGCGGCGCGGCCGCCCTCACCGCCTTCGCGCTCCGACTGCTCGCGCTGCGCTACCACTGGCGGGCGCCCCGCGCCTGGAACAGGCGCTCGTCCGCCCGCGAGGAACCGGAAAAAGCTACCGCTCAGTAGCAAGCTGGGGTACCGTCGAAAACATGAGCACGAGCACCGAGACGAGCACGGCGACGGACCTCGCGACGAGCGAGTTCGACCGCGACACCGCCCTCACCCTCCGCGAGCCCGGCGTGTACGACGCCGAGCTCTCCGCCGGCTGGACGATCATCCACGCGGTCAACGGCGGCTACCTCCTCGCTCTGCTCGGCCGCGCACTCGGCGAGCACCTCCCGCACCCCGACCCCTTCACGATCTCGGCGCACTACCTCACGCCGTCCGTGCCGGGCCCCGCGGTGATCAGGACGGAGACGGTCCGCACGGGCCGGACGCTGTCCACGGGACAGGCCTCGCTCTTCCAGTACGCGGAGGACGGCACCGAGGTCGAGCGGATCAGGGTCCTCGCCTCGTACGGAGACCTCGACGCGCTCCCCGACGACGTCCGCACCACGGCGACGCCGCCGGCGATGGCGCCGATCGAGAACTGCTTCAGCGCCGCCGACAACCCGGCCCCGAGGATCCCCGGCTCCTCCGCCATCGCCGACCGGCTGGACCTCCGCCTCGACCCCGCCTGCGTCGGCTGGGCGCTCGGAGCGCCCTCGGGCAAGGGCGAGATGCGGGCCTGGTTCGGCCTCGCCGACGGCAGGGAGCCCGACGCGCTGTCGCTGCTCCTGACGGTCGACGCGCTGCCGCCGACCTCCTTCGAACTGGGCCTCAAGGGCTGGACCCCGACCGTCGAGCTCACCACCCACATCCGCTGCCGCCCGGCCCCGGGCCCGCTGCGGGTCTCCATCACCACCCGCAACCTCGCGGGCGGCTTCCTGGAGGAGGACGCGGAGATCTGGGACAGCGCCGACCGCCTGGTAGCCCAATCCCGCCAACTGGCCCGCGCACCCCGCACCTGAGGGAAAGACGGGCAGGCCGGCCTCCCGGGCCTGTCGGCCTCCCCCCGGGGACCCGGACACCCCAAGCCAGGCGCCCCTCCCCCCGCCGTAAACCGGCCACCCGCCGGGCCCGACGCCACGGGCTCGTAGAATCGATCCACCATGGCTTACCTCGACCACGCCGCGACCACGCCCATGCTGCCCGAGGCGATCGAGGCGATGACCGCCCAGCTCGCCGTCACGGGCAACGCCTCCTCCCTGCATGCCCCCGGACGGCGGGCCCGGCGGACCGTCGAGGAGGGGCGCGAGACGCTCGCCGCCGCGCTCGGCGCGCGGCCGAGCGAGGTCGTCTTCACCTCCGGCGGCACCGAGGCCGACAACCTCGCGGTGAAGGGCCTCTACTGGGCCCGGCGCGACGCCGACCCCCGCCGTACCCGCGTCCTGGCCAGCCCGGTGGAGCACCACGCCGTGCTCGACGCCGTCGACTGGCTCGCCACCCACGAGGGCGCCACCGTCGAGTACCTCCCTGTCGACCGCCACGGCCGCGTCCACCCCGACGCCCTGCGCGAGGCCATCGCCCGTGACCCCGACTCCGTCGCCCTGGCCACCGTCATGTGGGCGAACAACGAGATCGGCACGGTCATGCCGGTCCGTGAACTCGCCGACGTCGCCGCCGAGTTCGGCGTACCGCTGCACGCCGACGCCGTCCAGGCGGTCGGCCAGGTCCCGGTCGACTTCGCCGCGTCCGGACTCGCCGCGATGACCGTCTCCGGCCACAAGATCGGCGGCCCCTACGGCATCGGCGCCCTGCTCCTGGGCCGCGAGTACACCCCCGTACCCGTGCTGCACGGCGGAGGCCAGGAGCGGCACGTCCGTTCCGGCACCCTCGACGTACCGGCCGTCGCCGCGTTCGCCGTCGCCGCCCGGCTCGCCACCGAGCGGCGCGAGGAGTTCGCCCGCGAGGTCGGCGCGCTGCGCGACGAGCTCGTCACCACCGTCCGTACGGCCGTCCCCGACGCGCTCCTCGGCGGCGACCCCGTCGAGCGGCTCCCCGCCAACGCCCACTTCACCTTCCCCGGCTGCGAGGGCGACTCCCTGCTCCTGCTGCTCGACGCCGCCGGCATCGCCTGCTCCACCGGCTCCGCCTGCACCGCCGGCATCGCCCAGCCGAGCCACGTCCTCCTCGCCACCGGCACCGATCCGGACCTGGCCAGGGGCACCCTGCGCTTCTCCCTGGGCCACACCTCCACCAGGGAGGACGTCGCGGCGGTGGCGGCCGCGATCGGCCCGGCCGTCGAACGCGCGAGGACCGCAGGCCTCACCTGAGGTCTGCCGAACCGCTCACACGAGCTTCTTCGACGCCTCCCGCACCAGCTTCAGATAGCGGTCCCAGTCCCAGTGCGGACCGGGATCGGTGTGGTCCGTGCCCTCGACCTCCACGTGCCCGATGATGTGCTCCCGGTCCACCGGTATCCCGTGCCGCGCGCATATGTCGGCCGTGAGCCGCGCCGACCCCGCGTACATCGCCGCCGTGAAGTCCTGCGGCCGGTCGACGAAGCCCTCGTGCTCGATGCCGATGCTCCGCTCGTTCATGTCGCGGTTCCCGGCGTGGAAGCCGACGTCGAGCTCCCGGATCATCTGCGCCACATGCCCGTCCTTGCGGACGACGTAGTGCGTGGCGGCCCCGTGCCCCGGGTTCTTGAAGACCTTGAGCGCGGTCGCGTAGCTGCCCTGGACGACATGGATCACGACCCGGTCGATCCGGTAGTCGTCGGGCCGGTCGGCCCGCCGCCAGTTCGCCCGCGCCGCCGAGGTCCACTCGGCGGCCCGGTGGTCGAGCTCACCCTCGACCCGCTTCTTCTGCATCCCCGGCAGCCGCCACCACGCGCGCGCCAGCTCGTCCCCGGCCAGCGCCGCCGTGCCCAGCACGGCGACCCCGCCCCCGAGCAGGACGGCGCGCCGCCCCACCTTCTTGTTCGGCTTGCTCCCCATGCCACCGAGAACGCTTACTACCGCGACCGTGGTTCCCGCCGACCCGTACCCTGGTAGGGCTATGACTCAGACTCCGCCCCCGCGCCCCCTTCGCGTCCTCGCCGCCATGTCGGGCGGCGTGGACTCCGCCGTCGCCGCCGCCCGTGCCGCCGAAGCCGGTCACGACGTCACCGGCGTGCACCTCGCCCTCTCCGCGAACCCGCAGTCCTTCCGTACGGGCGCGCGTGGCTGCTGCACGATCGAGGACTCCCGGGACGCCCGCCGGGCCGCCGACGTCATCGGTATCCCGTTCTACGTGTGGGACCTCGCCGAGCGGTTCCGTGAGGACGTCGTCGACGACTTCGTCGCGGAGTACGAGGCCGGCCGCACCCCCAACCCGTGCCTGCGCTGCAACGAGAAGATCAAGTTCGCGGCGCTGCTCGACAAGGCGCTCGCCCTCGGCTTCGACGCGGTCTGCACCGGCCATTACGCGACGGTCGTCCTGAACGAGGACGGCACCCGGGAGCTGCACCGGGCCTCCGACATGGCCAAGGACCAGTCGTACGTCCTCGGGGTCCTGGACGAGAAGCAGCTCGCGCACGCCATGTTCCCGCTGGGCGACACCCTCACCACCAAGGACGAGATCCGGGCGGAGGCCGAGCGGCGCGGGCTCGCGGTCGCGAAGAAGCCCGACAGCCACGACATCTGCTTCATCGCCGACGGCGACACCCAGGGCTTCCTCGCCTCCCGTCTGGGCAAGGCGGACGGCGACATCGTCGACGAGGCGGGTACGAAGGTCGGCACCCACGAGGGCGCGTACGGCTTCACCATCGGCCAGCGCAAGGGCCTCCGGATCGGCCACCCGGCCGCGGACGGCAAGCCCCGCTACGTCCTGGACATCTCGCCCGTGAACAACACGGTCACGGTGGGCCCCGTCGAGGCCCTGGACGTCACGGCCCTGACCGCGATCAAGCCCCGCTGGTGCGGCACCGCCCCGGAGGGCTCCGGCCGCTACACCGCCCAGCTCCGCGCCCACGGCGGCGAGACCGAGGTGACGGCGTCCCTGGCGGACGGCGAGCTCACGGTCACCTTCGACGAACCGGTCAGGGGCGTGGCCCCAGGCCAGGCGATCGTCCTGTACGACGGCACGCGCGTGGTGGGCTCGGCCACGATCGCGACGACCCGCCGCACGGAGGCCACGGCGGAGGCCACGGCGTAAGCCGCACGCCTCCTCAAGCCGCCTCCACGGTCTCCCGGTCCTCGGACAGGAACTCCTCCAGGACCGGGGCGAGCACATGCGGGGCCACCTCGTGCGTCTGGCCCGTCAGGGTGCGGTGGCGGGCGCGGGGGAGGGCCGCCGCCAGGGCGCGGGCCGCTCGACGGGTCCCCGCCGGGCTCGCGCCCCCGTCGACCACCAGTACGCGCGCGTGGACCCGGACGAGGAGCCGCTCCGGGACCGTTTCCACGGAGTACGGCGGCTCGTACACCGACAGGTGCCCCACCGGCAGCCCGGCGGCCACGGCGGCGAGCGCGAGTACGCCCCCGGTGCCCGTCCCGTACAGGGCCACACCGTCATGCGGGGCGCCACCGGCCCCCGCCTCCGCGACCACCGCCGCCAGATCCTCGATCTCCCGCTCCACCGCGTACGGCCCGGTGTCGCCGCTTCCGCCCCGGCCCCTGCGGTCGTACGCCACCACGGAGAAGCCCCGGGCGAGCAGCAGGCCGAGCGGCCGCTCGGTCGCGGCCGTCCCCAGGGCGCCGCTCACCAGGACGATCGGCGGCCCGTCCCCGTACCTCTCGTACGCGATCGGCGTCCCGTCCCGTGACGTGACCCGTCCCCGGCCCCTGCTCAGCGCGGTCTCCACCTCGTCCATGGCAGTGCAGACCGGGCCCGTCGCCGGAACTCATCGCGGGGCGACGGGATTTCCGTAAGAATCTTGGAAGCCGCTGGTCAGGGCCTACGGTGGAGCGCATGAACATCTGCGTCTTCCTCTCGGCGGCCGACCTCGACGAGCGCTACACGGCCCCCGCCCGCGACTTCGCCCGTCTCCTCGGCAAGGCCGGCCACACCTTGGTCTGGGGCGGCTCCGACACCGGCCTGATGAAGGTCGTCGCGGACGGCGTCGAGGAGGCCGGCGGCCGACTCGTCGGCGTCTCCGTCGACTTCCTCGCCCACAAGGCCCGCCCGAACGCCGACGAGATGGTCGTCACCAAGGACCTGGCCGCACGCAAGGCGCTCCTCCTCGCCAAGTCCGACGCGATCGTGATCATGGTCGGCGGCACCGGCACCCTCGACGAGGCCACCGAGATCCTGGAACTGAAGAAGCACGGCAGGCACACCAAGCCGGTGGTCCTGCTGAACACGGCCGGCTTCTACGACGGCCTGAAGACCCAGTTCCGCCGCATGAACGAGGAGGGCTTCCTCCCCCTCCCCCTCACCGACCTCGTCTTCTTCGCGGACGACGCCGCGACGGCCCTCGCCCATCTGGAGGAGAACATCGGCTCCCGCTGATGCGAGCATGGCTCCCATGCCTACACATGTGATCACCGGCGCCGGTTCCGGCATCGGCGCGGCCGTCGCGCGCCGCCTCCACGCGCGCGGGGACGAGCTCGTACTGCACGCGCGCGACGCGGGGCGGGCCAAGGAGCTCGCCGCGGAGTTCCCGGGGGCCCGGACGCTCGTCGGGGACCTGGCGGACCCGGACCGGCTCTCCTGGGCGTTCTCGCACCAGAGCATGCCCGAGCGGGTGGACAGCCTGCTGCACATCGCGGGCGTCGTCGACCTCGGACCGGTCGGGGACCTCACCCCGAAGACCTGGCACCACCAGCTGAACGTCAACCTGGTCGCCCCGGCCGAACTGACCCGGCACCTCCTGCCCCAGCTGCGGGTCTCGCAGGGCCACGTCGTCTTCGTGAACTCGGGCGCCGGGCTCGCCGCGCACGCCGAGTGGGGCGCGTACGCCGCCTCCAAGCACGGGCTCAAGGCGCTCGCCGACTCCCTGCGCCACGAGGAGCACGCCCACGGGGTCCGGGTGACCTCGGTCTACCCCGGCCGCACCGCCAGTCCCATGCAGGCGAAGGTGCACCAGCAGGAGGGCAAGGAGTACGACCCGTCGCGGTGGATCGACCCCGAGTCGGTGGCGACGGCGATCCTCACGGCGATCGATCTGCCGCGCGACGCCGAGATCAACGACCTCACCGTCCGTCCGGGGCGGTAGACATGAGCGACACGAAGCTCTGGGGCCCCGCCACCGGCGTCGGTTCCCTGCCCGGCGGCGACGCCCGTGAGGCCGCAAGGGCCGCCACCGGTTCCTTCGAGGACTTCCCGTTCCTGGCCGAGCTGCCCGCCAGGGGCCCCGGCGCCGACATGATCGGCCGGACGCTCGGGATGCTCGTCGACCTGTACGCGCACGTGGAGCCGAGCGGCTGGCGGATCAGCGACCGGCCCGGCCGGGACACCAAGCGGGCCCGCTCCTGGATGGGCGAGGACCTGGACGCCCTCGAGGAGTTCACCCAGGGGTACGAGGGGCCGGTCAAGGTGCAGGCCGTCGGCCCGTGGACGCTCGCCGGCGCCCTGGAGCTGCGCGGCGGCGAGGCGGCGCTCGGGGACCCGGGCGCCTGCCGTGACCTGGTCGGCTCGCTCGCCGAGGGGCTCCACGGGCACCTCGCGGAGGTGCGCAAGCGGATTCCGGGGGCCCGGGTCGTCCTCCAGCTCGACGAGCCCTCGCTCACCGCGGTCCTGCGCGGCCATGTCCGTACCGCCAGCGGCTACCGCACCTACCGGGCCGTCGACCGGCAGGTCGTCGAGAGCGCCCTGCGGGAGGTGATCGCGGTCCACGACGGGCCGGTGGTCGTCCACTCCTGTGCCCCGGACGTCCCGTTCGCGCTGCTGCGCAGGGCGGGAGTCGCCGGCGTCTCGTTCGACTTCGGGCTGCTCACCGAGCGTGACGAGGAGTCGATCGGTGAGGCCGTGGAGGCCGGCACCAAGCTCTTCGCCGGTGTGGTGGCGTCCACTGACGGCCCGTTGTCAGACCCGGGCGGTAGCGTCATGGGTGTCAGGACGTTGTGGCGCAGGCTGGGGCTGAATCCGGGGACTCTCGCGGAGTCCGTGGTCGTCACTCCCACGTGCGGGCTGGCGGGCGCTTCGCCCGCCTACGCCCGCGCGGCGCTCGCCCACTGCGTCCGGGCGGCGAGATCGCTCGCGGACAACCCAGAGTGACCGGGTTCAGAGGCACGGGAGGACGGACGAAGGTGGCAGTCGAACAGGGGGCCCTGCCCGCCGAGGCACGGGAGAAGCACGCCGATCTGGCCGAGCGGGTCGAGGAGCACCGCTTCCGGTACTACGTGAAGGACCAGCCGGTCATCAGCGACGGCGAGTTCGACACGCTCCTGCGCGCCCTGGAGGCGCTGGAGGAGGAGTACCCGGAGCTGCGGACGCCGGACTCCCCGACCCAGAAGGTTGCGGGACAGTACGAGACCGAGTTCACCTCCGTCCAGCACCGCGAGCGGATGCTCTCCCTCGACAATGCCTTCGACGACGAGGAGTTGGCCGCCTGGGCCGAGCGGATCGCCCGGGACGTCGGCACCCCCGACTTCCACTACCTGTGCGAGCTGAAGGTCGACGGCCTCGCGGTCAACCTCACGTACGAGCACGGGCGGCTGGTCCGGGCCGCCACCCGCGGTGACGGGCGCTCCGGCGAGGACATCACGCCCAACGTCCGGACGATCGCCGACATCCCGGACCGGCTGACCGGGGAGCGCGTACCGGACCTCGTGGAGATTCGCGGCGAGGTCTACTTCCCGATGGAGGCCTTCGAAGGGCTCAACGCCCGTCTGGTGGAGGCCGGCGACAAGCCCTTCGCCAACCCGAGGAACGCGGCGGCGGGTTCGCTCCGCCAGAAGGACCCCAAGGTCACCGCCTCCCGCCCGCTCCACATGGTGGTGCACGGCATCGGCGCCCGCGAGGGCTTCGAGATCGGCCTGCTCTCGGAGACGTACGAGCTGCTGCGCTCCTGGGGCCTGCCCACCGCCCGGCACAACAAGGTGGTCGGTTCGCTCGACGAGGTGCGGGAGTTCATCACGTACTTCGGGGAGAACCGTCACTCCGTGGAGCACGAGATCGACGGGGTCGTCGTCAAGCTCGACGAGATCCCGCTCCAGGGCCGGCTCGGCTCCACCGCGCGCGCCCCGCGCTGGGCCATCGCCTGGAAGTACGCGCCGGAGGAGGTCAACACCAAGCTGCTCGACATCAAGGTCGGCGTCGGCAGGACCGGTCGCGTCACGCCGTACGCGCAGGTGGAGCCGGTGACCGTGGCCGGCTCGGAGGTCGAGTTCGCCACCCTCCACAACCAGGAGGTGGTGAAGGCCAAGGGCGTGCTGATCGGCGACACGGTCGTGCTGCGCAAGGCCGGTGACGTCATCCCGGAGATCCTCGGGCCGGTCGCCGACCTGCGCGACGGCACCGAGCGGGAGTTCGTGATGCCCGCCGAGTGCCCGGAATGCGGCACGGCGCTGAAGCCGATGAAGGAGGGCGACATCGACCTCCGCTGCCCGAACGCCCGGACCTGCCCGGCCCAGCTGCGCGAGCGGCTCTTCTTCCTCGCCGGGCGTCAGTGCCTGGACATCGAGAACTTCGGGATGGTGGCCGCGGCGGCGCTGACCCGCCCCCTTGAGCCGTCCGAGCCCCCGCTCGTCGACGAGGGCGACCTCTTCGACCTCACCATCGAGCGGCTTCTCCCGATCAGGGCGTACGTCCTCGACCCGAGCAGCGGGCTGCCCAAGCGGGACCCCAAGACCGGCGAGGAGAAGATCGTCACGGTCTTCGCCAACCAGAAGGGCGAGCCGAAGAAGAACGCCCTGGCGATGCTGGAGAACATCGCGGCGGCCAAGGAGCGCCCGCTGGCCCGCTTCATCAACGGCCTGTCGATCCGGCACGTGGGGCCGGTCGCGGCCGAGGCGCTGGCCCGTGAGTTCCGCTCCCTGGAGCGGATCGAGCAGGCGAGCGAGGAGGAGCTGGCGGCCGTCGACGGGGTCGGCGGGATCATCGCGGCCGCGGTGAAGCAGTGGTTCTCCGAGGAATGGCACCGGGAGATCGTGCGCAAGTGGCGTGCGGCCGGGGTCAGCCTGGAGGACGAGGGCGCCGGGGAGGACGTGGGGCCGCGTCCGCTGGAAGGTCTCACGGTGGTGGTGACCGGCACCCTGGAGAAGTTCACCAGGGATGGCGCAAAAGAGTCCCTTCAGCGGCTCGGAGCGAAGGTGACCGGTTCCGTTTCGAAGAAGACCGCCTTCGTGGTGGTCGGTGAGAACCCTGGTTCGAAGTACGACAAGGCGATGCAGCTGAAGGTTCCGGTTCTGGACGAGGACGGCTTCGCGGTCCTGCTCGAACAGGGACCCGAAGCCGCCCGGGAGGCCGCTGTCCCGGTCGCCGGGTAGGACCCCGGACCGCCCGCGAAGGTCACCCGTTCGGCGCATACCAGATCGTTACGGGTGGCCAGGTCGCATTCGGGCAAGACAAGGAGAGCGCTGCCCGTCGAAGCCCTCGGCGGCCTAGTGTGGTGACCGTGCGTCTCGTCCTGCGCGGCCGTCCGAGGGCCCTGCCGGTCGTGGCGCCAGGACACCGGCCCCGTCGACAGGACGAAGGCCACGTCGACACCAGACACGACCGCCCGACGGCGGCCGTGCGACGGACGGCCGGACGACGGACGGCCGCGCCACCGCGGCCGTCGCACACCGACGGCACCGCCGCCTGTGAGAGGGACGGGAATGGAACCGACCGAGAGCGCCGCCCCGGTCCCACGGCCACACGGCCGTGCGGTCCCCCTGGGCTTCACCTCCCGGCTGCCCGCAGCCGTGGTGGGCATCGCCGCCGTCGTGCTCGTCGCCGGGCTCCAGCAAGCCCTGAGCACCGGCCGCGGACTCTTCCCCGGCGGCGTCACCGGCGGGGCCCTCGCCGTCCTCACCGGCCTCATCGTCGGCCACCTGGTCGCCCTCGGCCGCGACCGCTGGTGGGGCGGCACCGGCTCCGGCGCCGCCCTCACCCTCGCCGTGCTGCTCCTGTACGGCTGGGTGCCCGCCGGGCTCGTCTCGCTGACCGTCGTCGCCCTCGTCGGCGCCGCCCGCCGGCACCGCTGGCGGCAGGGCCTGCTGCACGGCGCCGCCGACGTCATCGGAGTCGCCGCCGCCGCCCTCGTCCTCGCCCTCTTCGGAGACGTACCGACCGTCGAACAGCCCTGGCAACCCCTCGACTGGACGATCGGGGACCTCCCGGAAGTCGTGCTCGCCGCGGCCGCCTATCTCGTGGTGACCCGCATCCTTCTGTGGTACACGCTCGCCCCCCAGGGCCGCGGCCTGCCCACGATCGCCCGCACCGCCCTCCTCCGGCAGGGCCTCGTCGCCGTCGCCCTGCTCGGCATCGCCCCGCTGATCTGCGTCGTCGCCGCCACCCGGCCGGTCCTGCTGCCGCTCTTCGCCGTCCCCCTCATCGCCCTCGACTCCACCCTCTGGATCGCCCGCGCCCGCGCCGAGGAGCAGCTGCGCGACCCGCTGACCGGGCTCCCCAACCGCCAGTGGCTCCTGGAGCGGGCCTGGACCGCCCTGGAGGAGGCCGAGGGAGAGGGGGCCCGCGCCGCCCTCGTCCTGATCGACCTCGACCGCTTCCGATCGGTCAACGACACCCTCGGTCACCTCGCGGGCGACCGGCTGCTCCTCCAGATCGCCGACCGGCTCCGCCTCGCCCTGCCCCGCGGCGCCGAGGCCGCCCGGCTCGGCGGCGACGAGTTCGCCGTCCTGCTGCCCATCGCCGACTCCACCACCAGCGCCCAGCGGGTCGCCCGGCACCTCGTCGCCGAACTCTCCTCGCCGCTCGACCTCGACGGACTCACCCTCGTCCTGGAGGCCAGCGCCGGCGTCGCCGTCTTCCCCGACCACGCCCTCGACGCCGAAGGCCTGCTGCGCCGCGCCGACGTCGCCATGTACCAGGCCAAGCGGGACCGCACCGGCGTCGAGGTCTACGAGTCCAAGCGCGACTCCAACACGCCCGACCGGCTCGGTCTCCTCGGCGACCTGCGCCGCGCCCTCGACGCCGGCGACGTCGAACTCCACTACCAGCCCAAGGTCCAGTTCGACGGCCAGGTCGCCGGCCTCGAAGCGCTCGTCCGCTGGGTGCACCCCGAGCGCGGAAAGGTCCCGCCGGACGAGTTCATCGCCATCGCCGAGTCCTCCGGCCTGATGCCCCACCTCACCGAGTACGTCCTGGAGACCGCCCTCGCCCAGGTCGCCCGCTGGCGCGCCCAGGGCCTCGACGTCCCCGTCGCCGTCAACGTCTCGCCGCGCGACGTGCACACCCCCGGCTTCGCGGGCGCCGTCGCCGCCCGCCTCGCCCGCCACGGCGTCCCGGCCGGAGCGCTCCAACTGGAGATAACGGAGCACGTCCTCCTGGAGGACCCGCAGCGGGCCGCCGACACGCTCAACGGCCTCACCGGCCACGGCGTCAAGATGTCCCTCGACGACTTCGGCACCGGCTACTCCTCCCTCGTCCATCTGCGCCGGCTGCCCGTCAGCGAACTGAAGATCGACCGCTCCTTCGTCGCCCGGCTCGCCGTCGACACCGAGGACGCCGAGATCGTCCGCTGCACGGTCGACCTCGCCCACTCCCTCGGCCTCCTCGTCGTCGCCGAGGGCGTGGAGGACGACGAGACCTGGGAGCGCCTGCGCGACCTGGGCTGCGACGCCGTCCAGGGCTGGCTGGTGGCCGCCGCGATGCCGCCCGCCGAGGCGACCGCCTGGCTCCTGGCCCGCGGCGAGCACGGCTGGCGCCGCCCCGCCGACCTCGCGGCCGAACTGGACCTGGACCACCCCTCAGGACAGGTCGTCCAGTAGCGCGCGCCGGACGCCGGGCAAACCGTTTCACGGGCAGCGCCACCGGCCCCATAGGATGGGGCCACACCATCAAGCTCACCCCGTGAGGATCCGCATGCCTGGCATCACGCGCGAGGAGGTCGCCCACCTCGCACGGCTGGCGCGTCTGGAGCTGAAGGGCGAAGAACTCGATCACTTCGCCGGCCAGCTCGACGACATCATCGGCGCGGTCGCCCGCGTCTCCGAGGTCGCCGACCAAGACGTACCGCCGACCTCCCACCCGCTGCCGCTGACCAATGTCATGCGCGCGGACGAGGTCCGTCCGTCGCTCACCCCCGAGCAGGCGCTCTCCGGCGCCCCGGCCCAGGAGCAGCAGCGTTTCAAGGTGCCGCAGATCCTGGGGGAGGACTAACAGTCATGACGGACAACATCATCAAGCTCACCGCGGCCGAGATCGCCGGGAAGATTGCCGCCGGCGAACTGACCGCCGTCGAGGTCACCGAGGCCCACCTCGCCCGCATCGAGGCCGTCGACGAGAAGGTCCACGCCTTCCTGCACGTCGACCGTGAGGGTGCGCTCGCCCAGGCCCGCGCCGTCGACGAGAAGCGCGCCCGCGGCGAGAAGCTCGGCCCGCTCGCCGGGGTGCCGCTCGCGCTCAAGGACATCTTCACCACCGCCGGCATGCCGACGACCGTGGGCTCGAAGATCCTCGAGGGCTGGATCCCGCCGTACGACGCGACCCTGGTCAAGAACCTGAAGGCCGCCGACGTCGTCATCCTCGGCAAGACCAACATGGACGAGTTCGCGATGGGCTCCTCCACGGAGAACAGCGCGTACGGTCCGACCGGCAACCCCTGGGACCTGACCCGGATCCCCGGCGGCTCCGGCGGTGGCTCGTCCGCCGCCCTCGCCGCGTACGAGGCGCCCCTCGCCATCGGCACGGACACCGGCGGCTCCATCCGCCAGCCCGCCGCCGTCACCGGCACCGTCGGCGTCAAGCCGACCTACGGCGGTGTCTCCCGCTACGGCATGGTGGCCTTCTCCTCCTCCCTCGACCAGGGCGGCCCCTGCGCCCGTACGGTCCTGGACGCGGCCCTCCTCCACGAGGCCATCGCCGGGCACGACCCGCTCGACTCGACCTCCATCGACGCCCCGGTCCCGCCGGTCGTCGAGGCCGCGCGCAACGGCTCGGTCGCCGGCATGCGCGTCGGCGTCGTCAAGCAGTTCCGCGGCGAGGGCTACCAGGCCGGTGTCGTGCAGCGCTTCGACGAGTCCGTCGAACTGCTCAAGTCGCTGGGCGCCGAGATCGTCGAGCTGGACTGCCCGACCTTCGACCTCGCCCTCTCGGCGTACTACCTGATCGCGCCGTCCGAGTGCTCCTCGAACCTGGCCCGCTTCGACGCCATGCGCTACGGCCTGCGCGTCGGCGACGACGGCACCCGGTCGGCCGAGGACGTCACCGCCCTCACCCGTGAGGCCGGCTTCGGCGACGAGGTCAAGCGCCGCATCATCCTCGGTACGTACGCGCTGAGCTCCGGCTACTACGACGCGTACTACGGCTCGGCGCAGAAGGTCCGTACGCTCATCACCCGTGAGTTCGAGCAGGCCTTCGAGCAGGTGGACGTGATCGTCTCCCCGACGACCCCCACCACCGCCTTCCCGATCGGCGAGCGCGCCGACGACCCGATGGCCATGTACCTCGCGGACCTGTGCACGATCCCGACCAACCTGGCCGGCAACGCCGCCATGTCGCTGCCCTGCGGCCTCGCGCCCGAGGACGGTCTCCCGGTCGGCCTGCAGATCATCGCCCCCGCCATGAAGGACGACCGGCTCTACAAGGTCGGCGCCGCCGTCGAGGCCGCCTTCGTGGAAAAGTGGGGACACCCGCTGCTCGAGGAGGCTCCGTCGCTGTGAGTGCCATGGCAAAGAAGGCCAAGAACTTCAAGAAGTCGAAGACCGGCGTGTACGTGTCGCTGGCGACCACCGCGTTCGGCGCCGTCAGCGTCGCCAAGCAGGCGAAGCTGGCCCGCAGCGACGGCGACATGCTGCGGCTCGTCGACGCCGCCGTCTCCGCCGCCGCCATCGTGACCGGCCTGGCGATCCTCTACCGGGAGCTGAAGCGCCTGGGCGACGACGACGTCCTGCTGGGCTGAGAGGGAAAGTCTCACCGTGACTGTCACTGAACTGCTGTCGTACGAAGCGGCGCTCGCCGAGTACGACCCCGTCATGGGCCTCGAGGTCCATGTCGAGCTGGGTACCAAGACGAAGATGTTCTGCGGCTGCTCGACCGAGCTGGGCGCGGAGCCGAACTCGCAGACCTGCCCGACCTGCCTCGGCATGCCCGGCTCGCTGCCCGTCGTCAACGCGATCGGCGTCGAGTCCGCCATCAAGATCGGTCTCGCGCTGCACTGCGAGATCGCCGAGTGGTGCCGCTTCGCCCGGAAGAACTACTTCTATCCGGACATGCCGAAGAACTTCCAGACCTCCCAGTACGACGAGCCGATCGCCTTCAACGGCTACCTGGACGTCCAGCTGGAGGACGGCGAGATCTTCCGCGTGGAGATCGAGCGCGCCCACATGGAGGAGGACACCGGCAAGTCGCTGCACGTCGGCGGCGCCACCGGCCGTATCCACGGCGCGTCCCACTCCCTGCTGGACTACAACCGGGCCGGCATCCCGCTCATCGAGATCGTCACCAAGCCGATCGAGGGCGCGGGCGAGCGGGCCCCCGAGGTCGCCAAGGCGTACGTCGCCGAGCTGCGCGAGCTGATCCGCGCCCTCGGTGTCTCCGACGCGCGCATGGACAAGGGCCAGATGCGCTGCGACGTGAACCTGTCGCTGCGCCCGCACGGCCGGGAGAAGTTCGGCACCCGCTCGGAGACGAAGAACGTCAACTCGCTCCGTTCGGTGGAGCGGGCGGCGCGCTTCGAGATCCAGCGCCACGCGGCCGTGCTCTCCTCCGGTGGCACGATCGTGCAGGAGACCCGTCACTTCCACGAGGACGACGGCTCCACCACCTCCGGCCGCATCAAGGACAACGCCGAGGACTACCGGTACTTCCCGGAGCCCGACCTGGTGCCGGTGGCCCCCGCCCGCGAGTGGGTCGAGGAGCTCCGCAAGGGCCTTCCCGAGCTGCCCCGGGTGCGCCGCAACCGGCTGCGCGAGGAGTGGGGCGTGTCCGAGCTGGACATGCAGTCCATCCTCAACGCGGGCGCGGTCGACGCGATCGTCGCCACGATCGAGGCGGGCGCGGACGCGGCCTCGGCCCGCAAGTGGTGGATGGGCGAGCTCGCCCGTAACGCCAACGAGCAGGGCGTCTCCCTCGAGGAGCTGGCCATCACCCCGGCCGACGTGGCCCGGGTCTCGGCCCTGGTCGCCTCCGGTGACCTCAACGACAAGCTGGCCCGTCAGGTCATCGAGGGCGTTCTCGCCGGCGAGGGCACCCCGGACGCGGTCGTCGAGAAGCGCGGTCTGAAGGTCGTCTCCGACGACGGCGCGCTCGGCACAGCGGTCGAGGAGGCCATCGCGGGCAACGCGGCCATCGCCGACAAGATCCGCGGCGGCAAGGTCGCGGCGGTCGGCGCCCTGGTCGGCGCGGTCATGAAGGCGACCCGCGGTCAGGCCGACGCGGCGAAGGTCAAGGACCTGATCCTGGAGAAGCTGGGCGTCAGCGAGGGCTGATCCTCTTCTTCTCGTACGTCCATTCTCGTACGGCCATGTGAACGGCCCCGCACCGGAGTTCCGGTGCGGGGCCGTTCGCGTACGCGGGTGGGGTCAGCGCCTGAGGACGGGGGCGGCGATGACGCCGCTGCCCTCGTCGGTGCAGGTCTCCTCCACCTTGAGACGCAGCCGCAGCGCGCCCTCGATCTTCAGCGACCTGGTGATCGGCTTGCCGAGGTCCACGGTCTCGTTGAAGAGGGCGGGCTGGTCGTCCACGGAGACGATGATCCGGGCCGTCTCGATGTTCGGAGTGCAGCCAGTCCAGGACGTCCGCGAGCTGCTCCAGGGTCCGCATCACCTCCCGCCGCTCGCCGGGCGCGGCGAGGGTGCGTTCGGCCCGCCAGTCGCGCAGGCCGAGGCCGTCGACGTGGTTCATGACGAGCACGAGGGCGCGGCCCGTGATGGTCCCGGAGTCGCCGGGCCGGTGGACCGGAGGAGCCGGTACCGGTCAGGAGTGGAGTCGGGCCCGATGTGGTGTGCCGTGTTGCTCAAGTTCCCCCCCAGGGCACAGTGAATGACAGGCCATCAGCTTGCCGCTCCCGGGGGGGCTCAGGTCAACGCGCCGCCGGGCGGCCCAGCGTCCGCAGACAGCCGTCCCTGGTGCGGCGCAGGTGGGTGAGGAGCTCTCCGTACGCGGGCGGGTTCGCGGCGGCGGACCGCTCGGCGAGGCCGATGGCCTCGACGACGGGCACGAGCGCCTCCTCCCAGCGCCCGTCGAGCGCGAGGAAACGTCCCAGGTTGTTGAGGACCCGGACCAGGTCGAAGGTGTACGCGGCGGGGTTGCCGTCGAACGCCGCACGGCACAGCTCCACGGACCGCCGGGTCGCGGCGAGCCCCTCGGGACGCCGCCCGGCCGCCTCCAGGCACATGCCCAGGTTGGAGAGCGACTGGGCCAGATCCACCCGGTTCGGGTCCGGTCGTTCGGCGTACAGGCGCTCGCGGAAGGAGACGGCCTCCTCGGCGGCGGCCAGGGCCTCGGCCGGGCGGCCCACGTCCAGCAGGAGGTGAGCCAGGTTCGACAGGGACTGTGCGAGCCCCTGGGAGTAGGCGGCCAGGTTGCCCGAGGCGAGGCGGCGACGGATCGCGACGGCCTCGGCCATCGCGTCCACGGCCTCGGGCGCCCGTCCGGCCTCCACGAGGTCGACGCCCAAGCTGTTCAGCGCGAGGGCGAGGTCCGGTTCGTGCGCGGCGGCGTTGACCCGGGCGAGGGCGCGCAGGACGGTCACCGCCTGCCCCGACAGATCCAGGGCTTCGGCCCGCCGGCCCTGGGCGGCCAGGTGGTTGGCGTGGTTGATGAGCGAGCGGGCGAGGTCGGGCCGGTGGGCGGCGGGGTCCCGCCCGGCCAGCCGCAGCCGGATCCGCACCGCCTCACCGGTGGCTTCGGCGGCCTCCGGCCAACGGCCCAGCGTCGAGAGGTAGTTGCCGAGACCGTGCAGGGCGCCGGCCAGATGCTCCTCGTGGACGGGGTCGGCGGCGACGATCCGGCGCCAGGCGGCGACCGACCGCTCGCCCAGGGCCAGGGCCTCGTGGTCCCGGCCGAGCATGGACAGCCAGATGCCCAGGTCGTTGAGGGCCCCCGCGTACATCCCCTCCCACCGCGTCGGCTCGGCCTCGGCGAGCCGCCCGAACAGGGCGGCGGACTCCTCGGTCACTTCCACCGCCTCCTCGGGCCGCCCGGTCAGGGCCAGGCGGTTGCCGAGCCCGAACAGGGCGGTGGCCAGCGCGGGAACGTCCTCGGGGAGTTCCTCCTGCGCGGCGAGGCTCAGCCGCGCGGCCTCCAGGGCCTCGTCGAGCCGGCCGGCGTTCGAGAGCCGGCTGCTGAGGTGGTGGTAGCCCGTCGCACGGGCGGAGGGCCCGTCGTCGAGGGCGAACAGTTCACGGACGATCCGGCGCGTGACGGCGGCGATGCCCGCGTCGAGGTCCACATGACGGTGGATGGGAAAGCGCTCCTCGATGGCGGTGAGGAGCCGGGTCGGCATGTCGTCGAGCGCGGCGAGCGAGCTCAGGGCCGCGCCGCCGGCGGCGAGGGCGAGACCCGGGTCGGACGCCAGGAGCGGGTAGAGGTGCCGGGGCCCGAGGTGCGGCCAGCGCTGCGCGGCGGCGGCCAGGAAGGTGACGGCGCGCTCGGCGTGCGGCCCGAGCAGGCGTGCGGCGACGTCCGGGGCCCAGTCCATGGCGGGGTAGTCGGCGCCGTGCCCCGGAAGCGTGAGGGCGAGGAAGTCCTCGGCGAGCCGGTCGGGGAGGAGTGGCTCCAGGACGGTGCCCCGCTCCGGTTCGGCGGCCGGGTAGCAGAAGGCGTGGTCGTCGAGGACCCGACCGGGGGAGAGTCCGGGGGAGGGCCCGGCGGACTCGCCGGGCCCGAGTCCCGCCACGACGCCCGACCCCGTGGACGGGTCGAGCGCCCCGGTGAGCGCGGCGGCGAAGACGGCCCGGTTCATGGCCTGTGGTGGGGTCCCGTACCGCCCGTCGCCGCGCGCGAAGAGCGTCCCCCAGTGCAGGTGCTCGCGGTCGAGGAGGTAGACGCTCAGACCGGCGGGATCGGTGGGTGCGTGGCGCCCGTGAACCCGGGCGTCGACGGAGACGAGGGCGGCCATGTGGAGGGCGAGGGTCAGCCCGTGCGGGGGCGGGGGCTCGGGCGCGGGCAGGACTCCGTACCGTACGGCGAAGGCGTCGCGGGCGGCCCCGTACATCTCGGCGCGGGCGTCGGAGCCGTCGGGGAGGTCCTCAAGGAACATGCTGCTCGTCCCGGCCTGGAGGTTGGCGAGCGAGGCGCGGACGGCGGGCCACGCGTCGGCGGTACGGGCGAGCAGCAGCACGCGCGCCCGTACCCCGGGCCGGTGGAGCAGGGCGTTGCTGAAGAGCCAGGTGAGGTGGGTGAGCGGCCAGCGGTCCGCGTAGTCGACGACCAGGAGGACGCCCTCGCGTCCGTCGAGCGTCAGGTCTTGGCTGCCTGGCGACGGCTGTACGGATCCGGGGCCGTTCGTCGCGGCGACGACCCGCCAGCCGCCGCCCTCGGTCTTGGAGGCGGTCTCGTCCGCGAATTGGGCGGCGAGCCGTGTCTTGCCCTGGCCGCCGGGCGCGTGCATCCAGCGGACGGCGAGTCGCGGCCCCCGGTCCCGCCAGGCGCGTAACTCGGCCAGCTCGGCCTCGCGTCCCGTGAAGGGAACGACCTCGAAACGCGAGTTGAGCATCCGGCTCGGTAACTCCCGTAACCACTCCGGGTCGGCGGCGGGCGCACGGCGCCAGTTCTTGAGCAGATAGACCGGCGAACCGTCGCCGAACACGTGGATGTCGGCGCCGATGACGCCGTACGCGTAACCGGAGTGCGCGGTGACGTGCTGCTCGGCGCTCACGGCCTACGCGTCCGGGCGGGGCTCGGGGCTCTGGTGGAGGACGATGTTCCCGTGCTGGACCCCGAAGACGAGCCCGTTGTCGTGGGCGGTGTTGTGCTGCACGGAGTGCTGCCCGCCCGGGGTGTCCCGTATCAGCGCGCGCAGCTCGTCGGCGTACTCCGGGTGCTCGGTGAGGAGGGCGCGCAGCCGCAGCGCCCAGCCGGGCACGAGCGCCTGCCGGGCCTCGTCGGTGTCCTCGGCCCCGGCGACGAGGGCGGCGTCCTCGTCGAGCCGCCCCTCGACCTCGGGCCGCCCCCGGAACAGCCGGACGACCCCGTCCCGGGTGACCTGCCAGGCGTCCGTGGCCATGGCGGCGACGACGGCCCCGCCGCCGGCGGCGGCCAGGGCCGTCAGCGACTCCTCTATCACGAGACCTCCGCGACGAACGCGCTCCAGGCGGTGGGGGAGACGGCGAAGACGGGGCTGCCGTCGGCGAGCTTGGAGTCGCGGACGTGGACGGCGGCGGGGTGGGCGGCGACCTCGACGCAGTCGCCGCCCTCGCTGGCGCTGTAGCTGGACTTGCGCCAGTCGTAGGCGACTTCGAGGCAGTTGCCGCCCTCGTCACTGCTGTAGCTGGACTTGAACCACGAAAGCGCTACTGAGCTCATGTCTCTCCTGCCAGGCGATCCAGCAGACCCTTGGTTTCTTCTGGCGTGAGGGCCTGTGATCGCAGCATTCCATACTTCCGTTGGAGGATGCCGACCTCGTCGGGGTCGTCGATGAGGAAGCCGACGCGCTGTCCTTCGATGTAGGCGACGTGGGTGTGTTCAGGTGTCTCGATGAGCACCATGGGCCCGGCGAGCCCCGCGTGTTTCGTCAGGTTCTTCGGAAGGACCTGGATGACGAGGAAGGGAAGTTCGGCCATCTCCCGAAGATGCCGGATCTGCGCACGCAAGACGTCTGCCCCGCCGATGGGCTGTTCCAGGACCGACTCATTGATGAGGAAGGTCATCATCGGGGGCCAGGGCTTCTGCTCGAAGATCCGCTGCCGGTCGATCCGCGCGAGCAGGCGTTCCTCGGCTTGCTGCTCTGTGATGGGCGGGTAGATGCAGTCGATGACCGCGCGGGCGTACTCGGGTGTCTGGAGCTGGCCCGGCATGACCTGGTTCTCGTACGAGTACAGACTGAGGGCCATCGCCTCCTCGTCGATGAAGTCCCTTACGAACTCCGGATACTTCTCCCGCTCCGGCACCTTACCGACCGCCGTCGTCAGCGCCCCCTTCGTGTCGAGCAGTCCGTCGAGCTCCTCCGCGAGCTTCGGCCGCAACGGCCGCCGCCCCTGCTCGATCGACCCCAGCGTCTCAAGCCCGACGCACACGAGTGACGCGAGGTGCGGCTGCGTCATCCCCGCGTTCTTCCGGTACAGGGCCACAAGCGCGCCGACGACCTCCCACGAGGGGACTTTCTTGCGTGGTTTCTTTCCCTGCTGCATGAGCGGTGGCTTCCCCTCCTCGCGCGTACCCGACGCATTTCGCACCCGTACAAAGAATTTGTACGGCTCTCCCACCTGGGGCGCATGGGTCACGAGTCGCGATCGTGCCACCATGACCGACCAACTCACCTTTCGTCAGCAGGCGTTCTTCCGGCGAGAGCGCCGATCCGTCCCGCTCGCCCGTGACTTCACGCGCGAGGTCCTGGCCGCATGGGACCTGGACGCCCGTGCGGACGACGTACTCCTGTGCGTGAGCGAGCTCGCCACCAACGCCCTCCTCCACGGCGTCCCGCCCGGCCGCGGATACGCGCTCCACCTCTGCCGGACCGCCGACGGTCTCCGTGTCGAGGTCCACGACAGCGGCGACGGCGTCCCGGCCCTGCGCGAACCCGCCGACGAGTCCGGCCGCGGCCTCCTCCTCGTCGCGGCCCTGGCGGACCGCTGGGGCGTGGGGGAGCGGAACCCCGGCAAGCTCGTCTGGTGCGAGTTCGACCGGGGCTCGGGGGCGGACGGGGCCTGGTGTCAGGCGAACTCGGCGGAGTCGTCGGGAACGATCACCGTGATGGCTACTCCCGGTGGAGCCGGGGTGGCCATGTACAGGTAGCCGACGGTCAGTCCGGGCATGCCCGGACGGGCTTCGAGGTGCGTCATGAACGCCTTGCCCCGAGGTCCGCGATCCTTCCCCTTGGGGAGCCCGAGACGGGGGTTCAGCTCCAGCTCCTGCCGAAGGCTCTCCACCGCCTCCGCGGCCGTGGCCCCCAGTTCCTTGAGCCGTTCCTGGGCTCGGAGCGTGATCACCGCGACGGCGACCGGTTCGAAGTCGCTCACCGCTCGGCCGCCTCTGCCTTGATGCGCAGGAGCAGCTCCTCGCCCTCCTGCATGGCGACGTCATAGTCCGGCGCGCTGGCGAGCCGCACCCGCCCCCGGTAGTCGACCATCACCGCCGCCACCGCCGAGAGGTCCGTCTCCGTCGAGTTCTCAAGGGCCCGCGTCAGGTCGAGCTCGAAGTCCTCGCGGTCCCCCGGGAAGCCCCGCCCGGCCCGCAGCGCCGCTCTTATGTCGCCCAGCGTCCGCAGCGGCATGTCCGCCCCGCTCGGGGCCGGGCGGGAGGAGTGCTCGGTGGGCTGGGCGGACATGGTGCCTCCAAGGGACGTTCCGTACTCCCACGGTACCCAGCTCCACCCCGCACCGGCGGCACCTGACCAAGATCGCCTCGGCTTGATCGCGCTTGGACTCCTGTCGCCGGGTATTGGACGTTCACCACCCGGTCCGCGTCGGGTCTTCCCCGCGTCATCCGGCCTCACTACCGTCCCCGGCGTACCACCCAATGGCTCGAAGGCGAACCATTGGCCGTCGACTGGAGGTCGGTCTTGTCCCCCGCGAAGTCCCCCGAGATGTCCCGCGAGCTGCCCCCCGAGCTGTCCCGCAGAAGGCTCCTCGCACTGGGCGGAGGTGCCCTCGGTGTGGCCGCCGCCGGCTCGCTGCTGCCGCCGTCGTTGCAGGCCGCGATGGCCGCGGAGCCCCCGGCCGGGGGGATGTCGGCGGTCCGGCACGTGGTGGTCCTGATGCAGGAGAACCGTTCCTTCGACCACTACTTCGGCACCCTCCGCGGCGTCCGCGGATTCGGCGACCGCAATGCCATCGAGCTCCCCTCCGGCAAGCCGGTGTTCGAGCAGCCCGCCGCGCTCGGCCGGACCGTGCTGCCCTTCCCGATCCGGGGCGCCGCCGAGACCCAGAAGAAGGATCTCCAGTACATCGGGGACCTCGACCACTCCTGGAGCGGCGGCGGCAAGGCCTGGCGCGGCGGCTGGATGGACGGATGGGTCTCGGCCAAGACCGCCGCCACCATGGCGTACTACGACCGGCAGGACATCCCCCTGCACTACGAGCTCGCCGACACCTTCACCATCTGCGACGCCTACCACTCGTCCATCCACACCTCGACGAGCCCCAACCGCAACCACCTCTGGTCCGGCTGGACCGGCTTCGAGGCCGACGGCAGCCGGGCCGTCACCAACGCCGCGTACGCCGAGGGCACCCACCCGGGCTACGGCTGGCCCACCTACGCCGAGCGCCTCGAAGCCGCCGGGCGCAGCTGGAAGACGTACACCGAGTGGGAGAACTTCACCGACAACAACATCGAGTTCTTCACCAGCTTCAAGAAGATCGCCCGCAAGGCGCTCGCGAAGACCGGCGGGCACACCTTCATGGAGTCGTTCTACGCCGCCGTCCGCGACACTGACGACACCGCCGAGCGCACCCGCCTCCTCGGCCTCCTGGAGGAGGGCGTCGCCACCCTCACGGAGGCCGAGCGCTCCCTCTTCGAGCGGGGACTGCGCCGCGTCGAGTCCGGCACCCTCGCCGACGCCTTCCGCGCCGACGTCGCCGCGGGCACCCTCCCCGAGGTCTCGTACCTCGTGCCCTCCGCGATCGACTCCGAGCACCCCGGTTCCTCCTCGCCGATCGCCTCCGCGACCCTCGTCTACAAGGTGCTCGACGCCCTCGGCGCGCACCCGGACGTCTGGCGCCACACCGTCGTCCTGATCAACTACGACGAGAACGACGGCTTCTTCGACCACGTGCCGCCGCCGGTCCCGCCGGCCGACAACACGGACGAGCGCTGGAAGGGCCAGCCCACCGGCCTCGGCATCCGCGTCCCGCTGCTCGTCGTCTCGCCCTGGTCGGTCGGCGGCTACGTCTGCTCCGAGACCTTCGACCACACCTCGGTGATCCGCTTCCTGGAGCGGCTCACGGGCATCCAGGAGCCCAACATCACCCCCTGGCGCCGCGCCGTCACCGGCGACCTCACCTCCGCCTTCGACTTCAAGCGCGGCCACCGGCAGCCCGAGGTCGAGCAGCCCGGCCCGATCCCGCCCTTCTCCGGCCGCTGGCGGCCCCAGCCCCCGGCCGTCCAGCAGATGCCGGCGCAGGAGCCCGGCGTCCGCCGCGCCCGCCCGCTGCCATACCAGCCGGACGCCTCCGCGACCGTCGGGGCGGGCTCCGTCACCGTGGCGCTCAGCAACCGGGGGAAGGCGAGCGCGCACTTCGCGCTCTATCCGTACGCGGGCGAGTTCGCCGTCCCGCAGCACCAGGACGTCAGGGGTACGGGGGAGTGGACCGTCCCCGTACCGGGCGGTCACTACCGCTTCACGATCACCGGCCCCAACGGCTTCCGCCGCGAGTTCGAGGGCCCCGCGACGGGCGGCGCCGAGCTCGCCTCGCGGATCGACCACCACGACCGTGACCTGCACCTCACCGTACGGAACACCGGATCCGCACCGCTCGCCTTCACCGTCAGGCCGCTCGGGTACGTCGATGAGGACGACCTCGCCGACTGGACCCGCACGGTCACCGTGAAGCCCGGCCGGACCCGTACCGTCGTGCACTCGGCCTCCGACGCGCACGGCTGGTACGACGTCGAGGTGACCGCGGCCGGTGGCTTCCGCCGCCGGCTCATGGGGCACATCGAGAACGGCCGCGCCAGCGTCTCCGGCTGAGCCGTTGTGCCCGGGGGCCGGGACCTCCGTCCCGAGCCCCCGGGCATGCCTGTGAGTATCGACACGAAACGGGCAAACGATCACGTTCTGCTGTCACAGTGGCCCCCATGTAGGTCATGCGTTCTTCTCGGGCTGTCCCCGTGAAAGAGCCACGAACCACCCAGGGAGCACGTCCTTTGGCAGCCATCGCACGGTGGTGCGTCACGCACCGCCTCGTCGCCGTCCTCCTGTGGCTCGTCGCCCTCGTCGGGGTCGGCACCGCGGCGGCCGTCGCCGGCAGCGCGTACTCCAACGACTACGAGGTCCCCGGCACCGAGTCCGGCCGTGCCACCGCCCTCCTCGACCGCGGCTTCGACGGCCTCGGCGGCGACAGCGTCACCATCGTCTGGCACACCGACCTGGGCAGCGTCCGCGCCGACGCCGTCGAGCAGCGGACCAGCGCGATGCTCGACGAGGTCGCCGAGCTGCCCGGCATCGCCGCCGTGGTCTCGCCGTACGGCGACCCCCAGGGCCGCATCAGCGAGGACGGACACACCGCCTACGCCACCGTCGCCTTCCGCGAACAGGCCGACGACATCCCCCAGGCACAGGCACGCGCCCTCGTCGACACGGCCAAGGCCGCCGCGAACGAGGCCGAGGGGCTCTCCGTCGAGCTCGGCGGCAGCGCCGTCGCCCTCACCGAGGCCCCCGGTGGACACATCGCCGAAGTCGTCGGCGTCGCCGTCGCCGCCGTGGTCCTCTTCCTCGCCTTCGGCTCCCTCGCCGCCTCCGCGCTCCCCATCGCGACCGCGCTCGTCAGCGTCGGCATCGCGTACTCCGGGATCGTGCTCCTCGGCCATCTGATGACCGTCGCCGACTTCGCCCCCATGCTGGGCATGCTCGTCGGCCTCGGCGTCGGCATCGACTACGCCCTCTTCATCGTCACCCGGCACCGCAGAGGCCTGAAACGCGGCCTGTCCGTCGCGGAGGCCGCCGAGACCGCCGTCGCCACCACCGGCCGCGCCGTCGTCTTCGCCGGGGCCACCGTCTGCATCGCCCTCCTCGGCATGCTGATCCTGCGGCTCGGCTTCCTCAACGGCGTCGCCATCGCCGCCTCCCTCACCGTCGTCCTCACGGTCGCCGCCTCCGTCACCCTGCTCCCGGCGCTGCTCTCGTTCATCGGCATGCGCGCCCTGTCCCGGCGCGAACGGCGGGCGCTCGCCGTCCACGGGCCGCAGCCCGAGCTGCCCACCGGCTTCGCCGCCCGCTGGTCCGCCTTCGTCGAGCGGCACCCGAAGCTCCTCGGCCTGGTCGCCGTCGTCGTCATGGGCGTCCTGGCGCTGCCCACGTTCTCGCTCCACCTCGGCACCTCCGACCAGGGCAACAACCCGGCCACCGCGACCACGCGGAAGGCGTACGACCTGATCGCCGACGGCTTCGGGCCCGGTGTCAACGGCCCCCTCACCCTCGTCGCCGGGCTCGACGGCGCCGACGACCGGGTCGCCCTCGACCAGCTGCCGGCCGCGCTCTCCGCCACCCGAGGGGTCGCCTCCGTCTCCCCGGTCACCTACAACAGCCCGGGCGACACCGCCGTCCTCACCGTCGTCCCCGACTCCTCGCCCCAGTCCAAGGCCACCAGTGAGCTCGTCGACCGGCTCCGTACGGACGTCCTCCCGAAGGCCGAGGCCGGCACCTCCCTCGACGTCCACGTCGGCGGTGTCACCGCCTCGTACGACGACTTCGCCGAGATCATCGTCGGCAAGCTGCCGCTCTTCGTCGGGGTCGTCATCGCGCTGGGCTGCCTGCTGCTCCTGCTCGCCTTCCGCTCGATCGGCATACCGCTCAAGGCGGCCGCCATGAACGTGGCGGCCGTCGCCGCCGCCTTCGGCGTGGTCGTGGCGATCTTCCAGTGGGGCTGGGGGAGCGAACTCCTCGGCCTCGGCAGCGCCGGACCGATCGAACCCTTCCTCCCCGTGATCATGGTCTCCGTCCTCTTCGGACTCTCCATGGACTACCAGGTCTTCCTGGTCAGCCGGATGTACGAGGAGTGGCTGGAGACCGGCGACAACCGGCGGGCGGTCCGGGTCGGCCTGGCCGAGACCAGCCGCGTGATCAACTCCGCCGCCGTCATCATGATCGCCGTCTTCCTCGCCTTCGTCCTCTCCGGCGACCGCGTCATCGCGATGTTCGGCATCGCGCTCGCGGCGGCCGTCGCCCTCGACGCCTTCGTGCTCCGCACCCTCCTCGTCCCCGCGCTCATGCACCTCCTCGGCGGCGCGAACTGGTGGCTGCCGCGTCGGCTCGACCGGCTGCTGCCCCGGATCAGCATCGAACCTCCCGAGAGCCGCGAGGCCGCCGACGCGCGTGCGAAGATCCCTAGGCAGCGCGTGACGGTACCGGCCGTGGAGGAGAGGAACGACGATGTTCGCGATACCGCTGGGTGACGACGGCGCCGAGCTGAGGCCCCTGGAGCCCTGGCAGGCCGAGGAGTTCCTGACCCACATGGACCGGGGACGGGACTTCATCGGGCAGCACATCGTCCTGCCGGACTACGCCACCGACCTGGACTCGGCCCGTTCCTTCCTCAGCTCGTACGCCGAGAAGGCCGCGACCGACACCGGACGCATCTACGGCATCTGGGACGGGGGCACGCTCGTCGGCGGCGTCCTCTTCCGGACGATGGACGTGGCGGCCGGGAGGGCGGAGGCGGGGTGCTGGCTGGAGCCCTCCGCCGCCGGGAAGGGTCTGATCACCCGGGCCTGCCGGGTCATCATCGACTGGGCGGTCGAGGAGCGCGGCATCCACCGCGTCGAATGGCGCGCCTCCGCGAAGAACGAGCCGAGCATCGCCGTCGCCCGCCGGCTGGGCATGACGCGGGAGGGCGTCCTGCGCGAGAACTACCCGCACCGCGGCTCCCGAGCGGACACGGAGCTCTGGGCCGTCCTCGCCCCGGAGTGGCGCGCGGCGAAGGCCGAGGCGTCTTAAGACGCCTCTCATGTGCGCCGCCTAGCGTGCGCCGCATGGACACCAAGACGACGACAGAGAAGCCCGCCGACAACGCGGAGAGCGCGGAGAGCGCGGCCGGGGCGGACGCCGGGGCAGCGGCGGAGCCGCTCGACGCCCACGACACGGCCGGGGCGGACGAGGCCTACGCGGACGATTCGGACGAGGACGACTCGGAGGACGAGCTGTCGGCGGAAGGGGAGGCGGCCGCCGCCCCCGCTTCCGCCGGCGTCGGCGCCGCCGCGGCCGTGGTCTCCGCCGCCCTCGGGGCCGTCGCACTGACCGGCACCTGGACCGGCAAGGTCGTCTCCGAGCGCGAGACCCTCATCGGGCAGATCAAGACCTCCGGAGCGGGCACCCCCGCCCAGCAGATCTCCGAGATCTACGGCGACGCCTGGCACACCACCGCCCTGGTGAACGGCGTCTTCGCGCTCGTCGCCCTGCTCGTCGCCGTCCTCGTGCTCATCCTCCCCGGGCGCCCCACCTGGGTCCGCGCGGTCGCCGTCGCCGGCGCCGTCCTGGGCGGCCTCGGACTGCTCCTGTCGGCAGGTACCTACTTCGACCTGTTCCTGAGCCTCCCCACCGCCGGATCCTGAGACCGCCTAAGGACCCCCTAGGTCCCGCCTAAGGCCCCCCGTACGCCGAACATGCGGAACTCGCCCGATGTGGCCGCACCCCCTGGGAAACGACAGTAGAGGCATCGCAGGAAGCGATACCGAAACCGAGAAGACCAGGGAGCATCCCGATGTTCGAGTACGAACTCCACCGCATGAACCACGCCCAGCTCGTCCGCGAGGCCGCCGCCCAGCGTCTGTCCCACGAGGCCGCCGAGTCGGCCGGCTCCGCCCGGGGCCTGCGCCGCTTCGGCCGCCGCAGCGGGGGCCAGGATCCGGAGGGGCGGGTGAGTGGCGAGGGCCGCAGCCGTTTCGTCCGGGCCGCGTGACCCCCTTATGAGCGAACGCACGGACGGTTGTGCGATGCTCGGCGCCGTGGAGACCAGGTCAGTCAGCCCCGTGTTCGTCGGCCGCGCCGGCGAACTCACCGCCCTCACCGAGGCGCTCTCCCGCGCGGCCGCTGGAGAGCCCCAGGCCCTGCTCGTCGGCGGTGAGGCCGGGGTGGGCAAGACCCGGCTCATCGAGGAGTTCCTCGACACGGCCTGCGGCCGGGGCGCCGTCGTCGCGCTCGGCGGCTGCGTCGAACTCGGCGCCGACGGACTGCCCTTCGCCCCCTTCGCCACCGCACTGCGCTCGCTCCGCCGCCGGCTCCCCGACGAACTCACCGAGGCCGCCGACGGCCAGGAGGGCGAACTCGCCCGCCTGCTGCCCGAACTGGGCGACCCCGGAAGCCACGACTCCTCCGACGAGGACTCCACCGCCCGCCTCTTCGAGCTGACCGTACGGCTCCTGGAACGGCTCGCCGCCGACCGTACGATCGTGCTCGTCCTCGAAGACCTGCACTGGGCCGACGCCTCCACCCGGCACCTCCTCACCTATCTCCTCCGCACCCTCCGCCGCGGCCGGATCGTGGTCGTCGCCAGCTACCGCGCCGACGACATCCACCGCCGCCACCCGCTGCGCCCCCTCCTCGCCGAACTCGACCGGCTCCGCACCATCCGCCGCATCGAACTCGCCCGCTTCACCCGCATCGAGGTCCACCGCCAGCTCACCGGCATCCTCGCCGCCGAACCCGACCCCGGCCTCGTCGAAGAGGTCTTCGAGCGCTCCGACGGCAACGCCTTCTTCGTCGAGGAACTCGTCGTCTCCCACGAGGCGGGCTGCGCCCCCGGCCAGCTCAGCGACTCCCTGCGCGACCTCCTGCTCGTCCGGGTCGAGACGCTTTCCGAAGACGCCCAGCGGGTCGCCAGGATCGTCGCCGAAGGCGGCTCCACCGTCGAGTACGGCCTGCTCGCCGCCGTCGCCCGGCTCACCGAGGACGAACTCATCGAGGCGCTCCGGGCCGCTGTCGGCGCCAACCTCCTCCTCGCCGTCCCCGACGGCGACGGCTACCGCTTCCGCCACTCCCTCGTCCGCGAGGCCGTCAGCGACGACCTGCTCCCCGGCGAACGCTCCCGCCTCAACCGGCGCTACGCCGAAGCCCTGGAGGCCGACCCGGGGCTCGTCCGGGCCGACGAGCGCGCCACCCGGCTCGCCACGTACTGGTACCACGCGCACGACCCGGCCAAGGCCCTGCCCGCCGTCCTCCGCGCCTCCGTCGAGACCCGCAAGCGCCACGCCTACGCCGAACAGCTCCGACTCCTCGAACGGGCCATGGAACTCTGGGACGAGGCCCCCGCCGAGACCCGCCGCTCGCTCCGGCCCATGGACTACGCCGAGGCCTACCCTCCCTGCGGCTGCGACCCCGAGACCACCGCTCTCAGCTACCTCGACCTGCTCGCCGAGGCCGCCGTCGCCGCCCGCCTCAGCGGCGACCGCGAACGCGCCCTGAAGATAGGCAAGACGGCGCTGCGCCTCCTCGGCAGCGCGGAGGAGAGCGACCCCCTCCGCGCCGCCTGGTTCTGGACCGAGAAGGCCCGCCTCCAGTCCAACCTCGGCCGGGGCGACGGCTGGCAGGAGATCGCCCGCGCCCAGGAACTCGTCAAGGGCCTGCCGCCCTCCGCCGTCCACGCCAGGGTCCTCGTCGGCGCCGCCGGCTGGGGCATGCTCCGCAACCCCGGCCCCGAGGCCATCGCCGCCGCGGAACGCGCCGTCGAGTACGCCCGGCACGTCAAGGCCGAGTCCATCGAACTCAACGCCCGGCTCACCCTCGGCACCCTCATGGCCGGGGCGGGTGACGCCGAGGCCGGTCTCGCCGAGATGCACGAGGTAAGGGAACGGACCAAGGCCATCGGCCAGTACACCGAGACCGCCCGCGCCCACATCAACATCGCCTCCTCCCTGGAAGCCCTCGGCCGCTCCCGCGAGGCCGTCGAACTCTCCGACACCGGCATCCGCCTCGCCCGCTCCTACGGCCTCGTCGAAAGCGTCGGCTGGATCGAGGCCAACCGGGCCGAGTCCCTTTTCTCCCTCGGCCGCTGGGACGAGACCCAGGAGGCCGCCGAACGGCTGCTCCGCTCGTCGACCAGCGCCAAGCCCCGCGGTTCCGCCTCCCTCCGCCTCGCCCAGCTCGCCGTCGCCCGCGGCGAACTCGACGCGGCCGGCCGCCATCTCGCCGACGCCCGCGCCGTCTACGGCACCCGCGACCCGATCCCGCAGTACACCCTGCCCATGGGCCAGGTCGACATCGCCGTGGCCGCCGCCGAGGGGCGCGTCGCCGACGTCCGCACCCAGCTGGCCGCCGCCGAACAGGCCGGCTTCCCGCCCAGCACCCACCGCTACGGCTGGCCGCTCGTCCTCACCGCCGTCACCGCCGAGGCCGACAGCCGGGGGCTGCCCGCCGCCGACGAGGGCCGCGCCGAGGCACTCGCCGCGATCCGCCGCTGCGTCCGCGGCCTCGCCGCCCCGGCCCCCGTCTGGGCCGCCCACGCCCTCCAGGTCTCCGAGGAGCTCGCCCGCGCAGAGGGCCGCGAGTCCGCCGCCCGCTGGGCCGAGGTCGTCGCCGCCTACGAACCGCTGGAACGCCCCGCCCAGCTGGCCCGCGCCCGCCACCGCCTCGCCGACGCCCTGCTCGTCGAGGGCGGCCGCCGCGAGGAGGCCACGCCCCTGCTCCGCGAGGCCCACGCCACCGCCGGCCACCTCGGCGCCCGCCCGCTCCGCGAGGACGTGGAACTCCTCGCCGCCCGCGCCCGCCTCTCCCTGACCCCCGAGAAGCAGCCCCAGGTTCCGGCCGAGCCCGCGGACGACACCTTCGGTCTCACCCCCCGGGAACAGGACGTCCTGGGCCTGGTCGCGGCCGGCCGCACCAACCGCCAGATCGCCGAGGAACTGTTCATCTCACCCAAGACGGCCAGCGTCCACGTCTCCAACATCCTCGCCAAGCTGGGCGTCGCCGGCCGCGGCGAGGCCGCCGCCCTGGCCCACCGCCTCCACCTCCTCGACACCCCCGTCTAGCTCACCTCCAGCCGGAGGATCCTGTCGTCCCCCGGCCCGGGAGTGCCCCGGGAGTCCGTCTCGCTGGTCACCAGCCAGAGCCGCCCGCCACCCCCCGCGAGGACCGTGCGCAGGCGTCCGTACTCCTCCGTCAGGAACGCCTCCGGCTCCCCCGAGCGCTCCGCGCCGGAGAGCGGGACCCGCCACAGCCGCTCACCTCTGAGCCCGGCCATCCAGATCGCGCCCCGCGCGTACGCGATCCCGCTGGGCGAGGCCTCCGAGGTCGGCCACTGGGCCACCGGGTCCACGAACCCGGCCCGCCCGCCCCGCCCCTCGACCTCCGGCCAGCCGTAGTTCTTCCCGGACTCGACCAGGTTCAGCTCGTCCCAGGTGTTCTGCCCGAACTCGGCGGCCCACAGGCGCCCCTCCGCGTCCCAGGCGATTCCCTGCACATTGCGGTGCCCGTACGTATAGACCACCGATCCGGCGGAGGGATTGCCCGGCGCCGGCCGGCCCTCCGGCGTCATCCGCAGGATCTTCCCGCCCAGCGACTCCCGGTCCTGGGCCAGACCGGTCACGCCCGTCTCACCCGTCCCCGCGTAGAGCATCCCGTCCGGCCCGAACGCGATCCGGCCGCCGTTGTGCACGACTCCCTTCGGGATGCCGGTCAGCACCGGCTCCGGCGCGCCGAGCCGGTCCCCGGCCCCACCCCCGTACCGCATACGCACGATGCGGTTGTCCGACTCCGCCGTCAGATACGCGTACACCCAGCCGTCCCGGACCGCGAGGCCCATGAGCCCGCCCTCACCGCCCGGAACCACACCCGGCACCTCACCGAGCGAGGTCTTCGCCCCGGTCCGCCCGTCGACCCGGGTGATCGTCCGCTCGTCGCGCGAGGAGACGAGCAGATTCCCGCCCGGCAGCTCCGCCAGCCCCCAAGGCGACTTCAGCCCCTCGGTGAGCGTGCCGGTCACCGCCACCCGACCGGCGGCGGAGGCCGTCCCGGAGGGAACCGCGCTCGCGGAGCCGGACGGGGGCGTTGTCGCAGAGACCGACGTCGGCGGAGCCGTACCCGGGCGATCCTCCGTACTCCCCGAGGAGCAGCCCGCCACCAGGACCAGCACGGCGGCGCCCCACAGGGCCTTCACAACTGCAGGACGGCTCATGGCACGGTCCCTTTCGACGAGTCGAGCGGCATCCCTTCACTCTTGATACACCGCTCGGCCCGATCAGGTTCCCGCCCGTCGCCGAAGATCCCTGCGCGCCGCCGAAGATCCCCGGGCACCCTCAGTCCCAGGACCCCCGGGGCGGCGGAAGCGCCGCGATCTCCGCCAGATCCTCCGCCGTGAGCCGCAGCCCGAACGCCCGGGCGTTCTCAACCGCCCACCGCTCCCGCTTCGCCCCCGGCACCGGCACGACGTGCGGCCCCCGGCCGAGCACCCACGCCAGCGCCACCTGCGCCGGGGTGACGTCCGTCCCGTGCCGCGCGGCCACCCGCCGCAGGCCCGCCACGAGCGGCTGGTTCGCCGCCATCATCTCGGCCGTGAACCGGGGGTGCCGAGCCCGTGGATCGTCCCGCTCGAAGCCGCCGCCCGGCGTCAGCGTCCCCGTGAGGAAACCGTTCCCCAGCGGCATCGCCGCCAGGAACCCGACGCCCCGCGCCGCGCACCACGGCAGCAGCCGGACCAGCGCCTCCTGCGACCACACCGACAGCTCGGCCTGCACCGCCGCCACCGGGAAGACCTGCTGGACCCGCTCCAACTGGCGGATCGTTCCCTCATAGCCGTCGCGGCTCGCGCCCGTCGCACCCCGGCGGGCCGACCGCGCGCCGACGGCGCACAGGCCGAGCGCCCGGACCTTGCCCGCGGAGACCAGCTCGGCCATCGCGCCCCAGGTCTCCTCGACCGGCACCTCGGGGTCCGCGCGGTGCAGCTGGTACAGGTCGATCACATCGGTCTGGAGCCGCCGCAGGGAGGCGTCGCAGGCCCGACGCACGTACCCCGGCCTGCCGTTGGCGACCACGTGCTGGTCGCCGACGAGCAGTCCGCACTTCGTCGAGACGAAGGCCTCCGCCCGTCGCTCCTTCAACGCCCGCCCCACGAGCAGCTCGTTGGTGAAGGGTCCGTACATGTCGGCGGTGTCGAGCAGGCTCACCCCGGCGTCGAGCGCCGCGTGCACGGTCCGCAGCGAGCGGTCCCCCCGCTGTTCCGAACGGCTGTACGCCCAGTTCATCGGCATGCACCCCAGGCCGATCGCACCCACGTCGAGCGCCGTCGCCCCGATTGTCCTGCGCTCCACCTGCCGGTACCCCTCCCTGTGCCGTCCCCCAAAGTAACCAATGGCGCCAGGGATTCTTCGCATAGCCTCCCGGTCATGAGATGCGAAGACACCACCGCTGACGTGTGGCTTCCGATTCCCGCGGACGAGATCGAAGGTCTCCCCGAACCGGGCACGTCGGGCCTGAACTACCGCTTCTGGGACGGCGGACCGGAGTTCCCGGCCGACCCGGCGCACTGCGCCTTCTACGTCGTCCCGTACATGAAGGGCACGGAGATCGCCGTCCGGCCGCTGGCCGCGATGACCTCGGTCCGGGCCGTGCAGACGCTGTCCGCCGGCATCGACCACGTCACGCCCGGCATCCCCTCCCTGCCGCCGGGCGTCGCCCTCTGCAACGCCAAGGGCGTCCACGAGGCCAGCACCGCCGAGCTCACGCTCGCGCTGATCCTGGCGTCGCTGCGGGGCATCCCGGGCTTCGTTCGCGGCCAGGACGCCGAGGAGTGGCGGGCCGGCTTCTACCCGGCCCTCGCCGACAAGTCCGTCCTGATCGTCGGGTACGGGTCGATCGGCGCCGCCATCGAGGACCGGCTCGCGCCCTTCGAGTGCGCGCGGGTGGCGCGCGTCGCGCGCTCCGCGCGCACCACGGCGCGCGGTCAGGTCCACGCCCTGACGGAGCTGCCCGCGCTGCTTCCGGAGGCGGACGTCGTCGTGCTCTCCACCCCGCTCACGCCCGGGACCACGCATCTCGCCGACGCCGGCTTCCTGGCCAGGATGAAGGACGGGGCTCTCCTCGTGAACGTCGCCCGGGGGCCGGTCGTGGACACGGCCGCCCTGCTCAAGGAGGTCGAGAGCGGCCGGATCACGGCGGCGCTGGACGTCACCGACCCGGAACCGCTGCCGGCCGGGCACCCGTTGTGGCACGCTCAAGGTGTCCTGATCAGTCCCCATGTGGGGGGTTCCACCTCGGCCTTCATGCCGCGCGCGAAGCGGCTGATCGCGGGGCAGTTGCGGCGGCTGGTGGCGGGCGAGGAGCTGGCGAACGTCCTCCTCACCACCGACTGAGCGACAGCCGCCCCGCACCACGGCTGACCGACCGCGGCCGCCCGCCCCGGTGTGACGGGAGCGCGCCGGGGAAGGCGGTCGGGAGCGGTCGCGGTTGGGCCGGTCGGGTGGTGCGCGCCCCCGACACGCGCTGCGTACAAGCCTCTGACCGTCACGGAGAGTACTGCGACCCTGTCCCTGAGTGACGGTCCTGGTGTATCGTCCCGGAGCGGGGGGCTGCGTCGAGTACGGGCTGACGCCGGGGAGCACAGTGACGGGTCATCAGATTCCGAGGGGGGCGACGGGTGAAGCACGGCCGGAGGACCGACGAACCGACGTGGCGACGCCGTCACCGGCGAGCCTTCCACGCCTCGCCACCGGCCTCGCGCGTTCCGTGCCGGACCAGGCCGAGCCCCACAGCGCGCCCCGCACCGCCGGACCCCCGGACATCGAGCGGGACTCCGAGCGGGACTCCGAGCCGGGCGCCCTCGCGGCGACCGGCGCCTGCGAGGTCTGCGGTGCCGCCGTACCGGAGTCGGTCCCCGCTGCCGTGCGGGACCACGCCGGCCCCCACGACCACCTCGGCCCCCACGACCACGCCGGCCCCCACGACTGCGACGGGCACGCCCCCGGGCGCACCGACGAGCCGCCGGCGCGCCCGCACGACGCGGCCGGGTGCGGTGGTGCGGTACCGGAGGGCCCGGTGAGCGCCCCCGGGGCGGTCCTCGCGCGCCGCCCCGTCAGCGACGACGGCGGCGACCCCGGCCGCCCCGCCCCCGAGCGCACCGGGGCCGGCGGAGTCGTCGCCCAGATCACCCTGGGGCTGATCTGCGCGGGCTACACGACCGGCGCCTCGCTCGGCTGGGGCTCTCCGGAACTCGCGCTCTTCATGGGCGACTTCGGACTCAGCGCCGCCGCTCTCGCCGCCGCGGTCTCCTGCTTCCTCTACGGTCGCACCCACCGCGGCAGCGCCCGCCCCGCCTGGCTGCTCTTCGCCTTCTCCTCCTTCATGGCCGCCGCGGGCAACGCCGTGTGGGGCTGGTACGAGGTCGTGCTCCGCACGGAGGTGCCCGACTCCTCCGTCGCCGACCTCTTCTTCCTA
Source organism: Streptomyces sp. NPDC093795 (assembly GCF_044764665.1). Classification (NCBI taxonomy): domain Bacteria; kingdom Bacillati; phylum Actinomycetota; class Actinomycetes; order Kitasatosporales; family Streptomycetaceae; genus Streptomyces; species Streptomyces sp. NPDC093795. The sequence continues at coordinate 212,659 of NZ_JBIWIO010000010.1, forward strand.
CTCTTCGCACCGCCCGCCATCGTCGGGCTCCTCGTCCTCGCCAAGAAGCCCGTCACCCGGGCCGGCTGGGTCTGCCTGGGGCTCGACGCCTGGCTCATCGGGGGCTCCCTGCTCACGCTCTCCTGGAGCCTCGCCCTCGCCCGCACCGCCCACGTCCAGGACGAGTCCGTCGCCCACTCGGCGCTGTCACTGGCGTACCCGCTGCTCGACATCGTCCTCGTGAGCATGGTCCTGGTCCTGCACTTCCGGCGCTCGCAGGCGAACCGCTCGGCGACCAACACCGCCATAGCCGCCCTCGCCCTGACCGTCCTGTGCGACGCCCTGTTCACCTCGCCGCTGCTCCGCGAGAACTACGCCTCGGGCCAGCTGCTCGACGCCGGCTGGTTCGCCGGCTCCCTGCTGCTCGCCTACGCCCCCTGGGGGGTGCGCAGGCTCCCCGACAGCGCGGCCCCCGCGCGCGGACCGTGGCTCCACAGCCGCCCGGTCGCCGGCTCGCTCGCCGCCCTCACCCCGTACCTCGCCGCGGCGGTCTGCACCCTCGGCATCCTCTACAACGTCGTCGAGGGGCGCAGAGTCGACCGTGTCGTCGTCCTCACCGGCTGCACGGTGGTCCTCGCCCTGGTCGTACGGCAGGGCATCATGCTCCTCGACAACATCGCCCTCACCCATGAACTGGCCCAGAAGGAGAATCACTTCAGGTCACTCGTGCAGGGGTCGAGCGACGTCATCATGATCGCCGCGCCGACCGGCATCCTCCGGTACGTCAGTCCGGCGGCCACCGGCGTGTACGGGCGGGACGCCGAGGAGCTGATCGGTTCCGAGCTCTCCTCGCTCATCCACCCCGAGGACCTCGGCGCCGTCGTCCACGAGGTACGGCGCTTTCTGGCCGCCTCACCCGCCGAGGAGCCCACCACCCGGATCGAGTGCCGTTTCCGCTCGGGCCGCGGAGACTGGCTCAACGTCGAGTCGACCGTGAACCGGCACCAGGGCGGCCTGATCTTCAACAGCCGGGACGTCACCGAACGCGTCCGACTCCAGGCCCAGTTGCAGCACAACGCCGAGCACGACCCGCTCACAGACCTGCCCAACCGGGCGCTCTTCACCCGGCGCGTCCAGCAGGCGCTCGGCGGCCGCCGCGCCTCCGACCCCGGCACCGCCGTGCTCTTCATCGACCTCGACGGCTTCAAGGGGGTCAACGACCGCCTCGGCCACCAGGCGGGTGACGACCTCCTCGTCCAGGCCGCCCGTCGCCTCCACGACTCCGTACGGGCCGGGGACACGGCCGCCCGGCTCGGCGGCGACGAGTTCGCCGCCCTCATCCTCGGCGACGGCGGCCGCGACCAGGCGGCCCGCCGCAGCCAGGTCCAGGAGATCGCCGACCGGCTCCGGCTCACCCTCTCCCGGCCATACCGTCTCGACGGCGGCAACGAGGTGCGGGTCGCCGCCTCCATCGGGGTCGCCTTCGCCGAGCCCGGCATCGAGGCCGGCGACCTCCTGCGCAACGCCGACCTCGCCATGTACCGGGCCAAGGCGGCCGGCAAGGACCGCGTCGAGCTCTACGCACCCCAGATGCAGGCCGAGGTGGTACGCAGGACGGAGCTGGCCGCCCGGCTGCGCACCGCCCTCCACGACGGCGAGTTCGCCCTCCTCCACCAGCCGGTCGTCGACCTCTCCACCGGCCGGATCTCCGCCGTCAGCGCCCAGGCGCGCTGGCGCTCCGCCCAAGGCATCCTCTTCACCCCGGCCGAGTACCTCAGGGTCACCGACGACGGCGACCGCACCGCCGAGCTCGGCCGATGGCTGCTCGAAGCGGCCGTGGAGCAGGCCGCCGAGCGGGCCGGGATCGGCCACCGCGTGCCCGTGTCCATCCGGCTCTCGGCCAGCAGGCTCCTGGACCGCTCGCTGCCGCTCGGCTCGATCGAGTCCCTGCTGACCCGGCACGGCCTGCCGTCCGGCTCGCTGATCATCGAGGTGGGCGACAGCGACCCCCGGATCTCCCTCGACGAGCTGGAACAGCGCCTCATCACCCTGCGACGGCTCGGGGTGCGGATCGCGCTCGACGGATTCGGCAGCGGACATGTGGCGATCAACGCGCTGCGACGGCTTCCCGTCGACATACTGAAGCTGGACCGGGCCCTCGTCGAGGGCGTGGTCGAGTCGGCGCGGCTCCGCAAGATCACCCGCGGGGTGCTCCGTATCGCCGGTGAGCTCGGCATGCAGACCGTCGCCGAGGGCGTCGACGTACCGGAGCAGGTCATCGCCCTGCGGGCGATGGGCTGCAGCCACGCCCAGGGCATGGCCTTCTCGGGCCCGCTGGACGAGTACCGGCTGCGCAGAGCCCTGGTCAGGGACGAGTACCCGCTGCCCGGCGGGGTCCCCGTACGGGTCGGAAACCGTCCCCCGTTTCGCTCAAATACTGAGACGCCCGTCCCACCCACTTGACAGTGATGAGGCCTGAGAGGGAGGGTCAGTGCCATGCGCACCCGAATTCTCGTACTTGGAAAGCGCGTCGGCTGAAGCAGGGCCCCCCTCCGGACCCCGCTGAAAAGCACCCGACGCGCTCCCCTCGCTTGCCTCACGGCACGAGGGGTTTTTTGTTGCACCGGCTCCCCTCAAAGTCGACGCAAACCCTCGTAAAACACCTCGCAAAAACCCTCTGCTTCGAGAAGAGATGCTGATGACCGACCAGGCCACCGGGCACCATCCGCAGCCGCGGCCCCGTAGCGGCGCGCAGCCCGCCACCACCGTCGAGCACGTCACGGGTGCGCAGTCCCTCATCCGTTCTCTCGAGGAAGTGGGCGCCGACACCGTCTTCGGCATCCCCGGCGGCGCGATCCTCCCGGCCTACGACCCGATGATGGACTCGCAGCGGGTGCGCCACATCCTGGTCCGCCACGAGCAGGGCGCGGGACACGCGGCCACCGGCTACGCCCAGGCGACCGGCAAGGTCGGCGTCTGCATGGCGACCTCGGGGCCCGGTGCGACCAACCTCGTCACCCCGATCGCCGACGCGCACATGGACTCCGTCCCGCTCGTCGCGATCACCGGCCAGGTCGCCTCGAAGGCGATCGGCACGGACGCCTTCCAGGAGGCGGACATCTGCGGCATCACGATGCCGATCACCAAGCACAACTTCCTCGTCACCAAGGCCGAGGACATCCCGCGGACGATCGCCGAGGCCTTCCACATCGCCTCCACCGGCCGCCCGGGCCCGGTCCTGGTCGACATCGCCAAGGACGCCCTCCAGGCGAAGACGACGTTCAGCTGGCCGCCGCAGACCGACCTGCCCGGCTACCGCCCGGTGACCAAGCCGCACGCCAAGCAGATCCGCGAGGCCGCCAAGCTGATCAGCGCGGCCAAGCGCCCCGTCCTGTACGTCGGCGGCGGTGTCCTCAAGGCCGGCGCCACCGGCGAGCTGAAGATCCTCGCCGAGCTGACCGGTGCCCCGGTCACCACCACCCTGATGGCCCTCGGCGCCTTCCCCGACAGCCACCCGCTGCATGTGGGCATGCCCGGTATGCACGGTGCCGTCACCGCCGTCACCGCGCTGCAGAAGGCCGACCTGATCGTCGCCCTCGGCGCCCGCTTCGACGACCGCGTCACCGGCAAGCTCGACAGCTTCGCCCCGTACGCCAAGATCGTCCACGCGGACATCGACCCGGCCGAGATCGGCAAGAACCGCGCCGCCGACGTCCCGATCGTCGGTGACGCCCGCGAGGTCATCGCCGACCTGATCCAGGCCGTCCAGGCCGAGCACAGCGAGGGCAACAAGGGCGACTACACCGCCTGGTGGAGCGACCTGAGCCGCTGGCGCGAGACCTACCCGCTCGGCTACGACCTGCCGGAGGACGGCAGTCTCTCGCCGCAGCAGGTCATCCAGCGCATCGGGCAGCTCGCCCCCGAGGGCACGATCTTCGCCGCGGGCGTCGGCCAGCACCAGATGTGGGCCGCCCACTTCATCGACTACGAGCAGCCGGCCACCTGGCTGAACTCCGGCGGCCTCGGCACGATGGGCTACGCGGTCCCGGCCGCGATGGGCGCCAAGGCCGGCATGCCCGAGCGCACGGTCTGGGCGGTCGACGGCGACGGCTGCTTCCAGATGACCAATCAGGAGCTCACCACCTGCGCCCTGAACAACATCCCGATCAAGGTCGCCATCATCAACAACGGCGCTCTCGGGATGGTCCGCCAGTGGCAGACCCTCTTCTACAACCAGCGTTACTCCAACACCGTCCTGCACTCCGGACCGGACGACGTCCAGGCGAACAAGGGCACCCGCGTCCCCGACTTCGTCAAGCTGTCCGAGGCCATGGGCTGTGTCGCCCTGCGCTGTGAGAACCCGGCCGACCTGGACAAGGTCATCGCCGAGGCCAACGCCATCAACGACCGGCCGGTCGTCGTCGACTTCATCGTCCACGAGGATGCCCAGGTCTGGCCGATGGTCGCCGCCGGCACCTCGAACGACGAGGTCATGGCCGCCCGGGGCGTCCGCCCCGACTTCGGCGACGGCGAAGACGACTGAAGCGCGGAACGAAGCAGAGCGAAAAGGAAGAGACCCAGACCATGTCCACCAAGCACACGCTCTCCGTTCTCGTCGAGAACACGCCCGGCATCCTCGCCCGGATCGCCGCCCTGTTCTCCCGCCGCGGCTTCAACATCGACTCCCTCGCCGTCGGCATCACCGAGCACCCCGACATCTCCCGCATCACCATCGTGGTCAATGTCGAGGACCTGCCCCTCGAGCAGGTGACCAAGCAGCTCAACAAGCTGGTCAACGTCCTGAAGATCGTCGAACTCGAGCCCAGCGCCGCGATCCAGCGCGAGCTCGTCCTGGTGAAGGTCCGCGCCGACAACGAGACCCGCTCCCAGATCGTCGAGATCGTGCAGCTGTTCCGCGCCAAGACCGTGGACGTCTCGCCCGAGGCGGTCACCATCGAGGCCACCGGTTCGAGTGACAAGCTCGACGCCATGCTCAAGATGCTGGAGCAGTTCGGCGTCAAGGAGCTCGTGCAATCCGGCACGATCGCCATAGGGCGTGGTTCCCGGTCCATCACGGACCGGTCCCTGCGGGCCCTCGACCGCAGCGCCTGAGAGTCGTCGACGGTCGACCGCCGGTCCATCCGGCGGTCCGACTGACGAGACCCGAAAACCTTCCTCCCGCTCCCCGCCGTACGGTGGGACGCACCACCAGCACCTCAAGGAGATTCCCAGTGGCCGAGCTGTTCTACGACGACGACGCCGACCTGTCCATCATCCAGGGCCGCAAGGTCGCGGTGATCGGATACGGCAGCCAGGGCCACGCCCACGCGCTGTCGCTCCGTGACTCCGGTGTCGACGTCCGCGTCGGTCTCCAGGAGGGCTCGAAGTCCAAGGCCAAGGCCGAGGAGCAGGGTCTGCGCGTCGTCTCCGTGGCCGAGGCGGCGGCCGAGGCCGACCTCATCATGATCCTCACGCCGGACCCGATCCAGGCCCAGGTCTACGAGGAGTCCATCAAGGACAACCTGAAGGAGGGCGACGCGCTCTTCTTCGGCCACGGCCTCAACGTGCGCTACGGCTTCATCAAGGTGCCCGAGGGCATCGACGTCGCCCTGGTCGCCCCGAAGGGCCCGGGCCACCTGGTCCGCCGTCAGTACGAGGAGGGCCGCGGCGTTCCGTGCATCGCCGCCGTCGAGCAGGACGCGACGGGCAACGCCTTCGCGCTGGCGCTCTCGTACGCCAAGGGCATCGGCGGCACCCGCGCCGGCGTCATCAAGACGACCTTCACCGAGGAGACCGAGACCGACCTCTTCGGCGAGCAGGCCGTTCTCTGCGGTGGCACCGCGGCGCTGGTCAAGGCGGGCTTCGAGGTCCTGACCGAGGCCGGGTACCAGCCGGAGATCGCGTACTTCGAGTGCCTCCACGAGCTGAAGCTCATCGTCGACCTCATGTACGAGGGCGGCCTGGAGAAGATGCGCTGGTCGGTCTCCGAGACCGCCGAGTGGGGCGACTACGTCACCGGCCCGCGGATCATCACCGACGCCACCAAGGCCGAGATGAAGAAGGTCCTCGCGGAGATCCAGGACGGCACCTTCGCCAAGGAGTGGATGGCCGAGTACCACGGCGGTCTGAAGAAGTACAACGAGTACAAGACCCAGGACGAGAACCACCTCCTGGAGACCACCGGCAAGGAGCTGCGCAAGCTCATGAGCTGGGTGAACGACGAGGAGGCGTAAGCCTTCAGGGCCGGGGCCGGACACTGTGTCCGGCCCCTTCCCGCATCGTTGGACACCCCGTCCAACCACGGACGGGTGATCCTTCCAACGAGGCGCATGAACCGCGCCCGAGCACCACTACACTTTCAACAACATTCGCGTTCAGGCCCACAGCGTCGTGCGCTTTCACGCGGCAAGCCCCCTCCACCGCCTGCGGCCGTCGGGACGGCCGTCCGCACTGGATCTGTGAGGACTCACGTGAGCTCGAAACCTGTCGTACTCATCGCTGAAGAGCTGTCGCCCGCCACCGTCGACGCGCTGGGCCCGGACTTCGAGATCCGGCACTGCAACGGCGCCGACCGCGCCGAGCTGATCCCCGCCATCGCCGATGTGGACGCGATCCTGGTCCGTTCCGCGACCAAGGTCGACGCCGAGGCCATCGCCGCCGCCGGGAAGCTGCGGGTCGTGGCCCGTGCCGGTGTCGGTCTGGACAACGTGGACGTCTCCGCCGCCACCAAGGCCGGCGTGATGGTCGTCAACGCTCCGACGTCGAACATCGTCACCGCCGCCGAGCTCGCCTGCGGCCTGCTCGTCGCCACCGCGCGCAACATCCCGCAGGCCAACACCGCGCTGAAGAACGGCGAGTGGAAGCGGAACAAGTACACCGGCGTCGAGCTGAGCGAGAAGACCCTCGGTGTCGTCGGCCTCGGCCGCATCGGTGTCCTGGTCGCGCAGCGCATGTCCGCCTTCGGCATGAAGATCGTCGCGTACGACCCCTACGTGCAGCCCGCCCGCGCCGCCCAGATGGGGGTGAAGCTGCTGGCCCTGGACGAGCTCCTCGAGGTCGCCGACTTCATCACCGTCCACCTGCCGAAGACCCCGGAGACCCTCGGTCTCATCGGCGACGAGGCGCTGCACAAGGTCAAGCCCTCCGTCCGCATCGTGAACGCCGCGCGCGGCGGGATCGTCGACGAGGCGGCGCTGTACACCGCCCTCAAGGAGGGCCGGGTCGCCGGCGCCGGCCTCGACGTGTACGCGAAGGAGCCCTGCACGGACTCCCCGCTGTTCGAGCTCGACCAGGTCGTCTGCACCCCGCACCTCGGCGCCTCCACGGACGAGGCCCAGGAGAAGGCCGGTATCGCCGTCGCCCGCTCGGTGCGTCTCGCGCTCGCCGGTGAGCTCGTGCCGGACGCGGTCAACGTCCAGGGCGGTGTCATCGCGGAGGACGTCAAGCCGGGTCTGCCGCTCGCCGAGAAGCTCGGCCGGATCTTCACCGCGCTCGCGGGCGAGGTCGCTGCCCGTCTCGACGTCGAGGTGTACGGCGAGATCACCCAGCACGATGTCAAGGTGCTCGAACTCTCCGCGCTCAAGGGCGTGTTCGAGGACGTGGTCGACGAGACCGTGTCGTACGTCAACGCCCCGCTGTTCGCGCAGGAGCGCGGCGTCGAGGTCCGGCTGACGACGAGCTCCGAGTCGCCCGACCACCGCAACGTCGTCACCGTGCGCGGCACCCTTTCGAGCGGCGAGGAGGTCGCGGTCTCCGGCACGCTCGCCGGCCCGAAGCACCTTCAGAAGATCGTCGCGGTCGGTGACTACGACGTGGACCTGGCGCTCGCCGACCACATGGTCGTGCTGCGGTACGAGGACCGCCCGGGTGTCGTCGGCACGGTCGGCCGGATCCTCGGCGAGGCCGGTCTGAACATCGCCGGGATGCAGGTCTCCCGCGCGGAGGAGGGCGGCGAGGCGCTCGTCGTGCTCACCGTCGACGACACGCTTCCGGTGCCCGTGCTCGCGGAGATCGCGGAGGAGATCGGCGCCACGTCGGCCCGTTCCGTCAACCTGATCTGACGCGGGCTCGCCCGTAGCCCCGTACCCGGTCATTAGACGCTCGTCTTACACAAGCGTCTGGCGGCCGGGTACGGTGCTGTCATGGGACACAAGGAAGACCTCCTCGAAGGCGCCAAGCGCTGCCTCCTGGAGAAGGGGTACGGGCGCACCACCGCCCGCGACATCGTCGCCGCGTCCGGCACCAACCTCGCCTCCATCGGCTACCACTACGGCTCCAAGGACGCCCTGCTCCAGCAGGCGTTCCTGGCGCTCACCGAGGAGTGGGGCGAGCGGGTCGGCCCCACCGGCACGGGCGAGGAGAAGCGGGAGCTGCCGGCCGAGCCGTACGCGCGCTTCCACGCCGTCTGGGAGCAGGTGATCGCGGCGGCCGAGGCCAGCCGGCCCCTCTGGAAGCTCCAGACGGAGGTCGTCACCCGGCTCGACGACGACGAGAAGCTGCGCGAGGCCATCAAGGAACCGCGGCGGGAGGGCCGGCTCGGCATCGCCGAGGGCATGCTCGGCATCGACCCGGAGGCGGACCCCGAGAAGGCCCGGGTGGCCGGACTGCTCTGCCAGGCCCTGGCGACCGGCGTGATGATCCAGTGGATGGTCGACCCGGACACGGCACCGAGCGCCGACGACCTCACGGAGGGGCTCAAGGTTCTGATGGGGGACGGGGCCTGACGGTTCGTCGGCCCTTCCCGGGGTCCACGCCCCGGCTCAGCGCCAGGGGATGTTCCGCCAGGGGCTGCCCTCGTGCTCCGTCAGGACGCGGTGCGCGGCCACGTTCTCCTCGTGGTACGGGCCGTACTCCTCCCCGTCGAACCGCAGCACCCGCCCCAGTGCGTACCCCGTCGAGTAGTCCTGCCACGATCCGTAGGCCGAGCGGGCCAGCGCCCCCGCGTGAACGATCGCCTGTTCTGCCTCGGGGGGCGTGCAGAACCGGGCCGAGAGGCCCCAGCGGGCCATGTTCACCGCACGGCCGTAGTCGTACGCGACGGTCTTCCGCACCCGCCCCTCCGGCGGGAGCAGCCCTTCGGCCCGGAACCGGGACTCGTAGCGCAGGATGCGGCGCACCAGCTCCTCGATGTGCCGCACCGACGAAGGGCTCGCGCCCAGGTCCTGGGCGTGCCCGGCGGCCGTCTCGCGCCACTCGTCGGCCGAAGGCACCGCGCCTCGGGCGATCCTCAGCTCCTCGCGGACCTTCAGGGCGAAGTCCGGCTCCGGCGGACTGTTCCGCCCGTCGAGCAGCGCGTCCAGCTGCTTCCGCCAGCCCGCCCGGTCCGTGACGCCCCAGCCGTCGCTGAGGGTGTCGAGGATGATGGTGTACCCCATGTAGGCCGAACCGACGTCGTTCCACGGGACGCCGTTGCCGAACGCCAGATGGGCGCCGCAGGCGAGGCCGAAGGCGAGCGGGCCGTGCAGCGGCCCGTGGCGGAGAGCGGTGAAACGGCCGTCACGACCCCGGCCGTGCTCGGCGTACACCCGCAGCCACCCCGCCCGGTGCTCGGGTGTGGCGGGCAGCAGCACCTGGCCCGGGGTGCCGCCGTTGACCGCGAGGAGCACCCGGGGGTCGGTCCACCGGACCTCGGCGGCCCACCTGAGGGTGACCTGGTGGAACACCCAGTCCGGATGCCACGGCGGCAGCATCCCCCGGGTGAGGACCTGCCGGACGACGAGCCCCTTCGCGATCTGCTGGGGTCGCCAGTGGACGTCGTCCGGCTCGGCGTCCACCTCGGCCTTGGGGGCGCCGATGAAGAGCTCGGCACCGGCGAGGACACGGACCTGTTCCGCGACGTCGCCGCGGAGCGTCGCCTCCTGCAGCAGCTGCTCGGTCTCGGACGGCGGGACCCACGGCACGGCGCGGGAGTCGGGGCGGGGGCTGGGGCTCATGACCACGGGATGTTCCGGTAGGGGCTCGAAGGGTCCTGGGTGAGGAGGCGGTGGATGGTCACGGACTCCTGGTACATCGGCTCGGGGTCGCCCTCGTCGAAGTGGATCAGCCGGGCGAGCAGGTACCCGAGTGAGAACGCCTCCCAGGAGTCGTACGCCTGCCGGGCGGGTCCGAGGACCCTCAGGACGGACTCCTCGGCCTCCTGCGGATCGCAGTACCGCGCGCCGAGCGCGAGCCGTACGACGTTCACGGCGCGGCCGTGGTCGAAGGCGGCGAGGGTGTCGATCCGGCCGCCCGGCGGGAGCAGCCCGTCGGCGCGGAACCGCTCCTCGTAGTGGGTGATCCGGCGCAGGAACTCCACCGCCTCGGCCGCATCGTCCCCGTAGGGGTCGTCCCGCTCGAAATTCACGGTGACCATCGAGGCCCACTGCTCGTCGGTCGGCGGGTGGCCGAGGCGTGCGGCGAGACGGCGCCGCATCCCCAGGACGGACTCGGGGACCCGGCCGACCAGCCGGGTGGCGATCAGGGTCCGCAGCTTGTCCCGGAAGTCCGCCCGGTGGTGGACGGCCCAGGGCCGGTGCAGCCGGGAGACGTCGGTGGGGTAGTCCTCGTACTGGGCGCCGAGCCCGTTCCATACGAGACCGTTGAGCACGGCGAGGTGCGCGCCGAGCGCGAGGGCGTGCGCGACAGGACCGTGCAGCGGCCCGCCGGCGTGGGTGAGCAGGCGGAGCCGCGCCGGTCCGCCGCCCCGGGTGCCGGCCTCCTCCCAGGCCCGCCGGTCGGCGGCCCGGGCGGGGAGCGCGGCCTCGAACGGGGTGTCCGGGTTGACCGCGAGCCACCACCGGTCGTTCGGCCAGGCCGCGGCGAGCCGGGCGAGGGTGGTCTGCTTGAACACCCAGTCCGGGTGCCACGCCGGCAGCATGCCCTCGGTCAGCACCGGTACGACGGTGCGCCGGGCGGTCGTGGCGCGCTGGGAGGGGAGGGGCGGGATGTAGCCGGGCGCGTCCGCGTGCACCCGTGCCTGGAGCACGTAGAGCCGTGTCCGCCCGAGGACGTCCAGGACGGCCGCCCGGTCGTCGCGCGCCCCCGCCTCGTACAGCAGCCGCTCGGTGTACGTAGGCGGCGCCCAACTCCCCGTCATCATAGGGTGATCCTACAAAGCGGCCCGGAGGGGTCGCTGCTCAGAGTCGCGCCGACTTCAGGGACATGTGGAGCAGCAGGCGGTCCTCGCCGTCGTCCAGGTCGAGGCCCGTGAGCTGTTCGACCCGGGACAGCCGGTAGTAGAGGGTCTGGCGGTGGATGCCCAGGGCCGCCGCCGTGCGGCCCGCCTGGCCCGCGTTGTCGAGGAACACCTCGGCGGTGCGGGCCAGTTCGGCGTGGCCGGGGGCGAGCAGGGGTGCGACGACGGGGTCGATCTCGGGGTGGTAGAGCGCCGCGAGCAGGCGGTACGGGCCGATCCCGGCCCACTCGGCGACGGGTCCGAGTGTCGGCTGCGCCGTGGCGGCACGGGCCGCCGTGTTGGCCTCGCGCCAGGCCGCCGCGAGCTCGGTGAGGCCCCGGCGGGGGGTCGCCACACCGGCCGGGGTCGTGCCGCGCAGCCGGTCCGCGGCCGTGTGGGCGGGGGAGAGGTCCTCGGCCGTGCGCAGCCGTACGAGGACGGCGAGGGACTCGCTCTCCGGGAGCGTGGCGACTGCCGCCGCGCCCGGGACCGCCCGGATCGAAGGGGCCTCGCCCTGCCAGGGGGTCACGCAGACGACGGTGTGGAGGCCGTCCGCGCTGGGGCCGAGGGCCGCCCGGAGCGCCGCGACGGCCATGTCGCTCTGCCAGCCGCGCCCGCTGGTCAGGACCGCGGCGAACTCGCGCGAGAGGTCGGTGTCCGCGCGCTCCTCGTCGGCGAGGAGGTCGCCGATCCGGGTGGCGACCTCCATCGCGGCCGTGAGCTGGGCGGGCGCGGGGCCGGGCTCGGCGTCGAGCAGCCAGACGTACCCGAGGACGACGCCCCGGTGGCGTACGGGCAGGCAGAGGCGGTCCCGGAACACCCCGGCGTCCGGGGCGGCCGGGATACGGACCGGGCCCGTCGCCCGGGTGATGCCGAAGCCCTCGAACCAGGCGCGGACCGCCGGGGTGGACTTCCGGGTCAGGATGGACCGCGTCCGGACCGGGTCCATCGCGGTGTCGTCGTCGCTGTCGTGGGCGCCGAAGGCGATCAGACCGAAATCGCGGTTCTCCAGCGTCGCCGGGGCGCCGAGGAGCGCCGAGATCTCGTCCACCAGTTCTTGGTAATCGCCCTTCACGGCGCCATTCTCGCACTCTCTCAGACATGTGTATGAGACGCCGTGCACGGATGCGTGACAGCTGTAGATGGCGGACGATCGGAGCGATCCATAGGTTTCACGGTGGTTCTTCGTGCTGTTCCCGCATTCTTACGAATGAGCGGGTACGGCATCCTTCGTCACCCTGTCCTTCTGGAGGTCCCCGTGCTGGGTCCCGTGATCCTCGCCGCGTCGCGCAGCGACAAGATGCGCCGTTTCGTGTCGGCCGCCCCCGGGACCAAGCAGGTCGTCGCCCGCTTCATCGCCGGTGAGACGGTCGACGACGTCGTCCCGATCGTCCAGGAGCTGAGCGACCGCGGCCTTGAGGTCACCCTCGACGTCGTCGGTGAGGACATCACAGGCGTCGAGCAGTCGTACGCCGCCCGGGACGCCTACCTGGAGCTCATCGGCCGTCTCAAGGAGCTGGGCCTCGGCGAGCGCGCCGAGATGTCCGTCAAGCTGTCGATGTTCGGCCAGTCCCTGGAGGGCGGCCACGAGCTGGCCCTGGCGAACGTCCGCCCGGTCGTCGCGGCCGCCGCCGAGATCGGTACGACCGTCACCCTGGACGCCGAGGACCACACCACCCTCGACTCGATGTTCGCCATCCACGAGGAGCTGCGGAAGGACTTCCCGCAGACCGGCTGCGTCATCCAGGCGTACCTCTTCCGCACCGAGGACGACGCCCGCCGCCTCGCCGAGAACGGCTCCCGCGTCCGGATCGTGAAGGGCGCCTACAAGGAGCCCGCCTCCGTCGCCATCCAGGACAAGCCCGGCATCGACAAGGCGTACGTCCGGATCATGAAGATCCTGATGGACGGCGAGGGCTACCCGATGATCGGTTCCCACGACCCGCGCCTCATCTCCGTCGGCCAGGAGCTCGCCCGCCGCGCCGGGCGCAAACTGGACGAGTACGAGTTCCAGATGCTGTACGGCATCCGGAGCGAGGAGCAGCACCGCCTCGCCGCCGAGGGACACCGCATGCGCGTGTACACCGCGTACGGCACCGACTGGTACGGCTACTTCATGCGGCGCCTCGCGGAGAAGCCGGCCAACCTCCTCTTCTTCGTCCGCTCCATCCTCACCAAGGGCTGAGCCCACCACCTCTCACAAGGAGTAACGCGACCCATGGACGCTGTCACCCAGGTCCCCGCTCCGGTCAACGAGCCGGTGCACAGCTACGCCCCCGGCTCCCCCGAGCGCCTCCGTCTGGAGACCAAGCTCAAGGAGCTGGCCGAGAACCCGCGCGAGCTGCCGATGACCATCGGTGGCGTCAAGCGCATGGGCGGCGGCGACGAGTTCAAGGTCGTCCAGCCGCACAACCACAAGGCCGTCATCGGCACCTTCCGCGGCGCCACCACGCAGGACGCCCAGGACGCGATCGACGCCGCCCTGGCCGCCGCCCCGGCCTGGCGCGCGATGGCCTTCGACGACCGTGCCGCGATCATCCTGCGCGCCGCCGAGCTGCTCGCCGGCCCGTGGCGCGAGACGCTGGCCGCGTCCACCATGCTCGGCCAGTCGAAGACCGCCCAGCAGGCCGAGATCGACACCCCGTGCGAGCTCGTCGACTTCTGGCGCTTCAACGTGGCGTACGCCCGCCAGATCCTGGCCGAGCAGCCGCCGGCGAACTCCCCGGGCGTGTGGAACCGTCTGGACCACCGCCCGCTCGAGGGCTTCGTCTACGCGATCACGCCGTTCAACTTCACGGCCATCGCGGGCAACCTGCCCACCGCCCCCGCCCTCATGGGCAACGTGGTGGTCTGGAAGCCGTCCCCGACGCAGACCCACTCCGCCGTGCTCCTCATGGAGCTCCTGGAGGAGGCCGGCCTGCCGAAGGGCGTCATCAACCTGGTGACCGGCGACGGCATCGCCGTCTCCGAGGTCGCCCTGAACCACCGCGACCTGGCCGGCATCCACTTCACCGGCTCGACCAAGACCTTCCAGCACCTGTGGAAGACGGTCGGCAACAACATCGAGAACTACCGCTCGTACCCGCGGATCGTCGGCGAGACCGGCGGCAAGGACTTCGTCGTCGCCCACCCGAGCGCCGACCGGGCCATCCTGAAGACCGCGCTGACCCGCGGCTCCTTCGAGTACCAGGGCCAGAAGTGCTCCGCGTCCTCCCGCGCGTACGTCCCGGCGTCCATCTGGAACGACGGCTTCAAGGAGGAGTTCGCGGCCGAGGTCGACGGCATCACCATGGGTGACGTCACCGACCTGTCGAACTTCGTCGGCGCCGTCATCGACGAGCGGTCGTTCGCCAAGAACAAGGCGGCGATCGACCGTGCCGCGGCCGACCCGAGCTGCACGATCATCGCCGGCGGCACGTACGACGACTCGGTGGGCTACTTCGTGCGCCCGACCGTCATCGCCTGCACCGACCCGGAGAACGAGGTCTTCACGACCGAGTACTTCGGCCCGATCCTCGCGGTCCACGTCTACGAGGACGAGAACTACGACGAGATGCTGACCCAGATGGAGTCGGCCTCGGACTACGCCCTCACCGGCGCGGTCATCTCCGGCGACCGCGCGGCCGCCGCGTACACGATGGAGAAGCTCCGCTTCGCCGCGGGCAACTTCTACATCAACGACAAGTCGACCGGCGCCGTCGTCGGCCAGCAGCCCTTCGGCGGCGGCCGCGCCTCGGGTACGAACGACAAGGCCGGCGCCCCGCAGAACCTGATGCGCTGGACGCTGACCCGCGCCATCAAGGAGACGCTGGTCCCGCCGACCGAGTACGGCTACCCGCACATGGGCTGACCCGCCCGCCGCGTGAGCGGCCCCTGATCACCGCCCCCCTCCCCGGTCCCCCAACCGAGGACGGGGGCGGTTCTCATGCGGGGGGCTTACGCTGCTGGGAGGGGACTCGGTGAGGAGGTACGTCATGCCTGGTTCGACGACCATCGGCCCCGGGCACGGGGTCGACGGGATCGAGCACCTCGACGCGCTGCGGATGACGACCCTGATGAAGGAGCTGCACCGGCTGCTGACCGGGTCGGGACCCGACCGGATCACGGACGCGCAGATCGCCGCCCTGCGCGGGCGGGAGGGCCCCCAGCGAGAACCCTTCACCGACTGGGTGGAGCGCATGGCCCGCGACCTGGAGAAGGCTACGGCCTGAGGGGGACGCGCCGCGCGAGGAAGTCACCGATCAGCTCGGCGATCCGCGGGGCGTGGGTCTCCAGGGCGAAGTGGCCCGTCGGCAGGAGGTGGATCTCCGCGTCGGGGAGGTCGCGGCGGAAGGCCTCGGCGCCCGCCGGGACGAAGACCTCGTCGCCCTCGCCCCAGACCGCGAGCAGGGGGATCCGGCTCGTGCGGAAGTACTCCTGGAAGGCGGGGTACAGGGCGAAGTTCGAGCCGTAGTCGGCGATGAGGGACAGCTGGATCTCGTCCTGGCCCTCGCGGGCCATCAGGGCCGCGTCGTGGTGCCAGGCGTCGGGGCTGAGGAGGTCGAGGTGTGCGGCGGGGACGCCCGTCTCGTACTGCCAGCGGATGCCGTCGAGCGAGCGGATGGCGCGGACCGGGGCCTCGGTCTCGGGGGTGCGCTTCTCGATCAGGGCGAGGACCGGTGCCCAGGCCGCGGCGCCGAGGCCCTCCTCGTACGCGTTGCCGTTCTGGCTGATGATCGCGGTGACTCGCTCGGGGTGGGCGAGGGCGAGGCGCAGGCCGATGGGGGAGCCGTAGTCCTGGACGTAGAGCGCGAACCGTTCCAGGCCCAGCGCCTCGGTGAACTCGACGGTGAGCGCGGCCAGTTCCGCGAACGTGTAGTCGAAGTCGGAGGCCGGGGGAGTGGCGCTGCGGCCGAAGCCGAGGTGGTCGGGGGCGATCAGCCGGTAGTCGTCGGCGAGCAGGGGGATCAGGTCGCGGAACATGTGCGAGCTGGTGGGGAACCCGTGCAGCAGGAGGAGCACGGGGGCGTGGACCGGGCCTGCCTCGCGGTACGCGATCTCATGACCCCGGACGGTGGCGGTGCGGTGGCGAGTCGGCAGCACGGTCATGGCACTAACCCCTTATGTGGAAGTAGCTGGTTAGGTGACTCAAGCACTCTGTCTCTAACCTGTCAACTCCCGATGAAGGGTTAGGTGAGTATGGGAGTCTGGGCCCATGACCGTGAGGACCGCGCCCACCCATGACGTCGGGGCCGCCCGGCTCCGCTCCGTACGCGAGCTGCTCGACGCCGCCTTCGACGGCGACTTCACCGACGACGACTGGGACCACACCCTCGGCGGCGTCCACGCCTGGACCGAGGACGAGCGGGGCGTCACCGCGCACGGCGCCGTCGTGATGCGCCGCGCCCTCCACCGCGGTCGCTCGTACCGCGTCGGTTACGTCGAAGGGGTCGCCGTCCGCGCCGACCGCAGGCGCCAGGGGCTCGGCGGGGCCGTGATGGCCGAGCTGGAGCGGGTCATCGACGGGGCGTACCTCTTCGGGGCGCTCGGTGCCTCGGACGACGGGGCCGCGCTCTACCGGGCGCGCGGCTGGCGCGTCTGGGAGGGGCGCCTCGAGGCCATGGGGCCCGAGGGGGTCGTCCGGCTCGCGGAGGAGGAGGGGTACGTCTATCTGCGCCCGGCGGCCGGCCGGGCGCTGCCCGATCCCGCCGCCGCCCTCGTCTTCGACTGGCGGGACGGCGACGTGATGTGAGGGTGCGTCAGGGGGTGGGCGGGTTCTCCGTCGTGCGCCCCTTGGCCGAGTCGAGGTGCGCGGTGTACAAGGCGGAGAACGTGGAGGCGAGGGCGATGGAGATCGCGAATCCGCCCATGCCGAGCGTCCCCGTGAAGCACGCCGTCATCGCGCCGCCGACCAGTACGAGCCACACCGCGAGCGCCGCCTTGCCGCGGCGGCTCAGGAACAGCCACCGGTACGGGGCGGCCGGCGGAGCCTCCAGGGCGCCCGCGGGCCCCGCCGTCGCCGCGAGGGGCCGCTTGAAGTAGCCGTACACCAGCCACTCGCCGCACAGCTCCCAGCCCTCGGGCTCCAGCTCGGCCAGGACCTTCGCGCGGCGCCGGGCGCCGATGACCTCCCGGCGGTACTCCCAGCGCAGTGCGGCCCCCGGCGTCCGGCGGCAGACGAACCGGCCGAGCGCGTCGAGCGACTCCACCTCCCAGCCCTGGTCGCCGTGGACCGTGAGCATCCGGCGGTCGTTGAACAGGTCGGCGGTCCAGGTCCAGGTCTCCGCCCGCTCGTCCGGTTCGCCGGGCGTCGGAGCGAGCCCGCCGAGTCGCGCGGCGAACTCGTCGGCCGGTCCGAACTCCTCCCGCGGGTCCGTCCCGGTCTCCGCGAGGTGGGCGCGGAGGTCCTCGACGGTGGCGGTGATCTGCGCGTCCGGTACGCCGGCTGCGCGCAGCGCGCCGGAGAGTTCGGTGAAGTAGGCGTCGGCGGTCATGGTGTCGTCCCCCCTGGGCTGAGCATCGTCCGTACGGTGTGGTGGAAGTCCAGCCAGGCGCCGCTCTCGGCGGCGAGCAGCTCGCGGCCGGGCTCGGTGAGCCGGTAGTAGCGGCGCCCCGGGCCGCGCTCGGCGGCGCGGAACTCGGCCTCCACCAGGCCGCCCTCCTCCAGGCGGTTCAGGACGGGATAGAGCGTCCCGCCCTTGATCTCTCCGAGCCCCGCCTCGGCGAGTGCCTTGGCGATCTCGTACCCGTAGCTCTCGCCGTCGGTCAGGCGGGAGAGGACGAGCAGGTCGAGGACTCCCTTGAGCCAGCTGGATCTGCGGTCTGCGGCCATAGGTGCATTGGATCACCAGCTAGGTAGGAATGCAAACTAGATAGGAACGCCCGGCCGACGGTGCCGTCTCAGATAGTAGGAAGTCCGAGTAACTGTGGAGACAGATGCGGCCGGCTGTCCTAGCTTTGTAGGAGCCGAACGTCTCGCTCCATCAGCGAATGGCGGCCGAGAGCGCGATGCCCTGTGCAGGCAACCCCTGCGGCGGCGCTCCCCGCCCCTTCCGGCGCCTTCGATCACCACTGATCTCAAGGAGTCGATCCCTCATGGCCGCTCAGACCGCCCGCCGCGTCCGTCACTCCGCCAACCGTCCCAGCGACGAGGCCCGCCAGAACGCCGCCGCCGCCCTCCAGCGCGCCCTCGACCGCCGTGACAACGGCGGCTCCACCGGCCACTGACACCGCCCCCGCCACTGACACGCGCTGTTCCCGTCCGACATGGCGGTTCGTCCACATGGTGGACGACGCGTGTCAGACGATGGGACGAAGAGTAGGGTGCCGACATGTCTCACAGCATCAATCTCGCAGTCATTCCCGGCGACGGCATCGGCCAGGAGGTCGTGGCCGAGGGCCTCAAGATCCTCGCGGCCGTCCTTCCCCAGGACGTGAAGCTGGAGACCGAGGAGTACGACTTCGGCGCCAAGCGCTACCACGCCACCGGTGAGACCCTCACCGACGCCGACCTCGACTCCCTCAAGAAGCACGACGCCATCCTGCTGGGCGCCATCGGCGACCCGTCGGTGCCCTCCGGCGTCCTGGAGCGCGGCTTCCTGCTGAAGCTCCGCTTCGCCTTCGACCACCACGTGAACCTGCGTCCCTCGAAGCTGCTCCCCGGCGTCGCGACCCCGCTCGCCGGGCAGCCCGAGATCGACTTCGTCGTGGTCCGTGAGGGCACCGAGGGCCCGTACACCGGCAACGGCGGCACCATCCGCAAGGGCACCCCGCACGAGGTCGCCACCGAGGTCTCGGTCAACACCGCCTTCGGTGTGGAGCGAGTCGTCCGGGACGCCTTCGCCCGCGCCCAGGCCCGCCCGCGCAAGAAGCTGACGCTGGTCCACAAGAACAACGTGCTGACCTTCGCCGGCCACCTCTGGACGAACATCTTCGAGAAGGTCGCCCAGGAGTTCCCCGAGGTCACCACCGACTACCTGCACGTCGACGCCGCGACGATCTTCCTCGTCACCGACCCGGCCCGCTTCGACGTGATCGTCACCGACAACCTCTTCGGCGACATCATCACCGACCTCGCCGCGGCCGTCTCCGGCGGCATCGGCGTCGCCGCCTCCGGCAACATCAACCCGAGCGGCGAGTTCCCCTCGATGTTCGAGCCGGTCCACGGCTCAGCGCCGGACATCGCGGGTCAGGGCAAGGCCGACCCCACGGCCACCGTCCTCTCCGTCGCCCTCCTGCTGCGCCACCTCGGCTACGAGACCGAGGCCGCCCGGGTCGAGAAGGCCGTCGCGGCCGACCTCACCGAGCGTGGCAGCACCGTCCGCACCACGGACGAGATCGGCGACGCGCTCGCCGCGCGAGTAGCGAGCTGACCCGCGCCGACTGACTTCTGACAGCAGCCGCCGGGTCGCACCTGCACCCGGCGGCTGTACCTGTGCGGTCACCGGGTGCCACCATCGAATCCTGGACCGCGTTCACCCGTTTCGTACACCGGTCCCCGCGAGCGATAATCGGACGTGGGGCCGCGGCGCGCGGGCATGCTCGGACGTCCACACCGTCATGGACCTCGGTCGATGACCGGGGCGTGAGCGCGGTCCTCCCCACACAACCGGTGAAGGACACGCACTCATGACGACGCCCACGATCGAGCTCAAGCCCTCCTCCAGCCCGCTGTCCGACGCGGAGCGCGAAGCGATCCTGGCCAACCCGGGATTCGGCCGCCACTTCACCGACCACATGGTCACCATCCGGTGGACCGAGGGCCGTGGGTGGCACGACGGCCAGCTCGTGCCGTACGGCCCGCTGCAGCTGGACCCGGCGACGAACGTCCTGCACTACGCGCAGGAGATCTTCGAAGGCCTCAAGGCCTACCGCCGCCCCGACGGCTCGGTCGCCAGCTTCCGCCCGGACGCCAACGCGCGCCGCTTCCAGACCTCCGCCCGCCGGCTCGCCATGCCGGAACTGCCCGTCGAGACCTTCGTCAAGGCCTGTGACGTGCTCGTCCAGCAGGACAAGGCGTGGGTCCCGGAGCACGGCGGCGAGGCCTCGCTCTACCTGCGCCCGTTCATGATCGCGACCGAGGTCGGCCTCGGGGTCCGCCCGGCCAACGAGTACCTCTTCGTGGTCATCGCCTCCCCGGCCGGCCCGTACTTCCCCGGCGGCGTGAAGCCCGTCTCCATCTGGCTCTCCGAGAACCGCGTCCGCGCGGTCCCCGGCGGCATGGGCGACGCCAAGACCGGCGGCAACTACGCCGCCTCGCTGCTCGCGCAGGCCGAGGCCATCGAGAAGGGCTGCGACCAGGTCGCCTACCTCGACGCCGTGGAGCACAAGTGGGTCGAGGAACTCGGCGGCATGAACCTGTACTTCGTGTACGGTGCCGAGTCCAATCAGAAGCCCAAGCTCGTCACCCCGACGCTCACCGGTTCGCTGCTCGCCGGCATCACCCGTGACTCGCTGCTCAAGCTGGCGGCGGACCTCGGTCTCGAGCCGGTGGAGGGCCGCGTCTCCATCGACCAGTGGCAGACCGACACCGAGAACGGCACCCTGACCGAGGTCTTCGCCTGCGGCACCGCCGCCGTCATCACCCCGGTCGGCACGGTCAAGTCCGAGCGGGGCGAGTGGCAGCAGTCGGGCGGCGAGCCCGGCGAGGTCACGATGAAGCTGCGCGAGGCGCTGCTCGCCGTCCAGACCGGCAAGGCCGAGGACGTCCACGGCTGGATGCACGAGCTGGGCTAGGGGCAGATGGCCGAGTGGGAACGGCGGCGCCGTTCCCACTCGGCCATGCGCAGCGGCCCGTCCCCGTGCGCCCGTCGGGCCGGCCGGGGTGTGAGGCCGTGCGTTCCAGTCCGGGCGGGCCGCTCCAGCGGACCCTCATCCGCCCGGGGCCACCAGGCCCGACTCGTACGCGATGATGACCAGTTGGGCCCGGTCCCGTGCTGACAACTTCCCCATGATCCGGCTGACATGGGTCTTCGCCGTGAGGGGCGAGAGCCGCAGAGCTTCCGCGATCTCCGTGTTGTTCAGGCCCCGGGCCGCCAGTGACAGAACCTGACGTTCGCGATCGGACAACCCTTCCGGGCCGCCCGCCGCCGGGGCCCGTGGGAGCGTCAGCACCCGGGCGATCAGCCGGGACGTCGGACCCGGCGACAGCAAGGCCTCCCCCGCTGCCACGGTACGGATCGCGGTCAGAAGTTCGGCGGGGCGGATGTCCTTGACCACGAAGCCGGAAGCGCCCGCCCGCAGTGCCTCCACCACGTGCTCGTCCGTGTCGTACGTCGTCAGGACCAGCACCTTCACCCCCGCCAGATCCTCGTCGGCGGCGATGAGCCGTGTCGCGCCGATCCCGTCGAGCTCCGGCATCCGCACATCCATGACTACCACGTCCGCCCGCGCCGAACGGGCCTGCTCCACCGCCTCCTTGCCGTTCGCCGCCTGGCCCACGACCTCCATGTCCGGCGCGGAATCGACGAGCATCGCGAACGATGCCCTGACAAGCGTCTGGTCATCCGCCAGCAGCACCCGGATCACGCCGCCACCTCTTTCGCGGCGAACGGCAGCACCGCCGTGACCTCGAACCCCCCGCCGTCTCGCGGACCCGCGCTCAGCGTGCCGCCCACGCTCCTGGCCCGCTCCCGCATCCCGAGGATCCCGTACCCACGATCACTCGTGCCGAGGGAAGCGACACCGCCGTTGGTCACCCGCACCGTCAACGCCTCTTCCACCACCCCGACATCGACCCGCACGTCGACATCCGGCCCCCCATGCCGCACAGCGTTGGTCAGAGACTCCTGCACGATCCTGTACGCCGCCGCGCCCACCGCCGCCGGGACCCTCGCCTCTCCCGTCCACACCGCCAGGTCTGCCCCCGAGGACCGCACGAGATCGGGCAGCGAGGCCAGATCCGGCAACGGGCCCTCCGGAGCGGCCCGCAGCACGTCCAGGGTCGTGCGTACCTCGCCGCGGGCCTCCCGGCAGGTCTCGGCTATCTGGTCGAGCGACCGAGCGAGCGTCTCCCGATCCAGCCGGTCGGGATCGGCCACGAGTATGTGCGCGGCGACCGACGTCTGCACGCCGATGAGCGTGATCGAATGCGCGAGAAGGTCGTGCAGGTCCCTGGCTATCCGCAGCCGCTCCTCGGTGACCTTCCGCTCCGCTTCGCGCTCCGCCCGCTCCACGACCCCCGCCACCAACTGCCGATGGAGCCTGATGCTCGCGCCGAAGACGAGCATTGCGATCACCCAGCCGGAAACCCGCAGCAGCTCCACCAGCTCGTGCGGGTTGACGAAGAGCTGCATCGTGAGCGTGATGGACGTGACCGCTGACCCCACGATCACCGTGCGCTTCGGGCGGCCGGTGGAAGCGACCGTGTACAGCGCGGTCATCGAGGCCGGTATCGGCGCCAGGTGCATGAAGTCCAGTGCGTGGTACGGGGCGACGCACGCCACCACGGCGATCAGCACCGGCATCGGCGCCTTGCGCCGCCAGGCCAGCGGAATGTGCGCGGCGAGCAGTAGCGCCCAGCCGAGAAGGTCCGGCCGGCGCCCGTCATCGACCGTCAGCGCGAGCGCGACCGAGAGCACCGCGAAGACCGCGGCGGCTGTCGCATCGCACCGCACCGGGTACGGCGCCGCCTGTGGGTCACGGGTGAAAGCCGCTGCGAAGTCCATGGTGCTCATCCTCCCCGCGAGTGGGGGCTCCTGACAGCCCAGAGAGCCCCCACTCGCCCCTGATCAGACCCGTACGGGCTCCCGCTCGGACCCTGAACCGGCCGTCGACGCGGGCTTCCTGGCCAGCGGCCCCGGCCACCAGACCTTCCGGCCGAGCAGCACACTCGCGCTGGTGACGAGATACGTGCGCACCAGGAAGGTGTCGAGCAGCACGCCGACAGCGATCACGAACCCGAGCTCGGCCAGCTGCACCATCGGCAGGTTGACCAGCACCGCGAACGTGGCGGCGAGCACGAGCCCCGCCGAGGCGATCACCCCACCGGTCGTCCGCAGCGAGGTCAGCGCCGCGGCGCCGGGCTCGACACCCTTCAGGCACTCCTCGCGCATCCGATGCATGAGGAAGATGCCGTAGTCGACGCCGAGGGCGACGAGGAAGACGAAGGAGAGCAGGGACAGGCCCGGATCGGTCCCCTCGAAGCCGAAGAGGGACTCGAACACGAAACCGCCGATGCCGAGAGCCGCGAACCAGACGGCGACGACCGCGGCGACCAGGATCAACGGTGCGACGAGGCTTCGCAGCAGTACCACCAGCACAATCAGCACCACGACGAGGACGAGCGGGACGACGATGTTCCGGTCACCTGCGCTGGTGTCGGTCATGTCCAACTGCTCGGCACTGGGCCCACCGACGTACACACCGTCACCCAGCGCGGAGCGCAGCTCCCGGATCGTCGCGGTCTCGGCCGCGGACTGCGGCGGGTGCGCGGCGATCACGGAGATCTCGGTCCAGCCGCCGTCGCTGCGGCCGGGCTCGGCCGTCGCGACTCCCTCGGTCGCCCGCGCGACCTCCAGCACACGGGAGGCAGCGGCCACCGGGGCGACGACGGTGAGGGGCTGGGTCCCCATCTCCGGGTACGCGGCGGCCAGCGTCTTCATCGCGGCGACCGCCTCGGGGGCGGAGCTGAAGGAGTCCTCCTGCTTCAGAGCTCCGGGCAGGTTCAGCGAGCCGAGCGACAGGGCGGCCAGGGCGGCGGCGCCCGCGATCAGGACAGCGAGAGGTCGTCGGCCGGCCGAGGAGCCCATCGCCGCGAAGAGGGAACGGCGGGTGGCCTTGGGCGTGCTTCCGTACGCCGGGATCAGGGGCCAGAACACCCGCCGGCCGAGGACTACGAGCAGAGCGGGTAGCAGGGTCAGCATCGCGACCAGTGCGCACAGCACTCCGACGGCGGCCGTGGGCCCCATGCCCCGGCTGCTGTTCATGTCGGCGGCGAGCAGGCAGAGCATGCCGAGAGCGACGGTCCCGGAAGACGCGAGCACAGCGGGGCCGCAGCCGCGCAGGGCAGCGACCATGGCGTCGTACGGGCGCGGGACGCGGCGCAGTTCCTCGCGGTACCGGGAGACCAGCAGCAGCGCGTAATCGGTGCCCGCACCGAAGACGAGGATCGTCATCACGCCAGTGCTCTGACCGGAGACGCTGATGTCGAAGCCCTGGTGGAGGGCGTAGGTGACGGCCATCGAGAGGTAGTCGGCGACACCGGCGACGACCAGCGGGACGAGCCAGAGGAAAGGACTGCGGTAAATGACGATCAGGAGAATCGCCACGACGGCGACGGTCGTGTAGAGGAGCGGGCCGTCCAGCGAGTTGTAGACCTCACTCGCGTCCGTGGCGAGGGCGCCGGGGCCGCCGACCTCGCCGCTCACGGTCTCGCGGACGTCGTGGACGAAGACGTCCCTGGCCACTTCGTCCGTACCGGGCTCAGTACTGGACACGGCGTACATCAGGGTGGTGCCGTCCTCGGAAGGGACGGACCGCGGGGGCAAGGTGAGCGGGTGCTCGGCCGCGACCTTCTCCACCTCCCTTGCGGCGGTGGCCTTGTCGGCGGTGGTCAGTCCGCTCTCGCGGTGATAGACGAGCACGAGGTCGGTGGAGTCTCCACCGGGCATCTGCTCGGTGATCTTCGCGACCTGGGTCGAGTCGGCGCTCGCGGGCAGATAGTCCACGGCACGGTCGCGCTGCACGTCGCCGAGCTTTCCGGCGAGGGGTGCGGCGAGGGCGATCACGATCACCCACAGGGCCAGCACCCCCCAGCCGACGGTCCGCATACGGCCCTTCATCGGGCTCCCTCCATCGGTCCTCTTCGGGTCGATCCCAGAGTCCCGCCGCTCGGAGGGGAATTCATCGCACCGCAGGCGGAGTGGGCACCTACCACCGGGGGTGGCTCTCAGCCGTGACTACTCCCGAGGGAGTACGGCAGGGCGCACGACCCGCGGCAACCGCCTGGACGACGAGCCGACGGGCCGCTCCGGAGGCCGCTGCTCCGCCCGGGCTACTCGGCCTGTGCCAGGGCTTCCGGGGCCGTCACGGCCGCGGGAGCCCTGTTCGGCGTCAGTACGGCGTACAGCGCGCCGCCCACGATCCCCGACAGCACGAAGCTGCAGTCGATCCCGCCCGTCAGGGCGAGCAGCGGCCCCTCGTAGAGGGGTGTCGACACCGAGGCCAGGCCGGCCGCCGCGCCGATCGCCCAGGAGGCGGTGGCGCGCGGGTGCCAGCCCGCCGCGTACCAGTAGATCCCGCCGCGCGCACGGCGGTTGTAGACCTGGAGGGCCTCCGGGTCGTACGTCCCGCCGCACCGGGCGTGGCCGATCAGCGTGATCACCGCCCAGGGCGTGCCGATGGCCGTGAGCAGCAGGACGAACGAGGTCATCGCCGTCTGCGCGTCCGAGGCGAAGTGGCCGAGGAAGACGAAGGCGGTCGCCACCACCGCGACCACGAGGGTGGCACGCGCGCGGGTGGCCTTCGGCAGGATCGCGTCCAGGTCGAGCCCCATCGAGTACAGCATCAGGCCGGCGTTGCCGACGGATCCCGCCGTGGCCGCGATGAGCAGCGGGACCAGGTACCAGACGGGGGAGGCGGCGACGAGCGGCCCCGCGTAGTCGAGCGATCCGCGGGCCGCGAGCGCCGTGAACGTACCGAAGAGCTGGGGGATCAGCAGCCCGACGACCAGGCCGAGACAGGTGGCCCGCCAGACCTTCGCCGGGCTGTGCCGCTCGGGGGAGACGTACCGGGTGTAGTCGCCGAGCAGGGTGATGAAGGCGACCGGTCCGCTGAGTCCGGCGGCCACCGCGGCGAGCAGCCAGGTCGGCCAGAAGGAGCCGAGCAGGTACGGGGTGTCCGGGACCGCCGCCGCCGTGAAGTCCCCGGCGTAGGCGAAGAGGCCCACGGCGAGGAGGACGGTCATGCCGACGGCGAGGGCCTTGCTCAGCTTGAGCAGGAGCCGGTAGCCGTACACCGCGGCGACCACGGTGCAGGCGGCGAGCAGCGCGTAGACGGCGGCGTGGGTGGCGCCGCCGGTCGGCAGGCCGACCAGCCGGGCGAGCGTGCCCACCATGACGTCCCCGCCGATCCAGAGGGTCAGCGCGGTGTAGCCGAGCGAGAGCAGCAGGCCGACCACCGAGCCGACGAGCCGGCCGCGGACGCCGAAGAAGGCGCCTGACGAGGTGGAGAGGTTGGTCGCGGTACGGAGCGACACCAGCGCGAGCGGCGCGGTGACGGCGACTCCGACGAGGGTGCCGACGAGGACGGAGGTCACCGAGCCCCACAGGTCGAGGCCGAAGGAGACGGGGAGCCAGCCGAAGACGATCACCCCCAGGCAGAGGTTGGATCCGAGCAGGATCGCGACGAGATCGCGGGGGCCGCTGGTGCGTTCGGCCTCGGGGATGGTGTCGACTCCGCGCTGTTCTATCGGCATGGGGTCTCCTGGGGACGGGAGCGGGGACGATTTAGAGTGACGCTCAATGTGACCTGTGGCCATACCTCGCGTCAATGCTTGGAACCGAGCGTCTCAACATTTAGAGTGTCGCTCAAACAGGAGGTGTTTCGGACGTGCGACTGACCCCCACGGAACGCGACCGGCTGCTGCTCTTCGGTGCCGCCGAGCTCGCCCGTGCCCGCCGGGCCCGGGGCCTGCGGCTCAATGTCCCCGAGGCGACCGCGCTCATCGCGGACACGGTCTGCGAGGCGGCCCGCGACGGCAAGCGACTCGCTGAGGCGATCGAGGCCGCCCGCTCGGTCCTCGGCCCCGACGACGTGCTCCCCGGCGTCGCCGACGTGGTGACCGAGATCCATGTCGAGGCGGTGTTCGACGACGGCTCGCGGCTCGCGGTCGTCTCCGACCCGATCGGAGGCGGCGGCCTGGGAGAGGCGGCGCCCGGCGCGCTGCTGCCCGGCCCCGGGCACCCGGAGACCGAGCCCACGCTCACCCTCCCCGTGCGGAACACGGCCACCGTCCCGGTGAGCGTCACCTCCCACTTCCACTTCTTCGAGGTCAACCCGCGCCTCGACTTCGACCGCGCCGCCGCCTACGGCATGCGGCTCGCCATCCCGGCCGGAGCCTCCTTCCGCTTCGACCCGGGCGGCGCCGCGGAGGTCGGGCTCGTGCCGATCGGGGGCGCCCGCGTCGCCATCGGCTTCGCGGGCCTGGTCGACGGCCCGCTGGACGCGCCCGGCGTGCGGGAAGAGGCCCTGCGCAGGGCGCGGGCATGCGGCTACCTGGGAATCGAGGACGAGTGATGGACCCGTACGAGTACGCATCCGTGCACGGCCCGCGCGCCGGCGACCGAGTCGTCCTGGGCGACTCCGGGCTCGTCGTCCGGGTCGAGTCGGACTCCCAGAAGCCCGGCGACGAGTTCCTGGCCGGCTTCGGCAAGACGGCCCGCGACGGACTGCACCTGAAGGCCGCCGCCGTCCGTGAGACCTGCGACGTCGTCATCAGCAACGTCCTCGTGATCGACGCCGTCCTGGGCATCCGCAAGGTGTCCATCGGCATCCGCGAGGGCCGCATCCACGCGATCGGCCGGGCCGGCAACCCCGACACCCTCGACGGCGTCGACGTCGTCGTCGGCACCGGCACCTCGATCGTCTCCGGCGAGGGCCTCATCGCCACCGCCGGAGCCGTCGACACCCACGTCCACCTGCTCTCGCCCCGGATCATGGAGGCCTCGCTCGCCAGCGGCGTCACCACCGTCATCGGGCAGGAGTTCGGCCCGGTGTGGGGCGTCGGCGTCAACTCGCCCTGGGCCCTGCGCCACGCCTTCAACTCCTTCGACGCCTGGCCGGTCAACATCGGCTTCCTGGCCCGCGGCTCGTCCTCCGACCCGGCGCCGCTGGTCGAGGCGCTCGCCGAGGGCGGGGCCTCCGGCTTCAAGGTCCACGAGGACATGGGCGCCCACACCCGCGCCCTCGACACCGCGCTCCGGGTCGCCGAGGAGCACGACGTGCAGGTCGCCCTCCACAGTGACGGCCTCAACGAGTGCCTGTCCGTGGAGGACACCCTCAGCGTCCTGGCGGGCCGTACGATCCACGCCTTCCACATCGAGGGCTGCGGCGGCGGACACGTACCCAACGTCCTCAAGATGGCGGGCGTGCCGAACGTCATCGGCTCCTCCACCAACCCCACCCTGCCCTTCGGCCGCGACGCGGTCGCCGAGCACTACGGGATGATCGTCTCCGTCCACGACCTGAAGACCGACCTCCCCGGCGACGCCGCCATGGCGCGCGACCGGATCCGGGCCGGGACGATGGGCGCGGAGGACGTCCTGCACGACCTCGGCGCGATCGGGATCACCTCCTCCGACGCGCAGGGGATGGGAAGGGCCGGCGAGACCGTACGCCGGACCTTCGCCATGGCCGGGAAGATGAAGGCCGAGCTCGGACCCATGGAGGGCGACGGCGCGCACGACGACAACGCGCGCGTGCTGCGCTACCTGGCCAAGCTCACCATCAACCCGGCGATCGCCCACGGCCTCGCCCACGAGATCGGTTCGATCGAGGCCGGGAAGCTGGCCGACATCGTGCTGTGGCGGCCGGAGTTCTTCGGCGCCAAGCCGCAGCTGGTGCTCAAGTCCGGCTTCCCCGCGTGGGGGGTCGTGGGCGATCCCAACGCCGCCACCGACACCTGCGAACCCCTCGTCCTCGGGCCGTTGTTCGGCGGGCACGGCGCCACGGCCGCCGACCTCTCGGTCGCGTTCGTCGCCCAGGCCGCCGTCGACCTCGGCGCCGACAAGATGCCGACCCGGCGCCGCCGCGTCCCCGTGCGCGGCACCCGCGGCATCGGCCCCGCGGACCTGCTCCTCAACTCCCGGGTCGGAGACGTCCAGGTCGACGACCGTACGGGTCTCGTCTCCCTCGACGGCTCGCCGATCCGCTCCGAGGCGGTCGACTCCGTCTCCCTCAACCGCCTCTACTTCCTCTGAATACTCCTGAGACTCCTAGGACTCCTCGATGACCTACCGCATGCCCGCCGAGTGGATGCCGCACGAGCGCACCTGGATGGCCTGGCCCAGCCCCAACCCCACCTTCACGAACGAGGACGAACTCGCCGAGGCCCGCGAGGCCTGGGCGTCGGTGGCCCGCGCCGTCCGCCGCTTCGAGCCGGTCACGCTTGTCGTCGCCCCCGGCGACGCCGAGTCGGCCCGCGCCCTCGTCGGCTCCGACGTCGACCTGGTCGAGCGGGACCTCGACGACGCCTGGATGCGGGACATCGGCCCCACCTTCGTCACCAACGGCACCGAACTCGCCGCCGTGGACTGGGTGTTCAACGGCTGGGGCGCCCAGGACTGGGCCCGCTGGGAGCACGACTCCAAGATCGCCCGCCATGTCGCCGACCTCGCGGAGGTCCCCGTACTCTCGTCCTCCCTCGTCAACGAGGGCGGCGCCATCCACGTCGACGGCGAGGGCACGGTCCTCCTCACCGACACCGTCCAGCTCGGCGCCGGCCGCAACCCCGAGTGGACCCGCGAGCAGGTCGAGGCCGAGATCCACGCCAAGCTCGGCACCACGAAGGCGATCTGGCTCCCCAACGGCCTCACCGGCGACTACGGCCTCTACGGCACCCAGGGCCACGTCGACATCGTCGCCGCCTTCGTCCGCCCCGGCACGGTCCTCGTCCACAGCCAGCAGGACCCGGCCCACCCCGACTACGAGCGCTCCCGGATGTACGTGAACATCCTCCGCGGACAGACGGACGCCCAGGGCCGCCCCCTGGAGGTCGTCGAGATCCCGGCCCCGACCGTCCTCAAGGACGAGGAGGGCGACTGGGTCGACTACTCCTACATCAACCACTACCTGTGCAACGACGGCGTGGTCCTCTGCGCCTTCGACGACCCCCACGACGAGCTCGCCGCGGAGATCTTCCGCCGCCTCTTCCCCGAGCGCGAGGTCGTCCTCGTCGACGCGCGGGCGATCTTCGCAGGTGGGGGCGGCATCCACTGCATCACCCAGCAGCAGCCGAGGGTCTGAGCCGCGGCGGGCATGCGGTAGAACGTACGAGTGAGTCAGAGCAGCAGCCCCGTGCCCCCCAGCCGCCGGCGCAACCAGGCCGCCCCACCCCGCGAGGACGTGCTCGCCGCCGCCATGGGCACGATCGCCGAGCGGGGGCTCGACGGGCTGACCATGGCCGGCCTGGGGCGGCAGGTCGGGATGAGCAGTGGGCACCTCCTCTACTACTTCCGCACCAAGGACGAGCTGCTGCTCCGGACCCTGGAGTGGAGCGAGGGGCGGCTCGGGGCCGAGCGGAGCGCGCTGCTCTCCGGCCCCGGCACCGCGCGCGAGCGGCTCGACGGGTACGTCGACGTGTACGTGCCCGAAGGGCCGCGCGACCCGCACTGGACGCTGTGGCTGGAGGTCTGGAACCGCTCGCAGAACGCCGACGCCGACGCCCGCGCCCGGCAGGCCGCCATCGAGGGCGCCTGGCACCGGGACCTCGTCGCGATCCTCGCCGAGGGGGTCTCGCGCGGGGAGTTCAGGCCGGTCGACCCCGACCGGTTCGCGGCCCGGATGCGGGCCCTCCTCGACGGCTTCAGCGTGCACGTCGCCGTCGGCATCCCGGGCACCGGGCGGGAGCAAGTCATCGCCCATGTGCGGGAGTTCATCGCCGAAACCCTGATCTCGCGACCGTAACGCACGCAAGTACTCCCGATCGTTGCCCGCGGTGACCTTGTGAGGCGTGGAGCGGGTCCGGCACGGTTCCGGACCATGGGACGAGAGCACTGGAAGAAGATCTGGGTAGGTTCGGCCGGCAACATGGTCGAGTGGTTCGACTGGTTCGTCTACGCGAGCTTCGCCACCTACTTCGCGGGGGCCTTCTTCCCCGAGGGCAACGACACCGCCAAACTCATGAACACCGCGGGCATCTTCGCCGTCGGCTTCTTCATGCGGCCCGTCGGCGGCTGGCTCCTCGGCCGGGTCGGCGACCGCAAGGGGCGCAAAGCCGCCCTCACCCTCACCGTCACCCTGATGTCCGCCTCCGCGCTCCTCATCGCGGTCGCCCCCACCTACGCCGTCGCCGGATACGGCGGCGCCGCCGTCCTCCTGGTCGCCCGCCTCCTCCAGGGGCTCTCCGTCGGCGGCGAGTACGCCGCCAGCGCCACCTACCTCACCGAGGCCTCGGCCCCGCAGCACCGCGGGTTCGCCTCCAGCTTCCAGTACGTCTCCATGACCGCGGGCCAGATCCTCGGACTCGGCCTGCTGCTCATCCTCCAGCACACCCTGTCCAGCGAGGCCCTGCACAGCTGGGGCTGGCGCATCCCCTTCGTCATCGGCGCGCTCGGCGCGGCCGTCGTCTTCTACCTGCGCCGCACCATGCTGGAGACCGAGGTGTACGAGGAGACCGCCGACGGCGCCGTCGCGGGCGACCAGAAGGGCACCCTCAAGGCCCTCTGGGCGCACCGGCGCGAGGCCTTCCTCGTCGTCGCGCTCACCATGGGCGGGACCGTGGCCTACTACACGTACACCACCTACCTCACCAAGTACCTCTCCAACTCCGCCGGGCTCCCCAAGCAGACCGCCACCCTGGTCTCCTTCTGCGCCCTGATCGTCTTCGCCTGCCTCCAGCCGCTGGCCGGACGCCTCTCCGACCGGATCGGCCGCCGCCCGCTCCTCATCACCTTCGCCGTCGGCTCCACGCTGCTCACCGTGCCGATCATGACGATGCTGAGGCACGCGGGCTCCTTCTGGCCGGCCCTCGGGCTCTCCCTCCTCGCGCTCGTCGTCATCACCGGCTACACCTCGATCAACGCCTGCGTGAAGGCCGAGCTCTTCCCCACCGGCATCCGCGCCCTCGGCGTCGCCCTGCCGTACGCCGTCGCCAACGCCCTCTTCGGCGGCACCGCCGAGTACGTGGCCCTCTGGTTCAAGGACGCCGGCATCGAGTCGGGCTTCTTCTGGTACGTGGCAGGCTGCGCGGCCGTCTCCCTGATCGTCTACCTCACGATGCGGGAGACCCGTGACATCGACCTCGGCCGGGTGGGCCGGGCGGAGAGGCCGGAAGGGGCCGGCGAACAGGAGAAGGCGTCAGCCCCCGCCGTCTGACTCGTCCCGTTCACGGGCTCGCACTCGCGCGGGCGCTCTCCACCCGCTGCTGGAGCTTCTGGAGGAGGCCCTGGGCCCGCGGGCCCAGGGCGGCGGCGTCGGCACGGGTCTCGTAGACGATCACGCTCACCACGGTGTCGCCCGTCCGGCCGGTGTACACGACGTAGGGGAAATCGGTCTTGGCGCCGGCGGCGTCCGCCGTCTGCGTCCCCTCCTCGGCCATCGCCTGGTCGAGCCCGGTCACCTCGGGCGCCGCGGCCTGGCGGACCGAGGACCAGCGCGACTTGTCGAACTGCTGGGTCGGACAGCGGCGCGTGGTGTCCTCGGCGCTCTCGACGAACGACTCGGCCGTCTCCGCGTCCACGAAGACCCGGACGTCGGTGGTCGAGTAGAGATTCGACCGACTGTTCAGCACGGTGCGGCTGACCGCGGCCAGGGTGCCCGACCTGGCCGCCTGCTCGAAGCCCTTGCAGTCCTGCCCCACCTCGTACTCGCCCGCCGGGTCCCGCTCGTACGGGTCGCCCTTCGTGTAGCCGGCCCCCCAGTCCTCCGGTGTCATGGCCACGCGCTCGGCGAGGGCGTGCGCCCGCGCACGGGAGGCGGAGGAGTCGGGGGGCGGGCTGGACACCGCCGGGCTCGACGGGCCCGCCGCCGCGGGGCTGTCGTCGTCGCCCCCGCCGAGGAGGGCGACCAGGCCGACGCCAAGCGCAGCCGCCACCAGTACTCCGCCGGCGGCCATCAGGGCGACGCGGCGACGGCCGTCCCCTCCTCCGGGGGAGGGCGGGGGCTGCGCGGTGGAGCCGGAGTCCGGGCCCGTGGCGTGGCCGGCCCCGGAGTCGCGCCGGGGGCCGCGCTCGGGGTCGGGCTCCGGCGAGGACGGGTGGAGTGGTCCGGAAGGCGGCCCCGAGGGAGGTCCGGAAGGTGGTCCCGAGGGCGGCCCGGAAGGCGGTGGAGTGTTCACGCGGATGATCCGTACCACCGGCACGCCGCCCGCATCCTGAGACTGCGCTGCTGTCACCCGCGCGGCTGTGCCAGAATTCCGGCGTGCTCGCTACCACGATGATTATCGGCAGCAGCGCGCCGGTCCTCAGTGGCCACTGAACCGCGGAACGACCCCCGCGGCAGTGGACACCGTGCCCCAGACCCGCGCGCAGACCTCTCGCACCCGCGAGGGGTTTTTTCGTTTTCCGGCCCCACCCATGCCGGAAGCGGACGACGCGTGAGAATGGGGGCAAGTGGATCCAGACCTTCCGGAGCCACATCCGACAGGAGCCATCACAGTCATGACCACGGAGAACGCCGAGAGCTCGCGCCTCGACGACAGCTTCCATGTCTTCGACACGACGCTGCGCGACGGGGCGCAGCGTGAGGGCATCAACCTCACCGTCGCGGACAAGCTGACCATCGCCCGGCACCTCGACGAGTTCGGGGTGGGCTTCATCGAGGGCGGCTGGCCCGGCGCCAACCCCCGCGACACGGAGTTCTTCGCCCGCGCCACGCAGGAGATCGCGTTCAAGAACGCGCAGCTCGTCGCCTTCGGCGCCACCCGCCGCGCCGGCGGCAAGGCCGCCGAGGACCCGCAGGTCAAGGCCCTCCTCGACTCCGGCGCCCCGGTCATCACCCTGGTCGCCAAGTCGCACGACCGGCATGTCGAACTCGCCCTGCGCACCACCCTCGACGAGAACCTGGAGATGGTCCGCGACACCGTCGCCCATCTGCGCTCCCAGGGCCGCCGCGTCTTCGTCGACTGCGAGCACTTCTTCGACGGGTACAAGGCCAACCCCGACTACGCCAAGGCCGTCGTCCGCGCCGCGCACGAGGCCGGCGCCGACGTCGTCATCCTCTGCGACACCAACGGCGGCATGCTGCCCGCCCAGATCCAGGCCGTCGTCGCCACCGTCATCGCCGACACCGGGGCCCGCCTCGGCATCCACGCCCAGGACGACACCGGCTGCGCCGTCGCCAACACCCTCGCCGCCGTCGACGCCGGCGCCACCCACGTGCAGTGCACCGCCAACGGCTACGGCGAGCGTGTCGGCAACGCCAACCTCTTCCCCGTCGTCGCGGCCCTGGAGCTCAAGTACGGCAAGAAGGTGCTGCCCGACGGCGCCCTCGCCGAGATGACCCGGATCTCGCACGCCATCGCCGAGGTCGTCAACCTCACCCCCTCCACCCACCAGCCGTACGTCGGCGTCTCCGCCTTCGCCCACAAGGCCGGACTCCACGCCTCCGCGATCAAGGTGGACCCCGACCTCTACCAGCACATCGACCCCGAGCTGGTCGGCAACACCATGCGGATGCTCGTCTCCGACATGGCCGGCCGCGCCTCCATCGAGCTCAAGGGCAAGGAACTCGGCGTCGACCTCGGCGGTGACCGCGACCTCGTCGCCCGGGTCGTCGAGCGGGTCAAGGAGCGCGAGCTCCAGGGCTACACGTACGAGGCCGCCGACGCCTCCTTCGAGTTGCTCCTGCGCGAGGAGGTCGAGGGCCGCGCCCGCCGCTACTTCCGTACGGAGTCCTGGCGCGCGATCGTCGAGGACCGCCCCGACGGCACCCACGCCAACGAGGCCACCGTCAAGCTCTGGGCCAAGGGCGAGCGGATCGTCGCCACCGCGGAGGGCAACGGCCCGGTCAACGCGCTCGACCGCGCGATGCGGCTCGCCCTGGAGCGGATCTACCCGCAGCTCGCCAAATTCGAGCTGGTCGACTACAAGGTCCGCATCCTGGAGGGCCGCCACGGCACCGAGTCCACGACCCGCGTCCTGATCACCACCGGCGACGGCAACGGCGAGTGGTCGACGGTCGGCGTCGGCGAGAACGTGATCGCCGCCTCCTGGCAGGCCCTGGAGGACGCCTTCACGTACGGGGTGCTCCGGGCCGGGATCGACCCGTCCGAATAGATCGACCTGTCTGAACAGGCGGGCCGTCCGAACAGATCGATCTGTCCGAATGATCCGACTATGTCTAGTTCGGCGTCGTTCGGGTAGCGTCGAACCATGAGGATGAGGCCGCTGTCCGTACTGTCGGCCCTCGCCGGGCTGATACTGCTCCTGCTCCTGGCCCTGGTCCCCTCCGCGGGCGCCAGGGCCACGGGGATACCCGACGCCGCCGCCGCCCTGAAACAGGGCCCGGTGTACGTCGACCCGGGCGCCGCCGGCCAGCTGTCGAAGGCCGAAGCCGACGCCCTCGCCCAGAAGATCAAGGACGCGGACAAGCCGCTCTTCGTGGCCGTCCTCCCGGCGAACGCCCAGTTCCCGCCGACGGGCCTCATCGACAACCTGCGCGCGCAGACGGGCGCCGCCGGCCTGTACGCGGTACGCCTCGGCGACCGATTCGACGCGGGCGTCGACCCCTCCGTGGCGTCCCCCTCCGCCATCCAGAACCTCGTCACCTCGGTACGCCAGCCGAACGTCGACGCGGCCACCGAGCTCAACAACTTCGTCGACCAGGCCCTGCCCACCCTGCGCGGCTCCGCCCCCTCCACCTGGGGTTCCGTCGACACCGACTCCGGCGTCCCCGTCGCCGGCCTTGTGACCCTCGGGGCCGTCGTGGCCGTCGGCGGCGCGAGCGCCTACGCGGTCGTCCGCCGCAACCGGCTCCGCAAGGAGGCCGAGGAGCGGGCGGCCCTCGACAAGCTGCGGGTCGTCGTCGACGAGGACATCACCGCGTTCGGCGAGGAACTCGAACGCCTCGACTTCCACCCCTCCGAGCCCGGCGCCGACGACGCCATGCGCGGCGACTACGAACACGCCCTCGACTCGTACGACAAGGCCAAATCGCTCATGGCCTCGGCCGGGCGCCCCCACGACGTCCGCCCGGTCACCGAGGCCCTGGAGGACGGCCGCTACTCCCTCGCCGTCCTCGCCGCCCGCCGCGAGTCCCGCCCGCTCCCCGAGCGTCGCGCTCCCTGCTTCTTCGACCCGCGCCACGGCCCCTCCGCCGAGGACCGCACCTGGACCCCGGCCGGCGGCGCCGCCCGCCAGGTCCCGGTCTGCGCCGCCGACGCGACCCGCCTCGACGAGGGCCTCGACCCGATGGCCCGCACGGTCGACGCGGACGGCGTGCGCCGCCCCTACTGGGAGGCGGGCCCGGCCTACGGCCCCTGGGCCGGCGGCTATTTCGGCGGCGGCATCCTCCCGGGCCTCCTGATGGGCACGCTCCTCGGCTCGATGCTCGCCACCCCGGCCTACGCCTCCGAGTACGGCGGCGGCGACTTCTCGGGCTCCGACTTCAGCTCCGGCGACTTCGGATCGAGCGACTTCGGCGGCGGCGACTCGGGCGGCTTCGGCGGCGGTGACTTCGGCGGCGGCGGAGGGTTCGACGGCGGGGGCGGCGGCTTCTAGGCGGCTCCTCAGACCAGCGGCTTCACCGACATCAGCAGGTGCCGGTGGGCCGCGCCCGGGCCGTCGGTGAGCAGGGCGCGCTGCCCGGGGCCCAGCAGGTGGAAGTGGACCTCGGGGGAGTCCAGGGTGGCGAGGGCGTCGAGCAGGTACCCCGGGTTGAAGGCGACCGTCAGCGTCTCCGTACCGCTCAGGGTCGACGGGAGGCGCTGGGAGGCGATGTCGTCCTCGTACCCCGCCTGGAGGTGGATCGAGGTGGGGGTGAAGGTCAGCTGGACGGGGCTGTCGCCCTCCGCGACGACCGCCACCCGCTTCACGGCCTCGGTCAGCGGAGCCCGCTCGGTGACCGCGAGGGCGGGGTCGCCGAGCGTGAAGAGCTTGTCGTGGCGGGGGAGGCGCCCGTCGAGCAGCCGGGTCGTGGTGCGCAGGCCGTCGCTCTCGAAGCCGATCGAGCCGCCGTCGAGGGCGAGCCGCGCCGGTCCCGCGCCCGCGAGGGAGCGGGCGATCTCGGTCAGGCGGCGCGCGGGCACGACGACATCCGCGTCCTCCCCGGCGGCGCCGGCCTCCGGCTTCCACTCCAGGGTGCGGACGGCGTAGCGGTAGCGGTCGGTGGCCGCCAGGGTCATGGTCGTCCCGTCCAGGGCGAGCCGTATCCCGGTCAGGACCGGCAGCGAGTCGTCCCGGCCCGCCGCCACCGCCACCTGGCCGACCGCCGCGGCGAAGGCGTCCCCGTCCACCAGGCCGCGGACCTCGGGCAGTACGGGCGGGGTCGGGTAGTCGTCGAGCGGCAGCAGGGAGAGACCGAAGCGGGCGTCACCGGAGGTCACCGAGAGCCGGGCACCCTCCACGGCGAGCTCCGTGCGGCCCCGGGGCAGCACCTTGCAGATGTCGAGCAGCCGCCGGCCAAGCACCAGCGCCCGCCCCTCGACGTCCGTGTCGGCCTCGACCTCGATGCGGGCGGAGGCCTCGTGGTCGAGGCCGGAGACCCGCAGCCGGCCGTCCGCCGCCTCCAGGAGCAAGCCGCCGAGGACGGGCATGGGGGAGCGGGCCGGCAGGACGCGCGCGGCCCAGGCCACGGCGTCGGTCAACACACCGCTGTCGATACGGAATTCCATGCCACCGACGCTAGCGGCCCCCACTGACAACGCCGTTGACCTGCGAGTTCGGGCGTCCCAGGGCAACGCGGGAAGAAAGCCCACTCCTTGATCGTTCCAGCCTTCGAACACGTCGGAAGGCACCCAGGGGGAGTAGCACCATGAGCGACGTCCACGGCACGGTGGAGCCCGGATTCGAGTCCGTACGGGAGGAGTTCGCCACGGTGGTGGCGGACGAGGCGCGTGACGGCGGCGCCCAGCTCGCCGTCCACCACCACGGCCGTCTCGTCGTGGACCTCTGGGGCGGCGACGGGGTCGACGGGGACTCGCTGCTCGGCCTCTACTCCTCCTCCAAGGGTGCCATGGCCCTGGTCACCGCCCTCCTCGTCCAGGACGGCGTCCTCGACCTGGACCGCACCGTCGCCTCCTGGTGGCCCGAGTTCGCCGCCGAGGGCAAGGGGGAGGTCACCCTGCGCCAGCTGCTCGCCCACCGGGCCGGTGCGATCGGCGTCGACGGCGGTTTCAGCGCCGACGAGATCGCGGACGACCGGGCGATCGCCGCGCGGATCGCCGGGCACCGCCCCTTCTGGGAGCCGGGCACCGGCCACGGCTACCACGGCTTCGTGATCGGCGCCCTGGTCGGTGAGGTGGTTCTGCGGGCCACCGGCCGGACGATCCGGGAGCTGTTCGAGGAGCGGGTCCGCGCCCCGTACGCGCTCGACTACTACCTGGGCCTGCCCGAAGAGCTCGAACCCCGTTTCCGTACGGCCCTGCCGATGCTGCCCACCCCCGCCGAGCAGGCGATCCTCGACGAGAACCCGGTCGCGCCCGACAGCCGCCTGGCCGTCGCGTTCAACTTCAACGCGAACCCGCCGTTCGACATCGTCGAGCACGCCAACTCGCGCAAGGTCCGGGCGCAGTCGCCGGTCTCCGCCGGCGGTATCGGCTCCGCGCGCGGGCTCTCCCGGATGTACGCGGCGGTCGCCGGCGAGCTCGACGGGCGCCCCCCGCTCCTGAAGCCGGACACCCTGGCCGAGGTGGCCCGGATCCACTCCAGGGGCACGGACCTGGTGACGGGCGAGGAGAACGCCTTCGGCCTCGGCTTCGTCCCGCTCGCCACCCGCTACCCGGCCCTGAGCGCGTCCGCCATCGGCCACAGCGGGGCCCCCGGCACCCAGTCCTTCGCCGACCCGGCGACCGGCGTCGCCTACAGCTACGCCCGCCGCCGCTTCGCCTTCGGCGGCGGCCCCGGCGCCGCCGAGAACGCCCGCCTGATCCCGGCGGTGGTCGAGGCGGCCGCCCGCCAGGCCTGAACCCCCAACGCCGAGCGCCCGCCTTCCGCTGCTGCGGAGGGCGGGCGCGCTCGTGTGTGCCAGGGGGGAAGGCCGAGGTCAGGCGGCGTTCTTGATGGCGGAGATGTCGAAGTTCAGCTTGACCTTGTCGCTGACCATCACGCCACCGGTCTCCAGGGCGGCGTTCCAGGTCAGGCCCCACGCGGAGCGCAGGATCTCGGCGGAGCCCTCGAAACCGACGCGCTCGTTGCCGTAGACGTCGGTGGCCGTGCCGTTGAACTCCAGGTCGATGGAGAGCGGCTTGGTGACGTCCTTGATGGTCAGGTCGCCGGTGATCCGGTACATGTCGCCGCCCAGCTGCTCGGCCTGCGTGGAGCGGAAGCTCATCAGCGGGAACTGCTCGGCGTCGAAGAAGTCTCCGCTGCGGAGGTGGCCGTCGCGGTCACCGATGCCCGTGTCGACGGAGGCGATCTTGACGTCGATGGAGGCGGAGGAGGAGGCCGGGTTCGCGCCGTCGAGCTTCAGTGCGCCCTCGTGCTCGCCGAAGGTGCCGCGCACGTTGGTGACCATGGCGTGGCGGACGGTGAAGCCGATGCTGCTGTGCGCCGGGTCGATGGTGTAGTCGCCGGTCAGGGCGGCCAGGGCCGGGTCGACCGGGAGGGTGGCGGTGGCGACGGCGGACTCGTTGCTCTTGCGGTTGAAGAGACCCATGACATTGCTCCTTGTCGGTGTTTGTTGAAGCTTCAACGAGAATGACTGTAACTCCATTCCGTTCAACATTCAACATCTGGGTGGGGTCGGGGGGAGATGTTCACCCGCACGGCGTCACGCGGACGCGTACGCCCTCTGGCGGACGCGCGTAGAACTGCGGCATCATCCCCGTGCGAGACGAGCACCAGAACCACCTGCATCCCCAAGGCCACCCCCCGTCACGGTCACCAGCA
The DNA here is from genome assembly GCF_044764665.1 of Streptomyces sp. NPDC093795. Classification (NCBI taxonomy): domain Bacteria; kingdom Bacillati; phylum Actinomycetota; class Actinomycetes; order Kitasatosporales; family Streptomycetaceae; genus Streptomyces; species Streptomyces sp. NPDC093795. The sequence continues at coordinate 252,472 of NZ_JBIWIO010000010.1, forward strand.
GGAGGCACTCCCGATGAAGCTCCGCTCCGTCCTCACCGCCCTCGCCCTCGTCCTCGGCGCGCTCTTCGCGCCGGGCTTCGGCGTCCTCGCCGCCCCGGGCGAGGCCCACGCGGTCACCAAGATCAGCCACGCCACCGCGACCTCGATGTTCCGGTCCTCCGGCATCACCTGGTCCTCGTCCGGCGGCTGCTCCACCCGCTCCAACCCGACCTGTACGTCCTTCGAGCAGCTCAACCTCGCCACCGCCCAGGGCGCCCAGACCCTCAAGAGCGCCAGCGGCTGCGCCCTCAACATCACCGGCGGCACCGAGACCGGCCACGCGAGCGGCACGTACTCGCACTGGAACGGCTACAAGCTCGACTTCAGCAAGTACACCTGCCTCGGCAACTACATCAAGAACACCTTCACCTACATCGGGGTGCGCGGCGACGGAGCCCCGCAGTGGAAGTCCGGCGCCGGCAACATCTACGCCGACGAGGGCAACCACTGGGACGTGACCTTCTACAACTGCGGCGGCTGCTGACCGCTCGCCGAGCCCGACGAGCCCCCTCCGGTGGTCACTTGGACTAACCGAAGGGGGTTCTTGGACTGGAGGGGCCCGCGCGGCGCGATCTCGTTGACGGTGCTGCCGGGGCGGGGCCAACTAGGCGCATGCCCCTCTCCCGTTCGCGAAGAATCCGTGCCGCCTGCGCGCTCGTCGCAGCCTCGTCAGCCGTGTTCGCCCTGGCCGGGCCCGCTCTGGCCGGGCCTGTTCCGGCCGGGCCCGCTCCGGCGGAGGGCGGCGGCGCGGCGGCCCCGGCGTCGCTCGCCGGGACCGCCACGGCCGCCGCCGTCATCGCCTCCCCGCAGCTCTCCGTCGCCGTCGCCGAGGACTTCCCCCGCGTCCTCTCGTACACCGACCGCGCGAGCGGCGCCCGCCTCCTCGGCAGTACGGCCCCGGTCACGCGGGTCGTCCTCAACGGCACCGCCCGCTCCGTCCAGGCCAAGGGCGCCCCCGTCCTGACCGCGTCCTCCGCCGCGTACACCCTCACCTTCCCCGAGCTGCCCGGCGTCGAGATCGACGCGAGCCTGAGCGTCGACGGGCGGACCACCACCTTCCGGGTGACCGCCGTCCGCGACACCGAGGGCTTCCGGGTCGGCACGCTCGACATACCCGGCCACGACCTGGTCTCCGTCGGCTCGTCGGATCCCGGCGCCGCCACCGCCTTCACCCGGCTCGACCCGGACTCCACCCGTACCGCCGACGTCTTCGCGCAGGTCACCGACGCGACCGCCGCCGAGGCCAACCCGGTGGGCGCGACCTACGCCCTCGTCAACACCGGCCGCCTCGCCGCCGCCGTCGAGTCCAACTCCAGCTACGACAGGCCCTCGGGAGCCTCGGCCCGCGACGGTGCCCGCTTCTGGCACCAGGCCCGCAAGAGCGGCACCGAGACCCGCGTCGGCGTCTGGTCCGGCCAGTGGACCTACCGCGGCGAGGGCGCCCCGAAGCCCGCGAGCGGCGACGGCCTGCCCTGGGCCAAGGTCGTCGTCACCCCCGACGCCAACGCCGACGGCGCCACCGACTGGCAGGACGGCGCCGTCGCCTTCCGGACGATCGGGATCAAGGCTCCCGGCAGCGAGCAGACCCCCGGCCGGGTCGTCGCCCACATCCCGTTCAACTTCGCCTCCCAGGCCACCCACCCCTTCCTGCGCACCCTCGACGACGTCAAGCGGATCTCGCTCTCCACCGACGGACTCGGCCAGTTCGCCCTGCTCAAGGGGTACGGCTCCGAGGGCCACGACTCCGCCCACCCCGACTACGGCGGCAACTACAACAAGCGGGCCGGCGGCCTCGCCGACCTCAACGTCCTCCTCGAGGAGGGCGGCAAGTGGGGCGCGGACTTCGGCGTCCACGTCAACGCCACCGAGTCGTACCCCGAGGCGAGGAACTTCAGCGAGACCCTCGTCGACAGGACGAAGCCCGGCTGGAACTGGCTGAACCAGAGCTACTACATCGACCAGCGCCGCGACATCAACAGCGGTGACCTCGCCCGCCGCTTCCAGCAGCTCCGCGACGAGACCGACCTTCGCCTCTCCACGCTCTACATCGACGTCTACTACACCCACGGCTGGATCGCCGACGAGACCGTACGGGCCGTCCAGGCGCAGGGCTGGAACGTCGCCACGGAGTGGTCCGACAAGTTCGAGCGGTCCTCCCTCTGGTCCCACTGGGCCAACGACCTCGACTACGGCGGCGCCACCAACAAGGGCCTCAACTCGCAGATCATCCGCTTCATCCGCAACGGCGAGAAGGACATCTGGAACAACCACCCGGTCCTCGGCCAGACCGCGCTCGTCGACTTCGAGGGCTGGACCGGCGAGACCGACTGGAACGACTTCACGGCCAACATCTGGCAGCGGAACCTGCCCGCCAAGTACCTCCAGCAGCAGCGGATCACCCGCTGGACCGGCAACGACCTCACCTTCACCGGCGGAGTCCGCGGCACCGTCGAGAACGGCCGCCGCACCTTCTACGACCACGGCCGCAAGGTCCTCGACGGCGAGCACTATCTGCTCCCCTGGGACGGCGGGAAGAAGCTCTACCACTACAACAAGGCCGGTGGCACGACCAGTTGGGACGTCCCGGCCGGCGTCGGCTCGTACTCCGTGTACAAGCTCACCGACAACGGCCGCGTGAAGACCGCCACCGTGCGGCCCGTGGGCGGGAAGATCACCCTCGACGCAGTCGCGGGGCAGCCGTACGTGCTCCACCCCGATCGGGCGCCGGACCCGCGCGCCCCCCAGTGGGGCCAGGGCACCCCGGTCAAGGACCCCGGTTTCAACGACGCGAAGCTCACCGGCTGGACCAAGTCCGGCGCCGTCGCCCGTGACACCGACGACCAGGGCCGCAACAGCGCGAAGCTCTCCGGCGCCGCAGCCGCCTCCGTCCGCCAGCAGATCACCGACCTCACCCCCGGCGCGCGGTACACCGCCTCGGCCCTGATCGAGGTACAGCCGGGCGCGACCCGGCCCACCACCCTCTCCGTCGGCGGCCGGTCCGTCACCGTCGAACGGTCCACGCTCCAGGACCGGGTCGCCGCCTCCGACTGGAACGGCACCCGCTTCCAGCGCGCCAAGGTCACCTTCACCGCCCCCGCCGGCGGCACCACCCCGCTGAGGATCCAGGCCGCCGCCGACGGCTCCGCGGCAGGCGCCGCCGCCACCGTCCGGATCGACGACGTCCGGATCGTCGCCAACGCCCCCGCCACCAAGGCCGGAACCCTGGTGTACGAGGACTTCGAGGCCGTCGACCAGGGCTGGGGCCCCTTCCTCAAGGGCGACTCCGGCGGTACGACCGACCCGCGCACCCACATCGCCCAGCTCCACGCCCCGTACACCCAGGCCGGCTGGAACGGGAAGCTGATCGACGACGTCATCGGCGGCGCCGAGTCCCTCAAGTCCCACGACGAGAACAGCGGACTCGTCTACCGCACCGCGCCCTGGACCGTCCCCATGAAGGACGGCCGCACCTACCGCGTGGAGTACGCCTACCAGTCCAGCCACGCGGGCGCGTACGAGTGGGTCACCGGCTACGACCGCGCGAACGGCACCTCGGTGGAGACCCGCCGCACCCCCCTCGGACAGCAGAGGACCAGCGGGCACTTCTCGGAGACCGTCACCGCCGGCTGCGGCGACACCTGGACCGGCCTGCGCAAGCGCGCCGACGCCCCCGACGGCGCCGACTTCGTCCTCGACGCCTTCACCGTCACCGACCTCGGCCCGGCCGCCGAGCGCGCCGCCTGCGGCACGCTCACCGTCGCCGCGCCCGACACCCTGGAGCCCGGCCGACCGAACCAGGTCACGGCCACCTTCGGCAACGACGAGACCACCGAGGTCACCGGCGCCCGTGCCGTTCTCGCCCTCCCGGCGGGCTGGACCGCCGAACCGGCCGCGCCCGTCACCCTGGGCACGGTCGCGGCGGGCGGGAAGGCCACCGCCACCTGGCAGGTGACCCCGCCGGTCGACGCGGCCTACCAGCCGTACACCCTCGGCGCCTCGCTCACGTACGCCCTCGGAGGAGAGGAGCGGAAGCTCACCGCCGCCACCACCGCCCGCACCCTGCCCCCGCCGCCCACCGCCGACAGCTGGGCCAGCGACCTGGACTGGACCTCCGCCACCAACGGCTGGGGACCCGTCGAGCGCGACCTCTCCAACGGCGAGACCGGCACCGGCGACGGCTCCCCGCTGCGGATCGGGGGAGTGACGTACGCCAAGGGCCTGGGCAGCCACGCGCCCGCCAAGGTCCGCTACTACCTGGGCGGCCGCTGCACCTCGCTCACCGCCCAGGTCGGCGTCGACGACGTCCAGACCGCCCGGGGCAGCGTCCGGTTCAGCGTCCTCGCGGACGGCGTCGAGAAGGCGCAGTCCCCGGTCCTCAGGGCCACGGACCCGGCCTGGGCGCTCACCGCCGACGTCACCGGCGCCTCCTACGTCGACCTGGTGGTCGGCGACGGCGGCGACGGCAACGGCAACGACCACGCGGACTGGGGCGCCGCCCGCTTCCACTGCGGAGGCTGACCCTCCACGAGCGGGACAGAGGGGCGGCACCCGGTGGAAAGCGCTTCCGCCGGGTGCCGCCGTGCTCATTGATTGCGTCGGAGACGCGGTGTTACACCAGGCCCACCGGTCTCCACCACTTCCCCCCGGGAGGCTCTCGTGCCCCTGCCCCACTGGTCCCGCCGCACCTTCCTGACCGCCGCGACCACCACGGCCGCCGTCCTCGCGCTGCCGCTGCCCGCCGCCCACGCGGCGGACACGGCCGCCACCGAGTTCGAGGCGCTACGGCTCCGCTGGCTCGACCTCCAGCTCGGCTCCGGCTTCGACGCCGCGGCCGAGCCCTACGCCGCCCGCCTCGCCGAGACCGGCACGCTCGCGCGTACCTTCCGCTCGGCCATGACCCCCGCCGCCGGCTCCCTCTGGCCCGACGCCCCCTTCGACCCGCCGGCCGGCATCTCGCAGAGCTACAGCCGCCTGTGGACCATGACCCAGGCGTACGTACAGCCCGGCACCGGACTCACCGGCGACACGGGCCTGCTCGCCGACGTCCTGCGCGGCCTCGACCACCTCTCCGCCACCGTCTACAAGGCCGGCGCCCCGCGCTACGGCAACTGGTGGGAGTGGCAGATCGGCAGCCCCCGCCTCCTCATGGACATCGTGGCCGCGCTCCACCCCCACCTCGGCGCCGAACGGATCGCCGCCGCCTGCGCCGCCGTCGACCACTTCGTCCCCGACGCGGTCCTGGAGAAGTACACCGGCACCTCCACCGGCGCCAACCGCGTCGACCTGTGCCGCTCGGTCGCCCTGCGCGGGGTCCTCGGCGCGAACCCCGCCAAGGTCGCCCTCGCCCGCGACGCCCTCTCGCCCGTCTTCCCGTACGTCACGAAGGGCGACGGCCTCTACGCCGACGGCTCCTTCGTCCAGCACACCTGGGTCGCCTACTCCGGCACCTACGGGCAGGTCATGCTCGACGGCCTGGGGAAGCTGTTCTCCCTCCTCGCCGGATCCACCTGGGCCGTCACCGACCCGAACCGGCAGATCGTCCTCGACAGCGTCGAGAAGGCCTATGCGCCCCTCATCTACGACGGCCTGATGATGGACAGCGTCAACGGCCGCGCCATCAGCCGCGGCTACCTCAAGAACGACGACCGCCGGATCATGCGCTCCGACCACTTCCACGGCCAGGGCGTCATCGCCGCCATCGCCCTCCTCGCGGGCGGGGCCTCCGCCGCCGAGCGGGACCGCTGGCACGCGCGCGTGAAGGGCTGGATCGAGCGCGACACCGTCTCCCCGATCCTGGCCGCCCGCCAGTTCGGTGTCGCCGACCTCGCCCGGCTGCACGCCGTGGCCGCCGCCCCCGCCCCGGCCGCCCCCGAACCCACCGGCCATCGCCTCTTCACCGCCATGGACCGGGCCGTCCACCGCCGGCCCGGCTGGGCCGCCAACATCGCCATGGCCTCGGACCGGATCTCGTACTACGAGTGCGGCAACGGCGAGAACCCGCGCGGCTGGCACACCGGCGCCGGAATGCTCTCCTGGTGGACCCCGGCCCTCGGTGACCAGTACACCGACTGGTTCTGGCCCACCGTCGACCCGTACCGCCTCCCCGGCACCACCGTCTCCACCAAGCGCCTCCCCGACCGGGCGGGCGGCGAGTGGGGTGCGCCCAAGCCGGCCGTGCGCTGGGTCGGCGGGGCCACCGACGGCGAGTACGCGGCCGTCGGGCAGCACCTGAAGGGCCTCGGCTCCACCCTGGACGCCCGCAAGTCCTGGTTCTGCGCGGCGGACGCGGTCATCTGCCTCGGCGCCGGGATCACCGCGACCGACGGCGTGCCCGTCGAGACGGTCGTGGACAACCGGCTCCTGGGGGAGGGCGGCACCCAGGCCTTCACCACCGGAGAGCGCTGGGCGCACCTGGAGGGCCACGGCGGCTGGGTCTTCCCGCAAGCCCCACAGGGCACCGGAAACCTCCGCACCCTGCGCGAGGACCGCACCGGGGCCTGGAGCGACATCAACACGACCAGCTCCACCGAGCGCCGCACCCGCCGCTACCAGACCCTCTGGTTCGACCACGGCACGGACCCGGTCGCCGCCTCGTACGCGTACCTCCTGATGCCGGGCGCCTCCCGGCGTACCCTCGCGGCCCGCGCCGCCGACCCCGGCTGGCTGCGCGTTCTCGACAACACCGCCGAGCGGCAGGCGATCGCCGTCCCGTCCCTGGGGCTGACCGCCGCGAACCTCTGGCAGGCCGGTACGGTGGGGGCCCTCACGGCCACCGCTCCGGCGAGCGTCCTCGTCCGGCGCCGCCGCTCCGTACTCGACCTGAGGGTCTCCGAACCGCTCCGCACCGGGCAGCCGCTCGAAGTGACCTGGAACGGGCCGGTCCGCCGGGTGCTCGCGCACGACCCCTCGGTGGAGGTGCTCGGTACCGGCCGCTCGCTGCGGCTGCGGATCACTCCCGGTACGGCGGGCGCCACCCACCGGTGCGAGGTCCTGCTCTAGGCCGTGACCGAGGTCTATGTCGATTCCCTACAAACACGAGGGGTACCTGGCTGTTGACTCGGGCTGGACAGGTGACGGTTCTGTCCAGCCCCACCAGGATTCGACACGGGAGACTGTACGGAGTGGACGGCGGGGTTTTCTTGTCCGGCTTCGTAGGGTCGGTACATGACCGTTGTGGACCAGATCCCGAGCGAGCCCGCTGACGCCCGTGGCCGTGTGGCCGAGCTGCACGTCCTGCGCGAGCAGGCCCTCCGCGGCCCGAGTGACCGGGCGACCGAGGCCCAGCACGCGAAGGGCAAGCTGACCGCGCGCGAGCGCATCGAGCTGCTCCTCGACCCTGGTTCCTTCAGCGAGGTGGAGCAGCTCCGCCGGCACCGCGCGCAGGGCTTCGGCCTGGAGTCGAAGAAGCCGTACACCGACGGTGTGATCACCGGGTGGGGCACGGTGGAGGGCCGGACGGTCTTCGTGTACGCGCACGATTTCCGGATCTTCGGCGGCGCGCTCGGTGAGGCGCACGCGACGAAGATCCACAAGATCATGGACATGGCCATCGCGGCCGGTGCTCCGCTGGTCTCCCTGAACGACGGCGCGGGCGCCCGTATCCAGGAGGGCGTCTCGGCGCTCGCCGGGTACGGCGGCATCTTCCAGCGCAACACGCGCGCCTCGGGTGTCATCCCGCAGATCTCGGTGATGCTCGGCCCGTGCGCCGGCGGCGCCGCGTACTCGCCCGCCCTGACGGACTTCGTGTTCATGGTCCGTGAGACCTCGCAGATGTTCATCACGGGTCCTGACGTCGTCAAGGCGGTCACCGGCGAGGAGATCACCCAGAACGGCCTCGGCGGCGCCGACGTCCACGCGGGCGTCTCCGGCGTCTCCCACTTCGCGTACGACGACGAGGAGACCTGCATCGCGGAGGTCCGCTACCTCCTGTCGATGCTCCCGCAGAACAACCGCGAGAACCCGCCGACCGTCGCCTCCGAGGACCCGGCGGACCGCCGCTCCGATGTCCTGCTCGACCTGGTGCCGGCCGACGGCAACCGCCCGTACGACATGCACAAGGTCATCGAGGAGCTCGTCGACGACGGCGACTACCTGGAGATCCACGAGCGCTGGGCCCGCAACATCATCTGCGCCCTGGCCCGGCTCGACGGCCAGGTCGTCGGCCTCGTCGCCAACCAGCCCCAGACGCTGGCCGGTGTCCTCGACATCGAGGCCTCCGAGAAGGCCGCCCGCTTCGTGCAGATGTGCGATGCCTTCAATATTCCGATCATCACTCTTCTGGACGTACCCGGCTTCCTCCCGGGCGTCGACCAGGAGCACGGTGGGATCATCAGGCACGGCGCCAAGCTGCTCTACGCGTACTGCAACGCGACCGTGCCCCGGATCTCCCTGATCCTGCGCAAGGCCTACGGCGGCGCTTACATCGTCATGGACTCCCAGTCCATCGGCGCCGACCTGACGTACGCCTGGCCCACCAACGAAATCGCGGTCATGGGCGCCGAGGGCGCCGCCAACGTGATCTTCCGCAAGCAGATCGCGGAGGCCGAGGACCCCGAGGCCATGCGGACCCGCATGGTCAAGGAGTACAAGGCGGAACTGATGCACCCGTACTACGCGGCCGAGCGCGGCCTGGTCGACGACGTCATCGACCCCGCCGAGACCCGCCAGGTGCTCATCAGGTCCCTCGCGATGCTCCGCACCAAGCACGCCGACCTGCCGTCCCGCAAGCACGGCAACCCGCCTCAGTAAGAGGAGTCATCCACGTGACCACCCCTGCCAACCTTCTCCGCGTCGAGAAGGGCCACGCCGGCCCCGAGGAGCTCGCCGCCATCACGGCGGTGCTGCTCGCCCGCGCGGCCGCCCAGCCCGAGCAGACGGACCACCACGGCCGCACCACGGCCGGCTGGCGCCGTCTGGAGCGCGAGCACGGCTTCCGCGCGCCGCACAGCTGGCGCTGACGGCGCCCGTACGACGAAGGCCCCCGCTCCTGATGGAGCGGGGGCCTTCGTCGTACTGCCGGGACTTACCGCAGTCGGGCCATGAGGGCGTGCTCGACGAGCGTGATGAGGGCGCTCTTGGCGTCGGCGCGGTGGCGGGCGTCGGTGGTGATGATGGGGGTGTCGGGCCCGATCTGGAGGGCCTCGCGGACTTCCTCGGGCTGGTAGGGCTGGTTTCCGTCGAAGCCGTTGAGGGCGATGACGAAGGGCAGGCCGCTGTTCTCGAAGTAGTCGACGGCGGGGAAGCAGTCGGCGAGACGACGGGTGTCGACGAGGACGACGGCGCCGATGGCGCCGCGCACCAGGTCGTCCCACATGAACCAGAAACGGTCCTGCCCGGGGGTGCCGAACAGGTACAGGATCAGGTCCTGGTCCAGGGTGATGCGGCCGAAGTCCATGGCGACGGTCGTCGTCGTCTTGTCGCCGGTGTGCGTGAGGTCGTCGATGCCCGCGGACGCAGACGTCATCACCGCCTCGGTACGCAGCGGGTTGATCTCCGAGACGGCACCGACGAACGTGGTCTTGCCCACGCCGAAGCCGCCCGCCACCACGATCTTCGCGCTGGTGGTTGAGCGGGCTGCACCGCCGCTAGAGCTTGCGAAGTCCACTGAGCACCCTTTCGAGCAGTGTCACGGCTGGCTGGCCGCCGGCGGCCTCGTCGCCGCCTGGCTGGTGGATGGCGACAAGTCCGGCCTCCGCCAGGTCGGCGACGAGGATCCGGGCGACGCCGAGAGGAATGGAGAGAAGAGCCGAGATCTCGGCGACCGACTTGATCTCGATGCACAGCCGGCAGATCCGCTGGTGCTCGGGCAACTGCCCCTGCAGCCGGGCCGGATCGGCCGTCGTGCTCACCAGCGCCTCGATGGCGAGCTGGTAGCGCGGCCTGGTCCGGCCGCCGGTCATCGCGTACGGGCGCACCAGCGGGTTGTGCCCGCCCGAGCTGCTGGAACCGGCGGCGGACGGAGCGCGCGAGGCGCCGTGCGCGCCCGCGGACGGTCCCTGAGGCTGCCGATAGGGCTGCGCGGAACCCTGTCTGCTCGGCGTGGAGGGAAAGTTGAACCGGTTCTGCGCGGGGTCGCCGAGCGGCGCCTGGTGCGCGTCATAACCGTTGTAGGGGCTCGCGCCCGGTGGTGTTCCCACGTTCTCCTCCTCGACTGCCTCGCGGTCCATGTCCCGTGGAACCGCGACACCGCACCCTACGGTGCGGTGGCACGAAACGCACTGTCTGTCTGTTAGTTGAGAAGACTTCCCTGAAGCTCCGCCCGGAGGTCAGGAGTCAGTACGGTGCCCGCGCGGTCCACGAGCAGGGCCATCTCGTAGCCCACCAGGCCGATGTCGGCCTCGGGGTGGGCCAGCACGGCCAGCGAGGAGCCGTCCGAGATCGACATGATGAAGAGGAAGCCGCGCTCCATCTCCACCACGGTCTGGTTGACCGCACCGCCCTCGAAGATCCGGGACGCGCCCGCGGTCAGCGAGGTCAGTCCGGAGGCGACGGCCGCCAGCTGGTCGGCGCGGTCACGGGGGAACCCCTCGGACATCGCCAGCAGGAGTCCGTCGGCGGAGACCACCACCGTGTGCGACACCCCGGGGGTGTTGTCCACGAAGTTGGTGATCAACCAGTTCAGATTCTGCGCCGCCTGGCTCATGCTCACACTAACGCTCCTGGTTGTAGGTACTGCCCGGGCCGAGGCCCGATCCGTTCGTGTCCGTTCCCGCGCTGCGTCCCTGCTGGACGCCCCGGCGCAGGTTGCTCAACCTGCCCCGTACGTCCTCGGGGGCGCGGGAGACCTGGGGGCCGCCCTGCGGGGTCTGCTCAGCCGTGCCCTCGACCAGGTTGGCCTTCGGGACCCGGCGGGGGAGACCGGACGAGGTGACCCCGCCGGCCTTCGGGTCCTTGAGCTTCCCGGCCCGCTGCCAGCGCTCGTCGTTGGTCGAGCGCCAGTCGTCGGGGCCTTCGGCTTCGTTCTGCTGCTGCTCCTGCGCCGGCTGCGCGGGCTTCGCCTGCTGCGGTGCCCGCTGCTGCGGCGCCTGCTGGCCCTGCGAGGCGACGCTGCCGCGGCGCGGCAGACCGGCGTCGGTCAGCGCGTGACCGGCATCCGGGGCGGCACTCGGGGTCGGACCCGGACGGTCGAAGCCTACGCGCTCGGGGGCCTGTTCGGGAGCGGCCGGAGCAGATTCCGTTTCTGCTCCGTACTGCTGCTGCCAACCACTGCCGTAGGCGTTCTGATCCTGCCACTCTGCCTGCTGAGGCTGGGGATCGAACGTATTGCCGTACTGCTGGTGTTCGGCTTCCGGGGTCTCGTACGAGGCTTCCGCATAGCCGGGCTGCTGGTACGCCTCGTACCCCTGCTCCGGGTACGCGTAGCCCTCCTGCTGCGGGAATCCGGCCCCGTACTCCTGGCCGTACCCCTGCGCCTGCTGGGGCTGCTGCCCGTACTCCTGCGCCGGGGCGTACTGCTCCGACGCGTACTCCTGCCCCTGCTGCGGCCCGTACTCCTGGCCCTGGGCGTACTCCTGGCCCTGGTGCCCGTAGGCGTCGGCCTGCTGCGGCTGCTCGGCCTGCTCCGCCTCGTCGCGGAAGAGCGGCCGGTCACCGCCCTGCGCCTGGGCCTCCAGGGCGGCACGCCGCCCCTCGCGCTTCAGCGAGCGGTCGACCGGGTCGAGCGGGTGCTCCTCCTCGGCCGGCTGGTCGTAGCGCGAGTCGTCGAAACCGAGGTCGGCGGCGGTCAGCATCTGCTGCTGCTGCGGAGGGGCCTCGAAGGCGTTCTGCTGCTGCTGCGGAATGATCTGCGAGACCGTGAAGTCGTCCTGCATCGGCTGCTCGCCACCACCACCGTGGGTGATCGCGTCCGGCAGCATGACGAGCGAGGTCGTACCGGCCTGCTCGCCCGAGGGCCGGAGCTGGACCCGGATGCTGTGGCGGTCGGCGAGGCGGCCGACCACGAACAGGCCCATGCGCTGCGAGACGGCGGCGTCGACGGTCGGCGGGTTGGCCAGCTTGTGGTTGATGTCCGCGAAGTCCTCGGCGGTGAGGCCGATGCCCTTGTCGTGGATCTCGACCATCACGCGGCCGTCGGGGAGACGGGTCGCGGTGACGCGGACCTTGGTCTGCGGGGAGGAGAACGTGGTCGCGTTCTCCAGGAGCTCGGCGAGCAGGTGCACGAGGTCGGTCACGGCCTGGCCGTGGATCTCGGCCTCAGGGACGCCCGCGAGCTCGATGCGCTCGTACTGCTCCACCTCGGAGGAGGCGGCGCGCATGACGTCGACCAGCGGGACCGGCTGGTCCCAGCGGCGGCCGGGCTCCTCGCCGGCGAGGACGAGGAGGTTCTCGCCGTTGCGGCGCATACGGGTGGCCAGGTGGTCCAGCTTGAAGAGGTTCTCCAGCTGGTCCGGGTCGGCCTCGTTGTTCTCCAGGTCCGTGATGAGGGTCAGCTGGCCCTCGATCAGGGACTGGTTGCGGCGCGAGAGGTTCGTGAAGATCGCGTTGACGTTGCCCCGGAGCATGGCCTGCTCGGCGGCGAGCCGGACGGCCTCGCGGTGCACCTGGTCGAAGGCGCGGGCGACCTCGCCGATCTCGTCCTGCGAGTCGATCGGGATGGGCTGGACGCGGGTGTCGACGCGGCCCGGCTCGGTACGGGAGAGCTGGTCGACCAGCATCGGCAGGCGCTGCTCGGCGATGCCGAAGGCGGCGGTGCGCAGCTGCTGCATCGCGCGGCTCATCTGGCGGGCCATCATCCCGGCCAGGATGAAGGCGGCGAGCAGGGCGACGACGACGATGCCACCGATGACCCACGCGTCCGTCTTGGCCTCGTCGGAGATCTTCACGGCCTCGTTCACGGCCTTGTCGACGAGGGCCTTCTCGACCTCGGAGTAGCCGTCGAACTTGGCGGTGGCGACGGCCATCCAGGACTCGGCCGTGATGCCCTTGGACTTGAGGGCCGCGAGACCCTCGGGGCTCTTGGCGGTGCCGATCGCGGAGGCCGCGCCGGAGTAGACGGAGCCGTCCTTGCCCTTGGGCAGCTCGATGCCGGCGGCCCGCATCTGCTTGGCGCCCTCGGCGGCCTTGCCGGCCATGACCTTCTTGAGCAGCTCGACGTCCTCGGGCATACCACCGGAGGAGAACTCGCCGAGGGCGATCTGCTCCAGGTAGTTGTACGAGTTGAACGCCACGGACTGCTGGGCGAAGACGGCCTCGGTCTGGCTGGGCCGGACCAGGAGCTGGGTGCCGATCGAGCGCTGGAGGGACTCGGCGCCCTTGGCCAGCTGGATGGCGTAGACGCTGCGGCCGTAGGCGGTGACGTTGCCGGTGCCGAGACCGAGCTCGTTGGAGAACTCGGTGAGGTAGTGCTGGACGCCGGTGTACCCGAGCTGGGTGTTCACCGGGTCGAGGGAGCGGGTGTACGCGGCCTTGCGCAGCGCCTCGAGCTTCGGCTCCTCGTCCTTGAAGAGCTTGATGCGGCGCTCGAGGCCCTGACCCGAAGGCAGGTTCTTGGCGGCCTCGTCGAACTTCATCCGGGCGGCGTCGGTCGCGGCGTACGCCTGCTTCACCTCGTCGCTGTCGCGTCCCTTCCCGCTCAGCAGCGGGGCCGCGGTGAGGTCCCGCTCGTTGAGCAGGGCGGTGCTGTACTCCGAGGCGGCGCGCACGATGAGCGCCGTCTTCTCGGCGTCCTGCGCCTCCTGCCAGGTGTCGATCGCTCCCTTGACCTGGAAGCCGCCCATGACGAGGCCGACGAGCACGGGTATGAGGAGGATCGCGTTCAGACGGGTGGGCACCCGCCAGTTACGGGGCGACAGCTTGCTGGAGCTTCCCTTGCCCGTGGCCGCGCTGGGCGGCGGTGTCACGGGCATGTCCGCGGGCGACACGGCATAGCGCGGCGGCGGCGTGAAGTTGCCCCGCGTGCCCCGCGTGTCCTGCTCCGCGGGGCTTTCCTTGCTTCGCCTCACTCGACCAACAACCTCTCGGCGTCGGCACCTACGTTGTGCCGGTGTTTCGTTCAGGGCCGTACTACTCGGGAGTTCATGAATTGCAGCACGTGAAGGGGGTCCGTTCCAAACAGTGGGATACGGCGGCCTCCCGTGGTCCAGACCTCGCATAAAACGGGCATAAAGAGCGAGCCCCGCCAAATGGCGGGGCTCATGTGAGCGCAGTGACACCGATCGGATGCGTCGTGTGTCCGAAGCGCTCCAATTCTCTGTCGAAACGTTATGAACGCCCGGGCGGCCGTGTCGAAGGACACAGACCGCCCCTGGCAGCGGCATATGACAACCGCCCTGACCGATCCGCTACTTGAGCCGGGCCATGAGGGCGTGCTCGACGAGCGTGATGAGGGCGCTCTTGGCGTCGGAGCGGTGACGGGCGTCGGTGACGATGATGGGGGTGTCGGGCCCGATCTGGAGGGCCTCGCGGACCTCCTCGGGCTGGTAGGGCTGGTATCCGTCGAAGCCGTTGAGGGCGACGACGAAGGGCAGGCCGCTGTTCTCGAAGTAGTCGACGGCCGGGAAGCAGTCGGCGAGACGCCGGGTGTCGACCAGGACCACGGCGCCGATCGCGCCGCGCACCAGGTCGTCCCACATGAACCAGAACCGGTCCTGGCCCGGCGTACCGAACAGGTACAGGATCAGGTCCTGGTCCAGGGTGATGCGGCCGAAGTCCATGGCGACGGTCGTCGTCGTCTTGCCACCGGTGTGCGTGAGGTCGTCGATGCCCGCCGAAGCCGACGTCATCACCGCCTCGGTACGCAGCGGGTCGATCTCGGAGACGGCGCCGACGAACGTGGTCTTGCCCACGCCGAAGCCACCCGCCACCACGATCTTCGCGCTGGTGGTTGAACGGGCCGCGCCGCCGCTAGAGCTTGCGAAGTCCACTGAGCACCCTTTCGAGCAGTGTCACGTCCGGCGTACCGCCGGTCTCTCCGTTGCCCGGCTGGTGGATCGCCACCATGCCGGCCTCCGCCAGGTCGGCGACGAGGATGCGAGCGACACCGAGAGGCATCGACAGCAGCGCCGACACCTCGGCCACCGACTTCACCTCACGGCACAGGTGGCAGATCCGCTGGTGCTCGGGGAGCAGGGTGGCGAGATGCGCCGGGTCGGCCGTGGTGCTGACCAGTGCCTCGATGGCGAGCTGGTAGCGCGGCCGGGTCCGGCCGCCGGTCATCGCGTACGGACGCACCAGCGGCTGGTCGCCCTCGTATCCGTACTCGTCGACTGAGGCGCCGTACGGATCGTGAGAGGCGGGGGGCGGGGTCATGAATCCTCCGGGCGTGACAGCAAGACTTCTGCCGTCTGATGGGGCCGGTGGGGGGCCGGGTGGGGCGGCCGGACGGTGAACGGTGCCCAGGGCGGTACGGAGGGGCGTACCGCCCTGTCGGTCGGTCGTGCGGTGGGGTTGTCCGGGGGCGGTGCCGGCTAGTGGAGCAGGCTGCCCTGGAGCTCCGCGCGGAGGTCCGGGGTGAGGACGCTGCCGGCCCGGTCGACAAGCAGCGCCATCTCGTAGCCCACGAGGCCGATGTCGCACTCGGGGTGGGCGAGCACGGCCAGCGAGGACCCGTCGGAGACGGACATGAGGAAGAGGAAACCGCGCTCCATCTCCACGACCGTCTGTGCGACGGGGCCCCCCTCGAAGATCCGGGACGCGCCCGCGGTCAGCGAGGTCAGTCCGGACGCGACCGCCGCCAGCTGGTCGGCGCGGTCACGGGGGAATCCTTCGGACATGGCGAGCAGGAGTCCGTCGGCGGAGACCACCACCGTGTGCGACACCCCAGGGGTGTTGTCCACGAAATTGGTGATCAACCAGTTCAGGTTCTGCGCCGCCTGGCTCATCGCGTTCAACTAACGCTCCTGCTGATGGTTCGGACCGAGGTGGATGCTACCCGTGGTCGAGTTGCCCGCTTGTCGGCCCTGCTGGATGCCGCGGCGCAGATTGGTCAGCCGGCCGCGGACGTCGTCGGGTGCGCGCGAGACCTGGGGGCCGGCCGTGTGGGCCTGCTCCTGTGCGGTCCCGGGCACGAGGTTGGCCTTCGGCACGCGCCGCGGAAGACCGGAGGTGGTGACTCCGCCGGCCGCGGGCTTGCGCACCCGCTCGGCCTGGCGCACCAGCTCGTCGTTGGGCGAGGTCCGCCAGGCGCCCCCACCGTTCTGCCGGCCGGCGTCGGCGGCCGGGTCACCGGTCTGCCGGTGCGCCGGAGCGGACGGCTGCGGTGCGCCGGGAGCCTGCCCCTGGTGCTGGTGCCAGTTGGTCTCCAGCGTGTCGTACAGCGGCGTGCGGCCGTCGCCCGCGCCGCTCGCCGGCGGCAGGGCCTCCGGACGGCGCGGCTGCTGGAGCTGCGGCTGACGCTGCTGCGGCTGCTGGACCGGCTCGGAACCCGGGCGCGGAGCGCCGAAGTCACCGCCGTCGCGCTGGCGGGGGGCCGGCGGCTGCGGGGCCTGGGCCTGCTGCTGCGCCTGCGGTACGTAGGGCTGCCGGCCGAACTGCTGCTGCTGGCCGCCCTGGTACTGCTGCGGAGCCTGCTGCTGGGCCTGCTGCTGCGGGGCCTGCGGGGGCCGCCCCTGCAGCGGCTGCTGCTGCGCGCCGAAGTCCGGGCGCGGGAACTGGCCGGTGGAGCCGGGGCCCTGCGGGGCGCCGAGGTCCGGGCGCGGGAACTGGCCGGTGGAGCCGGGGCCCTGCGGTGCGTCGAAGTCGGGGCGCGGGAACTGCGCCGTCGACGCCGGGTCCTGGACACCGCCCTGGTACGCCTGCGGGGCCTGCTGCTGCGGACGGCCCTGCTGCTGCCCCGGCGCGCCGAAGTCGGGGCGGGGGAACTGGCCCGTGGAACCGGGGCCCTGGGGGGCCGCCGGAGCCCCGAACAGGCCCGACGTGTCCGACTCCTCGTGACCGCGCGGGGCGTCCAGCGGGGACATCTCCTGGCGCGGGCGCCGCACCGGCTGCTGCTGCGCCGGGTCGTTGCCCCAGCTCGCGGCCTGCGGGCGCTGCGACTGGGGGTTGCCCCCCGGCAGCTCGGCGCGCGGGGAGTCGTACCCACCGGGCCGCCCGCCGCCCTGGGGCGCCTGCTGCGGCGCGCCGGGTCCGGCCTGCGGACCGCCGGTGTTGCCCCACACGTCGGTACGGGAGGGGATGGCGCTCGCGGCGCCGCCGATGAGCCCGCCGCCGGGGCGCAGCGGATCGTGGCTCTGCGGGGCCTGCGGGGCCGGGGGGACCTGCGGCAGCTGGCCGGTCTGGTCGAGCTGAGCGTTCTGCGGCTGCGGGGTACGGGGCTGCGGGGCGCCCTGCGGGCCACCCGTGAGCGGAGCGCCGTCACGGGCGGGCAGCGCGGCCCGGGGACCGCTCGTACCGACCTGGCCGCGCGGGGCTCCGGTGCCGATCCGGCCGGCCGTCGCCGACGGCCCGCCGCCCTGGCCCGGACGTCCGCCGCCGGGGCCACCGGCCGCGCCGGGACCGCCGGGAAGCCGGCCGCCCGGAGCGGAGGCACCCTGCGGCATCGCGCCCTGGCCACCGGCGCCCGGCTTCGGCATGGGCTTCTTGCCGCCCTGGGCGACGTCGACCGGCAGCATGACGAGTGCGGTGGTGCCGCCCGAGTCGGAGGGGCGCAGCTGGATGCGGATGCCGTGTCGCAGGGACAGGCGGCCGACCACGAAGAGGCCCATGCGGCGGGAGACCGAGACGTCCACGGTGGGCGGCGAGGCGAGCCGCTCGTTGATCGCGGCGAGGTCCTCGGGGGAGAGGCCGATGCCGGTGTCGTGGATCTCGACGAGCACCCGGCCGTCGGGCAGCGCGTGGCCGGTGACCCGGACCTTGGTCTGCGGGGAGGAGAACGAGGTGGCGTTCTCGAGCAGCTCGGCGAGGAGGTGCACGAGGTCGTTGACGACGCGGCCCGCGACCTCGGTCGCGGGGACCGCGGCCAGCTCGATGCGCTCGTACTGTTCCACCTCGGAGGCGGCGGCACGCAGGACGTCGACCAGCGGGACCGGGCGGGTCCAGCGGCGGCCCGGCTCCTCACCGGCGAGGACGAGGAGGTTCTCACCGTTACGGCGCATACGCGTCGCGAGGTGGTCGAGCTTGAACAGCGAGGACAGCTGGTCCGGGTCGGCCTCGCGCGACTCCAGCTCGGAGATGAGCGAGAGCTGACGCTGGATGAGGCCCTGGGAGCGGCGCGAGAGGTTGGTGAACATCGCGTTGACGTTGCCCCGGAGGAGGGCCTGCTCGGCGGCGAGGCGGACGGCCTCGCGGTGCACGTCGTCGAAGGCCGCGGCCACCTGGCCGATCTCGTCACGGGAGTGCACACCGACGGACTCGACGGAGGTGTCGACGTCCTGCGGGTCGGACTCGGACAGCTGCTTGACGAGCTCGGGCAGCCGGTCCTGGGCGACCTTGGTCGCGGTGTCCTGGAGCCGGCGCAGCGAGCGGATCATGGACCGGGCCACGACGAAGGCGCCGATGAGCGAGACGCCGAGGACGAGGAGGATCAGCGCACCGTTGATGATGGCCTCGCGCTGCGACTCCTGCCGCAGCTCACGGGCCATGGTCTCCATGTCGCCGAGCAGACCGCGCTCGATGCGGTTCATGGCGGTGATCTTGGTGCCGTACTCGTCGGTGAAGTTCAGGTGACCGCGCCGGGTGCCGCTCTGCATGGCGTCGTCCATGTTGAGGACGCGCTCGGCGTACTTCTCGGCGGCGGCGATCGACGGGTTGCCGGTGTTCAGGGACGCCAGCCGCTCGGTGGCGTCACCACCCGTCGACTCGTAGATCGCCTGGAAGGACTTGAGCTCGTCACCCTCGGAGTTGAGCGCGGCCTCGCCGTAGAGACGGTCACCCTGCTGGATCTTGCCGGGGGTCCGGTCGCTCGCGGGCAGCGCCGCCGCGATGATCGCCTGCTGGATGGAGGCGTACTCCTTGGCGGACGAGAACGCGGCGAGCGCACGGGTCCGCTTGATCATCTCGGGGTTACTGGTCGCCTGCGCCATGTCCTGGGACAGGCTGAGCAGCGAGCGGATGAGGCGGCTGTACGCCTCGACCGTCACCGAGTGGGAGACGCCCTTCTCGTAGGCGTTGCCCCGGATGGTGTTGAGCTGGATGACCTGCGAGGCGATCCCGTTGACGTTCTGGCGGATGCTGCGCAGCGCCTCGTCGCCCTCGGTGGCCGGGATGTCCTCGGTGGCCTCCAGGAAGGCCTTGTACTCGAGGTCCGTCTTCCGGCGCGGGTTGGAGACCTGGTAGTCGCTGACCGGCCGGCCGTTGACCAGCGGGCCCGCGGACAGGTCGCGCTCGGCCTGCAGGGCCTGCGCGAGGTCGGTCGCCTCTCGGGTCAGCTTGGTGAGCAGCTGCATGTGGTCGAGCTGCTCCATGTCCTGGAGCGACTCGCTGATGCGGATGCCGCCCAGGGTGGTCGCGGCGACCACGGGGAGGGTGAGGAGCGCGACCAGGCGCGTGGAGATGCGCCAGTTGCGCAGGGCTATTCGCGGGCCGACCTCGTTCTCGGCCCGGGGCTTGGGGGTTGCCTCGGACGGCTCGGCGGAAGCGGCCGCGGCGCTCGTGCGCCTGCCGCCGTCACCGCCCTCGCCGGACGGTCCCTGACCCTGGTTCGGGGTGTGCGAGGCCGAGGGACCGCGGTCGGTCCCGGCACGCGGTTCCTGCTCCGCCGGAGTATCCGCACGGCCCTTGCGGGCCTGGGGAGACCCCGAGCCATCCCTCTTGAAACGTCCCTGCACTAGCGTCGCAACCTCTGGACCAGGCGCCCTTCCGAATGAACGGAGGACGGTGTCGGCGTCGTTCGGGGTGTGTGGAGCACCCCAGGTGGTCGTCGGTGACCGGCGCAGCTTCCCCCTTCCCCGCCACACGGCCGGCGCTGCGTTGCGCCCCCTGCGCGCCGGCTTGAAACCCGCGGCGGTGCGTGGAATTCCAGCACAGTGCCGGATCTCCAACAAGAGCCGCGTGTCGCGCCGGGAGAGTCATGACAACCCGTGCGCACAGTGTCACCGCATGTAGAAGATGATCACGGAGGATTCGGACTTTTCCCCTCCAATGGCTGTCCGCGCCCGTGTGTCCCAGTCGAGATGATCAGGAGCGGAATAGCGCATTCAGTGGCGGAATGTCCCTTTCCGTGACTCCGGACAGCAGTCCGTAATGCCCGGAATGTAGCGCTGGTGGTGAGCAAACTCACACGAGAATCGATGTCTTAGCCATGCATTCGAAGGGAATCGCATGTTTAGCCTGACGCTTTACACCCTCACGCGCCCGCATGCGGCGCCCGTTCCGGAACAAGGTCAGATCACCGCGATGAAGACGACGACGCCCGGCACCACGGCCAACCCCCGCCGTTCCACCCTCGTCCACCTCTCGGACGCCGCAGAGCTCGGCCGGGGCGCCCAGCCGGAGTACGCGGCCGAGCTGCCCACGCAGACGGCCAACCCGCGCCGCACCATCCTCATGCAGCCCCCGGCCCCGTACCAGCCCGAGCCGTACGCCGCCGCGTCCCGCTGATCACGCGGATCGGCCGCCCCGCGCCGCGTTAGCCTGGAGCGTCAGACTCCAGCCAGCACCAAGTGAGGGGCGACAGCACTCGTGCGCATCGCCAGATTCTCCATCGACGGCAATGTGGCCTTCGGCGCCGTCGAGGGCGAGGGAACCGTCGAGTCCGGCGGCCTCGTCCTCGACATCATCAAGGGCATTCCGTACACCGACTTCGAGCTCAGCGGCACCAAGGTCCCGCTGAGCAAGGTACGGCTCCTGCCGCCGGTGCTCCCCAACAAGGTCGTGGCCATCGGCCGCAACTACGCGGAGCACGCCGCCGAACTCGGTCACGAGGTCCCGGACGTCCCCGTCGCCTTCTTCAAGCCCACCACCTCGGTGGTCGGCTCCGGCGACGCGATCGAGTACCCCTCCTTCTCGAACGAGCTGCACCACGAGGCCGAACTGGCCGTGGTCATCGGCCGCATGTGCCGCGAGGTGCCCCGTGAGCGCGTGAAGGACGTCATCTTCGGCTACACCTGCGCCAACGACGTCACCGCCCGCGACGCGCAGGAGCGCGAGAAGCAGTGGGCCCGCGCCAAGGGCTTCGACACCTCCTGCCCGCTGGGCCCCTGGGTGGAGACGGACCTCGACCCCCGCGACCTGACCATCCAGGCCACGGTCAACGGCGAACAGCGCCAGCTGGGTCGGACGAGCGACATGATCCGCTCCATCGAGGACCTGGTCGTCCACATCACCGAGGCCATGACACTGCTCCCGGGCGACGTCATCCTCACCGGCACCCCCGCCGGGGTCGGCCCCCTCAACGTCGGCGACGAGGTCGCCGTCACCATCGAAGGCATCGGCACTCTCACCAATAAGGTGATCAAGCGTGGCTAACGCGAAAATCCGCGTCCGTTTCTGTCCCTCGCCGACCGGCAACCCCCACGTGGGCCTGGTCCGCACCGCCCTCTTCAACTGGGCCTTCGCCCGGCACAACCAGGGCGCCATGGTCTTCCGCATCGAGGACACCGACGCGGCCCGCGACTCCGAGGAGTCGTACGAGCAGCTGCTCGACTCCCTGAAGTGGCTCGGCCTCGACTGGGACGAGGGCCCGGAGGTCGGCGGCCCGCACGCGCCGTACCGCCAGTCGCAGCGGATGGACATCTACAAGGACGTCGCCGAGAAGCTGCTCGCAGGCGGCTACGCGTACCACTGCTTCTGCACCGCCGTGGAGCTCGAGGCCCGCCGCGACGCCGCCCGCCTGGCCGGCAAGCCGTCCGGCTACGACGGCACCTGCCGCAACCTGAGCGCCGAGCGCATCGAGCGCTACCGCGCCGAGGGCCGCGACTCCATCGTCCGCTTCAAGATGCCGGACGAGCCGATCACCTTCACGGACCTGGTCCGCGGCGAGCTCACCTTCACCCCGGACAACGTCCCGGACTACGGCATCGTGCGCGCCAACGGCGCCCCGCTGTACACCCTGGTCAACCCGGTCGACGACGCCCTGATGGAGATCACCCACGTCCTGCGCGGCGAGGACCTGCTCTCCTCCACCCCCCGCCAGATCGCGCTCTACAAGGCGCTGATCGAGCTGGGCGTCGCCAAGGAGATCCCCTCCTTCGGCCACCTGCCGTACGTGATGGGCGAGGGCAACAAGAAGCTCTCCAAGCGCGACCCCGAGTCCTCCCTCAACCTCTACCGGGAGCGCGGCTTCCTCCGCGAGGGCCTGCTGAACTACCTGTCCCTCCTGGGCTGGTCGTTCTCGGCGGACCAGGACATCTTCACCATCGAGCAGATGGTGTCGAAGTTCGACATCGCCGACGTCAACGCCAACCCGGCGCGCTTCGACCTCAAGAAGGCCGAGTCGATCAACGCGGACCACATCCGCATGCTCGACATGAAGACCTTCGCCGAGGCCTGCGAGCCCTGGCTGCGCGCCCCGCACGCCAACTGGGCGCCCGAGGACTTCGACCGCGCCGCCTGGGAGGCCATCGCGCCGCACGCCCAGACCCGCATCACCGTCCTCTCGGACATCACGGCCAACGTCGACTTCCTCTTCCTCCCGGAGCCGGTCTTCGACCAGCCCTCGTGGGACAAGGCGATGAAGGGCGAGCCCGCGGCCCTCCTCACCACCGCCCGCGAGAAGCTCGTCGACGCCGACTGGAGCGACCCGGAGTCGCTCAAGAACGCGGTCCTGGTCGCCGGCGAGGCCCACGGCCTCAAGCTCGGCAAGGCCCAGGCCCCGGTCCGCGTCGCGGTCACCGGCCGCACGGTCGGCCTGCCCCTCTTCGAGTCCCTGGAGATCCTGGGCAAGGAGAAGACCCTGACCCGCATCGACGCGGCCCTGGCGAAGCTCGCCGGCTGATCGCCTCCGCGCGGTACGGTCGGTCCATGACCATCCGCGCGGTGCTCTGGGACGTCGACGACACGATCTTCGACTACGCCCGCGCCGACCACATCGGCATGAGCGCGCACCTGACGGCCGAGGGCCTGGTGGACGGATTCGACTCCGTCGACCAGGCCCTCCGCCGTTGGCGGGAGCTGACCGCGGTCCACTGGCGCCGCTTCGAGGCCGGCGGGGTCGACTTCCAGGAGCAGCGCAGGGAGCGGGTCCGGGACTTCCTGACGGCGCCCGGGCTCACCGCGGCCCAGGCCGACGCCTGGTTCGAGCGGTACGTCTCCCACTACGAGGCGGCCTGGGAGCTCTTCCCCGACACCGTGCCCGTCCTGGACCTCCTGGCCGACGCGTACCGGCACGGGATCCTGTCGAACAGCAGCCTGCACAACCAGGACCGCAAGCTCCGCGTCCTGGGCGTACGGGACCGCTTCGAGGCCGTCCTGTGCGCCGCCGAGCTCGGCGTGGCCAAACCGTCCCCCGAGGCCTTCCACGCCGCCTGTACGGCCCTCGACCTGCGTCCGGACGAGGTGGCGTACGTGGGGGACCAGCCCGACATCGACGCGCGGGGCGCGGTGGAGGCGGGGCTGCGGGGCATCTGGCTGGACCGCGCCGGCACGGGCGGTCGGCCCGAGCTGAACCGGATCACGGATCTCCGCCAGCTTCCGGACCTGCTCAGCGGGGATACCCGTTTTGGAGCACCGTCCACCTTCGGGTAATGTTCTTCCTGCGCCGAGGGGAACAAGCCGAAAGGCAAGAACCCGGAAAGCGCAAGCCGAGCAAGATCCCCTTCGAGGGGAAGTTGCCCCGGTGGCCTATGGTGTAATTGGCAGCACGACGGTTTCTGGTTCCGTTAGTCTTGGTTCGAGTCCAGGTAGGCCAGCTCGCAGAGCTCATCTGCATCGTACGCGGATCGCATCCGCAAAGCCCCCGTTGTGTAGCGGCCTAGCACGCTGCCCTCTCAAGGCAGTAGCGCCGGTTCGAATCCGGTCGGGGGTACAGATCCATCCTGTAGATCACTTGGGTAGCTCCCGGTGGATCTGCGGTGACATCACCCGGTCACGACCGGGTGGGATCGCTAGGGCCCCCGTTGTGTAGCGGCCTAGCACGCCGCCCTCTCAAGGCGGTAGCGCCGGTTCGAATCCGGTCGGGGGTACGGTGTAACCACCATGGCCTATGGTGTAATTGGCAACACTACGGTTTCTGGTACCGTCATTCTTGGTTCGAGTCCAGGTAGGCCAGCTCGCAGAGCTCATCTGCATCGCGGATCTGATCCGCAGGGCCCCCGTTGTGTAGCGGCCTAGCACGCCGCCCTCTCAAGGCGGTAGCGCCGGTTCGAATCCGGTCGGGGGTACAAGACGAAGAAGCCCTTCCCTTCGGGGAAGGGCTTCTTCGCTGTCCGGCTCAGGACGCACAACTCCGGCCCACCGCTGCGGCGTTGAAGCGGTGGGCCGGGAGGAACGGAACAGAAGGAGAGCGTCAGCCGGTGCGGCGGAGGGCCTCGGACAGACGGGCGGCGGCGTCGATGACCGCCTGGGCGTGCATACGGCCCGGGTGGCGCGTCAGCCGCTCGATCGGGCCGGACACCGACACGGCGGCCACCACCCGGTTCGACGGACCGCGCACGGGCGCGGAGACGGACGCGACGCCCGGCTCCCGCTCGCCGATCGACTGGGCCCAGCCGCGCCGCCGTACGCCCGACAGGGCCGTCGCCGTGAAGCGGGCGCCCTGGAGGCCGCGGTGCAGCCGCTCGGGCTCCTCCCAGGCCATCAGGATCTGCGCCGAGGAGCCGGCCTTCATCGTCAGCGTCGAACCGACCGGGACGGTGTCCCGCAGGCCCGAGAGACGCTCGGCCGCCGCCACACAGATGCGCATGTCGCCCTGGCGCCGGTAGAGCTGGGCGCTCTCGCCGGTGACATCGCGCAGATGCGTCAGAACCGGGCCCGCGGTCGCGAGCAGGCGGTCCTCGCCGGCCGCGGCGGCGAGCTCCGCCAGGCGCGGTCCGAGGATGAACCGGCCCTGCATGTCACGCGCCACCATCCGGTGGTGTTCCAGTGCCACGGCGAGACGATGTGCCGTGGGTCGTGCGAGTCCCGTCGCCGCGACCAGTCCTGCGAGGGTGGCCGGACCGGACTCCAGGGCGCTCAGGACAAGGGCTGCCTTGTCGAGAACGCCTACGCCGCTAGAGTTGTCCATGCAACGATATTCACGTCTCACTCTGTGAAACGCAAGTTCAATTTCCCGAGGAACTTGTCACTCTGGTGAGGCGGCCGCACAACGGCCCGCGAAACGGGTCTCTAGTTGTGCCGGCGTAGACGTCGGCCGGAGGGAAAGCGATGGGTAGGACACTCGCGGAGAAGGTCTGGGACGACCACGTCGTCCGGCGCGCCGAGGGCGAGCCCGACCTCCTCTTCATCGATCTGCACCTGCTGCACGAGGTGACCAGCCCCCAGGCCTTCGACGGCCTGCGCCAGAACGGCCGGCAGGTGCGGCGCCTCGACCTGACCATCGCCACCGAGGACCACAACACCCCGACCCTCGACATCGACAAGCCCATCGCGGACCCCGTCTCCCGCGCACAGCTGGAGACCCTCCGTAAGAACTGTGCCGACTTCGGCGTCCGGCTGCACCCGCTGGGTGACGTCGAGCAGGGCGTCGTCCACGTCGTGGGACCGCAGCTGGGCCTGACCCAGCCCGGCACCACCGTGGTCTGCGGCGACTCGCACACCTCCACGCACGGCGCCTTCGGCGCTCTCGCCTTCGGCATCGGCACCAGCCAGGTCGAGCACGTGCTCGCCACCCAGACGCTCCCGCTGGCGCGCCCGAAGACCATGGCCATCACGATCGACGGCGAGCTGCCCGAGGACGTCACCGCCAAGGACCTGATCCTGGCGATCATCGCCAAGATCGGCACCGGCGGCGGTCAGGGCTACATCCTGGAGTACCGCGGCTCCGCCATCGAGAAGCTCTCGATGGAGGCCCGGATGACCATCTGCAACATGTCGATCGAGGCGGGCGCCCGCGCGGGCATGATCGCCCCCGACGAGACCACCTTCGCCTACCTCAAGGGCCGCGACCACGCCCCCGAGGGCGAGGACTGGGACGCCGCCGTCGCGTACTGGAGCACCCTGAGGTCCGACGAGGACGCGGTCTTCGACGCCGAGGTCGTCATCGACGCCGCCTCCCTGGCGCCGTTCGTCACCTGGGGCACCAACCCCGGCCAGGGCGCGCCGCTTTCGGCGAACGTCCCCGACCCGGCTTCGTACGAAGACGCTTCGGAGCGCCTCGCCGCCGAAAAGGCCCTGGAGTACATGGGGTTGACCGCCGGGCAGCCGCTGCGCGACATCAAGGTCGACACCGTCTTCGTAGGCTCCTGCACCAACGGCCGCATCGAGGACCTGCGCAACGCCGCCGGTCTGCTGGAGGGCCGCCAGGTCGCCGACGGGGTCCGCATGCTGGTCGTCCCCGGCTCCGTCCGGGTCGCCCTGCAGGCCGTCGAGGAGGGCCTGGACAAGGTCTTCAAGGAGGCCGGCGCCGAATGGCGGCACGCGGGCTGCTCGATGTGTCTGGGCATGAACCCCGACCAACTGGCGCCCGGTGAGCGCTCCGCGTCCACCTCCAACCGCAACTTCGAGGGCCGGCAGGGCAAGGGCGGCCGGACCCACCTGGTCTCGCCCCAGGTCGCCGCCGCCACCGCCGTCCTGGGCCATCTGGCCTCCCCGGCCGATCTGTCCGACGTCGCCACCACCGCGGGGGTCTGAGGAACCATGGAAGCTTTCACCACACACACCGGCCGGGCCGTCCCGCTGCGCCGCAGCAACGTCGACACCGACCAGATCATCCCGGCGCACTGGCTGAAGAAGGTCACCCGCGACGGCTTCGAGGACGGCCTCTTCGAGGCCTGGCGCAAGGACTCCGAGTTCATCCTCAACCGCCCCGAGCGGAAGGGTGCCTCGGTCCTGGTCGCCGGCCCCGACTTCGGTACCGGCTCCTCCCGTGAGCACGCCGTCTGGGCGCTCCAGAACTACGGCTTCCAGGCGGTCATCTCCGCCCGCTTCGCCGACATCTTCCGCGGCAACTCGCTGAAGAACGGCCTGCTGACCGTGGTCCTGCCGCAGGAGACGGTGGACGCGCTCTGGGAGCTGACCGAGGCCGACCCGACCGCCGAGGTCACCGTCGACCTGGAGCGGCGCAAGGTCCTGGCCGCCGGGATCGACGCCGACTTCGAGCTCGACGAGAACGCCCGCTGGCGGCTCCTGAACGGCCTCGACGACATCAGCCTCACCCTTCAGAACGAAGCCGACATCGCGACCTACGAGGCGTCACGACCGGCCTTCAAGCCCCGTACAATTACGGCCTGAGCAGCGCTTTTCCAAGACTGCGCCCCCCACCGCCCGGTGGGGGGCGCAGTCGCTTGTTGGGACCCTGTCGGGCGACAACTCGCCCTAGATGGCACAATCGGTGCATGGAACGCGACAGCCAACTCGAGCTCTACGAGGCAGTCGCAGCCCGATTGAAGGAAGCGCACACAAGAGTGCGCTCACTGCAAGTCCCGGAGGGCGTAAGGATGGCGCTGTCCCGGAAGCTGCTGGTCGTGACGGCCGCGGCGAAGCACGATCTCAAGGACGCGGCAGCGCGTCTGGACCGGTTGATGAAGGACCTCGACGAGGGCCGATTCCCAGAGGACGACTGACACCAGGAACTCCGCAGCGGATCTTCCGCGTTGCGGCACTAGGGTGATTAGACCGTTTCGTGTTTGATTTGCGGTATATACATGCCTAACGTGCGAAAAAGCTTGAACACTTTCGTTCTGGCAATGTCTCCGAAGGGGAAGACGTGAACAAGGCGCAGCTCGTAGAAGCGATTGCCGACAAGATGGGCGGTCGCCAGCAGGCCGCCGAAGCCGTCGACCACGTGCTCGACGCCATCGTGCGCGCCGTGGTCGGTGGCGACCGGGTCTCTGTGACGGGTTTCGGCTCGTTCGAGAAGGTCGACCGTCCGGCCCGCTACGCCCGCAACCCGCAGACGGGTGAGCGGGTGCGGGTCAAGAAGACCTCGGTCCCCCGCTTCCGTGCCGGTCAGGGCTTCAAGGACCTGGTCAGCGGCTCGAAGAAGCTCCCCAAGGGAGGCGAGGTCTCCGTCAAGAAGGCCCCGAAGGGCAGCCTCACCGGTGGCGCCTCCGCGACCGTGAAGAAGGCCGCGGCGAAGAAGGCCACCACCGCCAAGAAGGCCGCCGCGAAGAAGGCGACCCCGGCGCGGAAGACCACCACCGCGGCGGCCGCGAAGAAGGCGACCCCCGCGAAGAAGACCACCACCACGGCGGCCGCCAAGAAGGTGACCCCCGCCAAGAAGACGACCACCACCGCGGCGAAGAAGACCGCGAACGGCGCCGCGAAGAAGGCCACCACGGCCGCCGCCGCCAAGAAGGCGACCAAGGCCGCGGCCAAGAAGACCGCGCCGGCCGCGAAGAAGGCCACGGCGACGAAGGCGCCCGCCAAGAAGACGACGGCGCGCAAGACGACCGCCAAGAAGACCGCCGCCAAGAAGTAGGACGAGCGGTAGACACCCGCCGGGCCGGGCTCCCCCCAGGGAGCCCGGCCCGCGGCGCGTCCGTGCGCTCAACGCCAGGGGTGAAGCCCCGCTCAGAAGGTCTGCAGCGTCACCAGGGTGATCCGCGCGCCGGCCCCGGACGTGCCGGGCTCCACGTCGATCCGCACCCGCTGCCCCGGCCGCAGCAGCCGCAGCCCGCCCGCCTCGAAGGCCTCCGCCCCGAACTCCACGGGGGTGCCGTCGTCGAGCAGCACACTGCCGCTGCGGGTCTCGGGGTCGTACGTGAACGCGGTCGCCTGCATGGACCGCAGCCTATCCGGCCGCGGGCAGCCACCGGGCGGCCGTCCGCGGGCCGAGCCCCAGCGCCCCCGCCGCCACCAGATCCTCACCGGTGTCCACGTCCCGGCGTACGGAATCCACCCCGGCCAGCGTGATTTCCACCGCCCCCGAAGACAAATGCCGGAGCCTCGACGGGCCCCCGAATGCCGGTTCCAATTCCACCCCCGGAGCCGCCGAGAGGAATGTCGTACCTATTTCGGCGGCATCCGCGAGAAATGCCCTCGGAAATTTCCGGGCCACGTCGAGCACCCGGGCCAGCTCATCCGGCCGCAGCGCCGGCAGATCCGCGTTGAGCGCCGCCACGCGCGCGCACGGCCGCCCGGACCGCACGGCACGGACCCCGTGCGCGAGCGCCGCGTTGAGCCCCGCCGCCGGGGTGTCCGGCACGACCCGCGCACCCAGGGCGGCGAGGACCGGGGCGGCCGTGGGATCGTCCGTGACGACCACCACATCCCGTACGCGCGCGCAGTTCAGCACCGCCCCCACGGTGTCCTCCGCGAACGCCAGCGCGAGCCGGGGGCGCAGCCGGGCCCCGGCCGCGGCGGCCAGCCTGCTCTTCGCCAGGGCAAGGGGCTTCAGGGGGACGACCAGGGACCAGCCGTCATCCGCGTCCGTGTGCGGGGGGTGCATCGGGTGCCTCGCGTGCGTCGAGTTCATCGGGGGTCATTCTGTCCCGCCCACGCGTTCTCCCGGAGGGCCCGGGGCGTACGGTGTCACTCGACAGACCAGGAGCACGGGGCGACACTTGACCCTCTGCCAGCCAGTCCCGGAGAAAGGTGTCCGAGTGCCCCGCCGCAGAATCGGCTTCTGGTACCGCCTCGCGGCGGTCATCGCCAAACCCCCCCTGGTGGTTCTGTTCAACCGGGACTGGCGCGGTATGGAGCACATTCCGGCCGACGGCGGCTTCATCACCGCGGTCAACCACAACTCCTACCTGGACCCGCTGTCGTACGCGCACTACCAGTACAACACCGGCCGGGTCCCGCGCCTCCTCGCCAAGGCGGCCCTCTTCAAGACCCCCTTCGTGGGCATGATGCTGCGCGGCACCGGCCAGATCCCCGTCTACCGCGAGACGACCAACGCGCTCGACGCGTTCCGCGCCGCCGTCGACGCCATCGAGCGCGGCGAGTGCGTCGCCTTCTACCCCGAGGGCACCCTGACCCGGGACCCCGACATGTGGCCCATGGCGGGCAAGACCGGTGCCGCGCGGGTCGCGCTGCTCACCAAGGCCCCCGTCATCCCGGTGGCCCAGTGGGGCGCCAACCTGGCGATGCCGCCGTACGCCAAGGAGAACAAGCTCCGCCTGTTCCCCCGCAAGACGCTGATCGTGCAGGCCGGTCCGCCCGTCGACCTCTCGCGCTTCCACGGCCTCGAGCCGACGCCCGAGGTGCTCCGCGAGGCGACCGAGGTCATCATGGCCGCCGTCACCGCCGTCCTCGAGCAGATCCGCGGCGAGCAGGCGCCCGCCGAACCGTACGACCACCGCAAGGCCCGTCTCCAGCAGCGGCGCAAGGCGACAGAGGGGGGCACCAAGTGACCAAGGCAGCTGTCTTCGGCAACGGATCCTGGGGCACGGCCTTCGCCATGGTGCTCGCCGACGCGGGGTGCGAGGTGAGCCTCTGGGGCCGCCGCGCCGAACTCGCCAAGGAGATCAACGCCTCCCGGACCAACCCGGACTACCTGCCGGGCGTCGAACTCCCCGCGACGGTCACGGCCACCGCCGACCCCGCGGAGGCCGCCCACGACGCCGACTTCACCGTCCTCGTCGTGCCCTCGCAGACCCTCCGCGGCAACCTCGCCGCCTGGGCTCCGATGCTCGCGCCCGACACCGTGCTCGTCTCCCTCATGAAGGGCGTCGAACTCGGCACCGCCAAGCGGATGAGCGAGGTCATCACCGAGGTCGCCGACGTGCCCGCCGAGCGCGTGGCCGTCCTCACCGGCCCCAACCTCGCCAAGGAGATCGCCGCCAGGCAGCCCGCCGCCGCCGTCGTCGCCTGCGTCGACGAGACGGTCGCCCAGCGGCTCCAGACCGCCTGCCTGACCCCGTACTTCCGCCCGTACACCAACACCGACGTGGTCGGCTGCGAACTCGGCGGCGCGGTCAAGAACGTCATCGGGCTCGCCGTCGGCATCGCCAACGGCATGGGACTCGGCGACAACTCCAAGGCCACGCTCATCACCCGCGGCCTCGCCGAGACCACCCGGCTCGGCCTCGCCATGGGAGCCGACCCGCTCACCTTCTCCGGCCTCGCCGGCCTCGGCGACCTCGTCGCCACCTGCTCGTCGCCGCTCTCCCGGAACAACACCTTCGGCACCAACCTCGGCCGCGGGATGACCCTCCAGGAGACCATCGCGGCCACCAAGCAGACCGCCGAAGGCGTCAAGTCCTGTGAGTCGGTGCTGGATCTGGGCCGCCGCCACGGAGTCGACATGCCCATCACCGAGACCGTCGTCTCGATCGTCCACGAGGGCAAGCCGCCGATCGTCGCCCTCAAGGAGCTGATGTCGCGCAGCGCGAAGCCCGAGCGCCGCTGAGCGGGCCCCCGGCACTGGGCCGTACGGGCCCGCGGGCAGCGGGGCGCACGGCCGTTCGGGAGTCGCAAGGTACGCTCATCGCGATATGAGCGAGAACACCCAGAGCCCCCGTAAGCCGCGCGTGGCCGTCGTCTTCGGCGGACGCAGCTCCGAGCACGCCATCTCCGTCGTCACGGCGGGCGCCGTCCTGAGCGCCATCGACCGGGACAAGTACGACGTGCTGCCCATCGGCATCACGACGGACGGGCGCTGGGCGCTCACCGCCGACGCCCCCGAGCGCATGGCCATCGCCGACCGCGCCCTGCCGAACGTCGCCGACCTGGCCGAGTCGACGGAGGGCGGCGTCGTCCTCTCCGTCGACCCCGCCAACCGCGAGGTCGTCCTCAGCGAGCCGGGCTCCGTGCCCAGGGCGCTGGGCGAGGTCGACGTGGTCTTCCCGATGCTCCACGGCCCGTACGGCGAGGACGGCACCCTCCAGGGCCTCCTGGAGCTCTCCGGCGTCCCCTACGTCGGCGCGGGCGTCCTCGCCTCCGCCGTCGGCCAGGACAAGGAGTACATGAAGCGGGTCTTCGTCTCCTTCGGTCTCCCGGTCGGCCCGTACGAGGTCATCCGGCCCCGCGAGTGGGAGCAGAACCCGGCCGCCGCCCGTAAGAAGATCGTCGAGTTCGCCGCCGACCACGGCTGGCCGCTCTTCGTGAAGCCGGCCCGCGGCGGCTCGTCCATGGGCATCACCAAGGTCGACGACCTCTCCGGCCTCGACGAGGCCATCGAGGAGGCCCGCCGCCACGACCCCAAGATCCTCGTCGAGTCGCTGCTGCGCGGCCGCGAGATCGAGTGCGGCGTCCTGGAGTTCGAGGACGGCCCCCGCGCCAGCGTGCCGGCCGAGATCCCGCCGGTCACCGACCACGACTTCTACGACTTCGAGGCCAAGTACATCGACTCGGCCTCCGGCATCGTGCCCGCCCCGATCGGGGACGAGGCCACCGCCGAGGTCCAGCGTCTGGCCGTCGCCGCCTACGAGGCCGTCTCCTGCGAGGGCCTGGTCCGCGCCGACTTCTTCCTCACCGAGGACGGCGACTTCGTCATCAACGAGATCAACACCATGCCGGGCTTCACGCCCATCTCCATGTACCCGCGCATGTGGCAGGAGAGCGGCGTCGGCTACTCGGAGCTGGTCGACCGGCTCATCCAGGCCGCGCTGAACCGCTCCACGGGCCTGCGCTGACCGGACCCGGCCGGACGGGACAGCACCCGGAAAGACCGTGCCCCGGCCTCTCAGAGGCTCGGCGGCACGGTCTTCCGTACGGGAGCGGCGAGATCGGCGAGCGGCGTCACATCGTGCGCGTACCGCTCGTCGAGCGTCACCTCGACGTACGCCTTGCGGTACGTCGAGGTGAGACGGGGCCCGCTGCCCTCCGGGCGCTCCAGCATCCAGTTCACGCCGTTCGCCTCGATGCCCTGCGCCTTGGGGTCGCTCATCTTTTCGGGCCGGGGCACCCCGCAGCGCAGTACGATCGCACCGTCGCCCCAGCCGGCGGTCAGCTCGGAGCCGGGCTCCGGGTCACTCCGCTCAAGACCCGCCACGGTGTCGGGAAGCTCCTTCGCCAAGGCCTGGCAGAAGGCGGCCTCCGCCGCGGGGGGACGGGGAACCACGACGGACGCCTCGGCGTCCGACGAGGAGCAGCCGGCGGCGGCCAGCAGCGATACGGCGGCCGTCACGGCGGCGGGCAGGCCGAAGGGCCGGTGCGAAGACATCACCGGCCAAGCGTAGACGGGGGCTACAGATGAACGACCGGGCAGGTGAGGGTGCGCGTGATGCCGTCCACTTGCTGGACCTTGGCGACCACCATGCGGCCGAGCTCGTCGACCGTGTCCGCCTGCGCGCGGACGATGACGTCGTACGGACCGGTCACGTCCTCGGCCTGGAGCACCCCCGGGATCTTGGAGATGGCGTCGGCGACGATCGACGCCTTGCCCACCTCGGTCTGGATGAGGATGTACGCCTGAACCACGGAACCTCCAGGGCGACCACGAGGATCTTGTGGGAGAAAGGGACGCCACGGTACCGCGTCGCCACGGGCCGCGGGGAGACCCGCGCGTCCCGGGGCACTGCCGGGGTGGCGTACGCAGGACAGAAGTTGACGGTCTACTTGACGGTACCCAGCACGGTGACGGCCCGCGACCCGCGGCGCGCGACGACGCGCCCCCGCCCGCCGGCCGGCACGAAGACACGAGGTGAGGCGCGGTGAAGGGCACAGTCGGAGAGCTGGGCGAGTTCGGGCTCATCAGAGAGCTCACGTCCCGGCTCACCTCCACCCCGGCGGTACGGATCGGGCCGGGCGACGACGCCGCGGTCGTCTCCGCACCCGACCGGCGCGTGGTGGCCAGCACGGACATCCTCCTCGAAGGACGTCACTTCCGCCGCGACTGGTCGACGGCGTACGACGTCGGCCGCAAGGCCGCGGCGCAGAACCTCGCCGACATCGCCGCCATGGGCGCGGTCCCCACCGCGCTCCTCCTCGGCCTCGTCGTCCCCGCCGAACTGCCCGTCACCTGGCCCACCGAACTCATGGACGGCCTGCGCGACGAATGTCAGGTCGCGGGCGCGGCGGTGGTCGGCGGCGACGTCGTCCGCGGCGACACGATCATGGTCTCCATCACCGCCCTCGGCGACCTCCGCAACCACGACCCGGTCACCCGGGGCGGCGCCCAGCCCGGCGACGTCGTCGCCTACACCGGCTGGCTCGGCTGGTCCGCCGCCGGGTACGCGGTCCTCTCCCGTGGCTTCCGCTCCCCGCGCGCCTTCGTCGAGGCCCACCGCAGGCCCGAACCGCCGTACCACGCGGGTCCCGCCGCCGCCGGTCTCGGCGCCACCGCCATGTGCGACGTCAGCGACGGCCTCATCGCCGACCTCGGCCACATCGCCGAGGCCAGCAAGGTCCGCATCGACCTGCGCTCGGGGCTCATCGACATCCCCACCCAGATGAACGACATCGGCCAGGCCGTCGGCGTCGACCCCATGCAGTGGGTGCTCACCGGGGGAGAGGACCACGCCATCGTGGCCACCTTCCCGCCGGACGTGAAACTCCCCGCCCGCTGGAAGGTCATCGGGGAGGTCCTCAACCCCTCCGCGCTGCCGCAGGTCACCGTGGACGGCGCCCCCTGGCACAGCGTGGGCGGCTGGGACCACTTCGGGGAGACGGAATGACGTCCCGGCCTCCGCTGGTGCTGACCGTCGCCGGCTCCGACTCCGGCGGCGGCGCCGGCATCCAGGCCGACCTGAAGACGATGCTCGCGCTCGGCGTCCACGGCATGAGCGTGCTCACCGCCGTCACCGCGCAGAACTCGCGGGGCGTCCAGGGCGTCTGGGAGCTGCCGGTGGAGGCCGTCCGCGCCCAGTACCGGGCCGTCGTCGACGACATCGGCGTCCAGGCGGTCAAGACCGGCATGCTGGCCACGGCGGCGCTCGTGGAGACCGTCGCCGACCTGCTCGCGGACACCGCCGCCCAGGTCGTCGTCGACCCGGTCGGCGTCTCCAAGCACGGGGACCCGCTGCTCGCCGAGACCGCGCTCGACTCCGTACGCGAGAGGCTGCTGCCCCGGGCGACCGTCGCCACCCCCAACCTGGACGAGGTGGCGCAGCTCACGGGCGTGCACGTCGTCCACGAGAGCGACATGCGGACCGCCGCGGAGGCGATCCTGTCGTACGGGCCGCGCTGGGTCCTGATCAAGGGCGGGCACCTGCCCACGGGCGAGGAGGCCGTCGACCTGCTCACGGACGGCTCCGATGAGCACTGGCTGCGCGCCCCGCGCCACGACAACCGGCACACCCACGGGACGGGCTGCACGCTCGCCTCGGCGACGGCCGCCGGGCTCGCCAAGGGGCTCGGGGTGCCGGACGCGGTGCGGCAGGCCAAGGAGTACGTGACCGGGGCCATAGGCGCCGGGTTCGCCCTGGGCTCGGGCATCGGCCCGGTCGACCACGGCTGGCGGTTCAGGACCTGAGGACCCCGCCGGGCCCCCGGGCCGGCGGGACCCGTCCGCGTCCGGGCATGGCAAAAGGCCGGTTCACCTAGGTGAACCGGCCTTTCAAGGCAACCGCAGGGGCTGCGCTACGACAGAACGTCGCGATTAGCGCGAGACCTTGCCGGCCTTGATGCACGAGGTGCAGACGTTGAGCCGCTTCGGCGTCCGACCGACCACGGCACGCACGCGCTGGATGTTCGGGTTCCAGCGACGGGACGTACGGCGGTGCGAGTGCGAAATGTTGTTGCCGAAGCCCGGCCCCTTGCCGCAGACGTCGCAGTTGGCAGCCACGGGTCACTCCAAAAGCTTCAGGATTTACAGTGAATTCCGGCGCACCGGAATCAGGAGTCTGAAGTGGCTTGCCGGGGGACGGCCCGGTGTGAACCGGGCAACCGAAGCAGCATACAACGCCTGCCTCGGTGGAACGAAACTACCACGATCCGCTCGGACCCCGTCCCGGGCCCTGGTCACTGGGGGTCCCCCCTGGTCGAGCGAAGCCGAGAGCTTGGGGGAGGGAGTCCCCGGGCTCTACCCTGCGGTGAGCTCACCGCCGAAGGAGGACCCCCGTTGTCGCGAGCCCTTCAGCCCTTCGAGGAGCTCGTCGAGCTCGACGCGGAAGCGGTCAGGTCCTGGTGCGCGCGGACGCTCGACGCGCTCGGCCGGGAGCGCGAGGAGATCGACGCGATCAACGTCTACCCCGTGGCCGACGGGGACACCGGCACCAATCTCTACCTGACGGCGGAAGCCGCCCACCAGGCCGTCGAGGCCGTCTTCGCCGCCTCCGCGCCCGACACCGCAGAGACCGTACGGGCCATGGCGCACGGCGCCCTGCTCGGCGCCCGCGGCAACTCCGGAACCATCCTCTCCCAGCTCCTGCGCGGCATGGCCGGGGTGCTCGCCGAGGGGTGTGACGGTGCTCACCTCGCCCGCGCCCTCGCCGAGGCCGCGAGCGCGGCGCGACGGGCCGTCGCCCACCCCGTGGAGGGCACCATCCTCACCGTCGCGGGGGCCGCGGCCGCGGCCTGCGCCTCCGGCGGCGGACTCGTGGAGGTGGCGAGGAACGCCCACGAAGGGGCCAGGACCGCCCTCGCCGCCACCTCGGGGCAACTGGACGTCCTCGCACGCGCGGGGGTCGTCGACGCCGGCGGCCGGGGCCTGGTGACGGTCCTCGGCGCCCTCCTGGAGACCGTCACCGGACAGGCCCCGCCCCCCGCCGACACGGCCGCCGTCCCGTACGCCCCCCGCGAGGAGTGCCCCACCGAGGGCGGGCCCGCCTACGAGGTGATCTACCTCCTGGAGGCCGGGGAAGCCGCCGTGGAGCTGCTGCGGGCCCGGCTCGACGCCCTGGGGGAGTCCCTCGTCGTCGTCGGCGGCGACGGCCTGTGGAACGTCCATGTGCACGTCGACGACGCGGGCGCCGCCGTCGAGGCCGGCGTCGAGGCCGGCCGGCCGCACCGCATCCGGATCACCCACTTCGCGGCCGATACGGCCGCGACCCCCGGCCCGGGCGAGCGCGCCCAGCGCGCCGTCGTCGCCGTCGTCCCCGGCGAGGGCCTCGCCGGGCTGTGCGCCGAGGCGGGCGCGACCACCGTACGGACCCTGCCGGGCGAACCGCCCGCCGGCGACGAACTCCTCGACGCCATCCGCCGGGCCCACGCGCGCGAGGTCGTCCTCCTGCCCAACGACAGCGACCTGCGGCAGACGGCCGTCGCCGCCGCCGAACGCGCCAGGGCCGAGGGCATCCGCGTCGCCCTCATCCCGACCCGGGCCGCCGTCCAGGGCATCGCCGCCCTCGCCGTCCACGAACCCGACCGGCGCTTCGACGAGGACGTCGTCGCCATGACCGCGGCCGCCGGCGCCACCCGCTACGCCGAACTCGCCGTCGCCGAACGGCAGTCCTTCACCTCCGCGGGCGTCTGCCAGGCCGGCGACGTCCTCGGCCTCATCGAGGGCGACGTCGCCGTCATCGGCGAGGACCTCACCGAGACCGCCCGCACGGTGCTCGACCGGATGCTGTCCGCCGGCGGCGAACTCGTCACCCTCGTCGTCGCCGACGACGCCCCGCCCGGGCTCGCCCCCGACCTGGAACGCCACGTCCGGAGCGGCTACCTGGCCGTCGACACCCTCACGTACCACGCGGGCGCGGGGGCCCCACCGCTGCTCATCGGGGTGGAATGACCACGACTGTCGGTCCCGTGGTGTGCAATGGAACGCGTGCCCGCGCTCGACGAACCACTCAAGAAGTCCCTCGGCCCCGCCACCGCCAAGGTCATGGCCGAGGCACTCGACCTGCACACGGTCGGTGACCTGCTCCACCACTACCCCCGCCGGTACGCCGAGCGAGGGGAGCTGACCACCCTCTCCGACCTGCCGCTCGACGAGCACGTCACCGTGGTCGCCCAGGTCGCCGACGCCCGTGTGCTCACCTTCAACGGCTCCAAGGGGCGCGGCCAGCGCCTCGAAGTGACCATCACCGACGGCAGCGGCCGCCTCCAACTGGTGTTCTTCGGCAAGGGCGTGCACAAGCCGCACAAGGACCTGCTGCCGGGCACCCGGGCGATGTTCGCCGGCAAGGTCTCGCTCTTCAACCGGCGCCTCCAGCTCGCCCACCCGTCGTACGAACTCCTCCGCGGCGACAGCGAGGAAGCCGTGGACGTCTGGGCCGGCGCCCTCATCCCGATCTACCCTGCCACCACCAAGCTGGAGTCCTGGAAGATCGCCAAGGCCGTCGACGCCGTCCTGCCCAGCGCCGTCGACGCCGTCGACCCGCTCCCCGACGCCCTCCGCGAGGGCCGCGGCCTCGCCGAGCTCCCCGAAGCCCTGCGCCTGATCCACCGGCCCCGTACCAAGGCCGACATCGCCACCGCCCGCGAGCGCCTCAAGTGGGACGAGGCCTTCGTCCTCCAGGTCGCCCTCGCCCGCCGCCGGCACGCCGACACCCAACTCCCCGCCGTCGCCCGGCGTCCCGTCCCCGACGGCATCCTCGACGCCTTCGACGCCAAGCTCCCCTTCACCCTCACCGACGGCCAGAAGAAGGTCTCCAAGGAGATCTTCGACGACCTCGCCACCGAGCACCCCATGCACCGCCTCCTCCAGGGCGAGGTCGGCAGCGGCAAGACGATGGTGGCGCTGCGCGCCATGCTCGCCGTCGTCGACTCCGGGGGGCAGGCCGCCATGCTCGCCCCCACCGAGGTCCTCGCCCAGCAGCACCACCGCTCGGTCACCGAGATGATGGGCGAGCTCGCCCAGGGAGGGATGCTCGGCGGCGCCGAGCGGGCCACCAAGGTCGTCCTGCTCACCGGCTCCATGGGCGTCCCCGCACGCCGGCAGGCACTCCTCGACCTGGTCACAGGGGAGGCGGGCCTCGTCATCGGCACGCACGCGCTGATCGAGGACAAGGTCCAGTTCCACGACCTGGGCCTGGTCGTCGTCGACGAGCAGCACCGCTTCGGCGTCGAGCAGCGCGACGCCCTCAGGAGCAAGGGAAAGCAGCCGCCGCACCTCCTCGTCATGACCGCCACGCCCATCCCGCGCACGGTCGCCATGACGGTCTTCGGAGACCTGGAGACCTCCGTCCTCGACCAGCTGCCCGCCGGACGCTCCCCGATCGCCAGCCATGTCGTCCCCGCCGCCGACAAACCGCACTTCCTCACGCGCGCGTGGGAGCGGGTCCGCGAGGAGGTCGAGAAGGGACACCAGGCGTACGTGGTCTGCCCGCGCATCGGTGACGAGGAGGACCAGAAGAAGAAGTCCAAGGCGTCCGCCGAGGACGAGGCCGAGAAACGCCCGCCGCTCGCCGTCCTCGACGTCGCCGAGAAGCTCCGCACCGGCCCCCTCACCGGCCTGCGGATCGCCGTCCTCCACGGCAGGATGCACCCCGACGACAAGGACGACGTGATGCGCCGCTTCGCCGCGGGCGAGCTCGACGTCCTCGTCGCCACCACCGTCATCGAGGTCGGCGTCAACGTCCCCAACGCCACCGCCATGGTGATCATGGACGCGGACCGCTTCGGCGTCTCCCAGCTCCACCAGCTGCGCGGCCGCGTCGGCCGCGGCTCCGCCCCCGGCCTCTGCCTCCTCGTCAGCGAGATGCCCGAGGCGACCCCCGCCCGGCAGCGCCTCGGCGCCGTCGCCGCCACCCTCGACGGCTTCGAGCTCTCCCGTATCGACCTCGAACAGCGACGCGAGGGCGACGTCCTCGGCCAGGCCCAGTCCGGCGTCCGCTCCTCCCTGCGGGTGCTCACCGTCATCGACGACGAGGAGGTCATCACCGCCGCCCGCGAGGAGGCCACCGCCCTCGTCCTCACCGACCCCGACCTCACCGCCCACCCGGGGCTGCGCACCGCGCTCGACGCCCTCCTCGACAAGGACAGGGAGGAGTACCTGGAGAAGGGCTGACGCGGGGTGGCGGCCGCCGCCCTAAGCTGTTGCTTACCGCAATGGCCCATGGAGAACGAGGACACCGATGACCCGCGTGATCGCCGGCACCGCCGGCGGGCGCCGCCTGGCCGTGCCGCCCGGCAACGGCACCCGCCCCACCTCCGACCGGGCGCGCGAGGGCCTCTTCTCCACCTGGGAGGCGTTCCACGGCCTGGCCGGTTCGCGCGTCGCCGACCTGTACGCGGGCTCCGGCGCCGTCGGCCTCGAAGCGCTCTCCCGGGGCGCCGCCCACGCCCTGCTCGTCGAGGCGGAGCCGCGCGCCGCGAAGACGATCCGGGACAACATCCGGTCGATCGGGCTGCCCGGCGCCGAACTCCGTACCGGCAAAGCGGAGCAGATCGTGACGGGACCGGCGCCGGCCGAGCCGTACGACCTGGTCTTCCTGGACCCGCCTTACGCCGTCTCCGACGACGATCTTCGCGAGATACTCCTCACACTCCGCTCGGGGGGCTGGCTCACGGACGACGCCCTCGTCACCGTGGAGCGCAGCACCAGAGGCGGGGAATTCGGCTGGCCGGCCGGTTTCGAACCACTGCGGGCCCGTCGTTACGGCGAGGGAACGTTTTGGTACGGTCGCGCCGCCTCTACGTGCGAAGACGCACGATGACCGGACCGGAGAGCGAGGGACCCACGTTGCGCCGCGCCGTCTGTCCGGGGTCATTCGACCCCATCACCAACGGACACCTCGACATCATCGCCCGCGCCTCCAAGCTGTACGACGTCGTACATGTCGCGGTGATGATCAACCAGTCGAAGAAGGGCCTGTTCACGGTCGACGAGCGGATCGAGCTGATCCGCGAGGTGACCGCCGACCTCGGCAACGTCGAGGTGGAGTCCTTCCACGGGCTGCTCGTCGACTTCTGCAAGCAGCGCGACATCCCCGCCATCGTCAAGGGCCTTCGCGCGGTCAGCGACTTCGACTACGAGCTGCAGATGGCGCAGATGAACAACGGCCTCACGGGAGTGGAGACCCTGTTCGTCCCCACCAACCCGACCTACAGCTTCCTCTCCTCCTCGCTGGTCAAGGAGGTCGCGGCCTGGGGCGGCGATGTCTCCCACCTGGTGCCCCCCGCGGTGCTCACCCGTCTGACCGAGCGCCTGGCGCAGAAGTGACGCGCGGCCACCTCCACTGACGCTCCGTCACCTGGTGTCGGATGGACACCGACTGCCCTTACAGTCGTCCCGTCCGTCTCCATCCAGCTGTAGAGAGTGGCGAGCACCCGGTGGACGTACAGAAGAAGCTCGACGACATCGTCGCGACCGTGCAGGGCGCCCGCTCCATGCCCATGTCGGCATCCTGCGTGGTCAACCGGGCCGAGCTGCTCGCCCTGCTCGAAGAGGTACGGGAGGCCCTGCCCGGCTCCCTCGCCCAGGCCCAGGAGCTGATCGGCGGCCGCGAGCACATGGTCGAGCAGGCCCGCCAGGAGGCGGAGCGGATCATCGAGGCCGCCCACGCCGAGCGCGGCTCGATCGTCTCCGACACCCAGGTCGCCCGGCAGTCGCAGGAGGAGGCCGACCGCATCCTCTCCGAGGCCCGCCGCGAGGCCGAGGAGGTCCGCGCGGAGGCCGACGACTACGTCGACTCCAAGCTCGCGAACTTCGAGGTCGTCCTCAACAAGACGATCGGCTCCGTCGACCGGGGCCGCGAGAAGCTCCTCGGCCGCGGCCCGGGCCTCGACCAGAACGGTTACGCGGACGAGGACGCCCCCGAGTACAGCGCCGACCCGCAGACGCTGATCCACCGGGCCGACGAGTACGTCGACGCCAAGCTCGGCGCCTTCGAGGCCGTGCTCAGCAAGACCCTGGAGGCCGTGGGGCGGGGCCGGCAGAAGCTGCACGGCCGGATCGCCTCCGACGCACTGGGCGAGCACATGGCCGCGCAGGACGGCCTCGGCGGCGGCGGTGGGCACACCAGCGACGCCGACTACCTGGCCGGACTCGCGGAGCTGTCCGACCCGGAGCCGGTCCAGATCCCGGCTCAGCAGCAGCCCCAGCAGCAGCCCCACCCCGAGCCGTACGCGGCGTACCAGCAGGTCCCGCAGCAGCAGGACCCGTACGCCGCCTACCAGCAGCAGGTCCAGCAGCAGCCCGACCCCTACGCCGCGTACCAGCAGCCGCAGCAGGCCGACCCGTACGGCTACCAGCAGCAGGACCCGTACGCGTACCAGCAGCCCGTCCAGCCGCAGCAGCAGACCGCCGCGCTCGACGAGACCAGCTTCTTCGACACGAGCATGATCGATCTGGAGCAGCTGCGCCGGTACGAGCAGGGGCACTAAGGTCCCCTAGGCCCGGATTGGGCCCTGGGCGAAGCGTCCAGTATCCTGGCCCTTCGGT
This sequence comes from Streptomyces sp. NPDC093795, assembly GCF_044764665.1. NCBI lineage: Bacteria > Bacillati > Actinomycetota > Actinomycetes > Kitasatosporales > Streptomycetaceae > Streptomyces > Streptomyces sp. NPDC093795. The sequence continues at coordinate 294,572 of NZ_JBIWIO010000010.1, forward strand.
CGCGCGTATTCCGCGATCCTTGCTGCCCACGTTCCGGCAGCCTCCTCACGATGTGACACGATCCGAAAGCAGGAAGAGCCCTGAGCACGCGCCTCGACCACCGCAACCCCCTCGTGTTCGACACACACGAGCTGGGGCGGCGTCCTGGTGCCCTCCAGCGGATCTCGCGTTCGATCGAGGCCCCCAGGGACCTGGGCGTCGAAGGAGTGATCGGAGTGCCCGAGGGCGCTCCGGTGGACATCGATCTCCGTCTCGAGTCGGTCATGGAAGGGGTGCTTGTCACAGGCACCGCCCGTGCATCGGCCGAGGGGGAGTGCGTAAGGTGTCTGGAGCCCGTCGAGCTCGAGCTCGACGTGGACTTCCAGGAGATGTTCTCGTACCCCGACTCCGACGACCGGGGCCGCTCGAAGGCGGCCGCGGACGACGAAGCCGAGGAAGACGAGGACATGATCCCCCTCGAGGACGGCATGTTCGACCTCGAACCCATGCTGCGTGATGCGGTGGTGCTCGCACTGCCGATGCAGCCGGTGTGCCGGGAGGACTGTGCAGGCCTGTGTTCCCAGTGTGGAACCAACCTGAACGAGAACCCGGACCACCACCACGACGTCGCCGACATTCGTTGGGCGGCGCTGCAGGGACTCGCCGGTTCGCTGGGAACCGATGAGAAGGACAACATGAGCGGCAAAGCCTCTGACGGGGACGTCCGAAGCGCCGCCGAGAAGCAGGAGAAGTAGCCGTGGCTGTTCCGAAGCGGAAGATGTCGCGCAGCAACACGCGCCACCGCCGGTCGCAGTGGAAGGCTGCGGTCCCCACCCTGGTTTCGTGTGAGCGTTGCCAGGAGCCGAAGCTGCAGCACATCGCGTGCCCGAGCTGCGGCACCTACAACAAGCGCCAGGTCCTCTCGGTCTGATTGGGCTGGTGAGAGGCGCAATGTCTGAGTCCCGCAAGACGGACGACAAGACGGACCATGCCTCGTCCCACACGCTTCTGGAAGGGCGGCTCGGCTACAAGCTCGAGTCCGCCCTTCTGGTGCGTGCGCTGACCCACCGTTCGTTCGCGTACGAGAACGGCGGTCTGCCCACCAACGAGCGTCTGGAGTTCCTCGGGGACTCCGTGCTCGGCCTGGTGGTCACGGACACGCTGTACCGCACCCACCCCGACCTGCCGGAAGGCCAGCTGGCCAAACTGCGGGCCGCGGTGGTCAACTCGCGTGCGCTGGCGGCCGTGGGGCGCGAACTCGAACTCGGCTCCTTCATCCGGCTCGGCCGGGGCGAAGAGGGCACGGGTGGCCGGGACAAGGCGTCCATCCTCGCCGACACCCTTGAAGCGGTGATCGGCGCGGTCTATCTCGACCAGGGCCTCGAGGCGGCGTCCGAGCTGGTGCACCGGCTCTTCGACCCGCTGATCGAGAAGTCCTCGAACCTCGGTGCGGGCCTGGACTGGAAGACCAGTCTCCAGGAGCTCACCGCGGCCGAGGGCCTGGGCGTGCCGGAGTACCTCGTCTCCGAAGAGGGCCCCGACCACGAGAAGATCTTCACTGCTGCCGCCCGCGTCGGTGGTGTCTCGTACGGCACCGGCACCGGCCGCAGCAAGAAGGAAGCGGAACAGCAGGCGGCGGAGTCCGCGTGGCGCGCGATTCGCGCGGCCGCGGACGAACGCGCGGCGGCGGCGAAGGCCGCGGCCGAGGCGGGAACGGGAGAGGTCGCCGACCCCTCTCCGACCGTCCACCGGGCGTCGGCCTGACGGCCCGCACCCGTCGCTTCCCGGGAACCCCGCCCCAGGGCGGGGTTCTCGCATGTCCGGGTACCGGCCCCCGGTAGGGTTGAAGCGCTGTCGAAGACGTCCTGAGGAGTGCCGTGCCCGAGCTGCCCGAGGTCGAGGTCGTACGGCGAGGTCTGGAGCGCTGGATCGCCGGGCGGACCGTGACCGAGGTCGAGGTGCTCCACCCGAGGGCCGTCCGGCGTCACCTGGCGGGCGGCGCCGACTTCGCGGCCCGGCTGAAGGGGCAGCGGTTCGAGGTGGCGCGGCGGCGCGGCAAGTACCTGTGGCTGCCGCTGGCCGACACCGGGACCTCCGTTCTCGGCCACCTCGGTATGAGCGGGCAGCTGCTCGTCCAGCCGGAGAAGGCCCTCGACGAGAAGCACCTGCGGATCCGGATCCGCTTCGACGACGCCGCCGGCACCGAGCTCCGCTTCGTCGACCAGCGCACCTTCGGCGGGCTCTCGCTCCACGACCAGACCCCCGACGGGCTGCCGGACGTCATCGGGCACATCGCCCGCGACCCCCTGGACCCCGAGTTCGACGACGCCGTCTTCCTGAGCGCGCTGCGCCTGCGCCGTACGACCGTCAAGCGGGCGCTCCTCGACCAGTCGCTGATCAGCGGCGTCGGCAACATCTACGCCGACGAGGCACTCTGGCGGTCCCGGCTGCACTACGACCGGCCGGCCGGGACACTGACGCGACCGCGCTCGGCCGAGCTCCTCGGGCACGTCAGGGACGTGATGAACGAGGCACTCGCCGTCGGCGGCACCAGCTTCGACAGCCTGTACGTGAACGTCAACGGCGAGTCCGGCTACTTCGACCGCTCCCTCGACGCCTACGGGCGGGAGGACGAGCCCTGTCGCCGCTGCGGTACGCCGATGCGGCGGCGGCCCTGGATGAACCGCTCCAGCTACTTCTGCCCGCGCTGCCAGCGCCCGCCGCGCGTGACGCTGTAGGGGAGGGGCGCGAGGCGATGGCCGAGGTTCAGGCGGTGGCCGGAGCCGCGCGCTCCGCGTCGTAACTCTCCCGGGCCGCCTCGATCTGGGGCATCCGCCCCTCCACCAGCTCGATCAGGCCGACCAGCCGCTCCGCGACCTCGCGGCCGAGCGGGGTGAGCCGGTAGTCGACCCGCGGCGGGTTGGTGGGCTGTGCCTCGCGGTGGACGAGACCGTCGCGCTCCAGCGCGTGCAGGGTCTGCGACAGCATCTTCTCGCTGACGCCGTCGATCCGTCGCCGCAGCTCGTTGAAGCGGAACGTCCCGTCGTGCAGCGCGCCCAGCGCCAGGCCGCCCCAGCGGCCCGTCACGTGTTCGAGCGTCCCGCGCGAGGGGCAGGCCCGCGCGAACACGTCGTAGGCGAGGTCGTCAGTCATACTGTCCACCGTACTCCCGTGCAGCGCTTACTTCCAGGGGTGCGCTGTCGATGAGTTAGTGCCCTGCCCTGCCCTGCCCTGCCCTGCCCGTGGCCGTACGGGCTCAGTAGCCGAAGTTCTGCGTCCACCAAGGGCCGCCGTCGCCGAAGTGGACGCCGACGCCCAGGGTGGTGAAGTCGCAGTTCAGGATGTTGGCGCGGTGGCCGTCGCTGTTCATCCAGGACTCCATCACGGCCGCCGCGTCCGCCTGGCCGCGGGCTATGTTCTCGCCGCCCAGACCCGAGACGCCCGCCTTCTCGGCGCGCGCCCACGGGGTGTTCCCGTCCGGGTCCGTGTGGTCGAAGAAGCCGCGGGCCGCCATGTCCGAGCTGTACGCCCCGGCCAGCGCGGCCAGCTGCGCGCTCGCGCTGACGGCGGAGCAGCCCACCTTGGCACGCTCGACGTTGACCAGGCGGAGGACCTCGGCCTCGGCGGCCTCGGCCCGGTCGGAGGTGGAGGGGGTCGAGGTCTTCTCGACCGGGGCCTCGGTCGTCGGGTCCGGCTTCGGCGCGGGGGCCTTCGTGGAGGGTGCGACCGTGATCCTCGGCGTCGCGGGCGCGGTCTGCGCGGGCTTGGTGGCCCTGGGGGTCTTGGGAGCGGCCGGCTTGGTCGGAGTCGGCGTCGCCTTCGGGGTCGGCTTCGTGGACGGGGTGGTCGACGGCTTGGCCGACGCCTTGCCGCGGTCCGTACCCGTGCTCGATCCCGTACGCGCGCCCGTGCCGTCGCCGGTGGAGGCGGAGTCGCCCGTCGGGGTCTGGGTGGCCCCGCCCTGTGTCGTCAGCTCCGGGGCCTGCCGGGACTGGCTCGGCCGCTCGGTCGTGCCGGCGCTGCCGACCGTGAACGTGTCCCCGCCCGGCAGCAGGCCGGTCGCGACGGCGACGGCGCCCATCGCGACCGCGGCGGAGGCGCCGAGCAGGCCGGTGCGGACGGGCGCGCCGCGACGCTTGCGGCGGGCACCCCGGTGCCCGCGGTCCGTACCGGCCGCGTACTCTTCTGCGGCGGGTGCGGCTCCGGCGCGACGGTGGCGTCCCATCTGCTCTGCCTTCCTCTGTTGGTGCTGCTGGGTGTGCTGGTTCGACCGGGCTTTGCTGGAACTTTGCTGATCTTTGCTGTCGGTGCCGTTCCGGGCCACCAGTCGAACAGTGCGCGCCCGAACGGGTGAGGCGTGTTCGGTCGGGACTGTAGCCCATGCGCGCCGGGGGTGAAGTGCTCATCGGGCAATCCGCCCGCTAGCGTGCAGTCATGAACGACGACGTACGGATGACCGCCTGGGTGCGCGGCCGGGTACAGGGAGTGGGCTTCCGCTGGTTCACCAGGGCAAACGCCTTGGAGATCGGCGGCCTGGTGGGCTTCGCCCTGAACCTCGACGACGGCCGTGTGCAGGTGGTGGCCGAAGGGGCGCGTGAGAATTGCCACCGTCTCCTCGCCTGGCTCCACTCCACCGACACACCCGGGCGTGTGGACGGCGTCACTGAGATCTGGGCCACCCCGCGCGGCGGCTACGACAGCTTCGCCATCCGCTGAGGGCCTCCGCGCCGCGACCCCGTCCGGTGACCGAGAGGGGCGCCGGGAGGACGGCCGGTAACAGGCGTCTGACGAGCAAAGCCCCTGGTGGTTGCCAAGAAGCGTCCGCCGTGGAAGGCTGCCCGGTAAGGATGATCGCGACGCCCTGAGGCACCGAGTCTGCGAGCCCCCGCCGCCCCCTGGGCGGCCCGGGACTCCTCGGTCGCCCCTGCGAACGGGGCGTGATCGTGTTGACCGTCAAACTTTTTGGTGAGACTCTGGAAGCCCCGCGCACCTTAGCTGTTTGGCAGTGGAACGGGCACGACAGAGCAGTACTGCCGAGCACCGCGGGTGCGAATCCCTCACGACCCAACCGCTTCGGTCGGTCACTCATTGTGGAGGACCATCCATCATGGCAAAGGCGCTTCTCGGTTACGTCGGCGGCTCCGACCCGCGACTCCTCGCCGAGATGCGACGGCTTCAGCAGCGCGTCCAGGACCTCGAATCCGAGCTGGTACGGATCCAGTCCGAGAACGACTCGCTTGCCGCTGCCGCCGCTCATCACCAGGGAGAGTCGCTGCTGAACAGCATCGACCTCGACGTACCCCAGGCGGAGCCTGCGCTCACCTGACAACCCAGCCCCGAGGGGCCAGGTGGGAAACACTCACGCCGGCACAGCCCGACCGGTACATCCGGTCCGGTACAGCCGACTGGTACATCCACGTCGGCAGGGCCGACTGCTCCATCAGACCGGCAGAGCCGACCGGTAGATCAGGACGGCCCAGCCGGGCATGCAAGGGACGCTTCGGCGTCCCTTCTTTGTTTCACCCGTCGTTCCCCCCACGTCCCACCCCTCTCCACCGAGGATCTGCCCTGCGCCTTCGCAGGTGAAACGCGCGGCCCCCGGTAGAGTCCCCGGGGTGCACCTCAAGGCCCTGACCCTCCGCGGATTCAAGTCGTTCGCCTCGGCCACCACCCTGCGGTTCGAGCCAGGAATCACCTGTGTCGTGGGCCCCAACGGATCGGGCAAGTCCAACGTCGTGGACGCCCTCTCCTGGGTCATGGGCGAGCAGGGCGCCAAGTCGCTGCGCGGCGGCAAGATGGAGGACGTCATCTTCGCCGGCACGACCGGGCGCCCGCCGCTCGGCCGCGCCGAGGTCTCCCTCACCATCGACAACTCCGACGGCGCGCTGCCCATCGACTACGCCGAGGTCACCCTCACCCGGATCATGTTCCGCGGCGGCAGCAGCGAGTACCAGATCAACGGCGACACCTGCCGGCTGCTCGACTTCCAGGACCTGCTCTCCGACTCCGGCATCGGACGCGAGATGCACGTCATCGTCGGACAGGGGCAGCTCGACTCCGTGCTGCACGCCGACCCGATGGGCCGCCGCGCCTTCATCGAGGAGGCCGCCGGCGTCCTCAAGCACCGCAAGCGCAAGGAGAAGGCGCTGCGGAAGCTCGACGCGATGCAGGCCAACCTCGCGCGCGTGCAGGACCTCACCGACGAACTCCGCCGCCAGCTCAAGCCCCTCGGCCGACAGGCCGCCGTCGCCCGCCGCGCCGTCGTCATCCAGGCCGACCTGCGCGACGCACGGCTCCGCATCCTCGCCGACGACCTCGTCCACCTCCAGCAGGCCCTCCACGCCGAGGTCGCCGACGAAGCGGCCCTCCTCGCCCGCAAGGAGGCCACCGAGAACGAGCTGCGGACCGCGCTGGCCCGCGAGGCGGAGCTCGAAGCGGAGGCCCGCGCCCTCGTGCCCCGCCTGGAGCGCGCCCAGGAGAACTGGTACGCCCTCTCCCAGCTCGCCGAACGCGTCCGCGGCACCGTCTCCCTCGCCGACGCGCGCGTGAAGAGCGCCACCGCCGCGCCCACCGAGGAGCGCCGCGGCCGCGACCCGGAGGACCTGGAGCGGGAGGCGGCCCGGGTCCGCGAGCAGGAGGCGGAACTGGAAGCCGCCCTGGAGGCCGCCGAGCGCGCCCTCGACGACACCGTCGCCCACCGCGCCGAGCTTGAACAGGCGCTCGCCGCCGAGGAACGCCGCCTCAAGGACCTCGCCCGCGCCCTCGCCGACCGGCGCGAAGGCCTCGCCCGCCTCCACGGCCAGGTCAACGCGGCCCGCTCGCGCGCCGCCTCCGCCCAGGCCGAGATCGACCGGCTCGCCACCGCCCGCGACGAGGCGGGGGAGCGGGCGGCCACCGCCCAGGAGGAGTACGAACAGCTCCAGGCGGAGGTCGAAGGACTCGACGCGGCGGACACCGCGCAGGCGGAGCGCCACGAGGCCGCCCGTCGCGAACTGGCCGACGCCGAGGCCGCGCTGAGCGCCGCCCGCGAGGCCGCCGGCGCCGCCGAACGCAGCCGCGCCGCGACCCGCGCACGACACGACACCCTCGCCCTCGGGCTGCGCCGCAAGGACGGCACCGGCGCGCTGCTCACCGCGGGGCTCAGCGGAATCCTCGGCCCGGCGGCGGAACTCCTCACCGTCACCCCGGGGTACGAGATCCCCGTCGCCGCCGCCCTCGGAGCCGCCGCCGACGCGGTCGCGGCCACCGGGCCCTCCGCCGCCGTCGAAGCCCTCAGGCTGCTGCGCAAGCAGGACGCGGGCCGCGCCGCCCTGCTCCTGACCGGAGCCCCGGAACCGGCACCCCGCCCGGCCGCCGAAGGGCACCCGTACGCCGCCGACCTCGTGCGAGGTCCCGTCGAACTCATGGGCGCCGTCAGCCGGTTGCTCGCCGGAGTCGTGGTCGTCGGAGACCTGGACGAGGCCGCCGAGCTGGTCAGGACCCGGCCCGCGCTGACCGCCGTCACCGCGGAGGGCGACCTGCTCGGGGCCCACTTCGCGCGCGGAGGCTCCGCGGGGGCCCCGAGCCTGCTCGAAGTCCAGGCCTCGGTGGCCGAGGCCGCCGCCGAGCTCGACGAACTGGCCGTACGGTGCCAGGAGTCGGCCACGGCCCAGCGCGAGGCCGACGAGCGCCGCCGTACCGCCGCCGCACTCGTCGAGGAACTCGACACCCTTCGCCGTACCGCCGAGCGCGAGAAGTCGGCCGTCGCCAAGGAACTCGGGCGGCTCGCCGGGCAGGCCAGGGCGGCGGCGGGGGAGGCCGAGCGGAGCGCCGCGGCGGCCGCACGCGCCCAGGATGCCCTGGAGAAGGCGACCGCCGAGGCGGAGGAGCTGGCCGAACGGCTCCTCGTGGCCGAGGAGGCCGTCGCGTCCGGGGACGGCGGGGACGAGGAACCCGACACCACCGCCCGCGACCGGCTCGCGCTCGACGGCTCTCACGCGCGCCAGACCGAGATGGAGGCGCGGCTCCAGGTCCGTACCCACGAGGAGCGGGTCAAGGCGCTCGCCGGCCGCGCCGATTCGCTCGACCGGGCGGCCCGCGCCGAACGGGAGGCACGCGCGCGTGCCGAGCAGCGGCGGGCCCGGCTGCGCCACGAGGAGCGGGTCGCGGGCGCGGTCGCCGCCGGCGCCCGGAGCCTCCTGGCCCATGTCGAGGTGTCGCTGGTCCGTGCCGAGCGGGAGCGGGTGGCGGCCCAGGCGGCCCGCGCCGACCGCGAGGAGGGCCTGACGGCCGCCCGGGTCCGGGGCCGGGACCTCAAGGCCGAGCTCGACAAGCTGACCGACTCCGTCCACCGGGGCGAGGTCCTCGGCGCCGAGAAGCGGCTGCGGATCGAGCAGTTGGAGGCGAAGGCCCTGGACGAGTTCGGGGTGGAGGCGGTCGCCCTCGTCGCCGAGTACGGTCCGGACCAGCCCGTGCCCCCGTCGCCGACCGTCGAGGGGGCCGACGAGGGGGCGGAGGAGGCCGATGGCGCGGCTGCCGGGCCGCGCCCCTTCATCCGTTCGGAGCAGGAGAAGCGGCTCAGGGCCGCCGAGAGGGCGTACCACCAGCTCGGCAAGGTCAACCCGCTGGCCCTGGAGGAGTTCGCGGCCCTGGAGGAACGGCACCGCTTCCTGTCCGAGCAGCTGGAGGACCTGAAGAAGACCCGGACCGACCTGCTTCAGGTCGTGAAGGAGGTCGACCTGCGGGTCGAGCAGGTCTTCACCGAGGCGTACCGGGACACGGCCCGTGAGTTCGAGGGTGTCTTCTCGCGGCTCTTCCCGGGCGGCGAGGGCCGGCTGATCCTCACCGATCCCGAGAACATGCTCACCACGGGCGTCGAGGTGGAGGCCCGCCCGCCGGGCAAGAAGGTCAAGCGGCTCTCGCTGCTCTCGGGCGGTGAGCGTTCACTCACCGCCGTGGCGCTGCTCGTGTCGATCTTCAAGGCACGGCCGAGCCCGTTCTACGTGATGGACGAGGTCGAGGCGGCGCTCGACGACACCAACCTCCAGCGGCTGATCCGGATCATGCGGGAGCTCCAGGAGTCCTCGCAGCTGATCGTGATCACGCACCAGAAGCGGACGATGGAGGTCGCGGACGCGCTCTACGGCGTTTCCATGCAGGGCGACGGGGTATCCAAGGTCATCAGTCAGCGACTGCGCTAACGGTCCGTTCAAGTGTTGAAGTCATGTAGGCCTGCCGTGCTCATAAAGTCACACGACATCGGGTATTGACTTCGAAACTTGAAGGCATAGTCTCTGCAACGTTGCTTTTACCTTCACGTGGTGGGCGGCGTGAAGTTGTGCGCCACTGGAAGGGCTTTCCCCCCACCGAGGAGTCCATGTGACCAACACCGCGCAGGCGCCCACGCCGCCGCCTTCCCAAGGCCGAGCCGCCCACCCGGACCACCTCGGCCACGTCATCTTCATCACGGCGTCCGCCGCGATGGGCGGTTTCCTCTTCGGCTACGACAGCTCCGTCATCAACGGCGCCGTCGAAGCGATCCGGGACCGCTACGACATCGGCTCCGGCACCCTCGCGCAGGTCATCGCCGTCGCCCTGATCGGCTGTGCCATCGGCGCCGCCACCGCCGGCCGGATCGCCGACCGCATCGGCCGCATCCGCTGCATGCAGATCTCCGCCGTGCTCTTCGCCGTCAGCGCCGTGGGCTCCGCCCTCCCCTTCGCGCTCTGGGACCTGGCCTTCTGGCGGGTCATCGGCGGCTTCGCCATCGGCATGGCCTCCGTGATCGGCCCCGCCTACATCGCCGAGGTCGCCCCCGCCGCGTACCGCGGCCGCCTCGGCTCCTTCCAGCAGGCCGCGATCGTCATCGGCATCGCCATCTCCCAGCTGGTCAACTACGGCATCCTCCAGCTCGCCGACGGCGACCAGCGCGGTGAGATCGGCGGCCTGGAAGCCTGGCAGTGGATGCTCGGCGTGATGGTCGTGCCCGCCGTCCTGTACGGCATGCTCTCCTTCGCCATCCCCGAGTCCCCGCGCTTCCTCATCTCCGTCGGCAAGACCGACCGGGCCAAGGAGGTGCTCGCCGAGGTCGAGGGCCACGGCGTCGACCTCGACCGCCGCGTCGCCGAGATCGACCGGGCCATGCGCAGCGAGCACAAGTCGACGTTCAAGGACCTGCTCGTCGCCGGCGGCCGCTTCAAGCTGCTGCCCATCGTCTGGGTCGGCATCGGACTCTCCGTCTTCCAGCAGCTCGTCGGCATCAACGTCGCCTTCTACTACTCCGCGACGCTCTGGCAGTCCGTCGGCATCGACCCGTCGAGCTCGTTCTTCTACTCCTTCACCACGTCGATCATCAACATCATCGGCACCGTGATCGCGATGGTCCTGGTCGACCGGGTCGGCCGCAAGCCGCTCGCGCTCGTCGGCTCCATCGGCATGGCGGTCGCCCTCGCCTTCGAGGCCTGGGCCTTCTCCGCCGACCTCGTCGACGGCAAGCTCCCCGAGACCCAGGGTGTCGTGGCGCTCGTCGCCGCCCATGTCTTCGTGCTCTTCTTCGCCCTCTCGTGGGGCGTGGTGGTCTGGGTCTTCCTCGGCGAGATGTTCCCCAACCGGATCCGCGCCGCCGCCCTCGGCGTCGCCGCCTCCGCCCAGTGGATCGCCAACTGGGCCATCACCGCCAGCTTCCCGTCCCTCGCGGACTGGAACCTCTCCGGCACGTACGTCATCTACACGGTCTTCGCCGTGCTCTCGATCCCCTTCGTGCTCAAGTACGTCAAGGAGACCAAGGGCAAGGCGTTGGAGGAGATGGGCTAAACCCCGCTGCCCCGCTCCTCTTTCACGGAGACTGCCCCGGCCCGAGGCTCACGCCTTGAGCCGGGGCAGTACGCCGTGGGCCCAGGCCCTCACGCCGTCAGCCGTGGCAGTACGCCGTCGCAGAACAGCCGCAGGCTCCGCCAGCCCTCCTCGACCGGCATCCCGCCGCACAGCGGATGCAGCACCAGGCTCTCCAGACCGAGCGTCAGGCACTCCTCGGGCGTGACGACCCGGTACACCCCCTCCGCGCGCAGCTCCGCCACCGTCGTCGCCGCCGACCGCACCGCCGAGCGGATGTCCTTCGACTGCCAGGAGGCGTACGTCCTGGCCTCGTGCAGGAAGTGCTCCCCGTACGCGGCCCAGGTCCGGTCCGGGTCCTCCGACAGGTGCAGCAGCGGGGTCTCCTCGGCCGGCATCATCGTCCACCCCTCCGTGCCGTACTCGGCGCACCGCTCCCGGTAGTACGCCTCGAGCTCCGGCAGGTGCGCGCTCGGGAAGAACGGCAGCCCCAGCCGGGCCGCCCGCCGCGCCGCCGCCCGCGACGAACCGCCGACCAGGAGCAGCGGACGCGGCTGGGTGAAGGGCCGCGGGGTGACCCGTACCGTACGCCCCTGATACGTGAACGGCTCCCCGGTCCACGCCGTGAGCAGCGTCTCGAGGAGCAGGTCCTGGAGCTTGCCGCGCCGGCCCCAGTCGACCCCGCGCTCCTCGTACTCCTCCGGCCGGTAGCCGATGCCGGCGACCGTCACCAGACGGCCCCGGCTCAGCAGGTCCAGGACCGCGATGTCCTCGGCGAGCCGCAGCGGGTCGTGCAGCGGGCCGATGATCGCCGAGACGGTGACGGCGATCCTCTCCGTGGCGCCGAAGACCGCGCCCGCGAAGGCGAAGGGGGAGGGCAGCCAGTTGTTCGCGACCCCGTGGTGCTCCTCGGTCTGGACCGTGTCGACCCCGTGGGTGTCGGCGTACGCCGCCATGGCGAGGGCGGCCCGGTAGCGCTCCGAGAGGGACTCCGGGGTGGCGCGGGGATCGACGAGGTTGAACCGTACGACTGTGAAGGGCATGGAAAGTCCCCCTCCGCGGGTGGGATGCCGGCGAAGGGGGACGGTAGCTGACGCAGCGTCAGATGGAAACGGTCTCGCGCGCCCCGACGTCCTCGGCCGGAGCCTTCTCGGGCGTCCGCGGCAGTACGGCGTACAGCGCGCCGGCCATCACGATCGTCACCGCCCAGCCCAGACCGTTCCCGCCGATCCAGGAGGAGGCGAGCGGACCGGCGAACCAGTCGACCTTGGTGAACAGCAGGCCCACGAGCAGGGCCACGGCCCACGCCGTCATCGCCTGCCAGGCGAAACCGCCCCGGTACCAGTAGGCGCTGGTCCGCGTGGTGTCCATGAGCGCCACCGCGTCGTACGAGCGGCGCCGCAGCATGTCCACCCCGAAGACCCCGATCCAGGCGGAGAACGCGACCGCGAGCAGCGTCAGGAACGAGATGAACGAGCCGATGAAGCTGGTCGCCACGACCATCAGCAGGAAACCGAAGACCAGGCTGATCACCGCGTTCACACTGACCGCCGCCGCCCGCGAGACCTTGATGCCCAGCGTCTGCGCGGTGAAGCCGGCCGAGTACATCGACATCGAGTTGATCAGCAGCATCCCAAGGAGGGCGATCACCAGGTACGGCACGGAGATCCACATCGGAAGCAGCTCACCGATGAAGGAGACCGGGTCCTGCGCCGAGGCCAGGTCCGGCGTCGACACCGCCATCACCGCGCCCATCAGCACCATCGGCAGCACGACGATCCCGGCGCCGCCGACCGTCGAACCGACCATCGCCTTGGAGGAGGCCGTACGCGGCAGATAGCGGGTGAAGTCGGGGCCCGAGGGGACCCAGCTGATGCCGCCGGCCGCGATCGTGCCGATGCCCGCGATCATCATCGCCGTCGAACCGGCCGGCTTGTCGAAGACCGCCGACCAGTCCGTGTTCGCCACCAGATAGACCAGGACGAGCACCGAGAAGGCACCGAAGAGGTACGTGGACCACTTGCTGCACACCCGCAGCGCGTTGATCCCGAGCCCCGAGACCAGGAAGGTGCAGGTGACGAAGAGCAGCAGCGTCACCACGATGAGAAGCGTGTTCGACTTCACGCCGAAGAGCAGGTCGAGCACGGTGAGCACCGCGTAGGCACCCGTCACCGCGTTGATGGTCTCCCAGCCCCAGCGGGCCACCCAGATCAGCGCGCCCGGGAAAAGGTTTCCGCGCTGGCCGAACACGGCCCGCGACAGCGCCATGCCCGGCGCCCCGCCCCGCTTCCCCGCGATCGAGATCAGGCCGACGATCCCGTACGAGAGGACCGGCGCGGCCACCGCGACGGCCAGGACCTGCCAGAAGTTCAGGCCGTTGAAGACGATCAGGCCGGCGCCCATCGTGAGCAACAGCACACTGATGTTCGCGGCGACCCAGGTCGGGAAGAGCTCGCGGACCCGGCCGGTCCGCTCGGCGTCGGGGACGGGTTCGAGACCGCGGGTCTCCATGGCGCCGTCGTGCGTCGCGCCTGCGGCTTCGGAGGCGTCGTGGGGCATGGGGGTACTCCGTACACAAGTGGGGGGACCCACCCAGCGTACGTGCTCCGCCCCCGGGCGCTTCTTGGCCGATACTGGGGGGGTTATGGGAATCGAAATCCTCATCCTTGCCGTCGTCATCGCCGTCGTCGCGCTCGGTGTGACCAGCGGGCTCGTGATCAGCGGCCGCAAGAAGAAGCAGCTGCCGCCGGCCGAGCCGCCGTCCACCACGCCGACCATCACCGCTCCGCCCGCCGAACCGCACGTCGGCGACGAGGCGGAGACCCCCCGGGAGGAACCACGCCGCACGGTCGAGGAGGTCCCGCTCCCCGCCGAGGAGGCCGTCGAGACGCCGGCCGCCGTCGAGGACCCCGTCGTCGCCGAGCCCCCGGCCCCCGCGATCGAGGTCCCGGAGCCCACCGCCGGCCGTCTCGTCCGGCTCCGGGCCCGGCTCGCCCGCTCCCAGAACTCGCTCGGCAAGGGGCTGCTCACGCTCCTGTCCCGCGAGCACCTCGACGAGGACACCTGGGAGGAGATCGAGGACACGCTCCTCACCGCCGACGTCGGCGTCGCTCCCACCCAGGAGCTCGTCGAGCGGCTGCGCGAGCGGGTCAGGGTCCTCGGCACCCGCACCCCGGAGGAGCTGCGCGGGCTGCTCCGCGAGGAGCTCGTCACCCTCCTCGGCCCCGACCTCGACCGCCAGGTGCACACCGAGAGCCCCTCCGACGTCCCGGGCGTGGTCATGGTCGTCGGCGTCAACGGCACCGGCAAGACCACCACCACCGGCAAGCTGGCCCGCGTCCTCGTCGCCGACGGCAAGTCCGTCGTCCTCGGCGCCGCCGACACCTTCCGCGCCGCCGCCGCCGACCAGCTCCAGACCTGGGGCGAGCGCGTCGGTGCCCGGACCATCCGCGGCCCGGAGGGCGGCGACCCGGCGTCGATCGCCTTCGACGCCGTCAAGGAGGGCATCGCGGAGGGCGCCGACGTCGTCCTCATCGACACCGCGGGCCGCCTCCACACCAAGACCGGCCTCATGGACGAGCTCGGCAAGGTCAAGCGGGTCGTCGAGAAGCACGGCCCGCTCGACGAGATCCTCCTCGTCCTCGACGCCACCACCGGCCAGAACGGTCTGATCCAGGCCCGCGTCTTCGCCGAGGTCGTCGACATCACCGGCATCGTGCTCACCAAGCTCGACGGCACCGCCAAGGGCGGCATCGTCATCGCGGTCCAGCGCGAGCTGGGCGTCCCGGTCAAGCTGATCGGCCTGGGCGAGGGCCCGGACGACCTGGCTCCCTTCGAGCCGGGCGCCTTCGTCGACGCCCTGATCGGCGACTGACCCGCGGTCCACGCGCACGCGTGAGGGCCCCCGCCGTATACCGGCGGGGGCCCTCGACGTATGCCTCAGAAGTGCGTGCGGTGGCAGATGTACGCCAGAGTGCCGAGCAGCAGCCGCGCCTGCGGCGGCGCGCCCGCCGTGTCGAGCGTCGGGGGCCGCAGCCAGCGCACCGGACCGAGCCCGCCCAGGTCCGACGGGGGAGCGGTGATGTGGCTGCCGGGCCCCAGGCAGTGCAGGTCCAGATCGGCGTCGTCCCAGCCCATCCGGTACAGCAGCTGCGGCAGCTCCGCCGCGGCGCCCGGCGCCACGAAGAACCGTGCCCGCCCGGTCGGCGTCGCGCACACCGGGCCCAGTGGCAGCCCCATGCGCTCGAGCCGTACGAGCGCCCGTCGGCCCGCCGCCTCCGCGACCTCGATCACGTCGAAGGCCTTGCCGACCGGAAGCATCAGGGCCGCGCCCGGGTACTCCGACCACGCCTTGGCCGCGTCGTCGAGGCCGGCGCCCGCGGGGACCGGCTCCGCGAAGGAGAGGGGGTGCGCGCCCGGGGCCGTACACGCCCGATCCCCGCAGGAGCACTGGCCGGAGGCGCCCCGCGCGCCGGGGACCACGTCCCAGCCCCACAGTCCTGTGTACTCGGCCACCGCTGTGCACTCCGTGGTGCGTACGCGGCGGCGTGCGCCGGACCGCATCTCACGAATGCCGCCGATCGTGAAACCCATGTCCCCTCCAACGGGTCGAGCGCGCCGGTGGTTACGACCCGGAGTGCCGTCGTCACCTCTCGTCACGGTCCGTCGCCACCGATTGGCGCGCGGTCGCTCGTGGGGTGGTGCGGGCCGGTGCGCGCGCCTCTCCGCGCATCCGTCCGCCGACTCCGGTTCGTCGCATGTCAAGTGAATCGCGTTCCATGGGCGGCGAGTTCATTCGAAGGGGTGGCGAATGGTGGCGTTTCTTGAATCGCCCTCGTAGAGCGGTGATCGTAGGATTACTTTCGGTACTCGAAACCTGGGACCGCATGCGCACGCGGGTATGCCGGAGGCAACCAGGTTTCCAGTTCGAAGGAGTGCGAACGCCGGACGGGTGCCGCAAGAGGCGGCATTCTGATAGGGGTTCGCAGGACAGACAATCAGGTGGATGGGGGCGTTCCAGTGGGCGGCAACGGCGCAGACGGTACGACTGCCGGCAAGCGCCCGAACGAGCAGCTGGGCTCGTGGTTCGTGCGCAGCGGCTGGTCGAAGGGCGAACTGGCGCGGCAGGTGAACCGCAGGGCGCGCCAGATGGGCGCGCACCACATCTCCACCGACACCTCGCGGGTGCGCCGCTGGCTCGACGGCGAGCAGCCGCGCGAGCCCATCCCGCGCATCCTCTCCGAGCTGTTCTCCGAGCGCTTCGGCTCCGTCGTCGCCGTCGAGGACCTCGGCCTGCGCACCGCGCACCAGTCGCCCTCCGTGTCGGGCGTCGACCTGCCCTGGGCAGGCCCGCAGACCGTCGCCCTGCTCAGCGAGTTCTCCCGCAGCGACCTCATGCTCGCCCGCCGGGGCTTCCTCGGCTCCTCCCTGTCGCTCGCCGCGGGCCCCGCCCTCATCGAACCGATGCAGCGCTGGCTCGTCCCCACGCCCGTCGGCGACATCGAGCGGCCCGACACCCTCGCCGACGCCCGCCGCCCCAACCGGCTCTCCGAGATCGAACTCGACCTCCTGGAGTCCACCACCGCCATGTTCCGCAAGTGGGACGCCCAGTGCGGCGGCGGACTGCGCCGCAAGGCCGTCGTCGGCCAACTCCACGAGGTCACCGACCTCCTCCAGGAGCACCAGCCGGCCGCCACCGCCAAGCGCCTCTTCACCTGCGCCGCCGAACTCGCCGAACTCGCCGGCTGGATGAGCTACGACGTGGGCCTCCAGCCCACCGCGCAGAAGTACTTCGTGCTCGCCCTGCACGCCGCCAAGGAAGCCGGCGACAAGCCCCTCGGCTCGTACATCCTGTCCTCGATGAGCCGCCAGATGATCCACCTCGGCAGGCCCGACGACGCCCTCGAACTCATCCACCTCGCCCAGTACGGCAGTCGAGACTGCGCCACCGCGCGCACCCAGGCCATGCTGTATGCGATGGAGGCCCGCGCCTACGCCAACATGGGCCAGCCCTCCAAGTGCAAGCGGGCCGTCCGGATGGCCGAGGACACCTTCGCGGACGTCGGCCTCGACGGCGAGCCCGAGCCCGACTGGATCGGCTTCTTCTCCGAGGCCGAGCTCAACGGCGAGAACTCCCACTCCTACCGCGACCTCGCCTACGTCGCCGGGCGCTCCCCGACGTACGCCTCGCTCGCCGAGCCCGTCATGGAGCGGGCCGTCGAGCTCTTCGAGAAGGACCCCGACCACCAGCGGTCGTACGCGCTCAACCTCATCGGCATGGCCACCGTGCACCTCCTCAAGCGCGAGCCCGAGCAGTCCGTCGTCCTGGCGGAGAAGGCCCTCGGGGTGGCCCGCAGCATCCGCTCCGAGCGGGTCAACACCCGGCTCCGCAAGACCGTCGACCACGCCGCCCGCAACTACAGCGACGTCGCCGAGGTCGTCCAGCTCACCGACCGGCTCACCCAGCTGCTGCCCGAGGCCGCCGAAGCGGTCTGACCCCCCCGGCCCGGCCGCACGGGCCCGCGAAGACCCCGGCCGCGCCGGACGTCCCGTACTGCCCGACTCGGCTCCCCCGCCGCAAGGTCACACGGACGCCCGACGCGGCCGGTTTGCTCGTCGCCCGGAGCGTACGGGCGTCACCTCGTCGTGATCCGGCCGTTCACGGTCACGTAACACGCCCCACCCCTTCGTCACCGCTCCGAAACATCGAGCGGCATCGGCGGAAACCGCGCTGCGCGAATCTCTGGCCCATAACCGGCCACCCTCACGGCCGGCCGCTCTCTCCGGCCCCGCCCCGCACGGCCGTACCGACGACGAGGAGACGCCGATGGCACCAGCCATCACGACCCTGGCAGCAGACGCCCCCGAGCTGTCCGCCGCCAACACCGGGTTCATGCTCATCTGCTCCGCCCTGGTCATGCTGATGACCCCGGCACTCGCCTTCTTCTACGGAGGCATGGTCCGCGTCAAATCCACCCTCAACATGCTGATGATGAGCTTCATCAGCCTGGGGATCGTCACGATCCTGTGGGTGCTCTTCGGCTTCAGCATGGCCTTCGGCACCGACATCGGCTCGATCGTCGGCTGGTCCTCCGAGTACGTCGGCCTCAGCGGCATCGGCGTCACCGAACTGTGGGACGGCTACACCATCCCGGTGTACGTCTTCGCCGTCTTCCAGCTGATGTTCGCCATCCTCACCCCGGCCCTGATCAGCGGCGCCCTCGCCGACCGCGTCAAGTTCACCGCCTGGGCCCTCTTCATCACCCTCTGGGTCACGGTCGTCTACTTCCCCGTCGCCCACTGGGTCTGGGGCGCCGGCGGCTGGCTCTTCGAGATGGGTGTCATCGACTTCGCCGGTGGTACCGCGGTCCACATCAACGCCGGCGCCGCCGCCCTCGGCGTGATCCTCGTCATCGGCAAGCGCGTCGGCTTCAAGAAGGACCCGATGCGCCCGCACAGCCTCCCGCTGGTGATGCTCGGCGCCGGACTCCTCTGGTTCGGCTGGTTCGGCTTCAACGCCGGCTCCTGGCTCGGCAACGACGACGGCGTCGGCGCCGTGATGTTCGTCAACACCCAGGTCGCCACCGCCGCCGCCATGCTCGCCTGGCTCGCGTACGAGAAGATCCGCCACGGCTCCTTCACCACCCTCGGCGCCGCCTCCGGCGCGGTCGCCGGTCTCGTCGCCATCACCCCGGCCGGCGGCTCCGTCAGCCCGCTCGGCGCGATCGCCGTCGGCGCCATCGCCGGCATCGTCTGCGCCATGGCCGTCGGCCTCAAGTACAAGTTCGGCTACGACGACTCCCTCGACGTCATCGGCGTCCACCTCGTCGGCGGTGTCATCGGCTCCCTCCTCGTCGGCTTCTTCGCCACCGGCGGCGTCCAGTCCGACGCCAAGGGCCTCTTCTACGGCGGCGGCCTCGACCAGCTCGGCAAGCAGGCGATCGGTGTCTTCGCGGTCCTCGCCTACTCTCTGATCGCCTCCGCGGTCCTCGCCCTGATCATCGACAAGACGATGGGGATGCGGGTCAGCGAGGACGACGAGGTCTCCGGCATCGACCAGGTCGAGCACGCCGAGACCGCGTACGACTTCAGCGGAGCCGGTGGCGGCGCGTCCTCGCGCTCCACCGCCGCCCCCGCCCCGGTTGTCACGGAGAACAAGAAGGTGGACGCATGAAGCTCATCACCGCGGTCGTGAAGCCGCACCGGCTCGACGAGATCAAGGAGGCCCTCCAGGCGTTCGGCGTCCACGGCCTCACGGTCACCGAGGCCAGCGGCTACGGCCGCCAGCGCGGCCACACCGAGGTCTACCGGGGCGCCGAGTACACCGTCGACCTGGTCCCCAAGATCCGCATCGAGGTCCTCGTCGAGGACGAGGACGCCGAACAGCTCATCGATGTCGTCGTCAAGGCCGCCCGAACCGGCAAGATCGGTGACGGCAAGGTGTGGAGCGTGCCGGTCGAGACCGCCGTACGGGTCCGCACCGGCGAGCGCGGTCCGGACGCACTGTAAGCACACGAAGGAGCCGCCGGGTGACGAGCCTCGAAGTCAGCGAAGAGACCGAAGACGCGGGACCCGGCGGTTACGCGGCGGCCCGGCTGCTCCTCCTCCACGAGAAGGAGCGGTCCGGGCCGCCGCGCCGTACCGCCCTCGCCCGGCTCACCGACGACTGGCTGGCCGGACTCTTCTCCGCCGCCGCCCCGCCCCGGGGCGTCGCCCTCGTCGCGGTCGGCGGCTACGGCCGCGCCGAGCTCTCCCCGCGCAGCGACCTCGACCTCCTCCTGCTCCACGACGGCAGCGCCGACAAGGCCGCGATCGCCGCCCTCGCCGACCGGATCTGGTACCCCGTCTGGGACCTCGGGCTCGCCCTCGACCACTCCGTCCGCACCCCCGCCGAGGCCCGCGCCACCGCGGGCGAGGACCTCAAGGTCCACCTCGGACTCCTCGACGCCCGCCCCCTCGCCGGAGACCACGGACTCGTCGCCGCACTGCGCACCACGATCCTCGCGGACTGGCGCAACCAGGCCCCCAAGCGCCTCCCCGAACTCGACGCGCTCTGCCGGGAACGCGCCGACCGCATGGGCGAGCTCCAGTTCCTCCTCGAACCCGACCTCAAGGAGGCCAGGGGCGGACTCCGCGATGCCCAGGTCCTCCGCGCCGTCGCCGCCTCCTGGCTCGCCGACGCCCCCCGCGAAGGCCTCGACGCCGCCCGCCGCCGCCTCCTCGACGCCCGCGACGCCCTCCACCTCACCACCGGCCGCGCCACCGACCGGCTCGCCCTCCAGGAACAGGACGCGGTCGCCCAGGAACTCGGCCTTCTCGACGCCGACACCCTGCTCCGCGAGGTGTACGAGGCCGCCCGGACCATCTCGTACGCCACCGACGTCACCTGGCGCGAGGTCAACCGCGTCCTCAAGGCCCGCTCCGCCCGGCCCCGGCTCCGGGCCCTCCTGACGGGCCGTACGGGCGTCGCGAAGCCGCCCGTCGAACGCACCCCGCTCGCCGAGGGCGTCGTCGAGATGGACGGCGAGGTCGTCCTCGCCCGCACCGCCCGGCCCGAGCGCGACCCCGTGCTGCCCCTGCGGGCCGCCGCCGCGGCCGCCCAGTCCGCCCTGCCGATCTCCCTGCACGCCGTACGCCGCCTCGCGGCCACCGCCAAGCCCCTGCCCGTGCCCTGGCCCGCCGAAGCCCGCGAGGAGCTCGTCACCCTCCTCGGCGCGGGCGAGGCCACCGTGCCCGTCTGGGAGGCCCTGGAGGCCGAAGGGCTCGTCACCCAGCTGCTCCCCGACTGGGAACGCGTCCGCTGCCGGCCCCAGCGCAACCCCGTCCACACCTGGACCGTCGACCGCCACCTCGTCGAGACCGCCGTACGGGCCTCCTCGCTCACCCGCCGCGTCGGCCGCCCCGACCTCCTCCTCGTGGCCGCCCTCCTCCACGACATCGGCAAGGGCTGGCCGGGCGACCACTCCGTCGCGGGGGAGACCATCGCCCGCGACCTCGCCACCCGCATCGGCTTCGACCGCGCCGACGTCGCCGTCATCGCCACCGCCGTCCGCCACCACCTGCTCCTCGTCGAGACCGCCACCCGGCGCGACCTCGACGACCCCGCCACCGTCCGCTCCGTCGCCACCGCCGTCGGCACCCTCGGCACCCTGGAGCTCCTGCACGCCCTCACCGAGGCCGACGCGCTCGCCACCGGGCCCGCCGCCTGGTCGTCCTGGCGCGCCTCCCTCGTCGCCGACCTGGTCAAACGGGTCGCGGGCGTCCTCGCGGGCGAGACCCCGCCCGACCCCGAGGCCGCCGCCCCCAGCGCCGAACAGGAACGGCTCGCCATCGAGGCGCTGCGCACCGGCGAACCCGTCCTCGCCCTCCACACCAGCCGGACCGCCGAAGAGACCGCCGAGGAACCCCTCGACCCCGAGGAGCCCGAGCCCGTCGGCGTCGAACTCGTCATCGCCCTGCCCGACCAGCCCGGCGTCCTGCCCGCCGTCGCCGGTGTCCTCGCCCTCCACCGGCTGACCGTCCGCGCCGCCGACCTGCGAGCCATCGAACTGCCCACCGGACTCGGCGCCGGCTCCGTCCTCGTCCTCGACTGGCGCGTCGCCGCCGAATACGGCTCACTGCCCCAGGCCCACCGGCTCCGCGCCGACCTCGTCCGCGCCCTCGACGGCTCCCTCGACATCCCCGCCCGCCTCGCCGAACGCGAGGCCGCCTACCCGCGCCGCCGCGGCCTCACCGCCCCGCCGCCCCGCGTCACCGTCGCCGCGGCCGACTCCCGCCTCGCCACCGTCATCGAGGTCCGCGCCCAGGACGCCCCCGGCCTGCTCCACCGGATCGGCCGCGCCCTGGAGGGAGCGGCGGTACGCGTCCGCAGCGCACACGTGTCCACGCTGGGCGCGAACGCGGTCGACACCCTGTACGTGACCCGGCCCGACGGCACCCTCCTCCCCGACGAAGAGGCGATCGACCTGGCCCGGACCCTGGAGTCGGCGCTCCGCTGAACCCCCGCCCCGACCCGCCCCCGCGCGCCGGATCCGGCAGGCGGGGGCACACACTTCGAGCGGCCCGATACCCTGGAGGGCAGTCCGACCGCCCCCGACACCTGAGGATCCGCGACCGCCGTGTTCGATACCCTCTCCGACCGCCTTGCAGCGACCTTCAAGAACCTCCGCGGCAAGGGCCGTCTGTCCGAGGCGGACATCGACGCCACCGCCCGCGAGATCCGTATCGCGCTGCTCGAAGCGGATGTCGCCCTGCCGGTCGTCCGGTCCTTCATCAAGCAGGTCAAGGAGCGCGCCACCGGCGTCGAGGTCTCCCAGGCCCTGAACCCGGCCCAGCAGGTCATCAAGATCGTCAACGAGGAGCTCGTCTCCATCCTCGGTGGCGAGACCCGGCGCCTGCGGTTCGCCAAGACCGCGCCGACCGTGATCATGCTCGCCGGTCTCCAGGGTGCCGGTAAGACCACCCTCGCCGGAAAGCTCGGTCTCTGGCTCAAGGGCCAGGGCCACTCCCCGCTGCTCGTCGCCTGCGACCTCCAGCGCCCCAACGCCGTCACCCAGCTCGGCGTCGTCGCCGACCGCGCGGGCGTCGCCTTCTACGGCCCCCAGCCGGGCAACGGCGTCGGTGACCCGGTCCAGGTCGCGAAGGACTCGATCGAGTACGCGCGGACCAAGATGTACGACGTCGTCATCGTCGACACCGCCGGCCGCCTCGGCATCGACCAGGAGCTGATGCAGCAGGCCGCGGACATCCGCGACGCCGTCAGCCCCGACGAGGTCCTCTTCGTCGTCGACGCCATGATCGGTCAGGACGCGGTCAACACCGCCGAGTCCTTCCGCGACGGCGTCGGCTTCGACGGAGTCGTGCTCTCCAAGCTCGACGGCGACGCCCGCGGTGGTGCCGCGCTCTCCATCGCGCACGTCACCGGCAAGCAGATCATGTTCGCCTCCAACGGCGAGAAGCTGGACGAGTTCGACGCGTTCCACCCGGACCGCATGGCGTCCCGCATCCTCGGCATGGGCGACATGCTCTCCCTCATCGAGAAGGCCCAGCAGACCTTCGACGAGGAAGAGGCCGTCAAGATGGCCTCCAAGCTCGCCTCGAAGAAGGGCCAGGAGTTCACGCTCGACGACTTCCTGGCGCAGATGGAGCAGGTCCGCAAGATGGGCTCCATCTCGAAGCTGCTCGGGATGCTCCCCGGCATGGGCCAGATGAAGGAGCAGATCGCCAACATCGACGAGAAGGACGTCGACCGTACGGCGGCCATCATCAAGTCGATGACCCCGGGTGAGCGCCACGACCCGACCATCATCAACGGCTCGCGCCGCGCCCGTATCGCCAAGGGCTCCGGCGTCGAGGTCAGCGCCGTCAAGGGCCTGGTCGAGCGGTTCTTCGAGGCCCGCAAGATGATGTCCCGCATGGCCCAGGGCGGCGGTCTCCCCGGCATGCCGGGGATGCCGGGCATGGGCGGCGGCCCCGGCCGGCAGAAGAAGCAGATCAAGCAGGCCAAGGGCAAGCGCAAGAGCGGCAACCCGATGAAGCGGAAGGCCGAGGAGCAGGCCGCGGCGGAGCGCCGCGAGCAGACGCAGGCCGGCGGCGCGTTCGGCCTCCCGGCGGCGGGCCAGGCGCCGAAGGACTTCGAGCTCCCGGACGAGTTCAAGAAGTTCATGGGCTGACGCCGGACACGGCGTGAGCAGGGGCCCGGAGCGGTACGAAACCGCTCCGGGCCCCTTTTCACTCCTCCGCGCCGCCCGCGATGCCGGGTTTCTCCCGCTCTTCGATACTGGGGCCACAGCCGCCCCGAGGAGAGCCACGTGGCCAACCCCGTTCCCCCGCGCGACCGGACCGATCAGCCCTGGCGCTCGGAAGGGGCTCCGCCGCCCCCGCCGCCGAAGAAGAAGATGCCCGGCGGCTGGGGAGGGCTCATCCTCACCGCCCTGATCGTCTACCTGATCGCCAACCTCGTGCTGTCGTTCTTCAACCGGGGCGACGAGCCGACGATCTCGTACACCGAGTTCAGCAAGCAGGTGACCTCCGGCAACGTCACCAAGATCTACTCCAAGGGCGACGCCATCCAGGGTGAGCTGAAGAACAAGCAGCCTCTGCCCAACGGGGACAAGGGCGACTACAGCAAGTTCGTCACCCAGCGGCCCGCGTTCGCCGGCGACGACCTGTGGGCGCAGCTGACCAAGCAGAACGTCACCGTGACGGCCGAGCCGGTCGTCCAGGAACGCAGCTTCCTCGCCAACCTCCTCATCTCGCTCGCGCCGATGCTGCTGCTCGTCGTGCTGTGGATCTTCATCGCCCGCCGGATGAGCTCCGGGATGGGTGGCGCCGGCGGCATGCTGGGTCGCAAGGCCCCGCCCAAACCCGTCGAGCTGGAGGCCGGGGCCAAGCGCACCACCTTCGCCGACGTCGCCGGCATCGACGAGGTCGAGGGCGAGCTCAACGACGTCGTCGACTTCCTCAAGAACCCGGAGGCCTACCGCGCGATGGGCGCCAAGATGCCCCGGGGTGTACTTCTCGCGGGGCCGCCCGGCACCGGGAAGACGCTGCTCGCCCGCGCCGTCGCGGGCGAGGCCGGAGTGCCGTTCTTCTCCGCGTCGGCGTCCGGGTTCATCGAGATGATCGTGGGCGTCGGCGCCTCCCGGGTACGGGAACTGTTCGCCGAGGCCCGCAAGGTCGCCCCGGCGATCGTCTTCATCGACGAGATCGACACCATCGGCCGGGCCCGGGGCGGCGGAGCCGGCATGGGCGGGCACGACGAACGCGAACAGACCCTCAACCAGATCCTCACCGAGATGGACGGCTTCACCGGCTCCGAGGGAGTCATCGTCCTCGCCGCCACCAACCGCCCCGACGTCCTCGACCCCGCCCTCACCCGGCCCGGCCGCTTCGACCGGATCGTGCACGTCAACCCGCCCGACCGGGGCGGCCGCGAGGCCATCCTCCGGATCCACACCCGGGAGATCCCGCTCGCCAAGGACGTCGACCTGGAGCACGTCGCCCGCACGACCCCCGGCATGACCGGCGCCGAACTCGCCAACCTCGCCAACGAGGCCGCCCTCCTCGCCGTCAAGCGCGAGCAGCGGACCGTCACCCAGTCCGACCTGTCCGACGCCCTGGAGAAGGTCCAGCTCGGCGCGGAACGGCCGCTCGTGATGCCCGCCGACGAGCGGCGCCGGACCGCGTACCACGAGAGCGGACACGCCCTCCTCGGCATGCTCCAGCCCGGCGCCGACCCGGTCCGCAAGATCACCATCGTGCCGCGCGGCCGGGCCCTCGGCGTCACCCTCTCCACCCCCGACTCCGACAAGTACGCGTACACCGAGGACTACCTGCGCGGCCGGATCATCGGCGCCCTCGGCGGCATGGCCGCGGAACAGGTCGTCTTCGGCGTCGTCACCACCGGGGCCGAGAGCGACCTGGAGCAGGTCACCAACATCGCCCGTGGCATGGCGGGACGCTGGGGCATGAGCGAGCTCGTCGGCCGCCTCACCGCCATCCCGGGCGACGCCCAGCAGGCGTACGGCCTGGCGGCGGCCCCCGCGACCCTCGACACCGTCGACGCGGAGATGCGCCGCATCGTCGAGGAGTGCTACGAGAGCGCCGTACGCCAGCTCCGCGCCCACCGCGACCAGCTGGACGCGCTGGCCACCGCCCTCCTGGAGAACGAGACCCTGGAAGAGGCCGAGGCCTACCGCGCGGCGGGCATCGCGCGCGCGGTACGGGAGGACTGACCCGGGGGCACGCCCCCAGGGTCCCGGCCCGGCGGGGCTCCTGTTGTGTGTCCCGGCCCGGCGGGGCTCCTTCTGCGCGCCCCGGCCAGGTGGCGGGGGCGCCCGCCGCGGAGGCCGGGGCACGCCCCGGGGCCCCCGCGCGTCGGCTCCTACGCCACCCGGGCGATCACGTACCGGAAGACGTTCGGCATCCAGACCGTCCCGTCCGCCCGCACGTGCGGGGCGAGGGCCTCCTCGATCTCCTTCGCCACCTGCGAGGGATCCGTCGCCCGGACCGCCTGGTCGAACGCGCCCGTCGACAGCAGACCGCGTACCGCGCTGCCCTCGCTCGCGTACCCGAAGGGGCAGGCCACCCGCCCCGAGCCGGCCGGCCGCAGCCCCGCCGCCGCCACGAGGCCGTCCAGGTCCGTCCGGACCGTGGACCGGCGGTCCGCGAGCCGGGCCGCGACCCGCAGCACCGGTTCCGTGGCGCACCGCTCAGGCGGCCCCCATCCGGCGAGCACGACGGCCGCACCCGGTTGCGCCGAACGGGTGAGCGCCCTCAGTTCGGGGAGCAGCCCGTCGGTGGCGTGGAAGGCCGTGATGACGTCGTACGGGCCACCCCCGGGCTCCTCCGTGACCGTGACGTCCTCGGGCAGCCGCTCCCTGGCCAGCTCCACGCGCGCGTGGTCCCGGTCCGCGCCGGCCACCCGGGCGCCCCGCGCGGCCGCCATGAGAAGGGCCAGGCCGGAGCCACAGCCGAGGCCGAGCACCCGCGTACCGGCGCCCACGTCGAGGCGCTCGTACACCGCCTCGTAGAGCGGGACGAGCATCCGTTCCTGGATCTCGGCCCAGTCACGCGCGGGGTGGTGCGGGACGAGCGTAGGTGTCATGGAAAAGTGCCCCAATCCGTGCTCGGACGACAGCCCCCCGTAGCCAGGGAACTGCGCATCCCGGGCCGCGTCCAGTGCTCGCACCGCACCGATTCGCCCGGGGGAGGGGCGGTGCGCCGCCTTGCGCGGCAACCCGGTAGTGTCCTCGCGATCCTCCCCGGGCCGTCACGGCCCCCCCGAGGGCGCGCGCACCGCGGCCACGCGCCGGGGCGTATGCGCTACTACGCACCAGCTTGACGCCCCCTGCGCGGCTTCTCCGCAGATCGGCGCACTGGCCCGCGTCAGGACGCATCAACGGCAACTGACGGGTACGTGCAAAATATTTGGGATGCCCCGGAATGGAACCCGTACGGGATCCGGCTCGTTGTACCCGACGTGAGCACGACACCACCTGTTCTCGCCGCAGAGCTGGCACAGGCGTGGGCCGACATTCAGCGGCACCACCCCGAGCTGCCCGATCTTGCCGCGCCCGAGTCCCTGATCGGAGAGTCCTCGTCCGCCTGCGGCGCCGAGCTCTCCTTCGAACGGCTGCTCCACGAGGCAGTCCACGGCATCGCCGCCGCCCGAGGTGTCCGCGACACCTCCCGTGCCGGCCGCTACCACAACCGCAGATTCCTCGCGATCGCCGAGGAGATGGGCCTCGACCACTCCGAGGAGCCACACGCCAGCAGCGGCTTCTCCCTGGTCACGCTCAACCCCGAGGCGAGGCGGCGCTACCGGCCCACCATCGAGCGGCTGCAGCGCGCCCTCAAGGCCCACACGGTCGCCACGGCGGCCGACACCAAGCGTTCCTTCCGTGGACCGGCCGCCCGGCACGGATCCTCGGGCGGAGGCGTGCGCGTCAAGGCCGTCTGCGACTGCGGGCGGAACGTGCGCGTGGTGCCCTCGGTGCTCGCCCAGGCCCCGATCGTCTGCGGCGGCTGCGGCAAGCCCTTCCGTATTCCGGAGACGGTGGGCGCCGCCAGCTGAGCCGGCGGCGTGTGGCACAATGGCTAGCTGTACTCGACAGTCGCACAGGACCCCTCTCTCCTCCGGCTGACGCGTCCATCGGGCATCCGAGTACCGCAACCCCACGTGGCATCTCAAAGTGCCCAACCACGTCAAGACCAGGAGACACCACTCCAGTGG
Organism: Streptomyces sp. NPDC093795; assembly: GCF_044764665.1. Classification (NCBI taxonomy): domain Bacteria; kingdom Bacillati; phylum Actinomycetota; class Actinomycetes; order Kitasatosporales; family Streptomycetaceae; genus Streptomyces; species Streptomyces sp. NPDC093795. Next base: position 322,095 of record NZ_JBIWIO010000010.1, read on the forward strand.
CAGTCAAGATCAAGCTCAAGCGCCTCGGCAAGATTCGCCAGCCGCACTACCGCATCGTCGTCGCCGACTCCCGCACCCGTCGTGACGGTCGCGCGATCGAGGAGATCGGCCTCTACCACCCGACGTACAACCCGTCGCGTATCGAGGTCGACTCCGAGCGTGCGCAGTACTGGCTGTCTGTCGGCGCGCAGCCGACCGAGCCGGTTCTCGCCATCCTCAAGCTCACCGGTGACTGGCAGAAGGCCAAGGGCCTCCCGGCCCCCGAGAAGGCTCTGCTCGTCCCGGCGACGAAGGAGGCGAAGCGCGCCTCGTTCGACGAGTTCGCGAAGACCCTCGAGTCCGGCGACGACAAGGGTGAGGCCATCACCCCGAAGGCCAAGAAGGCCGACAAGAAGGCTGACGAGGCCGAGGCCGCGTCGACCGAGTCGACCGAGGCCTGAGCATGCTCGAGGAGGCTCTCGAGCACCTCGTGAAGGGCATCGTCGACAACCCCGACGATGTGCAGGTCGCCTCGCGCAACCTGCGCCGTGGCCGCGTGCTCGAGGTCCGGGTTCACCCCGAAGACCTCGGCAAGGTGATCGGCCGCAACGGCCGCACCGCGCGTGCGCTGCGTACCGTCGTGGGCGCCATCGGCGGCCGTGGGATCCGTGTCGACCTCGTCGACGTGGACCAGGTCCGCTGAACAAGTCGGCCACATCGGTTGAATGATGTGCCGGCACGGGCCGGGGAGGGCTTACGAGCCCGCCCCGGCCCGTTGTCGTTTGTGTCGTCGTACGAGCTGTGTGACAGGAGAGTGTGGAGCAGTGCAGTTGGTAGTCGCGCGGATCGGCCGCGCCCACGGCATCAAGGGCGAGGTCACCGTCGAGGTGCGGACGGACGAGCCCGAGCTCAGGCTCGGCCCCGGTGCCGTACTGCTCACCGACCCGGCCTCGACCGGGCCGCTGACCATCGAGACCGGCCGGGTCCACAGCGGCCGGCTGTTGCTGCGCTTCGAGGGCGTCCGTGACCGCACCGGCGCCGAGGCCCTGCGCAACACCCTCCTCATCGCCGAGGTCGACCCCACGGAGGTGCCCGAGGAGGAGGACGAGTACTACGACCATCAGCTGATGGACCTCGACGTGGTCCTCGCCGACGGCACCGAGATCGGGCGGATCACCGAGATCTCGCACCTGCCGTCCCAGGACCTCTTCATCGTCGAGTGCCCCGACGGCACCGAGCTGATGATCCCGTTCGTCTCGGAGATCGTCACCGAGATCGACCTGGAGGAGCAGCGGGCCGTCATCGACCCTCCGCCCGGCCTCATCGACGACCGCGCCGAGATCGTCTCCTCCCGCGACGCCGAAGAGGATGACGACGCATGAGGCTCGACGTCGTCACGATCTTCCCCGAGTACCTCGAACCGCTGAACGTCTCCCTGGTCGGCAAGGCACGCGCGCGCGGGCAGCTGGACGTCCACGTCCACGACCTGCGCGAGTGGACCTACGACCGGCACAACACCGTCGACGACACCCCGTACGGCGGCGGCCCCGGCATGGTCATGAAGACCGACCCCTGGGGCGACGCGCTCGACCAGACGCTCGCCGACGGCTACGAGGGCGGCGCCCACGGCCCGGTCATCGTCGTCCCCACCCCCAGCGGCCGCCCCTTCACCCAGGAGCTGGCCGTCGAGCTCTCCGAGCGGCCGTGGCTGATCTTCACGCCCGCCCGTTACGAGGGCATCGACCGCCGCGTCATGGACGAGTACGCGACCCGGATGCCGGTCTACGAGGTCTCCATCGGCGACTACGTGCTGGCCGGCGGAGAGGCCGCCGTCCTCGTCGTCACCGAGGCCGTCGCCCGCCTCCTGCCCGGCGTCCTCGGCAACGCCGAGTCCCACCGGGACGACTCCTTCGCCCCCGGGGCCATGGCCAACCTCCTGGAGGGCCCCGTCTACACCAAGCCCCCCGAGTGGCGCGGCCGGGGCATCCCCGACGTCCTGCTCAGCGGGCACCACGGCAAGATCGCCCGCTGGCGGCGCGACGAGGCCTTCCGGCGCACCGCCGCCCACCGGCCCGATCTCATCGAGCGCTGCGACCCGGCCGCCTTCGACAAGAAGGACCGCGAGATCCTCTCCATGATGGGCTGGGCACCCGAGCCCGGCGGCCGATTTTGGCGCAGGCTCGACGACGTGGAACAATAGGCCGCTGTCGTACGTCCGGCGCGCGCCCCTGCCACAGGGGGAACGACGCGGCCAGAGGCGGACGACGCTCCGAATCTTCTACGAACATACCGCTGATGACCTGTGGCATCAGCGAGGAAAGAGACCTCCATGGCCTCCCTGCTCGACCAGGTCAACGCGGGTGCGATCCGCTCGGACCTCCCCGCCTTCCGTCCCGGTGACACCGTGAACGTCCACGTGCGCGTCATCGAAGGCAGCCGCTCGCGTATCCAGCAGTTCAAGGGTGTCGTCATCCGCCGCCAGGGCTCGGGCGTCAGCGAGACCTTCACGGTCCGCAAGGTCTCGTTCTCCGTCGGCGTCGAGCGCACCTTCCCGGTGAACAGCCCGATCTTCGAGAAGATCGAGCTCGTGACCCGCGGTGACGTCCGTCGCGCCAAGCTCTACTACCTGCGCGAGCTGCGCGGCAAGGCTGCCAAGATCAAGGAGAAGCGCGACCGCTGAGCTTCGGCTCCCGGCACGCTCGACGCTTCCGAGTCCTTCCCCAGGCAGGCCGGATAGGCTCTGCCCCCGATGGACACCGAAGCACAGCACACGGAGCGCGACCCCTCTTCCGATCCGGAGGAAGGGTCGCGCTCCGCGCGCGTTTCCGAGGAGGACGGGGCCGCACCGGACGAAACGGCAGCCGGCGGGGCCGTGCCCTCCTGGCGGCGCACGGCCCTCGTCGGCGGCGCCTGCGTGGTTTTCCTGATGCTCCTGAGCCATTTCGTGGTGCAGCCCTTCCTGATCCCGAGCCGCTCCATGGAGCCGACACTCCAGGTCGGCGACCGGATCCTCGTCAACAAGCTGGCGTACCGCTTCGGCGGTGAGCCGGCCCGGGGCGACGTCGTCGTCTTCGACGGGACGGGGTCCTTCGTACGGGAGCAGCCGGGGGGCAATCCGGTGACCGGGCTCCTGCACGACGGCGCGGCCGCCCTCGGGCTCGCGGAACCCGACGAGACGGACTTCGTGAAGCGGGTCGTCGGCATCGGCGGCGACCGGGTGATCTGCTGCGACAAGGACGGCCGGCTCACCGTCAACGGCGTACCCGTCGCGGAGCGGTACCTGATGCCCGGCGACCAGCCGTCCAGCGTGCCCTTCGACATCGTCGTCCCGCAGGACAGGCTCTGGGTGATGGGTGACCACCGCAGTCAGTCCAGCGACTCGCGGGACCATCTGGGCAGCCCGGGCGGCGGCATGGTGCCCGTCGACAGGGTCGTCGGACGCGCCGACTGGATCGCCTGGCCCTTCGGCCGCTGGTCCACCGTCCCCGCGACGGACGCCTTCGGCGCCGTACCGGCCGCGCCGGCGGGTGGACACGGGGCGGGGGCCCATGGGTAGCCGCGGCCGGTCGCCGCGCGGACCCGGCCACGCGGCCGGGCAGGGCACCGCCCTGCCGGGACGGGCCGAGCGGCGCAGGCTCGCCCGCAAGGTCAAGCGGCGCCGACAGCGCTCAGCGGTCCGCGAGATCCCCATCCTGGTCACGGTGGCCGTTCTCATCGCGCTCGTCCTGAAGACCTTCCTGGTCCAGGCGTTCGTCATCCCCTCCGGCTCCATGGAACAGACGATCCAGATCTCCGACCGGGTCCTCGTCGACAAGCTCACCCCCTGGTTCGGTTCCCGCCCGCAGCGCGGTGACGTCGTCGTCTTCAAGGACCCCGGCAACTGGCTCCAGCAGGAGGCCACGCCGCCCGCCGACGACCCCATCGGCATCAAGCAGGCCAAGCAGGCCCTCACCTTCATCGGGCTGATGCCGTCCGCCGACGACCGGGACCTCATCAAGCGGGTCGTCGCCGTCGGGGGAGACACCGTCCGCTGCTGCGGCGCGGACGGGCGGATCACCGTCAACGGCGTACCGCTCGACGAGCCGTACCTGCATCCCGGGAACGAGCCGTCCACCATCCCCTTCGAGGTGAAGGTCCCCCAGGGGCGGATCTTCGTCCTCGGCGACCACCGCTCCGACTCGGCCGACTCCCGCTTCCACGTCGACGAGAAGGACCACGGCACGGTCGCCGAGGAGCAGGTCGTGGGGCGTGCCGTGGTGATCGCCTGGCCCGTCGGGCACTGGCGGACCCTGGAGGAGCGGGGGACCTTCAGCGCCGTACCGGACGCCAGTACGGGTTCCGAGTCCGCGCCCGGTCTGTCGCATAGTGTGTCCCAGCGGAATCTGAACGGATTCCCCGGGCTCCCGACCCCTGCGGAACTTCTGCTCGTTATGGGAGTGGTGGGCCTGTCCCTGACCCGGGGCGGGCGACGCACGGACTGAGGAGTGGATGTGGGGGATTTGGCCGTCGGCGCACGATCCGGACACGATGAGCCCGACGAGAGGGCCGGCGAGGCCTTCGGCGATGACACGACGGGTGACGACGTGACGGATGACGAGCAGGCGCGGACGCCGGGCGGAGGCGGACCGGGCGAGGGCGACGACGACCCGGCGGGCGGCTCCGGCAACGGTCCCAGGAGGCAGCGTTCCTTCTGGAAGGAGCTGCCCCTCCTCGTCGGTATCGCGCTGGTCCTCGCCCTGCTGATCAAGACCTTCCTGGTGCAGGCGTTCTCGATCCCCTCGGAATCGATGATGAACGCCCTCCAGAAGGGGGACCGGGTCCTCGTCGACAAGCTGACCCCCTGGTTCGGCTCCGAACCCGAGCGCGGCGAAGTCGTCGTCTTCCACGACCCGGGCGGCTGGCTCGAAAGCCAGAAGACGCCCACGCCCAACGTCGTCCAGAAGTTCCTCAGCTTCATCGGCCTCATGCCGTCCGCCGAGGAGAAGGACCTCATCAAGCGGGTCATCGCCGTCGGCGGGGACACCGTGTCCTGCAAGGAGGGCGGCAAGGTCGTCCTCAACGGCAAGACGCTCGACGAGACCGGCTACCTCTACCCCGGTTCCGTCCCCTGCCAGGACTCCTTCGGCCCGATCAAGGTCCCCGAGAACCGGATCTGGGTCATGGGCGACAACCGTCAGAACTCGCTGGACTCCCGCTTCCACCAGCAGCTCCCGGGCGGCGGCACCGTCTCCAACGACGAGGTCGTGGGCCGCGCCGTCGTGATCGCCTGGCCCGTCACGCGCTGGGCCACCCTCCCCGTGCCCGACGTCTTCGACCAGGCCGGCCTCGCCCAGGCCATGACCGCGGCCCCCGTCGGCGCCGCCGGTCTCGCCGGAGCGCTCCCGCTGGTGCTGTGGCGCCGGAAGAAGCTCGCCGTGCGCCGTACCGCCGCGGAGTGACCCGCGGGTAGGGTGCCGTCCCGGACCGTCGACAGACCCACGGTCCGTCGACAGACCTACGGGGTGCGCGCATGAGCGGAAAGATACGGACCCAGGACGGCCACGGCCGCCTCGGCAGCATGCTGTCGGGGCTGGCCGTGGCCGTCGGCTGTGTGCTCTTCCTCGGCGGCTTCGTCTGGGGAGCCCTGCTCTACCAGCCCTACTCCGTCCCCACCGACTCCATGACCCCCACCATCGACGTCGGGTCCAAGATCCTCGCCCAGCGCATCGACGGTGACGAGGTGCGGCGCGGGGACGTCGTCGTCTTCACCGACCCGCTCTGGGGCAACTCGCCCATGGTCAAGCGGGTCGCCGCCGTCGGCGGCGACACCGTCGCCTGCTGCGACCGGGACGGCCGGCTCACCGTCGACGGGACGCCCGTCCACGAGCCCTATCTGAGGCCGGGACCGGGCGGCCGGACCGTCGCCTCCGGCCAGGAGTTCTCCGTCACCGTCCCCGCGGGCAACCTCTTCCTCCTCGGCGACGACCGGCACACCTCGCTCGACTCCCGTACGCACATGGAGGAGGCCGGCCAGGGCTCGGTGCCCCGCTCCACCGTCGTCGCCAGGGTCGACGCCGTCGTCTGGCCCGCCGAGGGCCTCCTGGACCGTCCGGCGGGCTTCGCGGGCCTCCCGGGAGGCGTCTCCGAACCCGGGCCCGTACTCCCCCTCCTCACCGCGATCGCGGCCGGCGGCCTCCTGGTCCTGGCCGGAGGCGCGTACGGCCCGGTGGCCCGTTTCTTCGCGAAGCGGCGCCCGGCGGGACCGCGGGCCGGGGAGCGCGAGAAGGTGGGCACATGACGGATTCGGACACGCGGGCCGTCGGAGACCCGGAGCCCGACCCGGGCCCGGCTCCGATGCCGGAAGACCGCGTCACGGACCCGGCGACCGTCCGGCGACGGGTCGCGCGGGTCGTGCTCCTCGACCCCGACGACCGGGTCCTGCTCCTGCACGGGTACGAGCCGGACGACCCGGCCGACACGTGGTGGTTCACCCCCGGCGGCGGCCTGGAGGGCACCGAGACCCGTGAGGAGGCGGCGCTGCGCGAGCTCGCCGAGGAGACCGGCATCACCGACGTCGACCTCGGACCGGTGCTCTGGAAGCGGTACTGCTCCTTCCCCTTCGCCGGGCGCCGCTGGGACCAGGACGAGTGGTACTACCTCGCCCGCACCCGCGGAACGGAGGCCGCGCCCGGGCCGGTGGCCCTCACCGAGCTGGAGAACCGCAGCCTCGCGGGCCTCAGATGGTGGACCTCCGCCGAACTGTCGGCGGCCCGTGAGACGGTGTACCCGACCAGACTCGCCGAGCTGCTGCGCACGCTGCTCGACGAGGGACCTCCGAGTGCACCGTTGGTTCTCGCCCCGGAAATCGTTTAGGGGCGCGTTCGACTGGCGCACAATAGGGGGACGCACGGCTGAAGGGGAACATGCCATGAGCGCCGAGGACCTCGAGAAGTACGAGACCGAGATGGAGCTGAAGCTCTACCGGGAGTACCGCGACGTCGTCGGGCTGTTCAAATACGTCATCGAGACCGAGCGGCGCTTCTACCTCACCAACGACTACGAGATGCAGGTGCACTCGGTGCAGGGCGAGGTCTTCTTCGAGGTCAGCATGGCCGACGCCTGGGTCTGGGACATGTACAGGCCGGCCAGGTTCGTCAAGCAGGTCCGGGTCCTCACCTTCAAGGACGTGAACATCGAGGAGCTCAACAAGAGCGACCTCGAACTTCCCGGAAGCTGAACTCGGGCGCCCGCACGTCGAACGGCCTCACCCTCAAGGGTGAGGCCGTTTTCCACAGGCCCCAGGCCGTCCACAGCGCCGCACGCGGTCCGCCCACCTCCGTCACAGTCGGTGACGGAGGTGGTACCGCATGAACAGGACGCAAGCACTCGGACGGTACGGCGAAGAGCTCGCCACCCGTCGGCTCACCGCGGCCGGCCTGCACATCCTCGCCCGGAACTGGCGCTGCGGCCGGACCGGCGAGATCGACATCGTCGCCCGCGACGGCGACACCCTCGTCATCTGCGAGGTCAAGACCCGGCGCCTGGGATCCTTCGAGCACCCGATGGCCGCCGTCACGCCCCGGAAGGCCGACCGGCTCCGCCGCCTCGCCGCCTGCTGGCTCGACCGCAACGACACCCCGGCGCCCCTCGGCGGAGTGCGCATCGACCTCGTCGGCATCGTCCTGCCCCGCCGTGGCGCCCCCGTCCTCACCCACGCCCAGGGGGTGGCCTGAGATGGGATTCGCCCGCACCTGCTCCGTCGCCCTCGTCGGCGTCGAAGGCGTCGTCGTCGAGGTCCAGGCCGACCTCGAACCCGGCGTCGCCGCCTTCACCCTCGTCGGCCTCCCCGACAAGAGCCTCAGCGAGAGCCGCGACCGGGTCCGCGCCGCCGTCGTCAACTCCGGCGCCGAATGGCCCCAGAAGAAGCTCACCGTCGGACTCAGCCCGGCGTCCGTGCCCAAGAGTGGCTCCGGATTCGATCTCGCCGTAGCCGCCGCAGTGCTCGGCGCCGCGGAACGGATCGACCCCCGTGCCATCGCCGACCTCGTCCTCATCGGGGAACTCGGCCTCGACGGACGCGTCCGCCCCGTCCGCGGGATCCTGCCCGCCGTCCTCGCCGCGGCCGACGCCGGATACCGGCAGGTCGTCGTCCCCGAACAGACCGCGGGCGAGGCGGCGCTCGTCCCCGGGGTGTCCGTCCTCGGCGTCCGCAGCCTGCGCCAACTCATCGCCGTCCTCACCGACGAACCCGTCCCCGAGGAGGAACCCACCGAAGCGGGCCGACCCGACGCCATGCTCGCGGGACTCCTCGTCCCCGGAGCAGGCATCGGCACCGGCCTCGCCCCCGACCCCAAGGACCCCGCCGGGGGTCCCGACCTCGCCGACGTCGCCGGGCAGCACCGCGCCCGCCGCGCCCTGGAAGTCGCCGCCGCCGGCAGCCACCACCTGCTGCTCTCCGGCCCGCCCGGCGCCGGAAAGACCATGCTGGCCGAGCGCCTCCCCGGCATCCTCCCGCCCCTCACCCGACAGGAATCCCTGGAGGTCACCGCCGTCCACTCCGTCGCCGGCATCCTCCCGCCCGGAGAACCCCTCGTCCGCCGCGCCCCCTACTGCGCGCCCCACCACTCCGCCACCATGCAGTCCCTCGTCGGCGGCGGAAACGGACTCCCCAGGCCCGGCGCCGTCTCCCTCGCACACCGGGGGATTCTCTTCCTCGACGAAGCGCCCGAATTCTCCGGAAAAGCTCTCGACGCCCTCCGGCAGCCCCTCGAATCCGGGCACGTCGTCATCGCCCGCGCCGCCGGAGTCGTACGCCTCCCGGCCCGCTTCCTGCTCGCCCTCGCCGCCAACCCCTGCCCCTGCGGACGGCACACCCTGCAAGGCGCCGGCTGCGAATGCCCGGCCGCGCTCGTCCGCCGCTACCAGGCGCGTCTCTCCGGGCCCCTCCTCGACCGCGTCGACCTGCGCGTCGAAGTCGAACCCGTCACCCGTGCCGACCTCCTCGGCCAGGGTGGCCGGGGCGAGACCAGCGCCGCCGTCGCGGCCCGCGTCCGTGAAGCCCGCGCCCGTACCGCCGCACGCCTCGCCGACACCCCCTGGAGCGTCAACAGCGAGATCCCCGGCCACGAACTGCGTACCCGCTACCTCGCCGCGCCCGGAGCCCTCGCCGCCGCCGAACGCGACATCGAACGCGGACTCCTCACCGCCCGCGGCCTCGACCGGGTCCTCCGTGTCGCCTGGACCGTCGCCGACCTCGCGGGGCACGACCGACCCGACAGCCAGGACATCGCGCTCGCCCTCGAACTGCGCACCGGCGTCACCCGCGGTGTGCCCGTCGGAGCGGGGGAGCGCGCATGAACCTCCCCGTTCCCCCGGACGAACGACGAGCCCGTGCCACCCTCAGCCGAACCGTCGAACCGGGCGACGAGCACGCCGGCCGCTGGCTCCACCGCTACGGACCCACCGGCTTCCTCGACCGACTCCTCCGCACGGCCGCCGCCTCCCCACCCGCTCCCGGTGGCTCCGCCGATGACGACCCCTTTCCCGGCACCGGACAGAAACGCGTCGCCTCCTGGCGGCTCCGCGCCGCCGCCGCCGACCCGGACCGCGACCTCGCCACCATCGAGGACCTCGGTGGCCGCTTCCTCATCCCCGGCGACACCGAATGGCCCCGTCAACTCGACGACCTCGGAGACGCCCGCCCCGTCGGCCTCTGGGTCAGGGGCCCCGCCGACCTGCGGACCTGGGCCCTGCGCTCCGTCGCCCTCGTCGGCGCCCGCGCCTGCACCCCGTACGGCGCCCACACCGCCTCCGACCTCGCCACCGGCCTGGCACGCAAGGGCTGGGTCGTCGTCTCCGGAGCCGCCTACGGCATCGACGGCGCCGCCCACCGCGGCGCACTCGCCGCCGGCGGCGCCACCGTCGCCGTCCTCGCCTGCGGTGTCGACTCCCCCTACCCCCGCGGCCACGACCAGCTCATCCGGCGCATCTCCGAACAAGGCCTGGTCGTCGGGGAGTTGCCGCCGGACACCCACCCCACCCCCAGCCGCTTCATCCTCCGCAACCGCGTCATCGCCGCACTCACCCGAGGCACCGTCGTCATCGAGGCCCAGCACCGCAGCGGCTCCCTGGTCACCGCCCGCGCCGCTGCCCGGCTCGGCCGCCACACCATGGGCGTCCCAGGACCCGTCACCAGCACACTCTCCGCGGGCGTCCACGAACTCCTGCGGGGCGACGCCACCCTCGTCACCGACGCCGACGAGATCGTCGAACTCATCGGGGACATGGGCCAGCTCGCCCCGACGCGCCGGGGACCCGTCCTTCCCCGCGACCTCCTCGCGCCCGCGACGGCGCACGTCCTGGAGGCGGTCCCCGCCCACGGCCCCACCCCCACGACCGTCATCGCCCGCCGCGCCGGGACCGGCCCCGACGACACCCTCGCCAAGCTGTACGAACTCCACTCGCTCGGCTTCGTCCAACGGCACGGGGACGGATGGGAGTTGACGCGGCCGGGCACCTCGGCGTCGAACGCGCGGCGAGGCGGTACTTGACCTGGAGCATTCGGGTGAAAGGGTGACGACGATGAACAACCGAGTTCTCTCGGCCGCGCCCGAGGGGCCGACGCGCGCCACGGCCCGGGTTCGAAGATGTGGCCGACCGCGTCCACCCGGAGCGGCGCGATCCGCCGATGTTCGCGCACCGCGACCGCGCACTCACGCTACGCTCACCAGGATTCCGTCCAGGACGCCTCCACCGACGTACACGACAGCAGAACGGCTCAAGGCAACGCATGCCCCAGCACACCTCCGGGTCTGACCGCGCTGCGGTGCCCCCAGCAGCCCGGGGCACCGTGCGACCACCCGCGCCGACCTCCCTCGACGAGCTCTGGCGGTCGTACAAGGACACCGGCGACGAGCGGCTGCGGGAGCAGCTGATCCTGCACTACTCGCCGCTCGTCAAGTACGTCGCGGGCCGGGTCAGCGTCGGGCTTCCGTCCAATGTGGAACAGGCCGACTTCGTCTCCTCCGGCGTCTTCGGCCTCATCGACGCCATCGAGAAGTTCGACGTCGAGCGGGCCATCAAGTTCGAGACGTACGCGATCACCCGCATCCGCGGCGCCATGATCGACGAACTACGCGCCCTCGACTGGATCCCCCGCTCCGTCCGCCAGAAGGCCCGCAACGTCGAACGCGCCTACGCCACCCTCGAAGCCCAGCTCCGGCGCACCCCCTCCGAGAGCGAGGTGGCCGCGGAGATGGACGTCACGCTCGAGGAATTGCACGCTGTTTTCAGCCAGTTGTCGCTGGCGAACGTGGTCGCCCTGGAAGAGCTGCTGCACGTCGGAGGCGAGGGCGGCGACCGGCTCTCCCTGATGGACACCCTGGAGGACACGGCCGCCGACAACCCCGTCGAGGTCGCCGAGGACCGCGAGCTGCGCCGACTGCTCGCCCGCGCCATCAACACGCTCCCCGAGCGGGAGAAGACCGTCGTCACGCTCTACTACTACGAGGGCCTGACCCTCGCCGAGATCGGCCACGTCCTCGGCGTCACCGAGAGCCGCGTCAGCCAGATCCACACCAAGTCCGTCCTGCAGCTCCGCGCCAAGCTGGCCGACGTCGGACGCTGACCCGACGCGAGCCGGTCGTACAGTGGAGCCGTGCCCAGGATTCGAGCGGCCTCGGTGGCCGAGCACCGGACGATGCAGCGCGGCGCCCTCCTGGACGCCGCGCGTTCCCTGCTGACCGAGGGCGGTACGGAGGCGCTGACCTTCCCCGCACTCGCCGAGCGCACGGGCCTCGCCCGCTCCTCGGTATACGAGTACTTCCGATCGCGCGCGGCCGTCGTCGAAGAGCTGTGCGCCGTCGACTTCCCCGTCTGGGCCGCCGAGGTCGAGGCCGCGATGGCCGGCGCGGAGACCCCTCAGGGCAAGGTCGAGGCGTACGTCCGCACGCAGCTGGAGCTGGTCGGGGACCGGCGCCACCGCGCGGTCGTCGCCATCTCGGCGAGCGAGCTCGACGACGGCGCCCGCGAGAAGATCCGCGCGGCCCACGGAGGCCTCGTGGTCATGATCGTCGACGCCCTCGCCGCCCTGGGCCAGCCCCAGCCCCGCCTGGGCGCCATGCTCCTCCAGGGCGTCGTCGACGCCGCGGTCCGCCGCATCGAACTCGGCGCCGCCGAGAACCCGACGGAGATCGCGGAGGCGGCGGTCACGATGGCCCTCCACGGTGTCAACGGCTCCCCGGTCTGAACCACCGGGTCAGCCCAGCGGCAGCAGCCGCGAAGGGGCTCTCCTGACGAGCAGCAGCGGGTTCAGATAGGTGTCGCCGCGGAGCAGGCCCCAGTGGAGGCAGGACTCCGGGCAGTGGGGGCCGGGGGTGACCCGTGCGATCGGGGTGCCCGCCGTGACCTGGATGCCCTTCGGCACCAGCGGGGTCACCGGGGAGAAGGTGGTGCGCAGCGGGGGAGCGCCCGTACCCGGAAGGGTGAGGGTGAGGACCCCGCGGCCGCCGACCGGGCCCGCGAAGGTGACCGTCCCCGCCGCCGGGGCCAGGACCTCGGTGCCCGGGGGAGCGGCCAGGTCGACGCCGCGGTGCCCGGGCGCGTACGGGCCGGCCGGGGGCTGCCAGCCGCGGAGGATCTCCGGCGGTGGCGGGCCCACGGGCCACAGCAGCCCGAGCGTGAGGATCAGGGCCGTCAGGTGCGCGAGGTGCATGGGATGCATGAAGGGCATGGGGTGCATGGAGGAAGGCTCCCCGGCATGACCGGTTCCGCCGGGCCGCGGACGCCTTCTGTGGACTACTCGCCGGTTGTGGACAGGGCCGTCACCCGGCGCTCCCGGGTTCCCGTACACTTCCTATGGCGACCCGGGTCACCGGGTCGACTTCGCACGCCCCGCCAACCAGCCCTCACCGGCCGGTGGCAGCGCCTTTCGGTCCCTAGTGGCACGGCGCGTCGGGGCGTCAGGACATAACCGAGAAACCCAAGGAGATACGGCCATGGCCGTCGTCACGATGCGGGAGCTGCTGGAAAGCGGCGTCCACTTCGGTCACCAGACCCGTCGCTGGAACCCGAAGATGAAGCGCTTCATCTTCACCGAGCGCAACGGCATCTACATCATCGACCTGCTCCAGTCGCTGTCGTACATCGACCGCGCCTACGAGTTCGTCAAGGAGACCGTCGCGCACGGCGGCTCCATCATGTTCGTCGGTACGAAGAAGCAGGCCCAGGAGGCCATCGCCGAGCAGGCGACGCGTGTCGGCATGCCGTACGTCAACCAGCGTTGGCTCGGTGGCATGCTCACCAACTTCTCCACCGTCTACAAGCGTCTGCAGCGCCTCAAGGAGCTTGAGCAGATCGACTTCGAGGATGTGGCCGCGTCCGGCCTCACCAAGAAGGAGCTCCTGGTCCTCTCCCGCGAGAAGGGCAAGCTGGAGAAGACCCTCGGCGGTATCCGCGAGATGTCCAAGGTGCCCAGCGCCGTCTGGATCGTGGACACCAAGAAGGAGCACATCGCCGTCGGCGAGGCGCGCAAGCTGAAGATCCCGGTCGTCGCGATCCTCGACACCAACTGCGACCCCGACGAGGTCGACTACAAGATCCCGGGCAACGACGACGCGATCCGCTCCGTCACCCTGCTCACCCGCGTGATCGCCGACGCCGTCGCCGAGGGCCTCATCGCCCGCTCCGGCGCCGCGACCGGCGACTCGAAGCCGGGCGAGAAGGCCCAGGGCGAGCCGCTCGCCGAGTGGGAGCGCGACCTGCTCGAGGGTGAGAAGAAGGCCGACTCGGACGAGGCCCCCGCCGCCGAGGCCGTCGAGGCCCCCGCTGCCGAGGCCGTCGAGGCCCCGGCCGCCGAGGCTGTCGAGACCGAGGCCCCGGCCGAGGCCGCTGACGAGGCTGTCGCCGAGGCTCCGGCCGCGGACGCCGAGCAGGCCTGACCCTCCAGGACCTTCGGGTGACGACGGCGGGGGCCCACAAAGCCCCCGCCGTCCACCCGTAGACCCGCCCGATCTTTCAGACTTCGAGAGAGAAACAGACTCATGGCGAACTACACCGCCGCTGACGTCAAGAAGCTCCGCGAGCTCACCGGCGCCGGCATGATGGACTGCAAGAAGGCCCTGGACGAGGCCGACGGCAACGTCGACAAGGCCGTCGAGGCGCTGCGCATCAAGGGCCAGAAGGGTGTCGCCAAGCGTGAGGGCCGCTCCGCCGAGAACGGCGCCGTGGTCTCCCTCATCGCCGACGACAACACCTCCGGTGTCCTCGTCGAGCTGAAGTGCGAGACGGACTTCGTCGCCAAGGGTGACAAGTTCCAGGCCGTCGCCGACCAGCTCGCCGCCCACGTCGCCGCCACCTCCCCGGCCGACCTGGAGGCGCTGCTCGCCTCCGAGATCGAGGCCGGCAAGACCGTGCAGGCGTTCGTCGACGAGGCCAACGCCAACCTCGGCGAGAAGATCGTCCTGGACCGCTTCGCGCAGTACGCCGACGGCTTCGTCTTCGCGTACATGCACCGCACGATGCCGGACCTCCCGCCGCAGATCGGTGTCCTCGTCGAGTTCGACAAGGCCGACGCCGCCGTCGCCAAGGGTGTCGCCCAGCACATCGCCGCCTTCGCGCCGAAGTACCTCACCCGTGAGGACGTCCCGGCCGAGGTCGTCGAGACCGAGCGTCGCGTCGCCGAGGAGACCACCCGCGCCGAGGGCAAGCCCGAGGCCGCGCTCCCGAAGATCGTCGAGGGTCGCGTGAACGGCTTCTTCAAGGACGCGACGCTGCTCGGTCAGCCGTACGCCCTTGACAACAAGAAGTCCGTCCAGCAGATCCTGGACGAGGCCGGTGTCACCCTGAAGCGCTTCACCCGCATCAAGGTCGGCATCTGAGTCCGTACGCGAACGCGACGGACGCCGGACCCCCCGGTAGGGTCTGAAGCAGTCGTCCGCGTACGCGCAGGACGACCGCAGATCTGACAGGAGGCCATTGCCGTACGGGAAACCCGCGAGGACCCAAGGCAATGGCCTCCTTCGTATGTGCACGAGGAGATCTCCATGAACCAGGGCGCCGTACAGGGCGACGACAACAACGGCAGGACGGCCGGGCGCTACATGCTGAAGCTGTCCGGAGAGGCCTTCTCCGGCGGCACCGGCCTGGGTGTCGACCCCAATGTCGTGCACGCCATCGCGCGTGAGATCGCGGCGGTCGTCCGCGACGGCGCGGAGATCGCGGTGGTGATCGGCGGCGGCAACTTCTTCCGCGGCGCCGAACTCCAGCAGCGCGGCATGGACCGGGCCCGCTCCGACTACATGGGCATGCTCGGCACCGTGATGAACTGCCTCGCCCTCCAGGACTTCCTGGAGAAGGAAGGCATCGACTCACGCGTCCAGACCGCCATCACCATGGGCCAGGTCGCCGAGCCGTACATCCCGCTGCGTGCCGTGCGCCACCTGGAGAAGGGCCGCGTGGTCATCTTCGGTGCGGGCATGGGCATGCCGTACTTCTCCACGGACACCACCGCCGCCCAGCGAGCCCTGGAGATCGACGCCGAGGCCCTGCTCATGGGCAAGAACGGCGTGGACGGCGTCTACGACTCCGACCCGAAGGCCAACC
The DNA here is from genome assembly GCF_044764665.1 of Streptomyces sp. NPDC093795. Taxonomy (NCBI): domain Bacteria; kingdom Bacillati; phylum Actinomycetota; class Actinomycetes; order Kitasatosporales; family Streptomycetaceae; genus Streptomyces; species Streptomyces sp. NPDC093795. The sequence continues at coordinate 337,653 of NZ_JBIWIO010000010.1, forward strand.
CCGACGCGGTCAAGTTCGACGCACTGGAGTACGGCGAGGTGCTCTCCCGCGACCTCAAGGTCGCCGACGCCACCGCCATCACCCTGTGCCGGGACAACAACCTCCCGATCCTCGTCTTCGAACTGCTCACCGAGGGCAATATCGCTCGCGCGGTGAAGGGTGAGAAGATCGGCACGCTCGTGAGCGACCAGGGCACCCGGGCCTGACCCGAACCGGGGAACCGCCCCGCGAGGGGATGGACAGAGCCCTGCCGGTCGTACACCGTGCAGGACACAACGCGACGACACGCAGGAGCATGTGGTGATCGAAGAGACCCTCCTCGAGGCCGAGGAGAAGATGGAGAAGGCCGTCGTGGTCGCCAAGGAGGACTTCGCCGCGATCCGCACCGGCCGTGCGCACCCGGCGATGTTCAACAAGATCGTGGCGGACTACTACGGTGCCCTCACCCCCATCAACCAGCTGGCGTCCTTCTCCGTCCCGGAGCCCCGGATGGCCGTGGTGACCCCGTTCGACAAGACCGCGCTGCGCAACATCGAGCAGGCGATCCGGGACTCGGACCTCGGCGTCAACCCGAGCAACGACGGCAACATCATCCGGGTGGTCTTCCCCGAGCTGACCGAGGAGCGCCGCCGGGAGTACATCAAGGTCGCCAGGGGCAAGGCCGAGGACTCGAAGATCTCGATCCGCGCGGTGCGCCGCAAGGCCAAGGAGACCATCGACAAGTTCGTCAAGGACGGCGAGGTCGGCGAGGACGAGGGCCGCCGTGCCGAGAAGGAGCTCGACGAGACCACCGCGAAGTACGTCGCGCAGGTGGACGAGCTGCTCAAGCACAAGGAAGCCGAGCTGCTCGAGGTCTGATGAACGACTCTTCCTGGGGGGCCCCGGCCGGTTCCGGCCGTAGGGGACCCGACCAGGGGCCCGTCCCGGCGGGTCCCGCATACGATCGGCAGCAGGCGGCGCAGACTCGGCCCATGCCCATCGTGCCCGACGTTCCCGCCGGCGGATTCCAGGACCGTCACGGCCGGGGGGCCGCTCACGCGAGCGGTCCCCTGTTCCGTGACGAGACGCCGCACGAGCACCCGCAGGAGCCCATGCACAGCCCCACCCCGACTCCGCCGCCCGCGCCGCAGGCGCCACGGCAGAAGAAGACCGCGGGGCGGGACCTGGGCGCTGCCATAGGGGTCGGGGTCGGTCTCGGGGCCGTCATCATCGCCTCGCTGTTCATCTGGAAAGCGGCGTTCATCGGGGTGATAGCGGTCGCCGTGGTGGTCGGGCTCTGGGAGCTCACCTCCCGCCTCCAGGAGCGCAAGGCGATCAAGGCTCCGCTGGTCCCGCTCGCGGTCGGCGGCGCGGCGATGGTCGTCGCCGGTTACGTCCGGGGTGCCGAGGGCGCCTGGGTGGCGATGGCGCTGACGGCGCTCGCGGTGCTGGTGTGGCGGATGACGGAGCCGCCCGAGGGCTATCTGAAGGACGTCACGGCGGGCGTGTTCGCCGCGTTCTACGTGCCGTTCCTCGCGACCTTCGTGGCACTCCTGCTGACCGCCGACGACGGCCCGCAGCGGGTGCTGACCTTCCTGCTCCTCACCGTGGTCAGCGACACCGGGGCGTACGCCGTCGGCTGGCGCTTCGGCAAGCACAAGCTGGCCCCGCGGATCAGCCCCGGAAAGACCCGCGAGGGTCTGCTCGGCGCGGTGACGTTCGCGATGGCGGCGGGCGCGCTGTGCATGGAGTTCCTGATCGACGGCGGTGCCTGGTGGCAGGGCCTGATCATCGGTTTCGCGGTGGCGGCGAGCGCGACGCTCGGCGACCTCGGCGAGTCGATGATCAAGCGCGACCTGGGCATCAAGGACATGGGCACGCTGCTCCCGGGCCACGGCGGCATCATGGACCGCCTTGACTCGCTGCTGCCGACGGCACCGGTGGTGTGGCTGCTGCTCGCGCTGTTCGTGGGAACCGCCTGATCTGCGGTTCGTCCGATGAAGGGCTCGTTGTCCACAGGGCGGCGGGCCCTTCTTCGTATCTCTGCGACACTGGTATCACCATGCCCAAGCCCGGAGAACTCACTTTCGTCGCCCCCCGCGGAGCCAAGAAGCCGCCGCGGCACCTTGCCGACCTCACGCCTGCCGAGCGGAAGGAGGCCGTCGCCGCGATCGGCGAGAAGCCCTTCCGCGCCAAGCAGCTGTCCACCCACTACTTCGCGCGGTACGCGCACGATCCCGCCGAGTGGACGGACATTCCGGCCGGCTCGCGGGAGAAGCTGGCCGGGGAGCTGCTGCCCGATCTGATGTCCGTGGTGCGGCACATCTCGTGCGACGACGACACCACCCGTAAGACCCTGTGGCGGCTGCACGACGGCACGCTCGTCGAGTCGGTGCTCATGCGCTACCCGGACCGGGTGACCATGTGCATCTCCTCGCAGGCCGGCTGCGGGATGAACTGCCCGTTCTGCGCGACCGGGCAGGCGGGTCTCGACCGGAACCTGTCGACTGCCGAGATCGTGCACCAGATCGTGGACGGCATGCGGTCGCTGCGGGACGGGGAGGTGCCCGGGGGACCGGCGCGGCTCTCCAACATCGTGTTCATGGGCATGGGCGAGCCGCTCGCCAACTACAAGCGGGTCGTCGGTGCCATCCGGCGGCTCACCGACCCCGAGCCGGACGGTCTGGGGCTCTCCCAGCGCGGGATCACCGTGTCCACGGTCGGTCTCGTGCCGGCGATGCTGCGCTTCGCCGACGAGGGCTTCAAGTGCCGGCTCGCGGTCTCGCTGCACGCCCCGGACGACGAGCTGCGGGACACCCTGGTGCCGGTCAACACGCGCTGGAAGGTGCGTGAGGTCCTCGACGCGGCCTGGGAGTACGCGGAGAAGTCCGGGCGCCGGATCTCCATCGAGTACGCGCTCATCCGGGACATCAACGACCAGGCCTGGCGCGGTGACCTCCTCGGCCGCCTCCTCAAGAGCCGACGGGTGCACGTCAACCTGATCCCGCTGAACCCGACACCGGGTTCGAAGTGGACCGCGTCCCGTCCCGAGGACGAGAAGGCCTTCGTCGAGGCCATCGCGCGCCACGGCGTTCCGGTGACCGTGCGGGACACCCGGGGCCAGGAGATCGACGGTGCCTGTGGACAGCTGGCCGCCGCCGAACGCTGACCTTGTACCCTGAGCTCGAACACATCTCCATATTCCGACAGGGGAGCGCCACAGCGCTGAGAGTGCGGTCACCGTAGGACCGCAGACCCTCTGAACCTTGCCCAGGTCATTCTGGGTAGGAAGTTCGGTCGTTAACTCAAGCTGTTGCGCCCTGCCCGCGCCCGGTCCGCCGGTCGTGGGCAGGGCCGCGTCTCTTCCTGGTCACACCCAGGAGGAATCTCAGTGAGCACCAAGAAGATGGCCGCCGCCGCGCTCGCCGCGGCGCTGGGCGTCACCACCCTCGCCGCCTGCGGCACCGAGGACACCCGCGACGCCGCGGGCAAGTCCGGCACGCCCGCCCCGAAGACCGTGACCCTCGTCAGCCACGACTCCTTCAACGCCTCCAAGGAAGTCCTCGCGGAGTTCACGAAGCAGACCGGCTTCACCGTCAAGGTCCTCAAGAGCGGCGACGCCGGCGAGGCCGTCAACAAGGAGATCCTGACCAAGGGCTCCCCGCAGGGTGACGTCTTCTTCGGCGTCGACAACACCCTGCTCTCCCGCGCCCTCGACAACGGCATCTTCGTCCCGTACGAGGCGAAGGGCCTGGACCGCGTCCCGGCCGAGTACCGGCTCGACAAGGAGCACCGGGTCACGCCGATCGACTCCGGCGACATCTGCGTCAACTACGACAAGAAGTACTTCGCCGACAAGAAGCTGGCGCCGCCGCAGACCTTCGACGACCTGGCGAAGCCCGCGTACAAGAACCTCCTCGTCGTCGAGAACCCCGAGCGGTCCTCCCCGGGCCTCGGCTTCCTCCTCGGTACGGCCGCGAAGTACGGCGACGACGGCTGGCAGGACTACTGGACGAAGCTCAAGGCCAACGGTGTGAAGACCGTCGACAGCTGGGAGCTCGCCTACAACCAGGAGTTCTCCGGCTCGGCCGGCGGCAAGCAGGCCAAGGGCGACCGGCCGCTCGTCGTGTCGTACGCCTCCAGCCCGCCGGTCGAGGTGCTCTACGGCGAGCCGCAGCCGAAGGTGGCGCCCACCGGCGTCTCCACCGGCACCTGCTTCCGGCAGACCGAGTTCGCCGGCCTCCTGAACGGGGCGAAGAACCCGGAGGGCGGCAAGGCGCTGGTCGACTTCCTGATCTCGAAGAAGTTCCAGGAGGACATGCCGCTCCAGATGTTCGTCAACCCGGTGGCGAAGGACGCCGCCCTGCCGGAGCTCTTCACGAAGCACGGCGTGGTCGTCGACAAGCCGGAGACCATGGCGCCGGAGAAGATCGCCGAGAAGCGTGACCCGTGGATCCAGCAGTGGTCGTCGCTCGTCCTGAAGTGACACACCTGAAGTGACACGAGGGACACGCGACCTGCGGGGGAGCGCGGCGCGGCTGGGGCTCATGGCCCTGCCCGTCGCGTTCTTCGGGGTCTTCTTCGCCTGGCCCGTGGCGTCGATCGTCGAGCGCGGGCTGCGACCCGACGGGACCTGGCGGTTCGGGCGGATCGGCGAGACGCTGAGCCGGCCGGACATCCTCGACGTGCTCGGGTTCACGGCGTGGCAGGCGCTCGCCTCCACCGGTCTCACGCTGCTCGTCGCGCTGCCGGGGGCGTATGTCTTCGCGCGGTTCGACTTCCCCGGCAAGGGCGTGCTTCGGGCCGTGGTCACGGTGCCGTTCGTGCTGCCGACGGTCCTCGTCGGCACGGCGTTCCTGGCGCTCGTCGGCCGGGGCGGGCTCACGGACGAGCTGTGGGGGCTGCGGCTCGACACCAGTGTGTGGGCGATCCTCCTCGCCCATGTCTTCTTCAACTACGCGGTCGTCGTACGGACCGTCGGCGGGCTCTGGTCCCAGCTCGACCCGCGCCAGGAGGAGGCCGCCCGGGTCCTCGGCGCCTCGCGCTGGACGGCCTGGCGGACGGTGACACTGCCCGCCCTCGTGCCTGCGGTGTCGGCGGCCGCCCTGATGGTCTTCCTCTTCACCTTCACCTCCTTCGGCGTCGTGCAGATCCTCGGCGGGAACGCGTACTCCACCCTGGAGGCGGAGATCTACCGGCAGACCGCGCGGCTGCTCGACCTGCCGACGGCCGCCGTCCTGACCCTCGTCCAGTTCGTCGCGGTCGGCGTGATCCTGGCCGTGCACGCCTGGACGGTACGGAGACGGGAGACCGCGCTGCGGCTCGTACCGCCGGAGCGGACCGCGCGCCGACCGCGCGGCGTCGGACAGTGGGCGCTGCTGGGGGGCGTCCTCGTCTCGGTGGCGCTGCTCATCCTGCTGCCGCTCGGCGTGCTCGTGGAACGTTCCTTCGCGGGGCCCGGCGGCTACGGGCTCGGCTACTACCGGGCGCTCGGCTCGCTCGACGAGTCCGGCACCTTCCTCGTACCGCCCCTGGAGGCGATCGGGAACTCGCTGCGGTACGCGGTGGCCGCCACCGGCATCGCGGTCCTGATCGGCGGGCTCGCGGCGGCGGCGCTCACCAGGCGCGCCGGACGGCTCGTACGGGGCTTCGACGCGCTCCTCATGCTGCCGCTCGGGGTGTCCGCCGTGACCGTCGGCTTCGGGTTCCTCATCACCCTCGACGAACCGCCGTTCGACCTGCGGGCCAGCTGGATCCTCGTCCCCCTCGCGCAGGCCCTGGTCGGGGTCCCCTTCGTCGTACGGACGATGCTGCCGGTCCTCCGGGCGGTCGACGAACGGCTGCGGGAGGCGGCGGCCGTGCTCGGAGCCTCGCCGTGGCGGGCCTGGCGGGAGGTGGACCTGCCGCTGGTACGGCGGGCGCTGCTCATCGCCGCCGGGTTCGCCTTCGCGGTCTCGCTCGGCGAGTTCGGCGCGACGGTCTTCATCGCCCGGCCCGAGAGCCCGACGCTTCCGGTGGCGGTGGCGCGGCTCCTCGGGCGGCCCGGCGAACTCAACTACGGCCAGGCGATGGCCCTCTCGACGATCCTCATGGTGGTGTGCGCGGTGTCCCTGCTGCTGCTCGAACGGCTCCGGACCGACCGGACGACCGGGGAGTTCTGATGCTGAGACTCGACGGGGCGACCGTACGGTTCGGGGCGCGGGCCGCGCTCGACGCCGTGGACCTGGAGGTCGCCGACCACGAGATCGTGTGCGTGCTCGGACCCAGCGGCAGCGGCAAGTCCACGCTGCTGCGGGCCGTCGCAGGGCTCCAGGCGCTCGACGGTGGCCGGGTGCTGCTAGGCGGCGCCGACCAGCACGGCGTGCCGGTGCACCGGCGTGGAGTCGGCCTGATGTTCCAGGACCATCAGCTGTTCCCGCAGCGGGACGTCGGCGGCAACGTCGCCTTCGGACTGAAGATGCGGGGGGCGGGCCGCGCCGAACAGGCCGAACGGGTCGCGGAGCTGCTCGACCTCGTCGGGCTGCCGGGCGCCGAGCGGCGTTCCGTCGCCGCGCTCTCCGGCGGCGAGCAGCAGCGGGTGGCCCTGGCCCGCGCCCTGGCGCCCCGGCCCCGGCTGCTCATGCTCGACGAACCCCTCGGCCAGCTCGACCGGGGGCTGCGGGAACGGCTCGTCGTGGAGCTGCGGCAGCTGTTCGGGCGGCTCGGGACGACGGTCCTCGCGGTCACCCACGACCAGGGCGAGGCCTTCGCGCTCGCGGACCGGGTGGTGGTCATGCGGGACGGACGCATCGCCCAGTCGGGTGCGCCCGTCGAGGTCTGGTCGCGGCCGGCCTCGGAGTTCGTGGCCCGGTTCCTGGGCTTCGACAACGTGGTGGCGGCGCGGGTGAGCGGGGCGGTCGCGGACACGGTGTGGGGGAGGATCCCGGTGCCGGAGGGCGCGCCGCAGGGCGAGCGACGGCTCCTGGTCAGGCCGGGCGGGGTACGGCTCGCGACCGACGGCCTGAGCTGCCGGGTCGAGTCCCGGACGTTCCGGGGCAGCCATGTGGAGGTACGGCTCCGCCCGGCGGACGGCCCGCCGCTGGACGCCGAGCTTCCGCTGCGGGAGGCGCCGGAGGAGGGCGCCGAGGTGGGGGTGGTCTTCCGGGCGGACGACGTGGTGGTGCTCGGAGACGACACCCCGTAGCGGGTGCGATGAGTTTTCCCCGCGGGGGGAGTCTCCTTGTCGTACGCAAGTCGTCTTCGTCGACCGCATAGGAGTGACAGTCGTGGCCCAGCTGCTCAGAGTGCAGAACTTCATGGTCTCGTCCGACGGGTTCGGTGCCGGTGAGGGCCAGACCCTGGAGCGGCCGTTCGGGCACGCGGATCCGGGGGAGCTGTTCGCGTGGGCGGGGGCCACGGCGAGCTGGCCCAGGCGCACCGACCCCGGCGGCAGCCGAGGCCTCGACGACTACTTCACGCGGGACTTCGCCCGGAACATCGGCGCCGAGATCATGGGGCGCAACAAGTTCGGGCCGCAGCGTGGGCCGTGGGCGGACGAGGAGTGGCGCGGCTGGTGGGGTGACGAGCCGCCGTTCCACACGCCGGTGTTCGTCCTGACGCACCACCCGCGTCCCTCGTTCACGCTCTCGGACACGACGTTCCACTTCGTCGACGGTGACCCGGCGACGGTCCTCGCCACGGCGCGGGAGGCGGCGCGGGGCAAGGACGTGCGCCTCGGCGGCGGCGCCACCACGATCCGGGAGTTCCTCGACGCCGGTCTCGTCGACACCCTGCACGTCGCCGTGGCGCCGGTGAAGCTGGGAGCGGGGGCACGGCTCTGGGAGTCGCCCGACGAGCTGCTCGACCGGTACCACCGCGATGTCGTGCCGAGCCCGAGCGGCGACGTGACACACCACCTGTACTGGCGGAAGTGACGGAAGGCCCTGCCGCGGGCTACGCCCTCGCCAGCCGTTCCAGCGCGGCCGGTGCCTCCTCGATCGAGTCCACCAGGGCGATCCGGGGCGCCATCGGGCGGCCCGCGGCCAGGGCTTCCAGGAGGGGCCAGGCCGGGAGGCGCTCGGTCCAGTGGGTGCGGTCGACCAGGACCATCGGGGTCGGGGCGCCGGGGAGCGCGTAGTAGTTCGGGGTCGCGTTGCCGAAGATCTCCTGGACCGTGCCGGCCGCGCCCGGCAGGAAGACGACGCCCGCCGTGGAGCGGGCGAGGAGGCCGTCCTCCCTGGTGGCGTTGGCGAAGTACTTGGCGATGTGGCCCGCGAAGGCGTTCGGCGGCTCGTGGCCGTAGAACCAGGTGGGGAGGCCGACCGAGTCGCCGCCGTGCGGCAGGAGGGCCCGGACCCGGAAGGCCGCGCGGGCCCAGTCCGTCACCGAGGGCGTGAACGACGGGACCTCGGCGAGCACGGCGAGGGCCTCGCCCAGGGCCTCGTCGGGCAGCGGCGCCACGTACGCCCCGAGGTTCGCCGCCTCCATCGCGCCCGGGCCGCCGCCGGTCGCCACGGTGAGTCCGGCGCGCGCAAGCGACCTGCCGAGCCGGGCGGCGCCCGCGTACGCCTCCGTGCCCCGGCCCATCGCGTGGCCGCCCATGACGCCGACGACCGGGGCGCCGTCGACGAGCTCGTCGAGCGCGTCGGACACGGCGTCGTCGTGGATCGAGCGGAGCATCGAGGCGAAGATGTCGCCGTCGGCCCTGGTCCAGCCGAACCACGCGTACGCGAGCGCGTCGGGTGTTTCCTCGTAACCCGCCTCCGCGATCCCGTCGTACAGCTCCTCGGGGGAGTAGAGCGACGCTCGGTACGGGTCGAAGGGCAGGTCGGGTACGGGCGGGAAGACGAGCGCCCCGTCGGCGCGGACCTTGGCGGCGGCCTCCGGTTCCATCGGGCAGCCGAGGAAGACGGCGCCGGTGGTGACCGCGGTGAGCAGGGCGAAGGTCCGGTCGACGAGGTCGACCGACTGCACCCGGCATCCGGCGAGCGAGCCCGGCCCGGCGAGCGCCGTGTCGAACGCGTCGAGGGTGTGGATCTCGCGCCCGTGGCCGCGCGGTCCGGGCGGCAGGTGGGCCGGGGGAAGCGTCGCCATGGGTTTCACGATAGGGGCCGCCCGCGTGGGCGGCCCCCTGTGCGGGTCTCAGCCGGTGAGCGGCAGCGCCGCCAGCTCCGCCACGATCCACGTCAGCGGCAGGAAGACCGCGAGCAGGACGCCCGCGCGCATCAGGGCCGCCGTGCGCAGCACCGTCGGCGGGGCGCCGATGCGGAGGAGCGCCTCGGTGGTGTGCGCACGGCCCTGCTTGGACTCCAGCGCGGCGGTCAGGAGGGTGGCCGTGGTGCAGGCCAGGATCAGGGTCGCGCCCAAGCTGGTGAGCGGGCCGAACGCGTCGGAGCCCGCCTTCGAGTCGTACAGCTCCGCCGCCGCGAGGGTTCCGGAGATCACCGCGCTCACCACGCCGAGGGGCCGGCCGATACGGCGGGACTCGTCCATCAGGACACGGCCCGCGAGCAGTCGGGTGGCGCCGGGCCGCACCGCCTGGAGGAGCCGGCCGCAGCCGTGGGTGATGCCGGGACCGGCCATCGCGAGACCGCAGGCGGTGAGGACCCAGCCGGCCAGGACGCCCGCCGGGTTGCCGTCGAAGCGGCCCGGCAGCGGGAGGCCGCCCCCGGAGCCGCCCCGGCCCGCGTACGTCTCGATCGCCAGGCCGACCGCGATCAGGGCGACGCCCCACGGCAGCCCCGACGGCACCGGCTTCTCCGCGCCCTCCGGTTCTGCGGGCGCCGGCCGCGGGCGCAGCGCCACACCCGCGGCCGTGGCCGCGACGACGGGCAGCACGGCGAGCAGGGTGAGGGCCGCGGCGAGCGGGATCGGCTGGTCGGCGGCGAGGAGTTCCGCGGCGGCCCCGTCGAAGGGCAGCCCCGTGATGTCGCCGCGCAGGTGCAGATAGAACAGCAGCGCGACCATGGAGCCGAGGGTGCAGGCGACGGCGGTCGAGGCGGCGGCGATCGCCGTGAGCCGGGCGGGGCCGAGGCCGACCGCCGAGAGCCCGGGCCGGGGGCGGGTGCTGGGGTCGGTACGGGCCACGGCGACGGCGAACTGGACGGTGGCGGCCAGCGGCAGGGCGCACCAGAGCAGCCGCAGGACGGACGCCGAGGAGCGCTCCGGGTGCCCGACGGCGTACCCGAGGGTGCACAGCAGCAGGAAGCCCACCCCCGCGGCCGCGGCGGCGACGGCGAGCCGCCGGGTCAGGACGAGGGGGTGCGCCCCTCGGGCTAGGCGGAGAGCGAGCACGCGGCGACGCCCTCCGCCCCTGACACCGGGGGTACGGCGCCGACCCTGCGTCCGTCGAGAAGCGCGACCGTGCGGTCGGCGAGGGCGGCGACCTCGCCGTCGTGGGTGGCGAGGAGCACGGTGATGTCGTGCGAGCGGGCGGCGGCCGTCAGGGTGCGCAGGAGCTGTGCGCCCTCGGCCCGGTGCAGGGTGGCGGTGGGTTCGTCCGCGAACAGCACCGAGGGGGTGGTCACCAGGGCGCGGGCGGTGGCGATCCGCTGGCGCTGGGGCCGGGTGAGGGCGTGCGGGCGCTTCCTGGCGCAGGCGCCGATGTCGAGGCGCTCCAGCCACTCCATGGCGGCGGTCTTCGCGGCCCGGTGGGAGACCCCGCGGAGCAGCAGCGGCAGGGCGGTGTTCTCCCAGCCGGTGAGCTCGGGGACGAGGCCGGGTTCGGGGTCGATCCAGCCGAAGCGGTCGCGCCGGAGCCGTTCGCGGGCGGCGGGGGCCAGGGTGTGCACGGGGCTGCTGTTGAACCAGACCTCGCCCTGCTGGGCGAGGAGCTGGCCGGACAGGCAGCGCATGAGGGTGGTCTTGCCGCTGCCGCGCGGGCCGACGAGGGCGAGGATCTCGCCTTCGCGGACGCCGAGGGAGACGCCGCTGAGCGCGTCGGTTCCGCCCAGGGCGCAGTGCAGGGAACGCGCCCAGAGCACGTCGTTGTCCGGTGGGGCCATCGCGTACACCTCGATGTCGGATCCGATCTGAGTTCCCCCGTCCGGGGGAACGTAGAGACGGGCCTGTCGGTCACTGGCTCCGTGAGGTTCCAGGGCACGGCCAGGGATGCACCGTAAGGATTCAGATCCGCTTGTACGGACAGCACACGGCCCGGGCCGCCGCCATCCACTCGGATGGCCGCATGCCCGGGCCGGGGTCACGCCGTGAGGGCGGCGTGATGCTGGGGGGACCTTGCCGGGACCCTTACAGCTTGGTCCACGCCTCGGTGAGCACCGAGCGCAGGATGCCTTCGATCTCGTCGAAGGTGCCCTGGTCGGCGATCAGCGGCGGGGCCAGCTGGATGACCGGGTCGCCACGGTCGTCGGCACGGCAGTACAGGCCGTTCTCGAAGAGCGCCTTGGAGAGGAAGCCGTACAGGACGCGCTCGGTCTCCTCGTCCGTGAAGGACTCCTTGGTGACCTTGTCCTTGACGAGCTCGATGCCGTAGAAGAAGCCGTTGCCGCGGACGTCGCCGACGATCGGGAGGTCGTGCAGCTTCTTCAGGGTGTCGAAGAAGTTGCCCTCCTGGTCGAGGACGTGCTGGTTCAGGCCTTCCTTGTCGAAGATGTCGAGGTTGGCGATCGCGACCGCCGACGACACCGGGTGGCCACCGAAGGTGTAGCCGTGGAGGAAGGTGTTGTCGCCCTTGTAGAACGGCTCCGCGATGCGGTCCGAGACGATGCAGGCACCGATCGGGGAGTAGCCCGAGGTCATGCCCTTGGCGCAGGTGATCATGTCGGGCACGTAGCCGAACTTGTCACAGGCGAACATCGTGCCGAGGCGGCCGAAGGCGCAGATCGTCTCGTCGGAGACGAGCAGCACGTCGTACTGGTCACAGATCTCGCGGACCCGCTGGAAGTACCCGGGCGGCGGCGGGAAGCAGCCGCCGGCGTTCTGCACCGGCTCCAGGAAGACGGCCGCGACGGTGTCGGCGCCCTCGAAGAGGATCTCCTGCTCGATCTGGTCGGCGGCCCAGCGGCCGAAGGCCTCCGGGTCGTCGCCGTGGATCGGGGCGCGGTAGATGTTGGTGTTCGGCACCTTGTGCGCGCCGGGGACCAGCGGCTCGAAGGGGGCCTTCAGGGCCGGCAGACCGGTGATGGACAGGGCGCCCTGCGGGGTGCCGTGGTAGGCGACCGCACGCGAGATGACCTTGTACTTGGTGTGCTTGCCCTGCAGCTTGAAGTACTGCTTGGCGAGCTTCCACGCGGTCTCGACGGCCTCGCCGCCACCGGTGGTGAAGAACACCTTGTTCAGGTCGCCCGGGGCGTAGTCGGCCAGGCGCTCGGCCAGCTCGACGGCCTTGGGGTGCGCGTACGACCACACGGGGAAGAACGCGAGCTCCTTGGCCTGCTTGTACGCGACCTCGGCCAGCTCCTCGCGGCCGTGTCCGGCGTTGACGACGAAGAGACCCGCGAGACCGTCGAGGTAGCGCTTGCCCTTGTCGTCGAAGATGTAGGTGCCCTCACCACGCACGATGGTGGGGACGGGCGAGTTCTCGTACGACGACATGCGGGTGAAGTGCATCCACAGGTGGTCGTAGGCGGACTTTGAGAGGTCGCTTCGGGACTGGGTCACGGTTATCGAGTTCCCCACATATAGGTCTGCTTCTTGAGCTTGAGGTAGACGAAGCTCTCGGTGGAGCGCACGCCGGGGAGGGTGCGGATGCGCTTGTTGATCACATCCAGCAGGTGGTCGTCGTCCTCACAGACGACCTCCACCATGAGGTCGAAGGAGCCCGCGGTCATCACCACGTACTCGCATTCGGCCATGGCTGTCAGGGCTTCCGCAACCGGATCCAGATCACCCTCGACGTTGATGCCGACCATCGCCTGCCGTCGGAAACCCACGGTGAGGGGGTCGGTGACGGCGACGATCTGCATGACGCCCTGGTCGAGCAGCTTCTGGACGCGCTGCCTCACGGCGGCTTCGGAGAGGCCGACGGCCTTGCCTATCGCCGCGTAAGGACGGCGACCGTCCTCCTGGAGCTGTTCGATGATCGCCAGGGAGACGGCGTCGATCGTCGGGGACGAACCGGTTCCGGTTCTGGAGTCTGTGCTTCGACTGGCCACGTCTTCACTGTGCACCGAGATTGGCCGTCGTGCAACCCCGGAGCGATGTAATTCGTTGTGAGAGGCCTCGAATCTCACTGAATCCGAAGTTACAGGGGGTCGGGGCTGTTGAAAGCGTCCGTCGAGCGACTACCCTGGGGTGTCTCGCCCATCGGGACACGCACAAGGACGTGCGACGACAGAACGTGACAGGAGGGGTGGCAAGTGACCACCGAGCTGCGCCGGCTGCGTAACTACATCAACGGGGAGTTCCGCGACGCGGCCGACGGCCGCACCATCGACGTGGTCAACCCGGCCACCGGCGAGGTGTACGCCACCTCCCCGCTTTCCGGGCAGGCCGACGTCGACGCCGCCATGGAGGCCGCCGCGGCCGCCTTCCCCGCCTGGCGTGACAGCACCCCGGCCGAGCGCCAGAGGGTTCTGCTCAAGATCGCGGACGCGTTCGAGGAGCGCGCCGAGGACCTGATCGCCGCCGAGGTCCAGAACACGGGCAAGCCGATCGCCCTCACCGCGAGTGAGGAGATCCCGCCGATGGTGGACCAGATCCGCTTCTTCGCCGGTGCCGCCCGCCTGCTCGAAGGCCGCTCGGCCGGCGAGTACATGGAGGGCATGACCTCGATCGTCCGCCGCGAGCCCGTGGGTGTCTGCGCCCAGGTCGCGCCGTGGAACTACCCGATGATGATGGCCGTGTGGAAGTTCGCCCCGGCTCTCGCCGCGGGCAACACCGTCGTCCTCAAGCCCTCGGACACGACCCCCGCGTCGACCGTCCTGATGGCCGAGATCATCGGTCAGATCGTTCCCAAGGGCGTCTTCAACGTCGTCTGCGGCGACCGTGAGACGGGCAAGGCCATGGTCGAGCACCCGACCCCGGCGATGGCCTCCATCACCGGTTCGGTCCGTGCCGGCATGCAGGTCGCCGAGTCGGCGGCCAAGGACGTCAAGCGGGTCCACCTGGAGCTGGGCGGCAAGGCCCCGGTCCTCGTGTTCGAGGACACCGACATCGACAAGGCCGTCGAGGACATCTCCGTCGCCGGCTTCTTCAACGCCGGCCAGGACTGCACGGCCGCCACCCGCGTCCTCGTGCACGAGTCCATCCACGACGAGTTCGTCACCGCCCTCGCCAAGGCCGCCGCCGAGACGAAGACCGGTCAGCCGGACGACGAGGACGTGCTGTACGGCCCGCTCAACAACGCCAACCAGCTGAAGCAGGTCACCGGCTTCATCGAGCGCCTCCCGGCCCACGCCAAGGTCCAGGCCGGCGGGCACCGCGTCGGCGACAAGGGCTACTTCTACGCCCCGACCGTGGTCTCCGGCCTCAACCAGGACGACGAGATCGTGCAGAACGAGGTCTTCGGCCCGGTCATCACCGTCCAGCCCTTCACGGACGAGGCCCAGGCCCTGGAGTTCGCGAACGGCGTCGAGTACGCCCTCGCCTCCTCCGTCTGGACCAAGGACCACGCGCGCGCGATGCGCCTGTCCAAGGCGCTCGACTTCGGCTGTGTGTGGATCAACACCCACATCCCGCTGGTCGCCGAGATGCCCCACGGCGGCTACAAGAAGTCCGGCTACGGCAAGGACCTCTCCGCGTACGGCTTCGAGGACTACACGCGCATCAAGCACGTCATGACCTCCCTGGGCTGACCCTTCCGGTTCCACCCCCGCGGCCCCGACACCTTGATCGACAGGGTGTCGGGGCCGCGGTCCTCCGCTCGACGGACCGTCCATTGCCGCAGGTCGCGGGGGGCCGGGATGCTGCTCGGGTGAGAGCGACAGCCAGGAAGAACATGTCCCGCCGGTCCCTGCTGCGCGGTGCCGGCGGTGCCGGGGCCGCCGGCCTGCTCGCCGGATGCGGGGTCCCCGCCGCGTACGTCGACGAGAGGGACCGCGCCGGCCGCGACCTGTCCGCCCGCGACCGTACGCTCGACTTCGCCAACTGGCCGCTCTACATCGACACCGACGACGACGACACGTCGAAGCGCCCCACCCTGAACGGCTTCCGCGAGCGCACCGGGATCTCCGTCCGCTACACGGAGGAGATCAACGACAACGACGAGTTCTTCGGGAAGATCGGCCCGGCCCTGATGAACCACCAGGAGACCGGACGGGACCTGATCGTCGTCAGCGACTGGATGGCCGCCCGCTTCGTCCGCCTCGGCTGGGTCCAGGAGATGGACCGCGCCGCGCAGCCGAACGTCGCCGCACACCTCAACCCACAACTGCGCCTCCCCGCCTTCGACCAGGGGCGGCTGCACAGCGTCCCCTGGCAGTCCGGGATCACCGGCATCGCGTACAACCGCAAGAAGCTCGGCAGGGAACTCCGCTCGACCAAGGACCTGTGGGCCGACGACCTGCGCGGCAAGGTGACGTTGCTCTCCGGGCTCGACGAGTCATTCGCGCTGCTCATGCTGGGCAACGGCGTCGACGTCACCCGGTGGACCGGCGACGACTTCCACGCCCTGTGCGAGCAGATCGAGGGCCTCGTCCGCACGAAGCACATCCGCCGCTTCACCGGCAACGACTACATCAAGGACCTGTCCACCGGCGACGTGCTGGCCTGCCAGGCGTACTCCGGCGACGTCATCCAGCTCCAGGCCGACAACCCGGACATCGAGTTCGTCGTCCCCGAGGAGGGCGCCGAACTGTGGGCCGAGTCCCTGATGATCCCCAACCTCGCCCAGCACAAGACCAACGCCGAGAAGCTCGTCGACTACTACTACGAGCCCGAGGTCGCCGCCGAACTCGCCGCCTGGGTCAACTACGTCTGCCCGGTCCCCGCCGCCCAGAACGTCCTCGCGGACTCCGGCGACGAGGAACTCGTGGCCCTCGCGGAGGACCCGCTGATCTTCCCGGACGCGAGCATGCGGAACAGGCTCGCGATCGCCCGGGACATCACCTCGGAGGAGCGGCAGGCCTTCGCGAAGAAGTGGAACGCGATCGTCGGGCTGTGAGCGGCATGACCTCCACCCCCGCTTTTGAACGTGTTCAGAAAGGGCGTACGCTGCGGTCATGAGCGACACAAACGGGCCGAGAGCCCTTCTCAAGCGCATCCGGACAGAGCCAGCCCTAACGAGCTCGTGCACGGTAAGCGATGAGACGTCGAGGGCTCCGGCAGGCCTGGTGCTCACCTCTGCCGTCGTGGGTTCAGGTCCGCGGTCTGC